>CAWAOF010000001.1:0-147249 GCA_963783525.1 uncultured beta proteobacterium
CGTCGACGAAGCGGACCTACCTGCGATGGATCAACGTCGCGACGGGCGCCAACGTGCGGCTGGTCACCGTCGACGAGATCTGCTACTTCCAGGCCGACACCAAGTACACAAGTGTGGTCACCGCCGACTGCGAGGTGCTGATCCGGACACCACTGAAGGAGCTAAGCGAAGCTCTCGATCCGGCAGTATTCTGGCAGATTCATCGTGCGACGATCGTCAATGTCGACGCCATCGCGGAGGTGGCGCACCAGATGCACGGCAGACTTGTCCTGCGTCTCAAGAAGAGGAAGGAGTCGCTGCAGGTGAGCCAGCCGTACGCGCATCTGTTCCGGCAGATGTGACATTCAGATCAGGCCCGCCGCGCGCGCCCACGCGTACTTCGCGCCCAGCACCATCACCGGCATCTCGTCGTGTACGGATACGCCGGGATACCGTGGTCGAACAGGTACTCGGCCGCGGCCTCGACCTCGACGTCGCCCGCGAGCGAGGCGACGATCGGTTTCGCGATCCCCTTGGCCTTCATCTCGTCGACAACCTCGACCACCAGCTTCGCGAAGACCATCGGCGGCGTGATGATCGTGTGCCAGTAGCCCAGGACGAGCGCGTGGATGCGCGGGTCCTCGAGGCCGAGCCGGATCGTGTTCTGATAGGTTTTCGGCGGCTCGCCGCCGGTGATGTCGACCGGATTCCCCGCGGCGCCGAACGGCGGGATGAACTTGCGAAACGCGGCGTCGAGGTCGGGAGGCATTGCCATCAGCGACAGCTTGTTGTCGACGCAGGCGTCGGAGAGCAGCACGCCGGAGCCGCCGGCACCGGTGATGATCACGACATTCTCGCCCTTCGGGGTCGGCAGCACCGGGATCGCGCGCGCGTATTCGAGGAGCTCGCGCAGCGCTCTTGCGCGGATGACACCGGATTGGCGGAGCACGTCGTCGTAGATCCTGTCGTTGCCAGCGAGCGCGCCCGTGTGCGATGACGCGGCACGGGCGCCCATGCTCGTGCGACCCGCCTTCAGCATGACGACCGGCTTCTTCTTCGACACCCGCTTCGCGACCTCGGCGAAGGCACGGCCGTCCTTCAGGTCCTCGCAGTGCTGCGCGATGATGTGCGTGTTGTCGTCCTGCTCGAAGAACGTGAGGAGGTCGTCCTCGTCGATGTCGCACTTGTTGCCGAGGCCCACGATCGCGGACACGCCCATCTTGGCCGAGCGCGAGAAGCCGATGATTGCCATCCCGATGCCGCCCGACTGCGACGACAGCGCCGCGTGGCCCTTGACGTCGTACGCGGTGCAGAACGTGGCGCAGAGGTTCTTCCAGGTGTAGTAGAAGCCATAGATGTTCGGGCCCATCAGCCGCACGCCGTACTTGCGGCCGATCGCCTGGATCTCCTGCTGGCCCTCGACGTTGCCGGTCTCGGCAAACCCGGACGGGATCAGCACGGCGCCGGGGATCTTCTTCTCGCCGACCTCGGTCAGCGCCTGCGCGACGAATTTCGCGGGAATCGCGAACACGGCGACGTCGATCGGCCCCGGGACGTCCTTGACGCTCTTGTAGGCCTTGAGGCCCATGATCTCGTCGGCGGATGGATTGATCGGATAGATCTTCCCCTGGTAGCCGCCGTTGATCAGGTTCTTCATCACCGAGTTGCCGATCTTGCCCGCTTCGCCGGAGGCGCCGATCACCGCGACGGCATCGGGCTTCATGATACGGTTCATGTCGCGGACAATGTCCTCGTGCTGCGGGCGGTAGCGCGGTGCGGGCGGATTGGGTCGAGCACGATGCGCACGTCGGCCGCGACCGCACCCTTCTTCGAGGCGAACACCGGGTTCAGGTCCATCTCGGCGATCTCGGGGAAATCGGCGACGAGCTTCGACACGTTGCGGATCACGGTGGCCAGCGCGGCGCGGTTCACCCCGTCGGCCCCGCGCACTCCCTTCAGGATTTCCGCGGCCGCGATCCCGTCCAGCATCGACACTGCGTCTGATTGCGACGCGGGCGCAAGCCGGAACGTGACATCCTTCAGCACTTCGACCAGCACGCCGCCCAGGCCGAAGGCGACCAGCTTGCCGAACGACGGGTCGGTCACTGCGCCGATGATCACTTCCTGCCCGCCGCCTACCAGCTGCTGGACCTGCACACCGAAGAGCCGCGCCTTGCGGTCGTACTTCTTCGCGTTCGCCACGACCTTCGCGAAGCCCTTCCGCACTTCCGCCGACGTGCGCAAGCCTACCAGCACGCCGCCGGCCTCGGTCTTGTGCAGGATCTCGGGCGAGACGATCTTGAGCACGACCGGGAAACCCATCCGCGTCGCAAGCTTCGCCGCTTCGGCGGCCGTCCGCGCGAGTTCTTCCTTTGGCACCGGAATGCCGTACGCGTCGCAGACCAGCTTGCCTTCCGGCGCGGTCAGTGCGGTGCGCCCGTCCGCCTTCACCGCGTCCAGAATCCGCCGCACTTCTCTTCTTGTCGTTTGCCATCCCACCCTCGCGTGTTCGCCGGCGCGGCACCGCCCGGCGGCAGGTGCCGCCGCTGTTCAGATCACCTTCTCGGCACGCAGCGCCGCGACCTGCTCCTTGGTGTAGCCGAGCTCGGCGAGCACCTGGTCGGCGTGCTCACCCAAGAGTGGCGAGCGCTGCACGTCAGTGGGGCTGTCGGAGAGTTTGATCGGATTGCCGACGGTCAGGTACTTGCCGCGGGTCGGATGATCGACCTCGACCACCGTACCGGTCTTGCGCAGCGACGGCTCCTCGGCCAGCTCCTTCATCGACAGGATCGGGCCGCAGGGAATGTCGTGCTCGTTCAGGATGTCCATCGCCTCGAACTTGGTCTTGGTCTTGGTCCATTCCTCGATCTTGTCGAAGATCTCCATCAGGTGCGGCAGCCGCGCCTTCGGCGTCGCGTACCGGGGGTCGGTCAGCCACTCCGGCCGGCCGATCACCGGCGCAGATGTCCTTCCACACCGGGGCTTGCGTGATGAAGTAGATGTAGGCGTTGGGGTCGCTCTCCCAGCCCTTGCACTTCAGGATCCATCCGGGCTGACCGCCACCGGAGGCGTTCCCGGCACGCGGCACCGCGTCGCCGAAGGTGCCGTTCGGATACTGCGGGTACTCCTCCATGACGCCGGTGCGCGCGAGCCGCTGCTGGTCGCGCAGCTTGACGCGGCAGAGGTTGAGCACGCCGTCCTGCATCGCGGCCAGCACGCGCTGCCCGCGGCCGGTCGTGTTGCGCTGATACAGCGCCGCGACGATGCCGAGCGCGAGATGCAGGCCCGTGCCCGAATCCCCGATCTGCGCGCCGGTGACGAGCGGCGGCCCGTCGTCGAAGCCGGTGGTCGACGCGGAGCCGCCCGCGCATTGCGCGACGTTCTCGTAGACCTTGCAGTCCTCGTACGGACCGGGACCGAAGCCCTTGACCGAGGCGACGATCATCCGCGGGTTGAGCTCCTGGATGTGTTCCCAGGTGAGGCCCATCCGGTCGAGCGCGCCGGGCGCGAAATTCTCGACCAGCACATCGCATTTCCTCACCAGCGCCTCGAGGATGGCTTTCCCTTTCGGGTTCTTGGCATCGACGGTGATCGAGCGCTTGTTGTGGTTCAACATCGTGAAATAGAGGCTGTCGACGTCGGGAATGTCGCGCAGCTGTCCGCGCGTGATGTCCCCCTCCCCCGCGCGCTCGACCTTGATCACGTCGGCGCCCAGCCAGGCCAGAAGCTGCGTGCACGTCGGCCCCGACTGCACGTGCGTGAAATCGAGAATCTCGACGCCATCCAATGCCTTGCCCATTACGTTCCCCTATGCCATGCAGTCATTTCGAACGCGCTGCCCCGACTGGGATGAATATCCCCCCACGCTCGCTCTGCTCGCTGCCCCCCCGGGGGGCTGGCCAGTCTCTTGGGACGGCCCTGCGGGACTGGCGGCCGTCACGGCTTCTTCTTCGCGGCGGGATTGAGGCTCGTGATGCGGCCGCTTTCCGTGCCCGCCTTTTCGTCGATGACCGCGTTGATCAGCGTAGGCTTGCGCGAGCGGATCGCTTCCTCCATCGCGCTGCGGAGCTCGGCCGGCGTCGCGGCCAGCACACCCACGCCACCAAAGGCGTCCATCAGCTTCTCGTACCGCGCGCCCTTGACGAACACCAAGGGGGAGGGATCGACGCCTCCGGTCGGATTGACTTCATCCCCGCGGTAGACGCCGTTGTTGTTCAGGATCACGACGCAGACCGGGAGGTTGTAGCGGCAGATCGTCTCCACTTCCATGCCGGAGAAGCCGAAGGCGCTGTCGCCCTCGACCGCGATCACCTGTTCGCCGCTGACCACGGCCGCCGCGACCGAAAAGCCCATGCCAATGCCCATGACACCCCACGTGCCGACGTCCAGGCGCTTGCGCGGCTTGTACATGTCCACGATGCTGCGCGTGAAGTCGAGCGCGTTCGCACCCTCGTTGACGAGCATGGCGTCCGGATTGGCCTTGACGATGTCGCGCACGACGGAAAGCGCGCTGTGGTAGTTCATCGGCGCGGGGTTCTTCGCCAGGGTTTCCGCCATCTTCGCGACGTTCTTCGTCTTGCGCTCCGCGATGGCGTTGAGCCACTCGGTGGGTGGCTTCGGCCACGATCCCGCAGTTGCGTTGATGGCGCCGAGCATCGCGGAGACGCACGAGCCGATGTCGCCGACGACGGGTGCATCGATACGGACGTTGCTGTCCGCCTCCTGTGGCGAGATGTCGATCTGGACGAACTTCTGGCCGCCCCAATCCTTGGCGTTCTTGCCGCCCCACGTCTTGCCTTTGCCGTGCGAAAGCAGCCAATTCAGGCGCGCACCGATCACCATCACGACGTCGGCTTCGGGTAGCACGTACGAGCGTGCCGCAGCTGCCGATTGCTCGTGCGTGTCGGGCAGCAGGCCCTTGGCCATGGCCATGGGCAGGTAGGGGATGCCGGTTTTCTCCACCAGCGCGCGAATATCGGCATCGGCCTGCGCGTACGCCGCGCCCTTGCCGAGAATGATCAGTGGACGCTTGGCGGTTCCGAGCAGATCAAGTGCGCGCGCAACAGAGTCCGGTGCCGGGATCTGGCGCGGCGCCGGATCGACCACCTTGATCAGCGACTTCTTCGCGGCTTCCGCGTCGATGGTCTGCGGGAACAGCTTGGCCGGCAGGTCGAGATACACGCCGCCCGGACGGCCGGACAGAGCCGCACGGATCGCGCGTGCCACGCCCACGCCGATGTCCTCCACGTGCAGGACCCGGAACGCGGCCTTGGCGTGCGGTCGGGCGATGGCGAGCTGGTCCATCTCCTCGTAGTCGCCCTGCTGCAAGTCGACGATCTCGCGCTCGGAGGAGCCGCTGATGAGGATCATCGGAAAGCAATTGGTGGTGGCATTGGCGAGTGCCGTCAGGCCATTCAGAAAACCGGGGGCGGACACGGTGAGGCAGATGCCGGGCTTGCCCGTCAGGAAGCCGGCGATGGAAGCGGCATAGCCGGCGTTCTGCTCATGGCGGAACGAGATCACGCGCAGCCCGGCGCGCTGCAGCTTGCGCGTGAGGTCGGTAATCGGGATGCCGGGCACACCGAAGATCGTATCGATGCCGTTCAGCTTGAGGGCCTCGATGACCAGCTGAAAGCCGTCGGTTTCCTGGGATTGGCGATCGATCTCGCCGCCGCCGGCACCATTCGGCGGGTCGGCGGCGGCGGGCGCCGCCGGCTGCGCAGACTTGGTGGCTACGTGGTCCATGTGAGTCCTCCGATCAGGCGGGGGCGGCGATGGTGAGCTCGGCGCCGCGCGCGGCCGCTTCGAGATGGCGCCGCGTAACGAGTGGGTCGTGCCGCGGCTACGCAATGTGAGCGCCCCATAAGCTCCAGGACGCAGGCATTTCCTCCTAAGAATACAGCCTGGCCGTGTTGGCTTCGTTTGATATTCGGCGTAACGTATGTGGTATATCAACGATTGTCAATATAGCCCCGCTTTCGCGCCATGGACACCACCACCGAGGCCGTGCTGCCGCCGCTGACGCCGATCAACGCCAACGTCAGCCTGCGCGACCAGGCGTACGCCGCGCTGAAGCAGATGATCATGGACGCCGACATCTATGCACACCCCGAGGAGATCCGCCTCGACGAGCGCCAGCTCTCGCAGGCGCTGGGCGTGTCCCGCACGCCGATCCGCGAGGCGATGACGCTCCTCGAGCAGGAAGGCTTCCTGCGCACCGAGCCCCGCCGCGGCATCTTCATCGTCCGCAAGACGAAGAAGCAGATCATCGAGATGATCGAGATGTGGGCGGCGCTCGAAAGCATGGCCGCGCGCCTGGCCACGATCAATGCGTCGGACGCGGACATCGCGGCACTGCGGCGGATGTTCGACGAGTTCCGGACCACGACGCCGGCGGAGCACATCGAAGAATACTCCGACGCCAACATCGCGTTCCACCAGGCGATCATCCGGCTCTCCGGCTCCAACCTCATGGGGAAGACGATCGAGAACCTGTTCATCCACGTTCGCGCGATCCGCAAGATGACGATCTCGCAGAGCGACCGCGCCGCACGATCGATCGTCGACCACATGCGGATCATCGAGGCGCTCGAAGCCCGCGACACCGAGCTCGCCGAGCGCCTCGTCCGACAGCACTCGCTCGATCTCGCGGCGCACGTCGAGAAGCACAGCGACTTTCTCGACTAGGGCCCGTTCACGCCATGTTCACCAACGCGTTGTAGGCCCTTCGGCCGGGCGGGCACTGGCGGCGGACACAAACTCAGGCATGGAAGGCGCATCGTGCAAAAGGCAGTAGTCGACATCTCCGACATCCGCGGGCGGGGCACCGCGCGCGGTCATCCGAAGGGCCGGCAGATCGACCCGCAAGCGGCCGCGGAGATCGGGAGGTTGCTCGGTGACGCACCGCGGCGGCGCGATCTCCTGATCGAGTTTCTGCACCGGGTTCAGGACGCGCACGGCTCGATCAGTGCGGCGCACCTCGTCGCGCTGGCCGCGGAACTCAAGCTCGCGATGGCCGAAGTCTACGAAGTCGCGACCTTCTACCATCACTTCGACGTCGTGAAGGAGGGCGAGGCGCCGCCGCCGCAGATCACGGTGCGCGTGTGCGAGACGCTGTCGTGCCAGATGGCGGGTGCCGAAGCGCTGCGCGCCGCGCTCGCGACCGGCTGCGGTCCGAACGTGCGCGTCATCGGCGTGCCCTGCGTCGGTCGCTGCGAGCACGCGCCAGCGGTGGTGGTGGGGCGCAATCCGGTGGACTGTGCGACGGCGGATGCCGTGCGCGCCGCGATCGACGCGCGCACGACCGAACCCGCGGTTCCGTCGTATGTCGATTACGCCGCGTACCGTGCCGGCGGCGGCTATCGGACACTTGCGGCCTGCCACGGTGGCGCGCGCCGGGTCGACGACGTGATCGCCGTCCTCGAGGACTCGGCGCTGCGCGGTCTGGGCGGCGCCGGATTTCCGGCCGGCCGCAAGTGGCGCATCGTCCGCGCCGAGCCGGCGCCCCGGCTGATGGCAATCAACATCGACGAGGGCGAGCCGGGAACCTTCAAGGACCGCCACTACCTCGAACGCGACCCGCATCGCTTTATCGAGGGGGCAATGATCGCCGCATGGGCGGTTGGCATCGACGAGGTCTATATCTACTTGCGCGACGAGTATGCGGCGTGTCGCGCGATCCTGACGCGCGAGATCGCGGCCCTCGAGGCTGACCCGCCCTGCCCGCTTCCGCGGATCGATCTGCGCCGCGGCGCGGGTGCCTACATCTGCGGCGAGGAGTCGGCGATGATCGAGTCGATCGAGGGCAAGCGTGGAATGCCGCGCCTGCGCCCGCCGTACGTGGCGCAGGTCGGGCTCTTCGGGCGCCCGACGCTCGAGCACAATATGGAGACGCTCTACTGGGTGCGCGACATCCTGGAGCGCGGCGCCGCGTGGTTCTCGGGCCAGGGCCGGCACGGCCGCAAGGGGCTCCGCTCGTTCTCGGTTTCCGGGCGCGTCGCGCGTCCCGGCGTGCATCTCGCACCGGCCGGCATCACCGTGCGCGAGCTGATCGACGAGTACTGCGGTGGCATGCTGCCCGGGCACGCGTTCTATGCGTATCTGCCGGGCGGCGCTTCCGGCGGAATCCTGCCGGCCGCGCTCGGCGATGTTCCGCTCGATTTCGACACGCTGCAGCCGCACGGGGCATTCATCGGTTCCGCCGCGGTGATCGTGCTCTCGCAGCACGACCGCGCACGCGATGCCGCGACTCAATCTCCTGCGTTTCTTCGCGGACGAGTCGTGCGGCCAATGCACGCCGTGCCGGGTCGGGACCGAGAAGGCGGTCGCGCTGTTGGCCGAGCGCACCTGGGATACCGCACTGCTGGGCGAGCTGGCGCAGGCGATGGCCGACGCGTCGATCTGCGGGCTCGGCCAGGCGGCGCCGAACCCGTTCACCTCCGTGATTCGCTATTTTCGCGGGGAGGTCGAATGAGCGCAGCGGGCGAAGGGGAGGACGCCGGCGCGAGCAGGGCGAAGCCAAGGCTCGAAGAGGACGTACGCTTCCGGCTGAACGGCGTCGAGCTCGCCGCCGCGGCGAACGAAACGATCATCGAGGCGGCGCGCCGGCATGGGGTCGAGATCCCGCACCTCTGCTATACGCCGGGGATGCGTTCCGACGGCAATTGCCGGGCGTGCATGGTGGAGATCAAGGGTGAGCGGCTGCTGGCGCCGTCGTGCTGCCGCACCCCGTCATCGGGAATGGACGTGTCCACCGATTCCGCGCGGGCGCTGCATGCGCAGAGGATGGTCGTCGAGATGCTCGTCGCCGACGTTCCGGAGCGCGTCTACAAGCCGGACTCGGAGCTTGCGCATTGGCGGCGGCGCCTCGCCGTCGGCAAGCCTCGCTTCGCCCCCCGCGCGCAGCCGGCGGCGGATTGCTCGCACCCGGCGATGGCGGTCAACCTCGATGCGTGCATCCAGTGCACTCGCTGCGTGCGTGCCTGCCGCGAGGAGCAGGTCAACGATGTCATCGGCTACGCATTTCGCGGCGCCCGTTCACAGATCGTTTTCGACCTCGGCGATCCGATGGGTGAGTCGACCTGCGTGGCGTGCGGCGAATGCGTGCAGGCCTGCCCCACCGGCGCGCTCGCGCCGGCGAAAGACGCCTATCTCGCGAACGCCGATCGGCAGGTCGCCTCGGTGTGCCCCTATTGCGGCGTCGGCTGTCAGCTCACCTACCACGTCAAGGACAACGCGATCGTGCGCGTCGAGGGCCGCGACGGTCCGGCGAATCACGGGCGGCTGTGCGTCAAGGGGCGCTTCGGATTCGACTACGTGCACCATCCGCAGCGCCTGATGCAGCCGCTCGTCAGGAGGCCCGGCATGCCGAAGTCGGCGGACTTCGCGATGGATCCCGCCGATCCGCTCGCGGTCTTCCGCGAGGCGAGCTGGGACGAAGCGCTCGCCATCGCGGGTGGCGCGCTCGCGCGCATTCGCGACACTCACGGCGGTGCCGCCCTGGCCGGCTTCGGGTCGGCGAAGGGATCCAACGAAGAGGCCTATCTGTTCCAGAAGCTCGTGCGCACGGGATTTCGCACCAACAATGTCGATCACTGCACACGGCTCTGCCACGCGTCGAGCGTAGCGGCGCTGCTCGAAGGGATCGGATCGGGCGCGGTGTCGAATCCGGTGATGGATGTGATGCAGGCGGAGGTCGTGCTGCTGATCGGCGCCAATCCGGTTGTCAATCACCCGGTCGCGGCGACGTGGATCAAGAACGCCGTCCGGCGCGGGACGAAGCTGGTGCTCGCCGACCCGCGGCGCTCGGAGCTTGCGCGGCACGCCACACACTACCTGCAGTTCAAGCCGGACACCGACGTCGCGCTGCTCAACGCGATGATGTACACGATCATCGAGGAGGGGCTCACCGCGCAGAGTTTCGTCGCGGATCGCACGAGCGGCTTCGACGAGTTGCGGAAGAACGTTCTCGGGCACAGCCCCGAGGCGATGGCCGCCGTCTGCGGCATTCCGGCGGCGACGATTCGCGAGGTGGCGCGGCTGTACGCGACTTCGCGCGGCTCGATGATCCTCTGGGGCATGGGCATCTCGCAGCACGTCCACGGCACCGACAACGCCCGCTGCCTGATCGCGCTGGCGCTGATGACCGGACAGGTCGGCCGACCGGGCACCGGGCTCCATCCCCTGCGCGGTCAGAACAACGTGCAGGGCGCGAGCGATGCCGGTCTGATTCCGATGATGCTGCCCGACTACCGGCGCGTGGACAATGCTCCCGCCCGCGACGCGTTCGCGACGCTGTGGGGCCATGCGCTCGATCCGGCGCCGGGGCTCACCGTCGTCGAGATCATGGACGCGGTGCACGCCGGAACGATCCGCGGCATGTACATCATGGGCGAGAACCCGGCGATGTCCGATCCTGACGTCGCGCACGCGAGAGCTGCGCTCGCCGCGCTCGAGATGCTGGTCGTGCAGGACATCTTCCTCACCGAGACCGCCTATCTCGCCGACGTGATCCTGCCGGCGTCCGCGTTTCCGGAGAAGACCGGGACGTACACCAACACCGACCGCCTGGTCCAGCTCGGACGGCAGGCGCTGGCCCCACCCGGGGACGCGCGCCAGGATCTCTGGATCATCGTCGAGATGGCGAAACGGCTCGGCCTCGACTGGAACTATGTACACCCGCGCGAGGTGTTCGCCGAAATGCGCAAGGCGATGCCGTCGATCGCCGGCATCACCTGGGATCGGCTCGAGCGCGAGCACGCGGTGACCTACCCCTGCGAGCGCGAAGGTGATCCGGGAACGCGTGTGGTGTTCACCGCGCAATTTCCCACCGCTACCGGACGTGGCCGGTTCGTTCCGGCCACGGTCATTCCCGCGGCCGAACAACCGGATGCCGCGTACCCGTTCGTGCTGATCACCGGGCGCCAGCTCGAGCATTGGCACACCGGGAGCATGACGCGACGCACCGAGGTCCTCGACGCGATCGAGCCGTCGCCGATCGCGTCGATGCACCCGGCCGACCTGGAGGAGCTCGGCGTCGCGCCCGGCGGCACGATCAGCATCGCATCGCGTCGCGGCGCGATCGCGCTCGCCGCGCGCGCCGACGACGGTACGCCGCGCGGCGCCGTGTTCGTCCCCTTCTGCTATTACGAGGCGGCGGCGAACCTGCTCACCAATCCGGTGCTCGATCCCTTCGGCAAGATCCCGGAGTTCAAGTATTGCGCGGTGCGCGTGAGCGCCGGTGGAGCGGCCGGGGGCGCCACCGGATACGGCGGTGCGGGATCGGCGGAACGGGTGTGACGCGCGGTTAGGGCTTGCACCCTTGGCGTAGCGCCGGTCGATGGCGCACCGGATGCGGGCCGATGGCATCCGCGTGCCTCCTGGTGCACAATGCCCCGCCGGGTCCAAATCACGAGGAGGCGCGTCATGCAGGAACAAGAGCTCCGTCAGCTGATCGAAGAGGTGCGCGAAGGCCGGTTGCCGCGCCGGTCGTTCATCCTGCAGCTGGTCGGCCTGGGCCTGTCCGCGCCCATGGCATCGATGCTGCTGATGCATGCCGGTGTTGCGCAGGCGCAGACGGCACCTGTGTACAAGCCGACGAAGCGCGGTGGCGGCGGCACGCTCAAGGTCCTGTGGTGGCAAGGCGCGACGCTGCTGCAGCCGCACTTCGCCAACGGCACGAAGGACCAGGAAGGATCGCGCATCTTCTACGAACCGCTGGGTTGCTGGGACAACGACGGCAACCTCGTGCCCATCCTCGCCGCCGAGGTGCCCACGCGCGAGAACGGGGGACTGGCGGCCGACGGCAAGAGCGTCACCTGGAAGCTCAAGCGGGGCGTGACCTGGCACGACGGGCAGCCGTTCACCGCCGACGACTGCGTCTTCACGTGGGAATACGCGAAGGATCCCGCCACCGCGGCCGTGACCTCCGGCGTCTACAAGGACGTCAGGGTCGAGAAGGTCGATTCGCACACGATCCGGGTGATCTTTGCGAAGCCCACGCCGTTCTGGGCGACGGCCTTCTGCGCGGCCGAGGGCATGATCATCCCGAAGCACCTGTTCGCGCCGTACATCGGCGCCAAATCGCGCGAGGCGCCGACCAACCTCAAGCCCGTCGGTACCGGCCCCTACAAGTTCGTCGACTTCAAGCCGGGCGACATGGTGCGCGGCGAGCTCAACCCGAACTACCACCTGCCCAACCGCCCCTTCTTCGACGCGATCGAGATGAAAGGCGGCGGCGACGCCGTCTCGGCCGCGCGCGCCGTGCTGCAGACCGGCGAGTACGACTACGCCTGGAACCTGCAGGTCGAGGACGAGGTGCTGAAGCGCATGGAGGCCGGTGGCAAGGGCCGCGCCCATATCGTGCAGAGCGGCGACATCGAATTCATCCAGCTCTCGGTCACCGATCCCTGGAACGAGGTCGACGGCGAGCGCGCCAGCGTCAATTCCAAGCATTTTGCCTTCGGCGATCCGCAGGTGCGCCAGGCGATGGCGCTGCTGGCCGATCGGAAGGGCATGCAGGAGTTCATCTACGGCCGTACTGGCGCGGCGACGAGCAATTTCCTGAACAACCCGGCCAAGTTCCGTTCGCCGAACACGAAGTTCGAATTCAATGTCGACAGAGCCAACCAGATTCTGGATGCCGCCGGCTGGACGAAGGGCGCCGACGGCGTCCGGGAGAAGGGCGGCAAGAAGCTGAAGTTCGTCTACCAGACGTCGATCAACGCGGCGCGCCAGAAGGAGCAGGCGATCTTCAAGCAGTCCTGCCAGAAGGCCGGCATCGACCTGGAGCTGAAATCGGTGACGGCGTCGGTCTTCTTCTCGTCCGACGTGGCCAATCCCGACACCTACGGCAAGTTCTGGTGCGACATCCAGATGTACACGACGACGATGACGCAGCCCGACCCCGAGCGCTTCATGGACCAGTACCTGACGCGCGAAGTCTCGGCCAAGGCCAACAAATGGTCGGGGCGCAATATCCTGCGCTGGCGCAACGAGGAGTACGACAAGACCTACGCCGCGGCCGAAACCGAGCTGGATCCGGTCAAGCGCGCCGCGTTGTTCATCAAGCTGAACGATCTCGTGGTCGGCGATGGCTACATCGTTCCGCTGATCTCTCGCCCGCGCGTGCGCGGCGCCGCGCTGAAGCTCGCAGCCTCGTTGACCGGATGGGACCTCGACTTCGCCGGTCTCCAGGACTGGTACCGGGAGGCCTGACCGCACCGGACAGGGTGCCCGGGCCGTGGGTTCCTACATCCTGCGGCGTCTGCTGATCGCCTTGCCCAGCCTGCTGGGCATCAGCGTGGTTCTGTTCACCGTTCTCGCATTGGCGCCCGGTGACCCGTTCGGCGAGCTCGCGCTCAACCCGAACGTGCCGGCCGAGGTGCGTGAGCAGCTGCGCAAGAGCTTCGGCCTGGACGATCCCGTCTGGCAACGCTATTTCCGCTGGCTGTTGGCGATGCTGCGGGGCGAGTGGGGCTTCTCGTTCATCAGTCGCGTCGACGTCGACACGCTGATCCTGCAGCGTGTGCCGGTCACGCTGGCGGTGATCGGGGCCTCGCAGGTGCTGGCGCTCATGATCGCGCTGCCGGTGGGGATCCTCTCGGCGGCGCGGCCCTACTCCTGGTTCGACCGCATCGCCAGCACGCTCGCCTTCGTGGGCTTCTCGCTGCCCACCTTCTTCACCGGGATCCTGCTGATCCTGCTGTTCTCGATCAAGCTCGACTGGCTGCCCTTCGTCTACCGTGCCGATATCGGCGCGACAGGCTGGCAATGGTGGTGGGAGCACATCCGGCAGTCGCTGATGCCGGTGTTCGTGCTGGGACTGTTCCAGGGTGCCAGCTGGACGCGCTACGTGCGCTCGGCGGTGCTGGACGTCATCCGTCTCGACTACGTGACGACCGCGCGCAGCAAGGGCCTGCCCGAGCGCGTCATATTGCTGAAGCACGTGGTGCGCAATGCGTTGATCCCGGTCGTCACGCTGGTGGCGTTGCAGATGCCGGCCATCTTCGGCGGCGCGATCGTCACCGAGCAGATCTTTCGGATCCCGGGCATCGGCTCGCTCCTGATCGATGCCATCCTGCGCAACGATACGCCGGTGATCATGGCCGTGACCTTCGTGTTCTCCTGTCTCGTGATCGCGTTCAACCTGATCGCCGACCTGCTCTATGGCTGGCTCGACCCCCGTATCTCCTACCGCTAGCGCCGGAGCGATCCCGGCCACGCGCCGCGCGCGCAATGCCTCGCCATGGGCCGAGGCGTGGCGCCGCTTCCGCCGGCACCGGATGGCGCTCGTCAGCCTCGCCGTGCTGGCGTTGATGGCCGCGGCCGTCGCCTTCGGACCGCTGGTATGGCGCCATTCGATCGAGGCGATCGACTTCACGGCGCGGCTCGCGGGCCCGTCGCTTGCGCACCCGCTCGGCACCGACGATCTGGGACGCGACATCCTGGCGCGCGTACTCTACGGCGGCCGGATCTCGCTGGCCGTGGGCCTGGCGGCGATGCTGATGGCGATCGTCGTCGGCGTGCTGATCGGCGCCATCGCCGGCATTTCGCGTGGCGCCGTCGACACGGCACTGATGTGGCTGACCGATTTGTTTCTGTCGCTGCCGCAACTGCCGCTGCTGCTGGTCGTGATCTATCTGTTCCGTGACACTCTGAAGACCATGTTCGGCGTCGAGGTCGGGACCTTCATATTGATTGTCGCCGTGATCGGGGGCTTTCGCTGGATGCCGGTGGCGCGGCTCGTGCGCGCGCAGTTCTTCTCCCTGCGCGAGAAGGAGTTCGTCGAAGCCGCGCGCGCCCTCGGCGCATCGGTGCCGCGACAGGTCGTGCGCCACATCCTGCCCAATTCGCTCGGCCCGGTGATCGTGGCCGGCACCATCGACGTGGCGGAGGCGATCATCGCGGAGTCGACGCTGTCATTCCTCGGGCTCGGGTTCCCGCCCGACATCCCGACGTGGGGCCGGATCCTTTTCGACAGCAAGGACTACCTCGACATCGCGCCGCACTGGGCGATATTTCCCGGTCTCGCGATCTTCCTCGCGGTGCTGACCATCAATTTCATCGGCGACGGACTGCGCGATGCGCTCGACCCCAGGAGGGTGATGTAGTGGCCCTGCTCGAGATCCGAGGCCTCAGGACCCACTTCAAGACCGACGACGGCTGGCTGCACGCCGTCGACGGGGTGGACATCGCCATCGACCGCGGCGAGACCGTATGCGTGGTTGGCGAGTCGGGCTGCGGCAAGAGCGTGATGGCGATGACCGTGCTGAAGCTGATCGCGATGCCGCCCGGCAGGATCGTGGGCGGCCAGGTGCTGTGGCAGGGACGCGACCTCGTCACGGCCGGTGGCGACGAGATGCGCAGAGTCCGCGCGAAGGAAATCGCGATCGTCTTCCAGGAGCCGATGACCTCGCTCAACCCGGTGTATTGCGTCGGCGATCAGATTGCGGAAAGCCTCCGCCTGCACGAGGGGCTGTCGCGGAAGGCCGCAATGGACCGTGCGGTGGAGATGCTGCGGCTCGTACGTATTCCGACGCCGGAGCGGCGCATCCGCGACTACCCGCACCAGTTCTCGGGCGGCATGCGTCAGCGCGTGATGATCGCGATCGCGCTGGCATGCAATCCCAAGCTGCTGATCGCCGACGAGCCCACCACTGCGCTGGACGTCACGATCCAGGCGCAGATCCTGGACCTGCTGGCCGAGCTGAAGGACCGCCTGGGCATGGCCGTGCTGCTGATCACGCACGCGATGGGCGTGGTGGCGGAAGTGGCGCAGCGCGTCGTCGTGATGTACGCGGGCAAGGTGGTCGAGGAGGCCCCGGTCGCCGAACTCTTCGCGCACCCGCGCCACCCCTACACGCAAGGACTGATCCGCTCGATTCCGCGCATCGACATCGCGGCCACGCACAAGGTTCGGCTCGAAGCCATCCCTGGCACCGTGCCCAGGCCGATCGAGCCGGGCGAAGGTTGCCGCTTCGCGCCCCGCTGCCCGTTTGCGACGGCAGCATGCACGTCGGCGACGCCCCCGTTGCGCGTGGTCGCCTCCGGCCACAAGGTCGCGTGCATCCTCGAGGCGCCGCGATGAGCCCGCCGCTGCTCAAGGTCGAGAACCTCGTCAAGCACTTCCCGATCAAGGGCGGCGGGCTTGGCCGCATGGTCGAGAAGGTCCATGCGGTCGACGGGGTGAGCTTCGACCTCGACGCGGGCGAGACGCTGGGCCTCGTCGGCGAATCCGGCTGCGGCAAGAGCACCACCGGCCGCTGCGTACTGCGCCTGATCGAGCCCACCTCCGGCGAGGTGTGCGTTCGGCGGCAGGAACATCACCGCGCCTCGGCCCGACCGCGCTGCGGCGGAATGGCGCGCGACATGCAGATCATCTTTCAGGACCCGTACGCGTCGCTCAATCCGCGCATGACGGTCGAGCCGCATCGTCGGCGAGCCGCTGACGATCCATCGGTCTGGCGAAGACCCGCCGCGACTACGAGGACGCGCATCGTCGAGCTGCTGGAGACGGTGGGCCTCGACGCCGACCACATGCGACCGCTACCCGCACGAGTTCTCCGGCGGCCAGCGGCAGCGCATCGGCATCGCGCGCGCGCTCGCCGTGAAGCCCGAAGCTCATCGTCTGCGACGAGCCGGTCTCCGCGCTCGACGTGTCGATCCAGGCGCAGATCGATCAATCTGCTCGAGGACCTGCAGGCAGAAGTTCGAGCTCACCTACCTGTTCATCGCCCACGACCTGTCGGTGGTCGAGCACATCAGCGACCGCGTCGCGGTGATGTACCTCGGCCGCATCGTCGAGATCGCCCCGGCGAGGAGCTCTACGCGCCGCCCGCTGCATCCCTACACCGAGGCGCTGCTGTCGGCGGTGCCGATCCCCGACCCGCAGGTCAAGCGCCGGCGGATCACACTGGAGGGCGACGTGCCGAGCCCCATTCATCCGCCCGTCGGGCTGCCATTTCCATACCCGCTGCCCGATCGCCAGGGCCGAGTGCTCGCGCGACAAGCCGGTGCTGAAGCAAAGCAGCGAAGGCCATTGGGTGGCGTGCCACCTGCGCGGCTGAGACTCGTCGGACACCGCGCGGCGTGACCGAGCGCAGCGGCTCAAGCGGCGCTCACTCCTTCAGCCCGGCCCGCTTCATCCCCTCGAAATACCGGCTCGACGTCGACGTCCGGCTCGGTCGGCAGGAGCCGCGCGACCCAGCGCACCGAGATGTCGGGCTGCAACGCCCGCGCCTTGTCCATCGCCGACCGGGCTTCGTCCAGGCGTCCGAGATTGGCAAGCGCCGATGCCTCGTGCAAATGCGCCCACGCGGTGCAATTGGGCAGTCGCTGCGCGTCGCGGGCTGCCTCGACGGCGTCCATGAAGCGACCCATGAGGACGAGCAAGCCGCTCTTCAGGGTGACGAACGCGTGCATCAGGGGGTCGTAGGGACTCAGACGGATCGCCCGGTCGACGCTGCCCAGACCCTCTTCCGCCCGGCCCGCAAGCGCCAGACCGTAGCCGAGTCCGAAGTGCGCAACCGCGAGGTTGGGGTTCAACTCGACCGCCAACCGGCACTCGGCCAGCGCTGACCGGACCTCGCCGCTTGTCATCAGCACGCGGCCCAGAACGAGGTGGGCGAACGCGTCGCGCGCGTCCAGCGCGACCGCCCGCTCGGCCAGACGCCGCGCCTTCTGCAGATTCGCCGCCACGTCGGCGGCATACCCCCATAACGCTTCGACATAGAGTGCATAGGCCTGCCCCGCGTGCGCGGGTGCGAACTGGGGATCGGCGCCGATCGCAGCGGCGAACCGCTCCTGCGCTGCGGCGATGTCGCCCGGACTGTAGCGGTAGACGTGCCAGAGGCCGCGCTGATAGCTCTCCCATGCCCCCATGTTTCCGCACGACGAACGGCAGGCACGCACCCGCTCCCGCTCGAGGTGGCTCACCGTCGGGGCGATCGCCGCGACGATGGCCTCCGTCACCTCGTCCTGCGCGGCGAAGACATCGGAAAGCTCGCGATCGTAGCGCTCGGCCCACACGTGGCGGCCGGTCGCGGCCTCGATCAGCTGTGCGGTCACCCGCACGCGATTGCCGGTGCGGCGCAGGCTGCCCTCGACGACGTACTGGACACCGAGCCGGCGACCCACGTCCTTGATATCGGCCACCTTGCCCTTGAACACGAACGTCGAGTTGCGGGCGATCACGAACAGCTCCCGGAACCGGGACAGTGCGGTGATGAGATCCTCGGCGATCCCGTCGGCGAAGTAATCCTGGTCCGGGTCGCTCGTCATGTTGTCGAAGGGCAGCACGGCGATCGAGGGCCGATCCGGAAGCGCGAGTGGCGACCGCTCCGGCTGCACATCGGCAGCGGTTCCCGGCCAGTGCCGGACATGGACCGGCCGCGCGATGTTCTTGAGCGTACGCTCGCCGCCGTCGGCGAACGCTGTCGGCAGCCGGTCCCGCACTTCCTCGTAGACGCGCTCCGACAGGCAGATTCCGCCGACTTCGGCGACTGCCTGCAGCCGCGCCGCAATGTTGACCCCGTCCCCGAAGATGTCGTCCCGGTCGACGATCACGTCGCCGACATGCACGCCGATGCGGAAGGCGAGCTGCCTCTCCGCCGGCACCCCGGTGTTCGCGTTTGCCATCGCTTCCTGGATGGCGAGCGCGCAACGCACGGCTTCCACGACACTCGGAAATTCGAGCAGCAGCCCGTCGCCCATCGTCTTCACGATGCGCCCCCCGTGCGCGGCAATGGCCGGATCGACGAGTCGCGCACGGCGCTCGTTCAGCGCGGCGAGCGTCCCGCTCTCGTCGATGCCCATGAGGCGGGAGTAGCCGGCGATGTCGGCCGCGACGATCGCTGCGAGGCGCCTCTGAACGCTCACGTGCGGCTATCGGCCGCGGTACTTGGCCCGCAGCAGCGAGAAGAGCGGCCAGAGCAGCATGACGAGCGCCAGGCCCGTGATGCTGCCGACCAGGGGGTTCGAGACGAAGATGCCGAGGTCGCCCTGCGCGATCAGCATCGACTGGCGGAACGAGTCCTCGGCACGGTCGCCCAGCACCAGCGCCAGGACCAGCGGTGCGAGCGGGTAGTCGAGCTTCTTGAACACGTAGCCCATCACGCCGAAGCCCAGCATGAACCAGATGTCCAGCATCGCGCTGTGTACCGTATACGCGCCGATCGCGCAGATCACGATGATCACCGGCGCGATGATCGAGAACGGCACGCGGAGGATCGACGCGAACAGCGGCACGCAGGTAAGGACAATGACGAGGCCGGCGAGATTTCCCAGGTACATGCTGGCGATCAGCCCCCAGACGAAGTCCTTCTGCTCGACGAACAGCAGCGGTCCGGGCTGGAGCCCCCAGATCAGCAGCCCGCCCAGCAGCACCGCAGCGGTGGGCGATCCGGGAATGCCGAGCGCGAGCATCGGCAGGAGCGCACTGGTGCCGGCGGCGTGCGCGGCGGTTTCCGGCGCGATCACGCCCTCGATCTGTCCCGTCCCGAACTTGTCGCCGTTCTTCGACATGCGCTTCGCGACGCCGTAGCTCATGAACGAGGCGGGGGTTGCACCACCCGGGGTGATTCCCATCCAGCAGCCGATGAGGCAGCTCCGGATCGAGATGAGCCAGTGCGCCGGCAGCTTCTTCCAGGTCTCGAGCACGACCTTGGGATTGATCTTGGCGGACTTGCCGGTGAACGACAGTCCCTCCTCCATCGACAGCAGGATCTCGCCGATGCCGAACAGCCCGATCACCGCGATCAGGAAATCGACGCCGCGCATCATCTCGGTGAATCCGAACGTGAGTCGCAGCCGGCCGGTGATGTTGTCCATGCCGATCGCGGCGAGCGCAAAGCCCAGCAGCATCGCCGCCAGCGTCTTCCACGGCGAGCCCTTGCCCATGCCGATGAAACTGCAGAACGTGAGCAGGTAGACGGAGAAGAATTCCGGCGGGCCGAACTTCAGCGCGAATTTCGCGACCAGCGGCGCGAGGAACGTGATCATGATGACGGCGAACAGCGCGCCGATGAACGACGAGGTGAACGAGGCGGTCAATGCCTCGCCGGCGCGGCCCTGCTGCGCCATCGGGTACCCGTCGAAGGTCGTCGCCACCGACCAGGGCTCGCCCGGGATGTTGAACAGCACCGACGTGATCGCCCCGCCGAACAGCGCCCCCCAGTAGATGCACGACAGCATGATGATCGCCGAGGTCGGCGGCATCGTGAACGTCAGCGGCAGGAGGATCGCCACGCCGTTGGCGCCGCCCAGACCCGGAAGCACGCCGATGATCACGCCGAGCACGATGCCGACGATCATGAGCATCAGGTTGAACGGCGAGACCACGACCGCGAAACCGTGGAAGAGGGCGCTGATCTCGGTCACGCGTCGAGCTCCTGTCGACCGTATCGGTAGGCGCTGCGGTGACGCATGAGTCAGTAGCCGAGCCATGCGAGCGGGTTGTAGGCGCCCTTGTAGAGGGGGACCTTGAACCAGATTTCGAACATCACGAAGAGTGCTGCGCTGACGATAACGCCAACCGCGGTGCTCTTCGGCCACGGATACTTGCCCAGCCAGCGCATGAACGCCGCAATGTAGACCGCCGACGCAACGTAGATCCCGATCAGCTGGATGCCCACGACATAGACCAAGGCCGGCAGCAGGACGGAGGATACGAGCCTGAGCGCCCCCCAGGCGACGAACTGGCTCTGCCGCTCGGCGATCGCGCCGCGGAACCGGTCGCGGCGCTTCCATTCGTCGAGCGCCACCTGCCCCAGGGTTCCGAGGCTCGCGAGGCATAGCAGGAGCCCGATGTAGAACGGGAAGTAGCCGGACTGCGGCCCGTCGTCGGCCCAGCTCGCGCCGAGTCGGAAGCTGTCGAACGCAACGATTGCGCCTGTCGCGAACAGGATCAACGCGACGGCCACTTCCATCGTGCGTGTCGATATTCCGGTCTCGCCGCCGGACGGCTTGTCGTCACTCATGAGGGTCCCGAGGCAGGGTGCGGACCGGACGGCGAGCGCGCGCCCGGTCGATGTGGCTGCCGGGCCGTCCGCGGCCCGGCACCGCGCGCGGATCAGGGCTTGGCCAGGAATCCGGCCTCGCGCATCAGGTCCTGGTGCGTCTTCTCGGCCTTCTCGACCCACGTCGCGTACTCGGGGCCGACCATGAACGTCGTGTTGAACGCGCCGTCCTCCATGAACTTCTTCCAGTCGGCCGTCTCGCGCACTTTCTTGAACAGGTCGACGTAGAAGTCGACCTGGTCCTTGGTCACGCCGGCGGGCATGAAGATGCCCCGCAGCATCAGGTAATCGACGTCGACACCGGCCTGCTTGCAGGGCGGTATGTCCTTCCAGGCCATCGTGTCGGTGACCTTGGCCGCGTACGGCATCGGTGTGTCGTCGAACACGCAGAGCGGCCGCAGCGCGCCTGCGCGCCATTGCGCGACCGCCTCGATCGGATTGTTGACCGACGAGTCGATATGCTTGCCGACGAGTTGCACGGCGACGTCCCCGCCGCCCTTGAACGGCACGTAGGTGAACTTGACGCCGGCAGCCTTCTCGATGGCGACCGTGATGATCTGGTCTTCCTGCTTCGATCCCGTGCCGCCCATCTTGAACTTGTTCGGGCCGCCGGTCTTTACGGCAGCGAGGTAGTCCTTCGCCGTCTTGTACGGCGTTTCGGCGTTGACCCAGAGCACGAACTGGTCGAGCGCAAGCATCGCGACCGGCGTCATGTCCTTCCAGCTGAACGGCACGCCGGTTGCGAGCGGCGTCGTGAACAGGTTCGACAGCGTGATGATGATCTTGTGCGGATCGCCCTTCGCCTCCTTGATCGCGAGGAAGCCCTCCGCGCCGGCGCCCCCGGGCTTGTTGACGACGATCATCGGCTGCTTCATCAGGCTGTTCTTCGTGATGACGCCCTGCAACAGGCGCGCCATCTGGTCGGCGCCGCCGCCGGTCCCGGCGGGCACGATGAACTCGACGGGCTTCGTCGGTTCCCAAGCGCCGGCCGCCAGCGGAACTGCGAGGGCCATCGCGCCCAATGCCGCGAAATGCCACGAGCGCGCTCGGCGAGGGTTCGGGGTCGCGCGCGTCCGAGGTTGCGCGACCGGCTCTTCTGGCGCGAGCGCCATCGCAGCGAGCTTGCTTGCCATGTCCGTTCCTCCAAAGTCGTTACCGTCGTGAATCGGGTGCCGCGCCCGGTGGCCGCAGCCCGCTATTTTTGCGAACGACATGTTACGCGATCGCCGATACGCGGACCATCGTTGCGGCGCAAGTTGCGCTACGGCGGCGCGATGCGGCGCTGCACAAATCAGAAGTGCAGCGTCATCTACTTGGGACGCCCCATGACCAGGTCGGGGAACCCGTTGGCGATGCCGGGGAAGACGCAGATCAGGAAGATCGCCACGAACATGAGCCCCACGAAGGGGAGCACGCCCCAGACAACATCGCGCAGCGGAATGTCGGGCGCGATGTTCTTGATCACGAAGATGTTGAGGCCCACCGGCGGGTGAATGAGCCCCATTTCCATCACGATCGTCATCAGGATGCCGAACCAGATCAGGTCGAAGCCGGCCGCCTTGAGCGGCGGGAGAATGATGGGCGCGGTCATCAGGATGATGGAGACCGGCGGCAGGAAGAAGCCGAGGATCACCACCATCAGCAGGATGGCGGCCAGCAGGAACCATTTCGACAGATGAAGCGCGACGATGCCTTCGGCTGCCGACTGGCTGATGTGCAGATAGCTCATCACGTACGAGAACAGCAGCGACATGCCGATGATGAACATCAACATTGTCGATTCCTTGACCGTTGCCGCGAGGATCGGCTTGACGTCGGCGGGGCGCCAGACGCGATAGATGAACGCGATCAGCAGGAGCGCGAGGACGGCGCCCAGGCCGGCTGTCTCCGAAGGCGTGGCGTAGCCGCCGTACAGCGCCACCATCACCCCGATCAGCAGAATCACGAAAGGCAATACCCGCGGCAGCATCTCGACCTTTTCGTGCATCGTGTAGATCTTCTCGTCGAGATATGCCGAGCGCGTGCCGGCGCGTTCGAACGCGAGGTGCGCCGCCGCGTACTCCTTTCGGAACCGGAAGGCGGCGTAGAGCGAGAACAGCGCCACGAGCAGGAGGCCGGGACCGATGCCCGCCAGGAACAGGCGGCCGAGCGAGACCTCCGCGGCCACTGCGTACAGGATCATCGTGATCGACGGCGGCAGCAGGATGCCGAGCGTTCCACCGGCGGCGATGATGCCCGCCGCGAAGCCGGGGGAATAGCCGCGCTTGCGCATCTCGGGGATGCCGGCGCTGCCGATCGCCGAGCATGTCGCCGGACTCGATCCAGCCATCGCCGCGAACAGGGCGCAGGTGAACACGTTGGCGATACCCAGTCCGCCCGGAATGCGCTGCATCCAGGCGTGCATCGCGAGATACAGGTCGCGGCCGGCATTCGACCGTCCGATCGCCGCGCCCTTCAGGATGAAGAGCGGAATCGACAGCAGCGTGATGCTCGCCATCTCTTCGTAGACGTTCTGGGTCACCGTGTCGAGCGACGATGCCGGCATGAAGAAGAACATGAACGAGATCGCGACGAAGCCGAGCGCGAACGCGATCGGCATCCCGGAGAACATGACGAGGAGCGTGACGCCACCGAACAACAGGCCCAGCGCGAGGACACTCACTCGTCTACCCCCACGCTCGCAGCCGACGCCGCGGCAATTCGCACGTGGCCGCTTGCCCGGGATTCATCGCGGATCGCGCCAGGCGAAATGCGCAGCCATCTGCAGCAGCAACTGGGCGACGAGGAGCGTCATGCCCGAAGCCATCAGGCCGTACGGGATCGTGAGCGGCGGCGAAAAGGTCGACGACGTCGTCATCTTGTCGACCCAGGCCTCGTGAAACAGCGTCCACGATTTCCACGAGAAGAACGCGCAGAAGGCGAGGGTCAGCAGATCAACCACGATCACGCGGGCTCGGTTGATGCTTTGCGGCAGGATGCTCGCGACGGCCTCGATCCCGACGTGCCCGCGCTGTGCCTGCACCCAGGCCCCGCACAGGAACACCGCCCCGACGATGCAGAACACGGCGACCTCGTCCTGCCAGTCCGTAGCGGATCGGAAGAGATAGCGCGAGAACACGCTGTAGGTGAGCACCAGCGATGCCGCGACGAGCGCGATCATGCTGACGAAGAGCGTAACCTGATTGATCGCCGCGATGCGCGCGCTCGAGGGCCCCCAGAGCTCCGCCATGCCGTCGGGGCTCTCCCAGCGATGCGCCCGGGAGATCGATACCGTGGCTCATAGGTGTGCCCCCACGCTTGCGGCTGACGCCGCTGCGCTGCCCCCCGAGGGGGCGCAATTCGCGCCTCGGGACGGCCCCGCGGCGCTCATAGGTGTACCCCCACGCTTGCGGCTGACGCCGCTGCGCTGCCCCCCGAGGGGGCGCAATTCGCGCCTCGGGACGGCCCCGCGGCGCTCATAGCAGTTTCTGGGCCAGCGCCAGTAGCTTTGCGCAGTTCTCGTTCTTGTCCGCGTAGTCCTTCCATATCGGCTTCGCAAGTGCCTGCCATTTGGCGAGCGTCGCGTCATCGAGGTCGTACACCTTGGCCCCGGCTTTCACGTAGACCGCGGCGACCGCGACATCGTCGGCCATGGCACTGTCGACGGCAAATTTCTCGAGTTCGGCACCCACCGCAGTGATCGCGTCCTGCTGCGGCTTCGGCAGTTTGTCGAACACCTGCTTCGACATCAGCAGTGGCTCGAACATGAACCAGTAGGACTTGCCGCGTCCGCTCGTCAGTGCCTTCGACACTTCCTCCAGGCGGAACGAGATCAGGCTCGTCGACGATGTCAGCGCGGCATCCATCGCGCCGGTCTGCATCGCCGCATAGATCTCGTTCGAAGGCAGCGAGAGCACCGACGAGCCCGCCTCCTTGAACATCATGTCCATCTCGCGGCTGCCCCCGCGCACCTTCATGCCTTTGGCGTCGTCCGGGGTCACAAGCGGTTTGGTGCGACTCGCGACGCCGCCCGCCTGCCAGATCCACGTGACGACGATGACGCCCTTCTCGGCCAGCACCTGCGACAGGAACTTGCCGACCTCCGCGTTCTTCCACTTGCTGCCGATCTCGTACGACGGCACCAGCGCGGGAAGGAGGCCGATGTTGGTCTCGGGGACCTCGCCTCCCGAATACGATATCGGCACGAGCGACAGGTCGAGCGCTCCACGGCGCAGGGCGCTGAACTGCGAATTGACCTTGACGAGCGATGAGTTCGGATAGATGTCGAACTTGAGCCCGCCGCTCGTACGCTTCTCGACTTCCGCCGCGAACTTGCGGACGAGTCGATCGCGGAAATCGCCCGCGTCGATCGTGCCGCCGGGGAACTGGTGGGAGATCTTGAGCGTGGTCGGGGCCTGCGCCAGGGCGCGCGTGCCGGCGAGACCGACGGGAACGCTTGCGAGCGCGCCTGCGAGCAGGCGCCGCCGGGTGACATTCATGGCTTCCTCCATTGAACGGTGCGACGATGATGCCGGTACGCCGGCACGGGGAGCATTATTGTTCTGTATCCGACAGCAAGGTATTCAGTTTGCGGTTGCTCGTCAAACGGGGTCGCCTTTCGGCTAGGGGCCCCTGGTCGCGGCTCGCGCCGCTGCCCACACGCGCGCGATCTGCTCGGCGCGGTCGGCGAGCAGCGCGGGTGCGCCGGCAACGCAGTCGGCCAGCGTCATCGGGCCGCCGGGCAGCGCGAAGCTACCGGCGAAAATGCGCCCCAAGTCGGGCAACGCGGCGGAGTCGACGGCGCCCGGAGAGCAGCGTGATCGGGACGCGCGCGGCGCGCGCCCGCTCGGCGACGACGTACGGGGCTTTGCGCAGCAGCGTCTGCGCGTCCGTCCGACCTTCGCCCGTGATGCGCCCAGTCGGCGCTCGGCCAGCGCCGCGATCGAGGCCGATCAGGTCGGCGACGACATCGGCGCCGGATCGGAAGGTGCCGCCGACGAGTTGCAGCGCGAAGCCCAGGCCCCCGGCCGCGCCGGCGCCCGGTTTCGCCGCTGCCGTCACGTCCGAGCGCGCTCTCGGCGAGGGTCGCGAAGCGCGCGAGCGTCGCGTCGATCGTCGCACGCTCGTCGGCGCGCACTCCCTTCTGCGGCCCGAATATCGCCGTCGCGCCGCGTGAGCCGCAAAGCGGGTTGTTGACATCGGACATGATCGTGATCGCGGATTGGGCGAGCCTGGGATCGAGTCGGTGCGCATCGACGCGGGCGAGCATCGCCAATCCGGTAGGCGTTGGCGGGATCTCGCGGCCGGCCGCGTCGGCGAGGTCCAGGCCGAGTGCGGCCAGCATCCCCGCGCCGCCGTCGTTGGTGCTGCTGCCGCCAAGCCCGATCATGAATCGGCGCAGGCCGCCGTCGAGCAGCGCGCGCAACAGCTGGCCGACGCCCCGTGTCGATCGCTCGCTCACCGGCACGGACATCCCTGACGCATCGGTGATTCCAACGATTTCGGCGACCTCGACGACTGCGGTCTGTCCTTCCGCCGCGCCGACGACACCGTACTGGGCGACGCGTGGGGTTCCACCCGCGCCCGTGGTGACGTGCTGGCGCCGTTCGCCGCCGCGCGAGAGCACGGCGTCGAGCGTGCCTTCGCCGCCATCCGCCATCGGACACGCGCGGATCACCGCGTCTGGCCATACACGCTGCAGCCCGCTTGCGATCGCCGCGCAAACGCCACGCGCGTCGAGCGAGCCCTTGAACGAGTCCGGGGCGATGACGACGACCGGTGGACGGGCGGCGGGCATTGAGCAGGAGGCCGCGGCGCTAATCGCGGTCGTCGTCCACGCCGCACGTCGCCCGCGACAGCCGATCGCGCACTGCGGTCCACGCGTCACTCGCCGGCACCGCTTCGATGAGGATCGCGTCGGCGTTCGCTGCGTCGAGCGCGCGCAGGCTCGCGTAGAGATCGTGCGCATACGCTGCGGCGGTCACCGGCGCATTGACCCAGGTGCCGTCGAAATCCGGCGGCCTCCCGACGGTACGCGCGAGGACCGCGATGTCCTCGTCCCGGTCCGAGAGTTGTTCGATCTCGGCGTGCAGCACCTCGGGTGCGACCAGCGTCGCCGGTGTCCGCGGCGCGTAATGCGCGGCAAGCGTTCCGGACGCGCGCGGCGCAGCGCTATCGGGCGCCCGCGGCGCGTGTCCCAGCACACGCGACAACTCGGGGATGCCGATCGCGCCGGGCCGCAGCAGCACGGGCTCCTCGTCGACGAACGAGACGATCGTCGACTCGATCCCCAGCGCGCAGGCGCCGCCGTCCAGGATCATCGCCACCGCATCGCCGAGATCGTCGGCAACATGCCGTGCCGTAGTCGGCGAAATGCGACCGAAGCGATTTGCCGACGGCGCTGCGATCGCTGCGCCGAAAGCCTCGAGCAGCGCGCGCGCGACCGGATGCGACGGCACGCGCAGCCCGACGCTGTCCTGGCCGCCGGTGACGATGTCGGCGACCCGCGGGGCCCGGGGAAGGATCAGCGTCAACGGCCCGGGCCAGAATGCGAGCGCGAGTTTCGTCGCGCTCGGAGGCACGGCGCGCGTCCATTGCGCCAGCTGCGATGTATCGTACAGATGCACGATGACGGGGTGATCCGCGGGCCGGTTCTTCGCCGCGAATACCCGGCGCACCGCCTGGGGATTGTCCGCGTCGGCTCCGAGACCGTAGACCGTTTCTGTCGGAAACGCGACGAGCGCTCCGGCGCGCAGCAGGTCCGCGGCGCGTGCGATCGCGGCGCCGGTCGCCGCCTCGATCGGCGCGCTCATCCGCCGCCCGCGCTGCAGAAGGAGTCCGGCACAGATGCGGTAGCCCTGCGCCCGGCGCGGGCATCGCGGAAGCGGGGAAACGGGCGGATTCTGCTAGAATTCAAGCTTTTGCGTGACGCGCTCGATGGGTGCGCAATCACGGCGGCAAGGAGCGGTAATGAGTGATTTCCTGTTCACGTCGGAATCGGTGTCGGAAGGCCATCCGGACAAGGTCGCCGACCAGATCTCCGACGCGGTCCTCGACGCGATTCTAGAGCAAGACCCGACCGGGCGCGTCGCCGCCGAGACGCTGGTGTCGACCGGTCTCGTCGTGATGAGCGGGGAAATCACGACCGCGGTCAAGCACGACTACGCGAGGATCGCGCGCGACATGATCCGGCGCATCGGGTACAACGATCCGGAGTTGCGCTTCGATGCCGACGGCTGCGCGGTGATGGTGTGCTACGGCCGCCAGTCACCCGACATCGCGCGGGGCGTCGATCATGCGTCGGACGAATACCTGAATCAGGGCGCCGGCGACCAGGGTCTGATGTTCGGTTACGCCTGCGACGAGACGCCCTCGCTGATGCCGTTTCCGATCTACTACGCGCACCGTCTCGTCCAGCGCCAGAGCGAGGTGCGCAAGGACGGACGGTTGCCGTGGCTGCGGCCCGATGCGAAGTCCCAGGTCACGGTGCGCTATGTCGACGGCAAGCCGGTGGCGATCGACACCGTCGTGCTGTCGACGCAGCATCATCCGAGCATGAACGACAAGCAGTCGGCGCTGGCCGAGGCGGTGATCGACGAGGTGATCAAGCCGGTGCTCCCCGCGGCGATGCTCGTCGGCACGAAATACCTGGTCAATCCGACGGGCCGCTTCGAGATCGGCGGACCGCACGGCGACGCGGGACTCACCGGGCGCAAGATCATCGTCGATACCTATGGCGGCGCAGCCCCGCATGGCGGCGGCGCGTTTTCCGGCAAGGACCCGTCCAAAGTGGACCGCTCGGCGGCATATGCGGCGCGCTACGTCGCGAAGAACATCGTCGCCGCCGGCATCGCTACGCAGTGCCAGGTGCAGCTCTCCTACGCGATCGGCGTCGCGCGCCCGATCAACGTGACCGTCTATACCGAGAACACCGGCCGGATATCCGACGAACGGATCGCCGAGCTCGTCACCGCGCACTTCGATCTGCGGCCGAAAGGCATCATCCGGATGCTCGATCTGCTGCGCCCGATCTATTCGAAGACCGCCGCCTACGGCCACTTCGGCCGCGACGAGCCCGAGTTCACCTGGGAAGCGACCGACAAGGCGGAAGCGCTGAAAGCTGCCGCCGGGATCTGAGCGCCCCGGGGCGCGCGCTCGAAATCTGATCGTGCGGCTGTTCGACCCCATTGCGCTGCGCAGGCTCGCGCTCGCCAACCGTATCGTCGTCTCGCCGATGTGCCAGTACTCGGCAGAGCGCGGTTGCGCTACCGACTGGCACCTGATCCATTGGGGCCAGATGCTCCTGTCCGGCGCCGGGATGCTGACGATCGAGGCGACCGCCGTCGCCGCCGAAGGGCGGATCACCCACGGGTGTCTCGGCCTCTACGACGACGCGAGCGAGCAGGCGCTCGGCACGACACTCGCGCGGGCGCGGCGGCAGGCGCCGCCGATGCCGGTTGCGATCCAGCTCGCGCACGCGGGGCGCAAGGGCTCGTCGGCACGGCCCTGGGAAGGCGGCATGCTGGTCGCGCCGGCGGATGGGGGCTGGCTTACCGACGCGCCGTCGGCGATTCCGCACGCACCGGGCGAGCGCGCCCCGGCGACACTGAACGCTGCCGGCCTCGCCGCCGTCCGCGCCGCGTTCGTCGCCGCGGCGCGCCGCGCGGTGCGCTGCGAGATCGACGCGATCGAACTGCACATGGCCCATGGCTACCTGCTGCATCAGTTCCTCTCGCCGCTCGCGAATCGGCGCGACGACCGCTATGGCGGCAGCTTCGACAACCGGATCCGCTTTCCGCTCGAGGTGTTCGACGCGGTGCGCGCCGTCTGGCCCGAGGCCCGGCCGCTGGGCGTTCGCGTTTCCGCGACCGACTGGGTCGACGGGGGTTGGGCGCCGGACGAGGCGGTCGAGCTCGCGCGACGCCTGAAGGCACGTGGCTGCGACTGGCTGGATGTGTCGAGCGGTGGCGTCTCGCCTGCGCAGCGGATTCCCGCGGCAGGCCCGGGCATCCACGTGCCCTATGCCCGGGAGATCCGGCGCGCGACCGGCATCGTAACGATGGCCGTCGGCCTCATCACCGAGCCCGAGCATGCCGATCGCATCATCGCGGCGGGCGACGCCGATCTGGTCGCGCTCGCTCGCGCATTCCTCCGCGATCCGCGCTGGCCGTGGCGGGCGGCGGCGTCCCTCGGCGCGACGGTGGCGGGCGCCCCGCAATACTGGCGCGCGTTGACCAAGGAGACCGCGGGGATCTTCGGAGCGTTGCGCGCGGGCCAGCGCTGACCACGGCCGCCGCCGTGGGTCGACCGGACACGTCCGCGACAAGTCTTTCATTTCACAGCAATTCCTGCTAACATCTCACTCTTCGGCCCGCATCCTCGGCGCCGCGATATGCGCATCCGCGCCCCATCAGGAGACCGCCATGGCCGAACGAACCCGAACCCGCCGCAATACCCTCGAGCGTCGCTGCCTGGGCAAGGCTTACAAGCGCCTCTTCGTCGGCTCGACGAAGGGCGTGTTCAAGATGCTCGAGAAGATCAAGAAGGCCTGACCTCCTTCTTCACGGCGCCCCGGCGCCGCCGGATCCGGAGGGCCGCGTCGCGGCCCTTCGCCTTTCTGCCATCGCTGCGTGTTACGGTGAATCGATTGGGTGCGGCGAGTGCCGCGGGCCACAACCAGCCATCGATCGGTCATGCCGTTTGCCTATTACGCCAGGCTTTCCGCAGCACGCCAGCGAATCTATCGGCAAAGCGACGCGATTGCCTCCCTGGACCTCCCCGCGGGCGTCGTGGCCGCATCGCAGATCGCCAGGATCCGCGCGAGCCTCAACGGCGAGGATCGCGCCGGCGTGCAGGTCGCAAGCCAGGAACTGATCGACGCGCTCGTCGTCGGCTACCGTGTGCCGCCGATCCGCGTCCGGGTGCTCGCGCGGCGTCCAGCCGACGATGGCGGCGAGCTGCACGGCCTCTACGAGCCGGACGATGCGGGCGTGCCGGCGCGGATCACCGTCTGGATGCGCACTGCCGCGCGCAAGGATGTCGTCGCGTTCAAGACGTTCCTGCGCACGCTCGTCCACGAGCTCTGCCACCACCTCGACTACGAGCTCTACAAGTTGACCGAGACGTTCCACACCGAAGGCTTCTACAAGCGCGAGTCGAGTCTCGTCAATGCGCTGCTCGCACAGGCCACCGCAGCCGATGGCGCTGCGGCAATGGTGCCGCCGCGCGCCTGACGCGTTGCGGCGGTGCGGTCGCGACGTCCGCCGTCAGGGGGAGCGTATTGGGCCAGCGTCGCGGCGCTGAAACCGCCGCCCAGCGCCTTGATCAGGCCCACGCTTGCGGCCAGACGGCGGCCGAGAATTCCGAGCGCGGTGCGCTCGGTCGACAGCGCCGCGGTCTGCAGCACGACAACGGCGAGAAAGCTCGTCGTCCCGGCCTTGTACTGGTTGGTCACGATCTTGACGGATTCGCGCGCGGCTCGCACCGCCTCGTCCTGGATTGCTGCCTCGCGCTCGAGGATCGCGAGCGCGGCAAGATTGTCCTCGACTTCCTGGAAGCCCGTCAGCACGGTCGCCCGGTAGTTGGCGAGGGTTTCGTCCCAGGCGGCGATTGCCTGTTCCTTCTGCGCCTGGCGTAACCCCGCATCGAAGATCGCCTGCGCCGCCGCGGCGCCGATCGCCCAGTAGCGCGCGGGCAGCGTCAGGATGTCGCCGAGCGCGGAGCTTTGCACGCCTCCCGCGGCAGTGAGCGAAAGCGACGGGAAGAACGCGGCTTGCGCGACGCCGATTTGGGCATTGGCGGCAGCCATGCGGCGCTCGGCCGCGGCGATGTCCGGGCGCCGCTCGAGGAGCTCGGAAGGAACGGTGACCGGGATCTGCGGGAAGACGATCGCCAGCGGCCGGGGCGCAATGGCGAGCGCCGACGGGGGCTTGCCGACGAGTACGGCGATCGCGTGCTCGAGCTGCGCGCGGGTCACGCCGGCGTCGAGAAGCTGTGCCTGGGTCGCGGCGAGTTGCGCTTCGGCCTGGGCGACGTCGCCGCGCGCGACGATGCCGGCGGCGTACTGATTGCGCGTCAACGACAATGAGCGCTCATACGCAGCGACGGTGTCCCGGAGCAACGCGATTTCGGCATCCTGGACGCGCAGCAACAGGTAATCCTGTGCGAGCAGTGCCTGCAGCGACAGGGTCGCCGCCGCGAGGTCCGCCGCGCTCGCCTGCGCCGACGCGTCGCTCGCCTCAACGCCGCGACGCGTCTTTCCCCACAGGTCGAGCTCCCAGGCCATGGCGAGCGCGACGTCGTAGTTGTTGCCGACTCCCTCACCACCGCCGGAGGTCGCCTGCGACCGGCGCAGGGCCGCAGCGCCGGCGTCGATCGACGGAAACAGCGGCGCTCGCGCAACGCGCGTGCCGGCCTGTGCCACGCGCAGGCGTGCGGCGGCGACCTGAACGGACGGATTGCTCGGCTCGACCTGACGTACAAGGCCGTCGAGCTCCGGATCGGAAAAGGCATCCCACCACGGCCCTCGCGGCGCGTCGTCGCCCGGCTGCGCGACTTTCCAGCCTGCGGCCTCCTTGAACTCGGCCGACTCGGGCGCGCTTGGGCGCACGTAGTCCGGTCCGACCATGCAGCCGGCAAGCAGGGCGGCGACGGTGGCGGCGATGGTCAGCGAACGACCCATGGCGTCATTGCGCGCCAGCCGGTGACGCGGCAACCGCGCGGCCCCGACGCACCTGCATGCGCGCCGCCCAGAGCCGGACCCGATCGAGGTACAGGTAGACGACGGGCGTGGTGTACAGCGTCAGCGCCTGGCTCACGAGCAGACCGCCGACAATCGCGATCCCCAGCGGGCGGCGCATCTCCGCGCCATCGCCGGCGCCCAACGCAAGCGGGACCGCGCCAAGGAGCGCCGCCGCTGTGGTCATCATGATCGGGCGGAAGCGTAGCAGGCAGGCCTCGAAGATCGCGTCGCGCGTGGCGAGGCCGCGCCTGCGCTCGGCGTCGAGCGCGACGTCGATCATCATGATCGCGTTCTTCTTGACGATGCCGATCAGCAGGATGACGGCGATGAACGCGATGATCGTGAATTCGGTCCGGAAGAGCAGCAGCGCCACGAGGGCGCCCACGCCGGCCGAGGGCAGCGTCGACAGGATGGTGATCGGATGGACATAGCTTTCGTAGAGCACGCCCAGCACGATGTAGACGGCGACGAGTGCGGCGAGGATCAGCCACGGCTGGCTTGCCAGCGACGCCTGGAACGCGCGCGCGCTTCCCTGGAAGGTGCCGCGGACCGTGTCCGGCACGCCGAGCTTGAGGAGCGCCTCGTCGACGGCGCGCGTCGCCTGCGACAGCGAAACGTCCGGTGCGAGGTTGAACGAGATCGTCGACGCGACGAACTGACCCTGGTGATTGACGCCGAGCGGCGTGCTGGTCGCAGCGTAGCTCGCAAAGGCCGCCAGCGGCACCTGCGCGCCGCTGGGCGCATTGAGATGGATCGACCGGAGCGCGTCGGGCGACTGCCAGTACTTCGGTGCGGCCTCCATCACGACGCGATACTGATTGAGTTGCGCGTAGATCGTGGAGACCTGCCGCTGGCCGAACGCGTCGTTGAGCGTCGCATCGACGAGGCGCGGCGTGACGCCCAGGCGCGATGCGGCGTCGCGGTCGATCACGAGCGAAGTCTGCAAGCCCTTGTCCTGGGTGTCGGTGTTGACATCGGCGAGCTCCGGGAGTTGCGAGAGCGCCAGTCGGATCCTCGGCTCCCATGTCCGAAGCTCCCCGAGGTCGTCGGCTTGCAGCGTGAACTGATACTGGGCGTTCGCCTGCCGGCCCCCGATCCGGATGTCCTGCACGGGCTGCAGGAAGAGGCTCGCCCCGGGCACCTTCGAGAGCTTGCCGCGCAGGCGGGCGACAACCTGGTCGGCCGTCTCGCTGCGTTCGGACAGCGGATTCAGTGCGACGAACATGTTGCCCGAGTTGCGCTGGCCGCCTCCCGTGAAGCCGACGACGTTTGCGACCGCGGGATCGTCGCGGACGATGGTCATGAAGGTCGCGAGCTTCTCGCGCATCGCCTGGAAGGAGATGCTCTGGTCGCCCTGGATCCCGCCCGAGAGCCGGCCCGTGTCCTGCTGCGGGAAGAAGCCCTTCGGGATCGTCACGTACAGATAGACGTTGAGGGCGACGGTCGCGGCCAGAACGAGCATGACGGCGGCGCCATGGGCGAGTGCGAAAGCGAGGCTCTTCCGGTAGCCGCCGGCGAGCGCGGCCCACGCCCGCGCGCTCGCAGCGGCGATGCGGCGGGGCGTGCGCGCCTGCTTCGGGTGCAGCAGATAGGCGCACATCATCGGCGTCGTCGTGAGCGAGATCGCGAGCGAGATCAGGATCGCGACCGAAAGCGTCACCGCGAATTCCCGGAAGAGGCGGCCGACGATGCCGCCCATGAACAGGATCGGAATGAAGACGGCGATCAGCGATGCGCTCATCGACAGTACGGTGAAGCCGACCTCGCGCGCGCCGCGGATCGCGGCGGCGAACGGTGCCATCCCGTCCTCGATGTGGCGGGTCGTGTTCTCGAGCACGACGACCGCGTCGTCGACGACGAAACCCGTCGCGATCGTCAGCGCCATCAACGTGAAATTGTTGACGGAAAAGCCGGCCAGGTACATCACGCCGAAGGTGCCGACGAGCGACACCGGCACCGCGACCATCGGGATCAGCGTCGCGCGTGCGCTCTGCAGGAAGACGAACACCACGAGAATCACCAGTACGACCGCAATCACGAGCGCGCGGCCGGTATCGCGCAGCGAGGCGCGGATCGTCACCGTGCGCTCCATCGACACATTCAGATCGATCGCACTGGGAATCGATGCCCGCAGCATGGGCAGCAGCGCATTGACGCGATCGACGGTATCGATGATGTTCGCGTTGGGCTGGCGGTTGATGATGACGGCGACCGACGGCCGGCCGTTCGCCATCCCGGCGTTGCGCAGGTCCTGCACCGAATCGACGACCTCGGCGACAGCAGAGAGCGCGACCGGCGCGCCGTTGCGCCAGGCGACGATCAGCGGCAGGTATTCGGCCGCGGTCTTCGCCTGGTCGTTCGCGAGGACCTGCCAGTGACGGTCGCCGTCTTCGACCGCGCCTTTCGGCCGGTTCGCGTTCGCCGCGGCCAGCGCGGTGCGCACGTCCTCGAGGCCGACGCCGTACTTGAAGAGCGCGTCGGGGTTGAGCTCGACCCGGACCGCGGGCAGCGAGCTGCCGCCGACGCTCACCTGTCCCACACCGTCGATCTGCGAGAGCTTCTGCGCGATGACCGTCGATGCCGCGTCGTACATCTGCCCCTGCGTCAGCGTGTCCGACGTGAGCGTCAGGATCATGATTGGCGCGTCGGCCGGGTTCACCTTGCGGTAGGTCGGATTGCTCGGCAGCCCGCTCGGCAGGAGCGCGCGCGCTGCATTGATTGCCGCCTGCACGTCGCGCGCTGCGCCGTCGATGCTGCGCGACAGATCGAACTGCAGCACGATGCGCGTCGAGCCCAGCGACGACGACGACGTCATCTCGGTCACGCCGGCAATGCGGCCGAGCGAGCGTTCGAGCGGCGTCGCGACCGTTGCCGCCATCGTCTCCGGGCTCGCGCCGGGCAGCGACGCCTGGACCGAGATCGTCGGGTAGTCGACCTGCGGCAGTGGCGACACGGGCAGGAACCGGAACGCGATCGCGCCGGCGAGCGCGACGGCGGCAGTGAGCAGCGTCGTAGCGACCGGGCGGTCGATGAAGGGTCGGGAGAGATTCATCGCGATTGCGCCGCGGGTCCGGCCTTCGGCGTGGCCTCCGAGCCGCCGGTTTGTGATCCTTGCCTCGCGTCGTCGGCCGTCGCCCGCGCGCGCAGACCCGAGCTTCGCTCCTGGGCTTCGCCGTGCTCGCGCGGGCGTCCTGCGCGTCGCGCCGCACGCTCGCTCGTCCGCCGCGCGAGCCGGTCGAACGCGAGATAGATGACCGGCGTTGTGAACAGCGTCAGCGCCTGCGAGACGATGAGGCCGCCGACCATCGTGATGCCGAGTGGGTGCCGGAGCTCGGAGCCCTCGCCCCAGCCGATCATCAGCGGCAGCGCACCCAGGATGGCCGACATCGTTGTCATCATGATCGGCCGGAAGCGCAGGAGGCACGCCTGGTAGATCGCGTCGCGCGGCGCCATGCCGTCTCTGCGTTCGGCGTCGAGCGCGAAGTCGATCATCATGATCGCGTTCTTCTTGACGATGCCGATGAGCAGGATGATGCCGATGATCGCGATCACCGACAGGTCGTGGCCCGTCGCGATCAGCGCGAGCAGCGCGCCGACGCCGGCCGAGGGCAGTGTCGACAGGATCGTGATCGGATGGACGAAGCTCTCATAGAGCACGCCCAGCACGATGTACATCGTCACAATCGCCGCCAGGATCAGCCAGAGCTCGTTCGCGAGGGAGGCGCGGAACGCCAGCGCGGCGCCCTGGAAGTTGAGCTGGACGCTTGCCGGCAACGCGAGTTCCGCCCGCGCCGCCTCGACCGCCTTCACGGCCTCCCCGAGCGACGCGCCGCCGCCCAGGTTGAAGGAGATCGTCGCCGCGGGGAACTGGCCGATGTGGCTGATCGCGAGCGGCGTCGGACGCTCGACGACGCGAACGATCGTCGACAGCGGAACCTGCTGCGCCGGCTGGCCCGGCACGTTGGTCGTGACGTGCAGGTCGCCGAGTGCGGCGGGGCCACGCTGGTACTCGGGTTTGACCTCGAGCACGACCCGGTACTGGTTGGTCTGCGTGAAGATCGTCGACACGAGGCGCTGACCGAACGCGTTGTAGAGCACGTTGTCGATGGCGGCGGGCGTGATGCCGAGCCGGCTCGCGGTCGCGCGGTCGATCTCGACGTAGGCGGCGAGCCCGCCATCCTGCCAGTCGCTCGCCACGTCGGCGAGCTTGGACGAGCCGCGCAGCCGGTCGACGAGGCGGTGGACGGCCGAGCCGAGCGCCTCGGTGTCGGTCGACTCGACCGTGAACTGGTACTGCGTCCGCGCGACGCGGTCCTCGATCGTCAGGTCCTGCACCGGCTGCATGTAGAGCGCGATTCCGGGCACTTGCGCGAGCTTCGGCTGCAGGCGCCGGATCACGTCGGTGGCGGACGCGCCCCGTTCGTTCCGTGGCTTGAGGTTGATGAGCATCCGCCCGCTGTTCAGCGTCGCGTTGGTGCCGTCGACGCCGATGAACGACGTCAGGCTCGCGACGGCGGGATCGTCGAGCACGACCTTTGCGAGCGTCTGCTGCCGCTCGGCCATCGCTGCGAACGAGATGGTCTGCGGCGCTTCGGAGATTCCCTGGATCGCGCCTGTGTCCTGGACCGGGAAGAAGCCCTTGGGGATCACGGCATAGAGGAGCACCGTCAGCAGGAGCGTCCCGATCGCGACCAGCAGCGTCGCGCCCTGGCGGTCGAGAACCCAGTTCAACATGATTCCGTAGCGCGCGATCACGTGCTCGAAGAACTCGCCGCTCCAGCGGTAGAAACGACCCTGCCGCTCGGGCGGCGTGTGGCGCAGGAGTTTCGCGCACATCATCGGCGTCAGCGTCAGTGAGACGACGGCGGAGATCAGGATCGATACGGCGAGCGTGATCGCGAACTCGCGGAAGAGCCGGCCGACGACGTCGGCCATGAACAGGAGCGGGATCAGCACCGCGATCAGCGAGAACGTGAGCGAGATGATCGTGAAGGCGATCTGCTCGGTGCCCTTGAGCGCCGCGTCGAGGGGAGGGTCTCCTTTCTCGATGTAGCGCGCGATGTTCTCGATCACGACGATCGCATCGTCGACGACGAAGCCGGTGGCGATCGTCAGCGCCATCAGCGTCAGATTGTTGATCGAGAACCCGGCGAGGTACATGACGCCGAAGGTGCCGACGAGTGACAGCGGCACGGCGACGCTCGGGATGAAAGTCGCCGGCAGGTTGCGCAGGAACAGGAAGATCACCATCACGACCAGCGCGACGGCGAGCAGGAGCTCGAACTGGACGTCGCGCACGGAGGCGCGGATCGTCACCGTTCGGTCGGTCAGGAGCCTCACGTCGACGCTCGGCGGCAGCGAGGCGGACAGCTGCGGCAGCAGGCGCTTCACGCGGTCGACGACCTCGATCACGTTGGTGCCGGGCTGGCGCTGGACGTTCAGGATGATCGCCGGCGTCGTGCCCGCCCACGCCGCGAGGCGCGAGTTCTCCGCCGCATCGACCGTGTCGGCGACGTCGGCGACACGAATCGGCGCGCCATTGCGGTAGGCGAGGATCAGTTGCCGGTACTCGTCGGCCGACTTCAACTGGTCGTTCGCATCGATCGTCGACGCGCGCGTCGGACCGTCGAAGCTGCCCTTGGCCTGATTCGTGTTCGCGCTTGCGATCGACGTGCGGACGTCGTCGAGCGAGAGGCCGTACGCGGCGAGCGCGCGCGGATTCACCTGGATCCGCACGGCGGGGCGCTGCCCGCCGCTGATCGAAACGAGTCCGACGCCGGGCAACTGCGAGATCTTCTGCGCGATCCGCGTGTCGGCCAGGTCCTCGAGCTTCGGCAGCGGCAGCGTGGTTGAGGTGAGCGCGAGCGTGAGGATGGGCGTGTCCGCGGGGTTGACCTTGTTGTAGACGGGCGGACTCGGCAGGTCGGTCGGCAGGAACGTGCCCGACGCGTTGATCGCCGCCTGCACCTCCTGCTCGGCGACGTCGAGCGAGAGATCGAGGCTGAATTGCAGCGTGACAACCGACGCGCCGCCCGAGCTCGTCGATGACATCTGGTTCAGGCCTGGCATCTGTCCCAACTGCCGCTCGAGCGGCGCCGTGATCGACGACACCATCACGTCGGGGCTCGCGCCCGGGTACAACGTGACGACCTGGATCGTCGGGTAGTCGACCTCGGGCAGCGCCGAGAGCGGCAGCACGCGATACGCGACGATGCCCGCGAGCAGGAGCGCGACCATGAGCAGCGTGGTCGCGACCGGCCGCAGGATGAAGGGGCGGGACGGATTCATGGCAGCGCCGTGGCTGGCGGGCCGATCAGCCTCCGCCGCCTTCCGCCTTCGGGCGTCGCGCGCCGCCACCGCCTCCGGCTCCGTTGCCCGGCGGGCGGTCGCCGCGCGGTCCGCGCTTCGCCGCGCCGGACGCGGGCGCGGCCTGCGGATCGCGCGTGATCAGCTCGACCTTCGCCCCCTCGCGCAGCTTGTCGGTGCCGTCGACGATGACCATTGTGCCAGGTGTGATGCCGCTCGCGATCGCCGTGGTCTCGCCCTGGACCGGCCCGAGCTTGACGGTGGCGACCGTCACCGTCAGGTCGTCCTTGACGACGTAGACGAACGTGCCGGGGGCGCCACGGAGGATCGCGGCGGACGGAACGAGCGTCGCGTCCGCGAGCGTCTCCACCAGCATGCGGACGTTGACGAACTGATTCGGGAAGAGCGCGAGATCCGCGTTCGCGAATTCGGCCTTGAGCTTGATGGTGCCGGTCGTTGTGTCGATCTGGTTGTCGGCGGTCAAGAGCCTGCCGGTTGCGAGTTTCGCCCTCTGGTCGCGGTCCCACGCTTCCACCGGGACCGCTTCGCCGGTGGCGAGCCGGCGCAGAATGCGCGGCAGGCTGTCCTCGGGAATCGGAAAGACGACGCTGATCGGCTGCACCTGGGCGATGACGACAATGCCGTTGGCGTCCGCGGCTTTCACCACGTTGCCGGGGTCGACCTGGCGCAGCCCGACGCGGCCACCGATCGGCGCGCTGACGCGGCTGTAGGTGAGTTGCAGCTTCGCGTTGTCGATCGCGGCTTGGTCGGCCTGGATCGTGCCCTCGTACTGGCGCACGAGCGCCTCCTGGGTGTCGACCTGCTGCTTCGAGATCGAATCCTGCGCGAGCAGCGTACGGTAGCGTTCGAGGTCGACCTGCGCGTTGCGCAGGAGCGCCTGGTCCTTCGCCATCTGTCCGGTCGCCTGTCCCAGCTGGACCTGGAACGGGCGCGGGTCGATCTCGGCGAGGAGATCGCCGGCCCGAACGACCTGTCCCTCCTGGAATGCCACCCGCATCAGCTGCCCGTCCACGCGCGGCTTCACGGTGACGACGTTTCGGGGAGTGACCGTTCCCAGTGCGTTCAGGTAGACATCGATCGAGCCCTTGCGGACGGCGGCCGCAACCACCGGAATCGCGCGCGAGGCGGCGTCGAACCGCCCGCCCGCCGCGGACGACGGCGTGGCGACCGGCCGGTTCGACCAGTAGGCATAGCCGGCGGCGGCCGCCAGGACCGCTCCGGCAACGAGGAGCCATGGCCATCGCCGGGGCGCTCGTGCCTCGCGGGGATCCGGCACGGGGGCATACTCGTCGGGTGTCGCGGCAGGGGGCATCGGACGTCGGATTCGTGATCACCGATCCTAGATTGTCGCTCGATCGGCGGATTCGTTCCGCGAAAGTTGTGACGATCTGTGAGTTGCGTTACAGCCTCCGAGCGCCTGGCCGGCACGACAAGCGAGCCAAACTTCGGTAGAATCCGCTCCTCTCCCCGAGGAGCGTTGCAACAGGACGGCGCGTCGCGCGCCGGCATCCTGCCAGGCTCGGGGTATCCACCCTCTGCAACCGCGCTCGTTGAACCGTGCCCGCGCACGGGGTGACGAGAGCCTTTCCCGCCACCCCCGCCGCGCGGTCACCAGCGATGGAGTGACCGATGAACGCTGCAACCGATCTCGAGAAATTCGCCGATTTCAAGGTCGCCGACCTTGGCCTGTCCGAATGGGGCCGCAAGGAGATCGCGATCGCCGAGACCGAGATGCCCGGCCTCATGGCGATCCGCGACGAATTTGTCCCGCAACAGCCGCTCGCGGGCGCGCGCATCGCGGGCAGCCTGCACATGACGATCCAGACCGCCGTGCTGATCGAGACACTGCAGGCGCTGGGTGCGCAAGTGCGCTGGGCGTCGTGCAACATCTACTCGACCCAGGATCACGCGGCCGCCGCGATTGCGGCACGCGGCACGCCCGTGTTCGCATTCAAGGGCGAGTCGCTCGACGAGTACTGGGATTACACCCACCGGATTCTCGAATGGCCGGCCGCCGGCGGAAAGGCTCACGCACCGAACATGATCCTGGACGACGGCGGCGACGCGACGCTGCTCGTCCACCTTGGCGCGAAGGCCGAATCCGATTCGTCGTGCATCGCGAATCCGGCGAGCGATGAGGAGTCCGCGCTCTTCGCTGCGATCCGCGCGCGGCTCGCGAGCGACCCGCATTTCTACTCGCGCATCAAGAGCGCGATCAAGGGCGTCACGGAGGAGACGACGACCGGCGTCAAGCGTCTCTACCAGATGCATGCCGAGGGACGCCTGGGCTTTCCGGCGATCAACGTCAACGATTCGGTGACGAAGTCGAAATTCGACAATCTCTACGGCTGCCGCGAGTCGCTGGTCGACGGCATCAAACGGGCGACCGACGTGATGGTCGCTGGCAAGGTCGCGGTGGTCGCCGGTTACGGCGATGTCGGCAAGGGCAGTGCGCAGGCACTGCGCGCGCTCTCGGCGCAGGTGTGGATCACCGAGATCGACCCGATCTGCGCGCTGCAGGCGGCGATGGAAGGCTACCGTGTCGTCACGATGGACCACGCGTGCGACAAGGCGGATATGTTCGTGACGGCGACGGGCAACATCGACGTGATCACGCACGCGCACATGCAGCGGATGAAGAACAACGCGATCGTGTGCAACATCGGCCATTTCGACAACGAGATCGATGTCGCATCGCTGAAGAAGTACACGTGGGAAAACATCAAGCCGCAGGTCGATCACGTGATCTTTCCCGACGGCAAGCGGATCATCCTGCTGGCCGAGGGCCGGCTCGTGAACCTCGGCTGTGGCACGGGACACCCGTCATACGTGATGAGCTCGTCGTTCGCCAACCAGGTGATGGCGCAGATCGAGCTGTGGGGCGACGCGAAGCGCGGCGGCGGCCGGTATCCGGTGGGCGTCTACGTGCTGCCGAAGCATCTGGACGAGAAGGTGGCGCGTCTTCAGCTCTCGAAGCTGGGGGCGATGCTGACGCCGCTGTCGGAGAAGCAGGCGCGCTACATCGGCGTGCCGGCGGCAGGGCCCTACAAGCCCGAGACGTATCGGTACTAGCGAGGTAGGCAGCGAGGAGGGTGGCACGATGCGCATTGCCGTGATGGGCACGGGCGGCGTCGGCGGGTACTTCGGCGCAAGGCTCGCGCAGGGCGGGCACGAGGTCGCCTTCATCGCGCGTGGCCGGCATCTGGCCGCGCTGTCCGGGCGCGGACTCACCATCAGGAGCGCTCTCGGCGACATGCACCTGCCGAAGCCCGTGGTGACCGACGACCCCGCCACACTTTCCCCGGCGGACATCGTCCTCTTCGCGGTCAAGCTCTGGGACACCGAGGCCGCAGCCGAGGCGATTCGGCCGCTGGTCGCCGACGGCGGCGTGGTCGTGCCCTTCCAGAACGGCGTCGCGAGCATCGAGCGGATCGGCGCAATTGTCGGCGCCGCGCGCGTGATCGGGGGCGTCGCCCAGATCGCGGCGACGATCGCCGAGCCCGGCGTGATCGCCCATACCGGGACCATGGCGCGGCTGCGCTTCGGCGCGGTGCTGCCGGACCAGCGACCCGCGGCCGAGGCGTTGCTCGCCGCCTGCCGGGGCGCCGGGATCGACGCGGAGCTCGTTTCCGACATCCGCCGTGCGCTGTGGGAGAAGTTCGTCTTCCTGGCCGCATTCTCCGGATTGACGAGCGTGGCGCGGCAGCCGATTGGCATGGTGCGCGCCGATCCCGAGCTGCGTGCGACGCTGGAGGCGGCGATGCGCGAGGCATGGGCGGTGGGCCGTGCGCAGGGTGTCGCACTCGCCGACGATTTCGTCGCGCAGCAGATGCGCTTCACCGACGGGTTGCCGCCGGAAATGAGGTCGTCGATGCTGAACGACCTGCTCGCCGGCAATCGCCTCGAGGCGCCGTGGCTCGCCGGCGCCGTCGCCGGCATGGCGGCGGCGGCGGGAATCGCGGCGCCGGTCAACGCGACGCTGTACGCGGCGCTCAAGCCGTACTGTGCCGGCGCTGCCGGCTGACGGCACTGCCGGAGAACCGTCCCATGCGCCTCCTGCTCGTCTGGCTGGTGAATACGTTGGCGCTGCTCGCGCTGCCGTACGTCTTTCCATGGGTGACCGTGGATTCCTTCCAGGCCGCGCTGATCGCGGCGCTGGTGCTCGGACTCATCAACGCGCTGATCCGGCCGCTCCTGATACTGCTGACGCTGCCGGCGACGGTGCTGACGCTCGGTCTGTTCATCTTCGTCATCAACGGCCTCCTGTTCTGGTGGGTGGGCTCGTTCGTCACCGGCTTCCGCGTCGGGGGCTTCTGGTCGGGGGTGTTCGGCGCGATCGTCTACAGCCTGATTTCGTGGCTGCTGTCCTCGCTCCTGCCGCAGAGACAGGTCGAGCGCGATGGGATGTCTCGATGACGGCACCCCGGGAGCGCCTGTTCAGCCTCGAGTTCTTTCCGCCGCGCACGCCCGAGGGCATCGAGAAGCTGCGCGCGACGCGCCGGCAGCTTGCGCAGCTCAAGCCCGCGTTCTGCTCGGTCACTTTCGGTGCCGGTGGCTCGACGCGCGAGGGCACGCTCGCGACCGTGCTCGAGTTTCGCGCCGAAGGCATGGATGCGGCGCCGCACATCTCGTGCGTGGGCGGCTCCCGCGAGTCGCTGAGCGAGGTGCTCGCGCAGTACAGGGCGCACGGCATCCGCCACGTCGTCGCGCTGCGCGGCGACCTGCCGTCCGGGGCAGGCGACACCGGCGATTTCCGGTACGCAAGCGACCTCGTCGCGTTCATTCGCGAGACGACCGGCGACTGGTTCCACATCGACGTCGCCGCGTACCCCGAGTACCATCCGCAGGCCAAGAGCCCGCAGGAGGATCTGCTGGCGTTCAAGCGCAAGGTCGACGCAGGCGCGAATTCGGCGATCACCCAGTACTTCTACAACCCCGATGCGTACTGGCATTTCGTCGACGCGTGCCGGGGCGTCGGCATCGAGATCCCGATCGTCCCGGGGATCATGCCGATCAGCAGCGCGGCCAAGCTCGCCCGGTTTTCCGACGCCTGCGGCGCGGAGATTCCGCGCTGGATCCGCAAGAAGCTCGAGGCGTACGGCGACGACCTCGCGTCGATCCGCGCATTCGGCCTCGACACGGTCACCGAGCTCGCCGACACTCTCCTCGCCGGCGGCGCGCCGGGGCTGCATTTCTACACGCTGAATCTCGCCTCGCTGACCACGACGATCTGGCAGCGGCTGGGCATCTGAGCCCGGAGCGGGCCCCGGCCCCGGCCAGGCGTCACGGCTTGCCCGGCGTAAACGAGACGAGCTCGCTCGAGGCGTGGATCGTACGGATTACCGAGCCTCCGCCGCCAGGGCCACCGCCACCCTTTTCGAGATACTGCGCGTCGCGTTGCTCGCGCACGACGCCGCGCACCGCGGGCGCATACCAGACTGCATTGTTGCATTCGGTCGCGTAGCGCCAGAACTCGTCGTCGTCGAGGTTCACGATGACCTGCATCACGAGCGCGTCGAAGGTGCCCGCGGGAGTGGTCACCGGCTCCCAGCGGCGCACGCGCACCCAATGATTGATCGACCCCGTCTTTTTCGTGGATTCGTTGAAATTATCGACGCGCTGGTTCCAGACCTTGCCGGCGGCGAGCGGGAAATTGAAGCGCTGCAGCGGAGTGGCAAAGCGCCGGGTTTCGTTGTTGCAGACGGTGCCGACATTGACCATGTCCCGGCACGGCCCAATGCTCGGTGCGGGTGACATCCAGGGTGTCGCCCTTCTGCGTGATGCGCACCGTGATGCCGTCGGTGCCGATCGCCATGATTTCGTGCGTTTCCTGCCACTGGATCCGTTGCCGGAATCCGTCCTCCGCGCTGTAGACCCAGCGGTCGCCGACGTGGTAGACCGGCGCGTCCGCCGCCGGACCGGATCCCTCGGACAGGGTTCCGGCACATCCGACCAGCGCCGCGGACGCGGCGGCGAACAACATGACGAACACCGCGCGCATCGATTGCCTCATGACAGCTCCTCGACACTGGCTGATGTAAACACGGCCCAGGTGCCGCTCATTCCACTCGGTGCACGGGCCGTCCGCCGCGCGCCTACGGGGTACCCGCGCCATCGGTGATCGCACCGAGGCTCGCGGTCGAGACAAGGCGGGCGTACTTGGCGAGCAGGCCGCGGGTGTAGCGCGGCTTGGGCGCTCGCCAGCGGGCGCGCCGCCGCGCGAGCTCGTCGTCGGCGACGTTGAGCTGGATCAGCAGCCGGTGCGCATCGATCGTGATCGAATCACCTTCTTCGATCAGCGCGATCGTCCCGCCGACAAAGGCTTCCGGCGCCACGTGGCCGACGACCATGCCCCAGGTTCCACCGGAGAAGCGCCCGTCGGTGATGAGCCCGACCGATTCGCCGAGTCCCTGACCGATCAGCGCCGAGGTGGGCGCAAGCATCTCCTGCATACCGGGCCCGCCTTTCGGGCCCTCGTAGCGGATCACGACGACGTCGCCGGCCCGGATCTTCTTCGCGATGATCGCGTCCATGACTTCCGGCTCGGAATCGAACACGCGCGCAGGACCGGTGATCGACGGGTTCTTGAGGCCGGTGATCTTGGCGACGCAACCCTCGGTGGCGAGGTTGCCCCTGAGAATCGCGAGATGGCCCTGCGGATACATCGGATTCGTCCAGGGACGAATCACTTCCTGGTCGGCGCGGGGAGTGTCCGCAACCTGCCGAAGCTCCTCGGCCAGCGTGCGACCGGTGATCGTGATGCAGTCGCCGTGTACGAGCCCCTGGTTCAGCAGCATCTTCAGCACCTGCGGCACGCCGCCGGCGCGATGAAAATCGGTAGCGACGAAGCGTCCCGACGGCTTCAGATCGCACAGCACCGGCACGCGCACGCGGATCTTCTCGAAATCGTCGATCGTCCAGTGGCACTTCGGCCGCCGACGCGATGGCCAGGTAGTGGAGCACGGCGTTGGTCGAGCCGCCGGTGGCCATGACCAGCGAGATCGCATTCTCGATCGATTTCCGCGTGATGATGTCGCGCGGCTTCAGGTCCCGTCTGATCGCCTCGACCAGGACGCGGGCGGAGGCCGCCGACGAGTCGGCCTTTTCCGGGTCGGGCGAGGCCATCTGCGAGCTGCCGAGCAGACTGATGCCGAGTGCCTCGAACGACGAAGACATCGTGTTCGCCGTGTACATGCCGCCGCACGCGCCCACGGTCGGACAGGCATTGCGCTCGATACCGTCGTAGTCCTCTTTCGACATCTTACCGGCTGTGAACGCGCCCACCGCTTCGAACGGCGAGACGATGGTCAGCGCCTGGCCCTTCCAGTGGCCGGGCTTGATCGTGCCGGCGTAGACGAAGATGCCGGGCACATTCATGCGTGCCAGCGCCATGACGCCGGCCGGCATGTTCTTGTCGCAGCCGCCCGCGACCAGCACGCCGTCCATGCATTGGCCGTTGACCGCGGTCTCGATCGCGTCGGCGATCACTTCGCGCGAGACGAGCGAATACTTCATCCCATCCGTGCCCATGCCGATGCCGTCGGTGACCGTGGGTATGCCGAACACCTGCGGCATCGCTCCGGCCTCCTTGAGTGCGGCCATCGCACGATCGACGAGCGGCTGAATGCCGGCGTTGCACGGATTCATCGTGCTGTGGCCGTTGGCGACGCCGACGATCGGCTTGTCGAAATCCGCGTCGCCGAACCCGACGGCGCGCAGCATCGCGCGGTTCGGGGAACGGGCGACGCCCTGGGTGATGATGCGGGATCGGCGGTTGTAGGCCATGCGGAAAGCTCCGTTCGAGGCGGCCCGAGCGCGGGTCAGTCACAGGAGCGAAAGGCTCGACTGCGTATAATCGGACGATGTAATTCTAGCGCACGCGACCTTCACGCTCCCGCAGCCGCATGCTGGTTCACCCGCAGTTCGATCCGATCGCATTGCAGATCGGGCCCGTGGCGATCCGCTGGTACGGGCTCATGTATCTCGTCGGGTTCGTGCTGTTCATCGTCCTGGGCAAGGTTCGCGCGCGGCAGAACCTGCTCACCGGCTGGCACCCGCGCGATGTCGACGACATGCTGCTCTACGGCGTGGTCGGCGTGATCGTCGGCGGGCGGCTGGGTTACGTGCTGTTCTACAAGCCGCTCTACTACCTCGCGCATCCGCTGGAGATCGTGTCGGTGTGGCAGGGCGGCATGAGCTTTCACGGCGGCTTCCTCGGCGTGCTGGTGGCGCTCTGGCTGTTCGCGCGTCGGCGCGGGAAGCGCTGGATCGACGTCACCGATTTCGTCGCGCCGCTCGTGCCGCTGGGGCTTGCCGCCGGCAGGTTGGGGAACTTCATCAACGGCGAGCTCTGGGGTCGCGTGACGAGCGTGCCGTGGGGCATGGTCTTTCCGCAGGCCGGTCCGGAGCCGCGGCACCCGTCGCAACTCTACCAGTTCGGACTCGAGGGCCTGCTGCTGTTCGCGGTGCTGTGGATCTTCACCGAGCGGCGCCGCCCGCCGGGAACGGCGTCGGGGCTTTTTCTGGTCGGCTACGGCGTTTGCCGATTCGTCGCGGAATACGCGCGCGAGCCGGACAGCTTTCTCGGCTATCTCGCGCTCGGCCTCACGATGGGGCAGTGGCTGTCGCTGCCGATGATCCTGATCGGCGCCCTGATGGTCCGGTGGGGGTACCGGCGCGTCGACAAGGCGGAGCCGACGTTGCTCGATCGGATGAAGTGAGCGGCGCGGCCGCCGCGTGGCGATCTCTGCGGGCTAGAGCCTGTTCACGCTATGTTCGCAAACGAGAACGGGTGACATGGGGCGCCATGCCCTAGTCGAGCCGGCGGTATTCGCCATCGATCGCGTTGCCGCCGGTGCGGAACTGGCCTGCCGGCGCGGTCCGCGGCCCGAAGTCACGGCCGAGATTGAGCGGGAGCGCGAGCAGCACCAGCGCGATCAGGTCGCTCAGGACCCCCGGCAGGAGAAGGAGCACGCCGGCGAGCACCTTGCGGCCGCTGTCGAGAAGTCCCCGCAGCAGCGGCTGTCCGCCGTGCATCGTCGCGACCGTGTTCGCGCGGAACGTCAATCGTTCGTTGCGCAGCAGATACAGACCCGCAACGACGGACATTCCGAGCCATGCCCAGACCGGCACGCCGGTCCAGCGCGCGACGCGCACCGTCGTGTACAGATCGACAAGCGGGAAACCCAGTACAATCACCAGCAGCCCGAAACGCATGAGGACTCCTTGCCCGGCGCGGCGATCCTGGTACTGACACAGATGCCCGATCCCGGGTCGGCGCAATTGCTGGCGCGGGCCCTCGTCGAGTCGCGCCTCGCCGCCTGTGTCAGCATCGGCATGCCGGTGGAATCACTCTATCACTGGCGCGGCGAAATCGAAACTGCGCGGGAGGTCCCGGTCGCGATCAAGACGCGGGCCGATCGCTACGCGGAGGTCGAGGCGGCGATCCGCGCGCGCCATCCCTACGAACTTCCCGAAATTGTGGCTGTCCCGATCATTCATGGACTTGCCCCCTACCTCGCCTGGATTGGCGATGAAACGCAGGCGAGCTGACTCGTCGTCTCGCGTCCTGGTCGCCTGCGCGCTCGCGTCATCGCTTGCCGTGGCCGCCCCCGGGACCTTCGATCCGCAGGCTACGCTGCTCGAGCCGGAGCGTGCGTTCGCGTTCAGCGTGCAGGCGCTGGACGAGAAGACCGTCGAGGCCCGATTCGCGATCGCCGACGGCTACTACCTCTACCGGGAGAAGCTCAGGTTCAGCCTAGAACCGGTCGCGCTTGCCAGGGCGCCGACGCTGCCGCCCGGCAAGGTCAAGGACGACGCGTTCTTCGGCAGGGTAGAAACCTACCGCGGGCGGGTCGCCGTGAAGCTGGCGCTTAACCAGGCCGAGCCCGGTCAGAAGGTCACCGTCCGGGCCGAATCCCAGGGCTGTGCCGATGCCGGCATCTGCTATCCGCCCCAAGTGCAGAACATCACCGTGGCGCTGCCGGCGCCGGGCGCCCGGCCGGGACCGCCGGTCGAAGCGACCCCCGCCCGGAAATCGTGGTTCAACTGATCCGCCACTGCCGCACCCACGCCGCGCGCGACGTGTGTAAGCGCACACTGTCGGCATATGCCTGACTTGCGAACGAGCCGAAACGGCCGCCTGGCGCTCGCCGCCGCGGCGGTCGGCGTCCTGGCGCTGGCGGCCGGACTCTATTTCGGGGCGAACAGGTCCGATCAGCCGGGCGCGTCGGGCAGGTCGGCCGACGTTCTGCTCGGCGTTGCCCTCCCCGATGCGGACGGGCGCGAGCAGTCGCTGGGACAGTGGAAAGGCAAGGTGCTCGTGGTCAACTTCTGGGCGACCTGGTGCGTGCCCTGCCGCGAAGAGATGCCGGAATTCGTGACTGCGCAGCGCGAGCTGGGCGGCAAGGGGCTGCAATTCGTCGGCATCGCGATCGACCAGGCCGACAAGGTGCGCGAATTCTCGGCCGAGATCGGACTCAACTACCCCGCGTTGATCGGAGGGTACGGCGCCATGGAGCTTTCGAAGACGCTTGGCAACCGCGTCGGCGCACTTCCATTCACGGTCATCATCGACCGCTCCGGCCGGATTGCGCATACGCAGCTCGGCGGCCTGCGTGACGCCAGTTTGCGATCGATCGTCGGTCAACTGTTGTGAATTCTTGCCAATATCTGGCAAAAGTTCTGTAGATCGAACTTAGTGGTTGCGGCGGCAGCGGTAAGTATGACCGCGCGAACGATGCCGCGCACCGACATCTGCCGGGGTCCGCAAGGCGTTGCGGTTGCTCGGTACGATTGCCGGCGCGCTCACTGCCGCAGCGGGTTTAAGTCCGCGTGTGCGAGGTCCGAGGCGCGGGGCGGTGATCGGCTGCTGGGCAGGACGCCTTGCGCCGTAGCCGGTGCGTCCATCTTGCGCGATCGCTGGACAATTAGCGCCGATCTGCGCCAAACTCCCACCCCGAGTCGTATCCAGGGGGACGATCGATGGCAGCTTCGCGACGGGCGTTATCCGCCCTGCCGGTTCTCGCACGCGTTGGGGAAATGCGATGGACCTGCGCAAGCTGAAGACGCTGATCGAGCTGGTCGAGAGTTCCGGGATCGCCGAACTGGAGATCCAGGAAGGCGAGGAGCGGGTGCGCATCACCCGCGCCCTTCCGGCGGGCGCTGCCCCGTCCGGGGTACCGGTCGCCGTCGCCTCGGCGCCGATTCACGTGCCGGCAGTTGCGGCGCCGGCCGCGGCGGCCCCCGAGCCGGCCGCGCCGCCGCCGGAGCCGGAAGGCCATCTGGTGCGCAGCCCGATGGTTGGCACGTTCTATCGGGCCTCGTCGCCCGGCGCGAAGCCGTTCGTCGAGGTCGGCGACTCGGTCCAGGTCGGTGACACCCTCTGCATCATCGAGGCGATGAAGCTGATGAACGAGATCGAGGCGGACCAGGCAGGGGTCGTAAAACAGGTGCTTGCGGAGAACGGCCAGCCGGTGGAATTCGGGCAGCCGCTGGTCGTGATCGCCTGACTTGGCGCCGATCCGTCCGCCGTCGTCGCCCATCGTGGCAAAGAATCCGAACCAGCTGTTCGGCAAGATCCTGATCGCCAATCGCGGCGAAATCGCGCTGCGCGTCCAGCGCGCCTGTCGCGAGCTCGGGATCCGGACCGTCGTCGTCCACTCGGAGGCCGACCGCGAAGCCAAGTACGTTCGCCTCGCCGACGAGTCGGTCTGCATCGGACCGCCGGCCTCGGCGGCAAGCTACCTCAACGTACCGGCGATCATCGCAGCGGCGGAGGTCACCGACGCCCAGGCGATCCATCCGGGCTACGGCTTCCTGTCGGAGAACGCGGATTTCGCGGAGAAGGTCGAGCGCTCCGGCTTCGTGTTCATCGGCCCCCGGGCCGATACGATCCGCCTCATGGGCGACAAGATCAGCGCGAAGGTCGCGATGATCAAGGCCGGCGTGCCCTGCGTGCCCGGGTTCGAAGGCGCGCTTCCCGAGGATCCGAAGGAGGTCGTGAAGATCGCGCGCTCGATCGGCTACCCGGTCATCATCAAGGCGGCCGGCGGGGGGGGCGGTCGCGGCATGCGCGTCGTGCACACGGAGGCCGCGCTCGTATCGGCAGCGACCCTGACGCGGGCCGAGGCGCAGGCGGCGTTCGGCAATCCGGTGGTCTACATGGAGAAGTTCCTCGGCAACCCCCGCCACATCGAGATCCAGGTGCTCGCCGACGAGCACAAGAATGCCGTCTATCTCTTCGAGCGCGACTGCTCGATGCAGCGCCGCCACCAGAAGATCATCGAGGAAACGCCGGCGCCAGGAGTCTCGCTGCGCGCCCTGACCCGGATCGGCGAGCGCTGCGCGGATGCCTGCCGCAAGATCGGATACCGCGGCGCGGGAACCTTCGAATTCCTGTACCAGGACGACGAGTTCTTCTTCATCGAGATGAACACGCGAATCCAGGTCGAGCATCCGGTCACCGAAATGACCACCGGCATCGATCTCGTTCAGGAGCAGATCCGCGTCGCCGCCGGACAGAAGCTGCGCTTCCGGCAGCGCGACATCGTGCGCCGCGGCCATGCGATCGAGTGCCGGATCAATGCCGAAGATCCGTACACCTTCGTGCCCTCGCCGGGGCGCATCACGTCATACCATGCGCCGGGCGGGCCGGGCATCCGCGTCGATTCGCACGTGTATCACAACTATTTCGTGCCGCCGTACTACGACTCGCTGCTGGGCAAGGTCATCGCCTTCGGCGACTCGCGCGAGCAGGCGATCGCCCGGATGCGCATCGCGCTCTCCGAAATGGTCGTCGAAGGGATCAAGACCAACATCCCGCTGCACCAGGAGCTTCTCCTCGACGAGAAATTCCTGCGTGGCGGCACATCGATCCATTACCTCGAAGAGAAGCTCGCGAAGCGCAAGCCGGCGGCGTAGCGGCCGGCGGTTGCGCATGCGCGCGAAGGGCCGCCCCGAGTGCCGATCTTTCCTCGCGGACGGACGGCGCGCAGCGCCAAGGGTGCACCCATGAGCGCGCCGGGCCGCTCCCAAGCGCGAATTGCCCCGGAGCGCGCAGCGCGGAGGGTAGTCCAATGAGCTACGTAGCCCTGCGCTTCGACGTCGATGCCGCGTCCGCCGATGCGTGGGCCGACGCGCTGCTCGCCGCCGGTGCGCAATCCGTCGACGTTGCCGACCCCGGCGCGGGAACCTCCGACGAGACGCCTCTGTATGGCGAGCCGGGAATGCCGCCGGCGCTATGGCCGGTCAGCCGGTTGACGGCGTTGTTCGCCGATGGCGCCGTCGTCGCGACGGCACTTGCTGCGATCGGCGCGACGGGTACGACCCTGCCGCCGCACGAAACGTTTCCGGTGGCGGAGCGGGATTGGGTTCGTGCGACCCAGGCCCAGTTCGCGCCGATCCACGTGGCGGAGAAGCTGTGGATCGTCCCCTCCTGGTGCGATCCGACCGATCCGGGGGCGATCAATCTCGCACTCGATCCCGGCCTCGCCTTCGGCACCGGATCGCATCCGACCACGCGCCTCTGCCTGCGCTGGCTCGCGCGCGAGCTGCGCCACGGCGAGTCGGTGCTCGACTACGGCTGTGGCTCCGGAATCCTTTCGATCGCCGCATGCCGATTGGGCGCGGCGCGGGTTGTCGGCGTCGACATCGATCCGCAGGCGATTCTCGCGAGCGGCGACAATGCGCGGCGCAATGGCGTGGCTGCGAGGTTCGTTGCGCCCGACGGCCTCGCGGGCGAGGATCCGGCTCCATTCGACGTCATCGTCGCGAACATCCTCGCGAATCCGCTCTCGCTCCTCGCGCCGGTGCTCGCCGGGCGGGTGCGTCCCGGCGGGCGCGTCGTGCTCTCGGGAATACTCGAGGTCCAGGCTAAAGCCGTCATCGCGTCCTACCGACGGTGGTTTAATATCGGCGTCGGCGAACGCGAGGATGGCTGGACCGCGCTGACCGGAACACGCCGCGGCGACGCGAGCGACGTCGGATCCCGTCGCACGGGCCGCGAGCAGCGCTGATCGTTCCTTCCGCGCACGCACCGACTCCGATGTCTGAGGAAAAATACACCCGCTGTCCCGGCTGCGCGACGGTGTTCCGGGTCACGTCCGAGCAGCTTGCAATGCGCGCGGGTCAGGTGCGCTGCGGTCACTGCAAGAAGGTCTTCGACGGGAACGCGCAACGGGTGACGCTCGCAGCCCAGCGAATCGCCACCGCCGCCGGGACGACGAGCGAGAGCGTGGCGGGACCGGCGACGGTGCCGTCGCGCAATGCCCCCGCGCTCGAGCCGCCGGACATCCTGCCCGAGCCAACCGGCGGGATGCTCGCCACCACCGCAATTGCCTACGACGATCGCTTCGCGCTGCGGAAGCCGAAGTCGGGGCGAACGCGTGCGATCGTGTATGGTCTTGCGACGGCCTTGCTCCTCGCGCTCATCGCGGCGCAGGCGGTGTACCACTTCCGCGATGCGATTGCTGCCCGCTGGCCCGCGACGCAGCCGGCGCTCACCCGGGCATGCGTCCTCGCCGGATGCACGATCCGCCCGCTGCGCGACGCGGCGATGACCCATCTGTCGATCGACGCGTCCGACCTGCAGGCCGATTCGGCGCACCGCGGGCTCCTGATCCTCACGGCGACGTTGCGCAATCGGGCGGCATGGTCGCTCGCCTACCCTTACCTCGAGCTCACGCTGACCGACGCCCAGGATCAGGTCGTCGTGCGCCGCGCGCTCGCTCCGGCGGACTATGCGGGCGGTACTGCAGATCTGCAGCGCGGGATTCCGCCGAACGGCGAAGTGGTGGTCAAGGTGTTCATCGACGCGAGCGCCACGACGCAGGCGGGTTACCGGCTATACATGTTCTACCCCTGACCAACGGTCGCTGGTTGGATGGCCTCATCCCCCGCTGCACCAAAGCGGTGCCATGGTCGCGCCCACGGTCTGTATTCACAACCATATTGTAATCAGTAACATACGATATATTCGCTGCACCGGCCGATGATGTCGACACTGGTTGTACCGGACTTTCCGACAAACTTGATGCGCCGCATCAACGAAGTTCGCTAGGTTCGCATGGAACTGCACTGAAATGGTACTCGGCCAACTCGATTTGCGCCTGTTTGGTGCGATATTGGGGCCTTGCCGTGCGGGCAACGCTGATTTGGCCCATCTTCCGAGGGCGTACCAACCCCGACGGATATGGCATAGTTCTCGCTGTTGCGTTTCCGCTCTATTGCAACGCACCGTGAACCCAACCCCGCCTTGATCAGGAGACCTGCATGACCACCGCCGCCGACGTGCTCAAGATGCTCAAAGAGAAGGAGGTCAAGTTCGTCGACCTTCGCTTCACGGATACCCGCGGCAAGGAGCAGCACGTCACGGTTCCGAGCAAGCAGTTCGGCATGGACAAGTTCGAAAGTGGCCACGCGTTCGACGGCTCGTCGATCGCCGGCTGGAAGGGCATCCAGGCCTCGGACATGCTGCTGATGCCCGACCCCAATGCCGCGTACATCGATCCGTTCACGGACGAGACGACGCTCAACATCACGTGCGACGTGGTCGAGCCGTCGGACGGCAAGGGTTACGAGCGCGATCCGCGCTCGCTCGCGAAGCGCGCCGACGCCTATCTCAAGTCCACGGGTCTCGGCGACACCGCGTATTTCGGACCGGAGCCCGAGTTCTTCATCTTCGACGCGATCGAATGGTCGGTCGACATGTCGGGAAGCTACTGCAAGGTCTTCTCGTCGGAGGCCGCATGGTCGACCGCCGAGAAGTTCGAGGGCGGGAACATGGGTCACCGGCCCACCGTCAAGGGCGGCTATTTCCCGGTGCCGCCGGTCGATTCGCTGCAGGACATCCGCTCCGCCATCTGCCTCGCGCTCGAGCAGATGGGGGTCGAGGTCGAGGTGCACCACCACGAAGTCGCGAACGCGGGCCAGTGCGAGATCGGCACCAAGTTCGAGACGCTCGTGAAGCGCGCGGACTGGCTGCAGATTCTCAAGTACGCCGTCCACAACACCGCGCATGCGTACGGCAAGACGGCGACGTTCATGCCGAAGCCGATCGTCGGCGACAACGGCTCGGGAATGCACTGCCACCAGTCGGTGTGGAAGGACGGCAAGAACCTCTTCGCCGGTGACGGCTACGCGGGCCTGTCCGATTTCGCGCTGTACTACATCGGCGGCGTGATCAAGCACGCAAAGTCGCTGAATGCGATCACCAACCCTGGCACGAACTCCTACAAGCGCCTCGTGCCGGGCTTCGAGGCGCCGATCAACCTCGCGTACTCGGCGCGCAACCGGTCGGCGGCGATCCGCATTCCCTACGTGCCGAACCCGAAGGGCCGCCGCATCGAGGTCCGCTTTCCCGACCCGACCGCGAATCCCTATCTCGCGTTCGCGGCGATGCTGATGGCCGGTCTCGACGGCGTCCAGAACAAGATCCACCCGGGCGATCCGATGGACAAGAACCTCTACGACCTCGAGCCGGAAGAGGCGGCGAAGGTTCCGCATCCCTGCGCTTCGCTCGACCAGGCGCTGGAGCACCTCGACAGCGATCGCGCGTTCCTCACCAAGGGCGGCGTGTTCACCGACGACATGATCGATGCCTACATCGGCCTCAAGATGGAAGAGGTCACGCGCTTCCGGATGACGACGCATCCGGTCGAATACGATATGTATTACAGCCTGTAACCGAGCGGAGCACGGGCAATCGAAGAGGGCGGGCTGCGGCCCGCCCTTTTTGCCTTACACTCGCTCGCATGTCCGGTCGAAATCCACGCGGCGGCGCCCTGAAGAGAACTCCCCGGCCCTGGTGCGCATGCCTCCTGCTGTTCGCGTGCGCCGGCGCCGGTGCGGCGACGCTGGCCGAAAAGGCGAAGGAATCGGGCTGCGTCAACAAGCCGATGCTGATCGCGGGCGAGACCTACCGCTGCGCAACGGCATCCGGAGCGTTTTCCTATTTCAACGTGCCCGGCGGGGGTAATGGCACTCCGAGCTCGGCGAAGGCACCCACTCCGGCCGGCTTTCCGCGAGTCGACGCCGCGACGCAGAAGGGCCGCGACGACGTGCGGCGCAAGGTTCTCGCCGACGAGCTCGCCGCCGAGGAGAAGCTGCTCGCCGATGCGCGGGTGTCGTATGCGAATGGCGCTCCGGCTCCTTTGGCCGAGGAGCGCGCAGACGCCGAGAAATACCGTGCCCGCATCGCGCGGCTGCGCCAGTCGGTGGCGGTGCACGAGAAGAACATCGAGGCTCTGAAGAAGGAGCTTACCGCGGTCAAGTGACGTGCGCGCGAAGCGGCGCGGATATTGCTAGGCAAGCATGGTGGTTTCCACCACGCCATCTTCGCTGCGAGCGCATTCCGGATGATCGCAAGATTTGCACCGCTGTCGCTGTTTGTCGGCGCCGAGGCTCCGGGCGCGACGGCCGGTCTCGAGCTCCTCGCGACCGCCGTGCTGCTGCTCGATCGCGAGCGGCGCGTGATCTACGCGAACCCGGCCGCCGAAAATCTGTTCGCTCTGTCGAGGAAGCATCTCGTCGGCCATCGTCCCGACCAGATCTTCAGCGTTGTCTCCGACCTGTCCGCAGCGATCGACAAGGCGGTGGCGAGCGGCGCAACGTACACCGAGCAGGAGCTCGAGCTCGCCGTCAACGGCAAGACGAAGCTCCATCTGACCTGCACGGTTTCACCGGTTGACACGAAGGCCGCGGCGCTGCTGCTCGAGTTCCGGCACATTGACCAGCAACTGAAGATCGCGCGCGAAGAACGGTTCAACGAGCAGCAGCAGGCGAACCGCGAGCTGATCCGCAATCTGGCGCACGAGATCAAGAACCCGCTGGGCGGCATTCGCGGCGCGGCGCAGCTGCTCGAGCGCGAGCTCGACCGGGCGCACCTCATCGAGTACACGCAGGTCGTGATCGGCGAGGCCGACCGCCTGCAGGCGCTCGTCAACCGGCTGCTCACGCCGCACCGGCTGCCTACGTTCCGCCGGACGAACATCCACGAGCTCCTCGCCCGTGTCCGCAGCCTCGTGCAGGCGGAGTTTCCACGGGTGGCGATCGTCAGCGATTTCGACATCAGCCTGCCCGATTTCGACGCCGACGCCGAGCAGCTCACGCAGGCCGCGCTCAACATCGTCCGCAATGCGGCGCAGGCCCTCGAAGGCACGACCGCCGATCCGCAGATCCGGCTGCAGACGCGCGTCGCGCGGTACGTCACGCTGGCGAAGAAGCGGCATCGGATCGCGCTGTCGCTTGCGATCGAGGACAACGGCCCCGGGATTCCGGAGGCGATCCGCGACCGGATCTTCTATCCGCTGGTCTCCGGCCGCGAAGGCGGCAGCGGGCTCGGCCTCACGCTGGCGCAGTCGTTCGTCGCGCAGCATGGCGGCGCGATCGAATGCGAAAGCGTTCCCGGTCACACCGTCTTCACGATACTCCTGCCGCTCGATCCGGGCATGCCCCGTTCCGCACCGTGAGCCAAACGCATGTACGCTATCGCACGTGAACGTGCACCGAACGCCGTCATGAAGCCCGTCTGGATCGTCGACGACGACCGCTCGATCCGATGGGTCCTCGAGAAGGCGCTTGCGCGGGAAGACATCGCCTTCCGGTCGTTCGTGTCGGCGAGCGACGTGCTGCATGCGCTCGCGACCAGCCAGCCCTCGGTGCTGGTCTCCGACATCCGCATGCCCGGTGAGTCGGGCCTCGTGCTGCTCGAGAAGGTGAAGGAGCGCCACCCGCAGCTTCCGGTGATCATCATGACCGCGTACTCGGACCTCGACAGCGCGGTCTCGGCCTTTCAGGGTGGCGCGTTCGAGTATCTGCCGAAGCCGTTCGACGTCGACCATGCTGTCGCACTGATCCGGCGCGCGATGATCGAGGCACCGGCGCCGGTGCCCGTCGACGCGGACACCGGTGCGGCGCCCGAGATGCTGGGCCAGGCGCCGGCGATGCAGGAGGTGTTCCGCGCGATCGGCCGCCTGTCGCAATCGAACACGACGGTGCTGATCACCGGCGAATCCGGAACGGGGAAGGAGCTCGTCGCGCGCGCGCTGCACCGGCATAGTCCGCGCGCAAGCGGCCCGTTCATCGCCATCAACACGGCGGCGATTCCCAAGGACCTGCTCGAGTCCGAGCTGTTCGGGCACGAGCGCGGCGCGTTCACGGGCGCGCAGAGCGCGCGTCGCGGGCGCTTCGAGCAATCGGAGGGCGGCACGCTGTTCCTGGACGAGATCGGCGACATGCCGCCCGATCTGCAGGTGCGCCTGCTGCGCGTGCTCGCCGACGGCGAGTACTATCGCGTCGGCGGCCACGCGCCGCAGAAGTCCAATGTCCGTGTCATCGCGGCGACCCACCAGGACCTCGACGAGCGGGTCCGGCAGGGACTGTTTCGCGAGGATCTGCTCCACCGCCTCAATGTCGTGCGTCTGCGGCTGCCGCCCTTGCGCGAGCGACAGGAGGACATCGCGCCGCTCGCCCGGCACTTCCTGCAGAAGAGCGCGCGCGATCTCGCCGTCGAGCCGAAGCAGCTGTCGGACGCGGCGCTGAAGATGCTGGCCGCGTTTCCGTTTCCGGGCAATGTGCGGCAGCTCGAGAACATCTGCCACTGGCTCACCGTGATGGCGCCCGGCCAGCGCATCGAGGTCGCCGACCTGCCGGCGGAGGTGCGTGAGCCCGCGGCGGCGGCGCTGCGGCGGAGGCCGGCGGACCGGATTGGCGGGGCGCGCTCGACCGTGAGCTCGCGCAGGCACTCGCGCGCGGCGAGCACGGTGTCGGCGACCGCCTCGAGCGCGAATTCGAACGCACGCTGATCCTGCGCGCGCTTGCCCATACCGGCGGGCACCGGATGGAGGCCGCGCAATGGCTGGGCTGGGGCCGCAATACGCTGACGCGCAAGATCCAGGAGCTCGGACTCGAGCCGGACTTAAGGCGAGGCCCACGCGCCGCGGAGTAGGCGCGGCCGGCTCCCGCGCCGGCACCGTCCACCGGCGATTCACGCCAGATCCGCGATCACGGGTGCGTGGTCGGACGGCTTCTCGCCTTTGCGCGCATTGCGGTCGATCCGGCAGGCCGTGCAGCGCGCGGCGAGCGGCGCCGACAGCAGGATATGGTCGATCCGCAACCCGCGGTTCTTCGGAAACGCGAGCTGGCGGTAGTCCCACCAGCTGAATGTCTTCTCGGGTTGATCGAAGAGCCGGAAGCTGTCCTTCAACCCGAGCGCGACCCACTGGCGAAACACGTTGCGCTCCGGCTCCGAGCACAGCACCTGGCCACGCCAGAGATCCGCGTCGTGGACATCGCGATCCTCCGGCGCAATGTTGAAATCGCCGGCAACCGCGAGCGCCGGGTGCCGCTCGAGCTCGGCCTCGAGAAACGCCGATGCGGCGCGACACCAGTCGAGCTTGTACGCATACTTGGCGGAAGTCACGGCCTCGCCGTTCGGGACATAGAAATCCACGACGCGCACGTCACCGACGCTCGCCGCAATCACGCGCTTCTGATCGTCGCCGAAACCGGGGAGCGCGGTGACGAGGTCCGCGACCGGTCCGGCGCCATCGCGCACGAGCAAGGCGACGCCGTTGTATGTCCGCTGCCCGGCGAACCATGCGCCATACCCTGCCTCGGCGAAGTCCTGGCGCGGAAACTTCGTGTCCTCCATCTTCGTTTCCTGCAGACAGAGGACGTCGGGCTGGGCAGCCGCGAGCCAGGCGAGGACCCGCGGCAGGCGCACGTTCAGCGAATTGACGTTCCAGGTGGCGATTTTCATCGGTGCGCCCGGACCGGCGGGGTACTTGCGGCGGGTCCTTTGGCCTGCGCTTGCCTCATCGTCCGGGATTCACTGCTTGGGCAGCGAATTCCTCGCCCGCTCCGACTGCTTCTTGAACACTTCCTGCACGTCGGTCAGATGCTTCGGATCCTGCGACGAGCTGAGCGGACGCTTGGGGTCGGACGCCGACGTCACGGCGATGTTGCTCACTCCGTTCGCTTCGCATCCCACGATCGCACCGGTACCGTTCTTGACTCCGGCTTCCGCCGACTCGAGATAGATGCTGCACTTGGTCACGCGGCCCTTCGTCGACCAGCTGTACGCGACCTCGTCATCCTGCTTGTACCCGGGCTCGAATGCCTTCATCAGCGCAAAGAAACGCTGCAGAGCGACCGCATTGTAGTCGGGGTACCCCGGCCAGATGCGGGTGCCGAGCAGGAGTTCATTCTTGTTTCCGTCGCGCATGAAGACCGTGACGCCGATCGAGGCGTCCTGTGCCGACGGGGCCTTGGCCGGCGCCGGCGCCTTCTTGGTCTGGGCGCCGGCGTCCGCGATGCCGAGCACGAGGGGAAGTACGAGCAGCAGGGTGATCGCGCGAAGCATCGAAGTCTCCTTTCGAGTGGTCGTGGCGTCGGGTTGCGAGCCGATACGGCAGGCAATCGGGCGCGCTCCGCGCACAATATAGGGCGAACCATCGTTCCTCGGCAATTCGCTTCGTCGCGCCGCTTGCGACAATCGCGGCCGGCCCGCAGAATCCGCGGATGAAGGGCCTTGCCCAGCTGCGCAAGAGCTATGAGCGCGCCGAGCTCGACGAAACGCATTCCGCGATTGCTCCGCTGCCGCAATTCGAGCACTGGTTGCGGGAAGCGATCACGGCCGAGCTGCCCGAGCCCACCGCGATGACGCTGGCGACCGTCGCGCCGGACGGGCGGCCTTCGACCCGCGTGGTGCTGCTGAAGGGCTGCGACGCGCGGGGCTTCGTCTGGTACACGAACTACGAGAGCCGCAAGGGGCGTGAGCTCGCGGGCAATCCGCAGGCGGCGCTGCAGTTCCACTGGGTCGAGCTGGAGCGCGTCGTGCGCATCGAGGGCCGCGTCGAGAAGTCGAGCGCCGAGGAATCCGACGCGTATTTCCGGACGCGACCGCTCGATTCGCGGATCGGCGCGTGGGCGTCGCCGCAGAGCCGGGTCATCCCGTCGCGCGGCGTCCTGGTCACCGAGGCCGCGCGATTCGGCGCGAAGTTCCTGCTCGATCCGCCGCGGCCACCCCATTGGGGCGGCTACCGGATGATCCCGGACGCGTTCGAATTCTGGCAGGGAAGGAGGAGTCGCCTCCACGACCGGTTGCGCTACTCGCTTCAGGCTGACGGTACCTGGCTGCGGCAACGGCTGGCGCCCTGACGTTCGCGGCAAATAGACTGGATGGGACACGGGGAGCGGCCCTACGGCTTCCTCGCGGGCTCGTGCCGGTACCGGTTCGACCTCCTCGGCGCTCACATGGCCATCGAGGCGGTCATCGCGGCCAGTGAGACGGGGAAGAGCGACAGACAGAGCGAGAAGGCGATGTCGTCGACGATCGTGCTGGACGAAGTGCGGAACGGTTGGACTGTGCGCATGGCGGATCTCCCGGTTGGATGGCGAAGACTGCGACGCCAATGTCCGCTCTCCCGCCCCGCGCCGTCCTTAAGCCGGACTGAATCGTGACCGAAGCCTTGCTGAATCGTTCTGAAGGTCGGGCTGCCCGAAAGCACGCTGCGCGATAGACTATCGCGCACAGGGACTCGTCACGACCCCGTGCATGGCTGCGCGCTCACCCGCCCCCGAATACCGTTTCGCTCGCTTCCTGCTGCAACCCGCTGCGCGGCGCCTGCTCGTCGACGGGAAAGCCGCGACCGTCGGCCCGCGCGCCTTCGATCTGCTGGTGGCGCTTGTCGAGCGCGCTGGCCAACTCGTGTCGAAGGCCGAGTTGCTCGACATCGTCTGGCCGAGTCTTGTCGTCGAGGAGAACAATCTGCAGGTCCACGTTTCGGCGCTGCGCAAGATCCTCGGCCCGGACGCGATCACCACCGTCCCCGGAAGGGGCTACCGCTTTACCCTCCAGATCGAGCCTGCGGGTTTGTCGCAGGCGTCGCCACCGCTTGCGCAGTCACTCGCCCCGGCCGATGCGCAAATGCCGTCGATCGCGGTCCTGCCGTTCATCAACGTGAGTGACGACGCGGCGAACGAATACTTCGCCGACGGCCTTTCGGAGGAGCTCTTGAACGTCCTGTCGAAGATTCGCGGGCTGCGCGTGTCGTCGCGGACGTCGGCGTTCAGCTTCAAGGGGGTGAAAGCGGACATCCCGACCGTGGCGCGGAAGCTGAACGTCGCCACCATTCTCGAGGGAAGCGTGCGCAAGGCGGGCTCGCGGGTGCGCATCACCGCACAGCTCGTCCACGTCGCCACGGACTCGCATCTGTGGTCGGAGACGTATGACCGCGAGCTCGAGGACATTTTCGCTGCGCAGGACGACATCGCCCGACACGTGGTCGAGAAGATTCGCGGCGCCTTGATGGGCGGGCGCGCCGAAGCGCCGGGCAGCGCGCAGGTGACGGCCGAGGTGCAGGCCGCGGTGAAGGGGCGCAGCCGGAACGCGGAGGCGTACCGGCTCTATCTGCACGGCGCCTTCTACATGAACCGATACAACGACGAGGACACGGCGAAGGCCATCGGTCTTCTCCGGAGCGCGCTGGACCTGGATCCGGACTATGCGCTGGCCTGGGCCTCGCTTTCGGCGTGCTACCTCCTGCAGGGGTGCGAGGCTTGGGCACCCTTGGCCGAGGGCGCGGAGCGGGCCCGGGAAGCGGCGATGCGCGCGCTCGAAGCGGGACCCGAAGTTGCGGCAGGCCATTGGGCGCTGGCCGCGGTGTACATGTCCTACGACTGGAATTGGCAGCAGGCCGAAGCGTCCATCCGCCGCGCGTTGTCGCTGGCGCCGGAGGATTCGCAGCTGTGCGTCCGTGCCGCCGGTCTCATGCTGAATCTCGGCCGGCTGGAGGAAGCTACGGCACTGGTGCAGCGTGCGTTGGATCTCGACCCGTTGAACGCCGGCGCCCACATCCAGCGCGGCTTGCAGCTCGCCGTTGCCGGACGCCTGCCGGAGGCCGAGAGCGCGTACCAAGAGGCCCTCGATCTCAGTCCCCGGCGCGCAAAGATTCACTGCTTTCTCGGCGCCCTCCACTTGCGCGAGGGGCGACTGGACGATGCGCAGCGCGAGGTCGAGTCGGAAGTACACGAGCTTTTTCGCCTGCACGGGATCGCGCTGGTGCAGCAGGCGCGGGGCCGGCGCGGGCAGTCGGATGCCGCCCTAAGGGAGCTGATCCGGAAATACGCGGAGGGCGCCGCCTATCAGGTCGCCCAGATCTACGCGTGCCGCGGCGAGTCCGACGCGGCCTTCGAATGGCTGGAGCGCGCCCACCGGCAACGTGACGCGGGGCTCCCGTCGATCAAGAACGACTTTCTGATGGACAACCTGCGCGGCGATCCGCGGTGGCAGTCGTTGCTCGAGCGGATGGGCCTCGCGAACTGACGCGCGAAATCCCGACGCGGGCCGCTAGTTCTTCGGATACCCGCCGCCCGGCACCGCAACCGCCTGCGTTGCCGCGGCCGGCGGCGCCGCGGCTGCCGCCGGTGCCGCTTCGGCGGGTGCTTTCGCGGTGCTGCGCCGTGCCGCCGATTTCGGATAGCCGGCCTCGTCGAGCATCGCCGTCCAGCGCGCCTCGTTGAAGCCCTTGGCGATCTGCTTGTCGCCGACCTGGAGTACCGGTGCCTGCAGCCCGCCGGTCAGCTTCTGCAGCGAATCCGCGCCCTTGGGGTCCTCGACGTTGACGGTCGTGAACGGGATGCCGCGCCGGTTGAGGAGCGCCTCGGCATTCTGGCAAACCGTGCCGCAGGCAAAAGTGTAGAGGGTCACCGGAAAGCGTTGCGCGGCCTGCGTCAGCGCGATCGGCTCGTCGTTGTTCTCGATGTAATTGGGCGACAGCCGCTTGGCCTGAACCTCTTTCGAATCCGTCGGCGGGGGTCGGTCGCTGTAGATCGTGCGTCCGTCCTTGTCCAGATATCGGTAGACCTGCTGGGCCTGCGCCGTCGTGATGACCGCGATCGCCGCGATGGCGACGCTGCAGATGAGCGCGAAGGACCGCCCCGAGCGCGAATTGCTCCCTCCCGGAGGGAAGGCGCGCCGCGCCAAGGGTGCACACCAGGCCAGCGCGAAGGACCGCCCCGAGCGCGAATTGCTCCCTCCCGGAGGGAAGGCGCGCAGCGCCAAGGGTCTACCAACAAGCATGATTCGCCGGGAAACGGATGCCATGGCTTCTCCTTCTCTCGGGGCTCACAACGGAGTGAGCATCCCATTATGCCGCAGAAGGGCGTCGAGCTGCGGCGTCCGGCCGCGGAATGCGACAAACGATTCCATAGTGTTGCGGCTGCCGCCACGTGCGAGCACCTCGTCGCGGAATCGCCCGCCCGTGGCCGACGAGAGAACACCGGTTTCCTCGAACGCGCTGAACACGTCGGCCGAGAGCACTTCGGCCCACTTGTAGCTGTAGTATCCAGCCGCATAGCCGCCGGCGAAGATGTGCGCGAACGAATGCATGAAGCGGTCGTATGAGGCCACCGGGACAACCGCGACTTCGCGGCGTGCGGCGTCCTGCACGACCTGCGGCGGCTCGCGACCCTGCGGGTCGAAGACGGAATGCAGAAGCATGTCGAACAGACCGAATTCGAGGTGGCGAACGGTGGAAAGCCCGGTCTGGAAATTGCGTGCGGCGAGCATCCGGTCGAACAGCGCGCGCGGCAACTGCTCTCCGGTGTCGACGTGTGCCGTCATGTGCGCGAGCACGTCCCACTCCCAGCAGAAGTTCTCCATGAACTGGCTCGGAAGTTCGACGGCGTCCCACTCGACGCCCTGGATGCCCGACACCCCGTGCACGTCCACGCGGGTGAGCAGCTGGTGCAGGCCGTGGCCGAACTCGTGGAAGAGCGTCGCAACCTCGTCGTGGGTGAATGTCGCCGGCCGGCCGGCGGGCGGTGCCGACAGGTTGCATGTGAGAAAGGCGACCGGATGCTGGACGTGTGCACCGACGCGACGGCGGTTGATCGCATCGTCCATCCAGGCACCGCCCTGCTTGCCGGCCCGCGCGTAATTGTCGAGGTAGAACTGGCCGATCAACGTGCCGGTCGCATCGGCAATGTCGAAGAACCGCACGTCCGGATGCCACGTCGGCGCCCGGCTTTCGCGGATCGAGATTCCGTAGAGCGTCTCCGCGACGCGGAAGAGCCCGGTCAGCACCCGCGCCTCGGGGAAATATTGGCGGACCTCCTGCTCGGAAAAGGCGAAGCGCCTCGCCTTGAGCTTTTCCGAGGCGTAGGCGAGGTCCCACGGGGCGAAATCGGCAAGGCCGAGCTCGTCGCGGGCGAATGCGGTGAGCTCCGCGTAGTCGCGCTCGGCGAACGGCCTTGCCCGCCGCCCGAGGTCGCGCAGGAATGCGAGGACCTCGTCGACGCTGTCCGCCATCTTGGGCACGAGCGAGAGCTCGGCGAAGTTGGCATAGCCCAGCAACAGCGCGGCTTCGCGCCGCAGCTCCAGGATGCGCCGGATCACCGGCGTGTTGTCCCAGGCCTGTGAGGCGCCGAGATCGGACGCGCGCGTCACGTACGCGCGATGCAGCGTGGCGCGCAGCGCGCGGTTGTCCGCGTAACTCATGACCGGCATGTAGCATGGCGCGCGCAGAGTCAGCTTCCAGCCGTCCCCGCCGTCGGCGGCAGCGGCCGCGCGCGCCTCGGCAACAACCTCGTCGGGAATGCCGGCCAGCTCGGCCGCATCGTCGATGTGGAGCGCGTAACCGTTGGTCGCGTCGAGCACGTTGTCCTCGAACCGGGCCGCGAGTTCGGCAAGCTCCTCCTCGACGGCCTTGAGTCGCGCCTTTTCGGCGGCGGGCAGCTCGGCGCCGCCGAGGCGGAAGTCGCGCAGCTCGTTGGCGATGGCCTTCTTCCTGCCGGCATCCAGCGCGCCGAACGCAGGTGCCGCGGCGAGGTCCCGGTAGCGATGGAACAGCCGGACATCCTGGGCGAGGTCCGTGTAGAAGTCGGTGATCTTCGGCAGATTGGCGTGATAGGCGTCGCGCAGCGCCGGCGTGCTCACGACCGCGTTGAGATGCTGGACGACACCCCACGCCCGCTCGAGCCGATCCAGTGCATCGGCAAGCGGCTCGGCGACCGTATCCCAGGCGGCGGGACGCGGGTCAGTCACGACCGCTTCCTGCACGGCACGCGCTGCGGCGACAAGGCGATCGATTGCCGGCGTCACATGCTCGGCGCGAATCGCGTCAAAGCGCGGCAGCCCCGAACATTCCAGCAGCGGATTGGCGTTGCCTACGGCGTTCATTCAGCTGACCTGGTCCTGCATGCGTTAGCGCAGGTCGGCGTCGAGCACGGCCAGATCCTCCGGCGTGCCGACGTTCGCCCAGCCACCGTCGAATCGTGCCCCGGAGACAAGTCCGCCGGCAATCCATCGTTGGAGGTAGGGAAGCAATTTGAGCTTGGCGCCGCGCGGAAGTTCGCGAAAGAGCGTGGTGTCGTATACAGCGATGTTACCGAACGTCAACCGGGGGGTGCCGTCGAGGACGATGCGCTCGCCGGACAACGCGAAATCCCCGCGCGGATGGTAGCTCGGGTTCGGCACCATGATCAGGTGCGCCCGGGGCTCGGCAGGGTCGCCGGCGATCGCGTCGGCCCGGGGAAGCAGTGCCGCGTAGTCGAAATCGGTCCAGAGGTCGCCGGAAACGACGAGTGCCGGGCCGGGAGGGAGGAGCGGCAACGCGGTCGCGATGCCGCCGGCAGCCTCGAGCGCCTCCGTCTCGAACGACCACCGCAGCCTCACGCCGAACGCGGCGCCGTCGCCAAGCCGTGCCACGAACTGCGGGGCGAGATGCGCGACGTTGACGACGATGTCGCAGAAACCGGCGCGGGCTAGCGCCTCGATCTGCCACACGATGAGTGGCTTTCCCCCTGCCTCCAGCAGTGGCTTGGGCGTTGCGTCGGACAGCGGACGCATTCGCTCGCCGCGCCCCGCGGCGAGGATCATCGCGCCTGCGCGCATTGCGAACCGGGCATCAGAAGGTGTGGATGACGACCGGCGCGCGACCTTCGAGCTCGTCGATCAGCGTGAGGAGCGGGCCGAGCGCACGATAACGCGCGCAGGCCCCGCGCAGGTAGGCGGCCACGCGCGGCATGTCGTCGAGGTAGGCGGCCTTGCCGTCGCGGTGATGCAGGCGCGCGAAGATGCCCAGCACCTTCAGCTGCCGCTGCACACCCATCCACTCGAAGTCGCGCCAGAAAGCGCCGAAGTCGGCATCCACGGGCAGGCCGGCCGTCCGCGCGCGTTCCCAGTAACGGACCGCCCAGTCGAGCTGGTGCTCCTCGTCCCATCCAATGTACGCGTCGCGCAGCAGCGAAACGAGATCGTAGGTGATCGGTCCGGTCACGGCATCCTGGAAATCGAGGACGCCGGGATTGGGTTCGCTCACCATCAGGTTGCGCGAATGATAGTCGCGATGGACGAAGACCTGCGGCTGGGCGAGATTGTTGTCGAGGATCAGCCGGAACGCCTGCGCAAGCGTCTGGGTTTGTGCCGGCGAGAGCGACCGCTGCAGATGCTTCGCCACGTACCAGACCGGAAACAGGTCGAGCTCGCGCGCGAGCAGCGTGGCGTCGTACGGCGGCAGCGCGCCGGCGCGGGTCGCGCGCTGCCAGCGGATCAGCGCGTCGATCGCGTCGGAGTAGAGCTGTGGTGCCGAGGATGCGTCGAGTGCCGCGAGGTAGGTGCGGGTCCCGAGGTCGGAGAGCAGGAGAAACCCGCGCTCCACGTCGGAGGCGAGAACTTCCGGCGCATGGACGCCGGCATCGGCGAGCAGACGCGCGATGCGGATGTACGGACGGCAGTCCTCCATCGGAGGCGGCGCGTCCATCGCGATCAGCGAGGCATGCCCGTGCCAGGGGGCGCCCGGCGTGATGCGGAAGTAGCGGCGAAAGCTCGCGTCCGCGGATGCCGGTGCGATCGCCAGATCGTCGGCGCCAAGCGTTGCGGCCGCCCAGTCATGGAGGAGAACGAATCGGGCGTCGTCGGCGCACGGGCTGGAATTCATCGGCGAACGCGTTGGCGGGTGGGGAAAAGCGCGACCGCAGCGACTGACGCACTCGCCCGGACACGCCGTTCGCAGGCTCGTGCGGCCGGCACGCTAGAATCCAATATTTTAGCATTGACGCCTGCGAAGCCCGGCCTGTGAGTCCGCGCACGAACCCCCGCCTCGCCCCGGTCACGCTGACGGTGGCGGCAATGCTGACGCAACTGGCGGGGTTCGTGCCATCCATCGCGATCGCGCAGGAGCCGGCGATGCAGCCGCCGGAGACCTTGTTGCGACCCGCACCGCAGCTCGTCCCGCCAGCGCCCGTCAACGCGCCCAGGCCAACTCCCTCGGCGCCGGCGCGCCCGCCGTTCGAAAGCGGTGTGATCTTTCTGCGCGCGGATCGCGTCGAGGGAACCGCCGAATCGTTCGTCGAGGCATCCGGCCGGGTCGAGCTGCGCACCCGCCGCGAAACAGTCCTGGCCGACTGGCTGCGGTACGATTTCGTTGCCGACGAAATCTGGGGTAAGGGCGACGTGCTGATCCGTCGCGGCATCGACTGGATCGCCGGACCCGAAGTGCGGTTCCAGCGCCGGACCGAAACCGGCGTGTTCGAGTCTCCCCGCTTCTACATCGGCGAGAACGAATCACGCGGCAGCGCGGCGGAGATCCGCTTCACCGGCCCCAACCACTACGAGGCGAGCGATGCGCGCTACACGACCTGTGTCGCGCCGCGCGACGACTGGTACGTCCGGATGGGGGAGCTCGAGGTCGACCGGACGCGGATGGTCGGCACCGGTCACGACGCGACGGTGTACTTTCTCGGAGCGCCTATCGCGTACGCGCCATGGATCGAGTTCCCCCTGTCGGGCGAGCGCAAGTCGGGATTCCTCACGCCGGTGTTCGGCTCGTCGGGCCTGCGCGGGTTCGAGTACGCGCAGCCGTACTACCTCAACCTCGCTCCGAATTACGATGCCACGGTCGTGCCGCGCCTGATGACCAAGCGCGGACTGCAGATCGGCGCCCAGGGACGCTACCTGTTCGACACCTTTCAGGGCGAGGCGACCGCCGAGTACCTCTATCACGACCGGATCGCCGATGAAAACCGCTGGGGCGTGGCGTGGAAGCACACGCAGAACCTCGACTTCCTCCCCGGACTCATCGGCTACTGGAACCTGAACAAGGTCTCCGACGACACGTATTTCGCCGACCTGTCGGACCGCGTCGGATTGACGTCGCAGACGACGTTGCCGCGCGAGGGCGGATTCACGTACGGAAGCGGGCCATGGCAGTTCATCGTGCGCGCGCAATCCTTCCAGACGTTGCTGGACCCGAGCCTGCCGCCCGGGCTGCCTCCCTACAACCGCGTGCCGCAATTCATGGCGACGCTGCACGAAGTCGACTGGAACGGGCTCACATTCGCCGGCAGCGCCGAGTATGCCGATTTCCGCAATCCGACGCTCGTCACCGGCCAGCGCGCATATGCGTATCCGACCGTTGCCTACTCGCGCCAGGGTCGGGCATGGTATGTCACCGCCCGGACCGGCGTGCACATGCGCTACTACAGTCTCAACGACACGACGACCGAGCGCGCGGCCCAGGACTACTCGATCCCGATCTCTTCGCTCGACACGGGACTCGTCTACGAGCGCGACACGAGCCTTTTCGGCCAGAATGTCGTGCAGACGCTCGAGCCGCGCGCCTATTATGTCTACGTTCCGTACCGGGATCAGAGCAAGGCGCCGATATTCGATACGGCACTCGACGACTACAACTTCGCGCAACTCTTCAGCGACAACCGTTACCTCGGCAACGACCGGATCGGCGACGCGAACCAAATCACCATCGGGCTCACATCACGCCTGCTCGATCCCGTGACCGGGGGCGAGCGCTTGCGTCTGGCAATCGCCGAGCGGTTCTACTTCCAGGACCAGCAGGTGACCTTGAACGAGGCGCCGCGGTCGGCCACGACATCCGATGTGCTGGTCGGGGCAGATGGGCGACTCTCCGACGCGTGGGCGATCGGTGCGCTGATGCAGTACAACTTCGATCAGTCGCAGACGGAGCGCTTCGATTTCGGGCTTCGCTATACGCCGGCGCCCGGTAAGGCGTTCAACGCCAGTTACCGCTACAACCGCCATGCGGTGGACCAGATCGGCGTCCCGTCGGAGCTGAAGCAGTTCGACCTGTCAGGGCAATGGCCGATCGGTGACGGATGGACGGCGCTCGGTCGCTGGAACTACTCGCTCGTCGACAGGAAGACGTTGGAAGCGGTAGCGGGCGTCGAGTACAATGCCGGGTGCTGGGTGTTGCGGCTGGTCGGGCAGCGGCTGACGACGACCTCGCAGTCGGCGTCCACGTCGGTCTACCTGCAGCTCGAGCTGAATGGGCTCGCGCGGTTCGGTACCAGCCCCCTCGATCTCCTGCGCCGCAGCGTTCCCGGCTACCAGAGAACCAACGACCCAACGCTGTCGCCGCGCGATCGCAGCGACTACTTTCAGGAATTCTGAGGTCCGCCATGCCTAGTTACCGTACGCTCTCCCGTCAACTGGCGTGCATCGCCGTGCTTGCGGCCGCGCTCTCGTCCGCGGCCGCGCCGGCACAGAGGCCGGCCCCGCCGGCCACACCGGCACCGGCACCGGCACCGGCGCGCGCCAAGGTGTCGCTCGACCGGAACGTGCTGATCGACCGCGTGATTGCGGTCGTCAACGACGAGGCGCTCACGCAGCACGAGATCAACGAGCAGAAGCGCGTCATTCTCGGCCAGATGAAGGCGCAGAACGTGACGCCGCCGCCGATGGACGTGCTCGACAAGCAGCTCCTCGACCGGATGATCACCGAGCGCGTGTTGATGCAGTACGCGAAAGAGACCGGGATCCGTGTCGACGATACGCAGGTCGAGCGCACCATCGCCCGCATCGCGCAGGACAGCAAGCTCTCGCTTGCCGACCTGCGCAAGACGGTGGAGCGCGAGGGGGTTCCCTTCGCCAAGTACCGCGAGGACATCCGGGGTGAGATGATCGTGCAGCGGCTGCGTGACCGCGAGGTCGAAGGCCGCGTCAATGTCAGCGACGCCGAGGTCGATCATTTCCTCGCCACGATGGACGTGCAGTCCGGTGGCGACGTCGAATACCGGATCGCGCACGTGCTCGTGCTCGTGCCGGAGCAGGCCTCGCCGGAGCAGATCGACGCCAAGCTCCGCCGCGCCGACGAGGCGCTGCGGCTGATCCGGTCGGGCACCGAATTCGGCCAGGTTGCGGCTGGGTTCTCCGATGCGCCGGATGCGCTCCAGGGCGGCAATCTCGGCTGGCGGGCGCCGGCGCGCCTGCCGACGGTGTTCGCCGACCCGGTGCGGGGGATGAGCCCGGGCGAGGTCTCCGGCGTGCTGCGCTCGGCGAGCGGGTTTCACATCGTCAAGCTGCTCGAGACACGCAGCCGCAATGCGCCGACCGTCGTCGATCAGACCCGGGTGCGGCATATCCTGATCAAGGTCAACGAGGTCGCGTCGGAAGCCGAGGCGAAGAGCCGGATCGACCGGATCAAGGAGCGCATCGACCTCGGCGCGAAGTTCGACGAGCAGGCGAAGCTCAACTCCGAGGATGGCAGTGCCGTGAAGGGAGGCGACCTCGGATGGGTCTCGCCGGGCGACACCGTTCCCGACTTCGAGCAGGCGATGAATCGCATGAAACCGGGCGAGGTGTCGGCCCCGGTGCGCTCGCCGTTCGGGTGGCACCTGATCCAGGTGCAGGAACGGCGGACGCAGGACGTCACCGCCGAGCGCCGGCGCGACCAGGCGCGGAACGCATTGCGGCAGCGAAAATCCGACGAGGCGTTCCAGGATTGGGTAAGGCAGACGCGCGACCGCGCGTACGTCGAGATCAGGACCGACGAGCGGTAGCGCGCGAACCCGGCGCCGGCGCGAGGCGCTTCTCCATGACCGCGCAGGCGATGTGCACGCCTGGCGCCAGCTCGTGGCGATCTAGGCATTTCTGCCGGAAACCCATCGCGGTGTAGAAGGACGCCGAATTGAGCGAGGCGTCGAGGACCAGGCCGGGCAGGCCGAGCGCGCGCGCATGGGCTTCGAGCGCGCCGAACAGCGAGCGCCCGACGCCGCGTCGCACGAAATCCGGATCGACGTAGATGGCCTCGATCGCGCCCTCGACCGGATGCAACTGGCCGTAACCGACCACGCGCGGCCCCTCCGGCGTCGCAACCTCGGCGACGATCAGCTGCCGAGTCGACATCGCCTCGCGCAGGCGGGGGACGGACATCCGCGCGATCCAGGCATCACGCTGCGCTTCGTTGTAGTGCGTGGCGGCGAGCACGCGGACCGCCCGCGTGTGCAGGGTCAGCAGCGCGGGTGCATCGGCGGGATGGGCGTGGCGGACGACGAGCGTTGGATCGGCACGCGGCTGACTCACCCGAAGCCCCGGCGTGCCGGCTACGCTCGTGGCCTCACTCCGCTCCCTGGTAGACGTAGGGCGCCTGCGGCACACGTCCCTCGTCCATCCGCGCGCGCTCGGCGAGATCCTGCGGGCGCTTGTCCCACCAGATCGCACGGCTCGCCCGCTGCTCCTGCTCGAGCTCGGGCTTGCGTTCCTTCAGCTCGCGAATGAACCGCGTGTGCTCGGATTCGTAGTGGCGGGAGGGGAGCATCGGCATGACGGGACTGCGGTGACGCAGCGCAATGGACAGGTCCAGATCTTATCACCCGGGGGCAGCGGGGCCCGCGCGCGGCGCGCGCTGCGGCCGGCCGGCGACGATCGCGAACCGGAGCAGGCGGCATTCGATCGCGCCGTTATAGAGCGGCGTGCGCTTCGACGGCTTGAGCCCGATCAGCTTGGGGAGCCGCGCATCGCCAGTCAAAAGGCACGCGGTCCAGCCGGCAAAGCGCTGCTTCAACGCGTCGCCGAGCTTCGGGTAGAACGCGGCGAGCCCGGCACCGTCGTCGAGCCGCACGCCGTAGGGCGGATTGGCGATCAGCACGCCGGCCGGCGCCGGCGCGGTTCGGAGCAGCACATCGGCCTCGGCGACCTCGATCCAGTCGGCGACTCCCGCGGCAGCCGCGTTGCTCCGGCACTTCGCGACCGCATGCGGGTCGATGTCGCTCGCAAAGATGCGGCATGCGCCCGACCTCTGGCGGACGCGGTCACGCGCGCGCTGGCGGATGCGTTGCCAGGTCGGGCCGTCGTACCAGGCGAGCTTCTGGAAGCCGAAGGTCCGCTTCCCGCCCGGCGCAAGATCGGCGGCAACGAGCGCCGCCTCGATCGCGATCGTACCGGCGCCGCACATCGGGTCGAGGAGCGGCATGTCAGGCGTCCAACCGGCGAGCGCGAGCAGGCCCGCGGCGAGATTTTCGCGCAGCGGCGCGACATCGGCGTCGCGCCGCCAGCCGCGCTTGAACAAGGGCTCGCCCGAGGTGTCGAGGTAGAGCGTCGCCTCGCGTTCGGTCAGGTACGCATGTACGCGCACGTCGGGTCGCTCCTTGTCGACCGAGGGGCGCCGCCCCGTGTCGGCACGAAAGCGGTCGCAGACCGCGTCCTTGACCTTGAGGGTCGCGAATTCGATGCTCGCCAGCGGCGATCGCGTCGCGGCCAGGTCGACGCGCAGCGTGCGCTCGACATTGAACAGGCGGCGCCAGTCGACGTTGCGCGCCATACGGTAGAGCTCGTCCTCGTTCCGGTAGCCGCCGTGCGCGACCTGCCAAAGGATCCGGCTCGCCAGGCGTGACTCGAGATTTGCGCGATAGGCGAGCTCGATCGGTCCGCCGAAGGCGACGCCGCCATCCGTCGGGGTGACGAACTCGCCGCCGAGCAGAGTGAGCTCCTCGGCGAGCGCGCCCTCGAGGCCGCGCGGGCACGGCGCGAAGTAGCGCTCGGCCATCGCGCCGCGCGTCACCGGAGCAGCCGCCGGCGCGTGAGCACCAGGGCGACGTAATACGCGGTGCAGGCGAAGGCGAGCAGCACGGCGACGTGCAATGCCACGTCGGTCGGGACCTGGTCCATCAGCAATGGGCGCGCCAGATCGATCGCATGCTTGAGCGGCAGCAGGTTGGCCACGGCCTGCAGCGGGACCGGCATCTGCGTCACCGGAAAGAACACGCCCGACAGCAGCAGCCCGGGGGTCAGGACCAGCGTGAAGAAATAGGTGAAGAAATCGTAGGAGGGCGCGAGCGAGTTCATCACGAGTCCCAGCGCGCCGAACGTGAGGCCCACCAGGAACCCGAGCGGGAGGATCCACAGCGCGTACCATGAGTGACCGTAGCCCAGCGCCTGGATCACGAGCAGGATCGCCGTCGTCGACATCACCGCCTTGGATGCCGACCAGATCCACTCGGCGAACACGACATCGTCCAGCGAGATCGGCGCGTTGATGATCGCGTCCCAGGTGCGCTGGACGTGCATCCGCGAGAACGCCGAATACATCGCCTCGAAGCTCGCCGTGAACATCGCGCTCTGGCACACCATCCCGGTGCCGATGAAGGCGATGTACGTCATGCCGCCGACCTCGGGCACGAACGTGCCGATGCCGTAGCCCAGCGCGACCATGTAGAGCAGCGGATCGGCGATGTTGCCGAGCACGCTCGCGATCGCGAGCTTGCGCCAGACGAGCTGGTTGCGGCGCCAGACCGCGGTCCAGCGCAGCGAGAACTCGGGGATACGCAGCAGGGCGCGATTCGACATGCGGGCGTTCGAAGCGAGGGTCCCCGGGCTCAGTCGCGCAACTCGCGGCCGGTGAGCTTGATGAAGAGGTCCTCGAGGTTCGCCGGCCGGTGCAGATAGCGCACGCGATGCGCCTGCGCGAGTGCCGCGAGCAGCGGCCGCGGATCCTCGGCGTAGCAGAAGGCCGTCTCGCCGGCTGTCTCGAGGCGCGCCGCGAGGCGGCGCCCGTTGGCATCGGCCCACGCTTTCGCGTCGTCGCCGTAGACCTCGATCACCTCGGGCTCGACATGCGCGGCGATCAGTGCGCGCGGCGTGTCGCAGGCGATCAACGTGCCGCGATCGATCACCGCAAGCCGTGTCGCCAGCCGCTCGGCCTCGTCCATGAAATGCGTGGTGAGCAGGATCGTCTTGCCCTGCGACATCAGCTGGCGCAGCCCGTCCCAGATGAGGTGGCGCGCCTGCGGATCGAGTCCGGTCGTCGGCTCGTCGAGGATCAGGAGCTCCGGATCGTTGACGAGCGCGCGGGCAAGCGTGAGGCGCCGCTTCATGCCGCCTGAGAGCGTACGCAGCCCCGCATCGCCGCGGTTCGCGAGGCCGGCGAAGTCCAGCAGCGCCGGGATGCGGCGCGCGAGCGTCGCCGGGTCGATGCCGAAATAGCGGCCGTAGACCCGGAGATTCTCGGTGACGGTGAAATCGGGGTCGAGATTGTCCTGCTGCGGCACCACGCCGACGTGGATCCGCGCCTGCCGCGCCGCGCGCGGGACCGGCTGGCCGACCATCTCGATCGTGCCGCCATCCGGGTCGATGAGCCCGAGGCAGCAGCGCAGCGTCGTCGTCTTGCCGGCGCCGTTCGGGCCGAGCAGGCCGAAGCACTCGCCGCGGCGGATCTCGAACGAAAGGCCGCGGACGACCTCGTTGTCGCCGTAGGACTTCCGGAGCCCCGCGACGCGTAGCACGACGTCAGGGTCAGGCGCCGGGGACGACGGCATGTCCGTGCCACATCCCGGTGATCGTCCGCTGCAGATCGGAGAGCCGGCCATGGAAGAAATGGCCGCAGCCGGGAAACACGACGATCGGCAGCTGTTGCGGGCGCGCCCAGGCGAGCACGTCGGCCAGAGGAACGACATCATCTTCTTCGCCGTGGACAACGATCGTGTCCGCCGGCACGGGACCGACCGCGAAGCGCTGCACGGCCGGGCCGACCAGCACGAGCCGCTCCGCTGCGACGGACTGCGCGACTCGAGTCTGCACGTACGATCCGAACGAGAAACCCGCGAGCACGACCGGCAGCGAGTCCGCGTGTGGATCGAAACGCGTCCGCGTGTGCGCGAGCGCGGCCAGCGCATCGGCGGTCTCGCCGATGCCGTCGTCGAACGCGCCTTCGGATCGGCCGACGCCGCGGAAATTGAAGCGGGTCACCGCGTAGCCCAGCGTGAAGAAGGTCTTCGCAAGCGTCTGCGCGACCTTGTTGTCGAGCGTGCCGCCCTGCAGCGGATGCGGATGCGCGACGAGCGCAATGCCTCGCGGCGCATGCGCGGGAACGTTCTGCGCGATCTCCAGTGCGCCGGCGGGTCCGTCGATCGTGAGGCGCTCGGTCGTCTTCGGCGTCAAATGCGTAGCCTTTCGACGATCTCGCCGCGCTGGATGTGTCGCTCGATGATCTCGTCGATGTCGGCGCGGTCGACGTAGGTGTACCAGACCGCCTCGGGGTAGACCACGAGCACGGGCCCTTCGTCGCAGCGGTCCAGGCAGCCGGACTTGTTCATCCGGACCTTGCCCTTGCCGTTGAGGCCGAGCGCCTTGATCCGCTCTTTCGCGTACGCCTGCAGCGCGATGGAATCGTGATTCGCGCAGCAGGCTTCGGGCGCCTCGCGCTGGTTGCAGCAGAAGAAGACGTGTCGCTGGTAGTAGCTGATATGTGCCCCCACGCTTGCGGCGTCCGCCGCGGCGCGGTCCCCGCGATGGGGACCGGTTCGCTCAGGGCCGTGGGCCCTCGGGTCCGAGGCTCTCCGGACCGGGCGTGAACGCCGGATTATAGCGGAGGAGGAGAGCCCCTCCGGGAGCGCCGCGGCGCTCCGATATAATCGACCGCTTCCCGCCTCTGTCCCGCCATTCCCGCTTGAATCAGTTTCGCCGGATCCTTCGCTACGTCCGTCCGTATCGGGCGGTGTTCGCCGGCGCCATCGTCGGGATGCTGCTGGTCGCCTCGACGGACGTGATGATGCTGCAGATCGTCCAGCCGCTGCTCAACAACATCGGCGCCGTCGACGTCGAGTCGACCAAGTGGCTGCCGTTCGCGATCGTCGGCGTGTTCGTCCTGCGCGGCATCGGTTCGTACGTGAGCGAATACGGTCTCGCGTGGATCGGGTCGCGGGTCGTCTTCGACATGCGCTGCGAAGCGTCCGATCACCTGCTGCGGCTGCCGACGCCGTTCTATGACGCGAGTTCCGCCGGCTTTCTCCTGTCGAAGATCACGTTCGACGCACAGCAGATCGCGGCGACCGCGTCCGAGGCGATCACGGTCAGTATCCGCAACACGCTGACGATCGCGTTCATGCTCACGTACCTGCTGTACATCAACTGGCAGCTCACGCTGATCGCGTTCGCCGCGTTTCCCATGGTTGCCTACGCGCTGCGCAAGATCAGGCATCGTCTGCGACGGGTGAGCGTGCTCGTCCAGGAGCGCACCGGCGCGCTTACGCACGCGCTGGAAGAGGCGATCGGCGCCCATCGCATCGTCAAGGTCTTCGGAGGCGAGAAGTACGAGAGCGACCGGCTGCGCGCGGCCGCGAACAAGCTGCGGCTGGCGATGGCCAAGCAGTCGGCCGCGGCTGCGCTCGGCACGCCGATCAACCAGATCATCGTTTCCATCGCGGTCGGCGTGATCCTGTGGCTTGCGATCCGGCAGAGTGCCGGCGGTCAGTATGGCCCCGGCGACTTCATCACCTACATGGCCGCGCTGCTGCATCTGCTGAATCAGCTGAAGACGCTGTCCAACGTCAACGCGGTGATCCAGCGCGGGGTAACGGCGGCGGAGAGCGTCTTCGCCCTGATCGACGAGGTGCCCGAACCGGATACCGGCACCGCCACGCTCGGCCATGCGCGCGGGGGCATCCGGTTCGAGTGCGTGACCAAGCGCTATGCGGCGGACGGAAGGGCGGCGCTCTCCGACATTGACCTCGACATTGCGCCAGGCGAGTCGGTCGCGCTGGTCGGTCCCTCCGGCGGTGGCAAGACGACGCTCGTCAACCTGATTCCGCGCTTCTATCTGCCGAGCGCAGGACGAGTGCTGCTCGACGGGCAGGACCTCGCGGCGATCAGGCTCGCGGACCTGCGCCGGCAGATCGCGCTGGTGAGCCAGGAGATCGTGCTGTTCAACGACACGATCGCGGCCAATATCGCCTACGGCACGATGGCGGGTGCGACGCAGGAGGCGATCGAACGCGCCGCCGAGGCGGCGAACGCGCTCGAGTTCATCGGCGTCCAGCCCGACGGTTTCGCCACCGTCGTCGGCGAGCGCGGCATCCGGCTCTCCGGCGGGCAGCGGCAGCGGATCGCGATCGCGCGCGCGATCCTCAAGGACGCGCCGATCCTGATCCTCGACGAGGCGACCTCGGCTCTCGATACCGAGAGCGAGCGGCTGATTCAGGCAGCGCTCGAGAAGCTGATGCGCGGACGCACGACGATCGTGATCGCGCACCGGCTGTCGACGATCGAACATTGCGACCGCATCGTCGTGCTCGACGAGGGACGGATCGCGGAGCAGGGCACGCATGCGGACCTGCTCGCGCGGCAGGGCCTCTATGCGCGGCTGCATTCGCGGCAGTTCCAGGACGACTGATGGCGGACGATGCAATCGCGTCCGTCGCGCTGTGTGTCGTGGCCGAGGGGCCGATCGTCGACGCGTCCGAATGCGTCTGCCTCTCGCGACCCGGTCAGCGCCGCCCCTTGAGATAGGCCGATAGCGGGGAACTGAGCAGGTCGCCGAGCAGGCGCATCTTCAGCCACCGCTTCAGCGCCTTGGCCGAGCGCGACGGCGCGAAGCGCTGTCGCAGCGCGGGGACCAGTGCCACCGGCAGCGAAGGGCCGTCCTTCACGATGCCGACAAAGTACAGATCGAAGCTTTCCGCGGACACGATGAATTCGTGGTCGGTGAACCATCGTTTCAGCTCGAAGCACCTTTCGAAATTGCCGCGGGTCAGGTTGCGGTAGTAGTTCCAGCCCCGCTCGACGGTGAACGGCGACGACTCGGGCGCACTGCGGGTGGTGCCGTGCTCGCGCCGGCCCGTGGTGGCGCAGCTCATCAGCATGGGGCCGCCCGGACGGGTCATGCGCAGCATGTTGGACCAGGTTTCGACCCAGTACGGGTTGTGCTCGAAACACTCGCAGGAAAGGCTGACGTCGAAGTGCTGCGACGGAAAGGCCAGCATCTGGCCCGGGCAGACCAGATCGACGCCGGGGCCGGGAGACAGGTCCGTGCCGGTGTAGTCGCAGTCCGCGAAGGCCGATCGGATCGACCCGTTGATGTCGAGTGAGCCCACTTCGAGCACACGCTGGCCACGAAAGTACGCCGGCAGCTCGGCTTTGATTGCGTCGATGAACTCGAATTGTTGATGATGGGCCATCGCGTATCGGGTTGTCAGCGTTTGGCGGCGCGGCCCCGGTGTCGTCTCGGCGCGACGGCCTTCCACCGCCGGTGCACCCAGTACCACTGTTCCGGGCGCGCGAGGATGTAGCGCTCGAGCGCCGCATTGTAGGCGCGGGTGTTGCGGCGGATCGCCTCGCTGGTGTCCTCGACCTCGATCGGCGCCATCGGCTCGCCGAAGCGCAGTACGTGGCGCCCGTCGTCCTCGCGCCAGCTTGCCGCGGGCAGCACCGGAGCGCCTGTGGCGAGCGCGATGATCGCGAGACTCCTGAAGGTCCAGGCCGGATGGCCGAAGAACTCGATTTCGATCCCGTCGGGCGGACCCGCATGCTGGTCGAACGGAAAGACGATCACGTCGCCGGCGGCGAGCAGCTCGAGGATCCGGTCGAGCGAGCCGCGCTTGCCGATGACGCCGAACCCCGCTCGGTGGAAGCGCCGGGTGACGAGGGCGTCGAGCCAGCCCGGCTTTATCGCCCGGCGGACGAAATGGAACCGGCCGCGCACTTCGGGATAGCTGGCGATCCCGGCAATCGTTGCCACCTCCCAGTTCCCGAAATGACCGGTGAGCACGAGCACGCCCTTGCCCTGCCGCTGTGCGGCGATGAACGCTTCGATGTTCTCGACCCGCACCAGGGCTTTCTTCTGCGCGGCCGAAAGCCAGCGAAAGCGAAGAAACTCGCCGGCCAGACGCCACAGATGGGCATAGTGCGCCTGCGCCAGTGCGACGATTTCGGCGTCCGGCACGGTTGCGCCGTAGACCCGGCGCAGATTCGCGAGCACGATGTCGCGGCGCAGCGGAACAAGGCTGTACAGGAGCCGTCCGGCGAGCGGGACCCGCACCGTTGCACGGGTCGCGAGCGCGACTGCCTGCGCACTGACGCGATCGTGCGTCAACGACAGCGCGATCGAAGCGATCCGGTGCCGGCCGAGGAGCGCGGCCGCACGTGCTCCGCAGACGACCTGCGGTGCGCCATAGTTGTCGCGGACGACGGAAAAGTCCGCGGGCTCGATCTCGCCCAGCGCCGCCTCGCGCGGAAAGAGCTTGAGGCAGGATTCCTTGGCGGCATAACGGGCGGCGAGGCTCGCGGCGCGACCGGGTCCGTCGCCGGCGTCGGCGAGCTCCTGGGCCGAGAAAAGCCGGCGCAGGTCCTCGGGCGGCGTTTCTGCCAGCAGGCGCTCGATCCGCGCGATGGCGACCGAGTCGATGCCGCAGCGCTCCGTCGGCGTGACGGCATCCACGATGAGGCTTCTGCGCGCCGCTGCGTCTACGCGGCGCGGACGACGAGCGCCGCGTTGGTGCCCGCGAAGCCGCGACAGAGGATCAGCGCGACCCCACTCCGCGGCGCTTGCGCCACCGCCGACACGGGCAGGCCGGCGCAGTCCGGATCGAGGCTCGCCAGGGTCGCGATGCCGGGCACCTGGCCGCGCGCGAGCGCTGTCAGCGCGAGCACCGTCTCCAGTATTCCGGCGGCTGCGATCGTGTGCCCGATCGCCCACTTGAAGGCGGTGACGGGCGGGACCGCGGTGCCGAACACGCGCCAGATGGCGGCGGCCTCGGAGACGTCGGATTGCGGTGTGCCGTTGCCGTGGGCGACGATCATCCCGATCTCGGCGGGAGTGAGACCGGCATCGGCGAGCGCAGCCGCGATCGCGCGGGCGAGCCCGTCGCCGTCGTCGCGGATCGCCGTCAGGCCCTGCGCCTCGCACGCGTAGCCGCCGCCCAGCACCTCACCCAGCACCGGGGCATTGCGGGCCTCGGCGGAGGCCACCGTCTCGAGAACGAGTGCGCCCGCGCCTTCGCCGAACAGGCTGCCGTCGTGGCGGGCGTCGAAGGGCCGCAGCCTCTCGGACGCGAGCAGCCCCAGGCGCTGGTAGTAGAGCACCATCTGCGGCTCGATCGGCGTTTCGTGCCCGACGGCGACACAGCGATCCGCCTCGCCGGTGCGCAACGCCTCGAACGCCTCGATCACCGCCAGCGTGCCACCGACACTGTGGTTGGTGATGCACGCATTCGGACCCTTGAGCCCGTGCTTGATGCCGATGTGGCCGAGCACGTTGTTGGGCAGCGTGCGCAGCAGCCACATCGGATTCACCGTGTTCGCGAGCTCGCGCCCGAACGCCGGCAGATCCCCGCCCGCCGCGGCGAACAGCGGGAAGAAGTCGTATTGGTTCTCGTAGTTGCCGCCGCCGGAACCGACGTAGACGCCGGTGCGGTCGCTGAACACCGCGGCGGCGCCGGACGCGAGCGCGCCGCGATGGGCGACGATGCCGGAGCACTCGATCGCGCGGCCGGCGGCGTAGAGGCCCAGCAGGTCGGTGCGCCGGATCAGCTTGTGCAGCTTGCGATCGTCGACGAGCGCACGCGGGTTGAAATCGGCGATCTCCGCCGCCACGCGGCAGGGCCAGCCCGTCGTGTCCCATTGCGCGATCGGTGCGATCGCGGAGCGTCCGGCGAGGATCGCATCGAGTATCTCGTCCGGCGACATCCCGGCCGCGGAAACGGCACCGGTGCCGGTCACGACGATCCTGGGCGATTTCGCCATTCGCTGCTTCCCCGCCGCTTTAGGCGCGGGCATCGGCGGGGCCGCCGACTTCCTCGGGATGGCGGACGACGATGCAGCTGTTCGAACCGCCGAAGCCGAACGAGTTGGACATCGCGATGCGAATGCGCTGGCGTCGTGGCGCGCCGGTGACGAAATTCAGATCGCAGTCGGGATCGCGCTCGGTGAGATTCGCGTTGATCGGCATTTCCCCCCGGGCGATGGCGAGCGCGCAGACGGCAACCTCGACCGCGCCGGCGGCGGCGATCAGATGTCCCATCGTGCTCTTGGTCGAGCTGACGCTGACCCGTCCGACCTGCTCGCCGAAGACAGCGCGCGCAGCCGCACTTTCGCTGCGGTCGTTCATGCCGGTCGAGGTGCCGTGCGCGTTCAGGTAGTCGACGTCGGCGGGTGTTGCACCTGCGTCGGCGAGCGCCGCGCGCATCGCCTGGATCGGGCCGTCGCCGTCCGGCGGGGAGTCCGTGATCCGGTAGGAGGACAGCGAATTGCCGTCGCCTGCGAGTTCCGCGTAGATCCGCGCGCCCCGGCGGCGCGCCGATTCCCATTCCTCGAGCACGAGGAAGCCGGCACCTTCGCCGAGCAGGAAGCCGTTGCGCGTTACGTCGAACGGCCGGCTCGCGCGCTGCGGCGTCGCGTTGTCGGGCGACAGCGCAGAGAGCAGGCAGAAACCGGCGATGCCGACGGGGCTGATCATCGAATCGAATCCGCCCGCGAGCGCATAGTCGGCGACGCCGCGACGGATGAGCTTCAGCGCGGTGCCGATCGCCTGGCCGCCCGAAGCGCACGCGGTGTGCACCGACGTCGCGTAGCCGCGGATGCCATAGCGCCGCGTGAGCAGCGAGATCCCGGCGGTCGCCTGGCTGCGGCAGAACACCATCGGATCGTTGGCCGCCGGATCGCTGAGCAGGCGATCGGAGTGCAGCTCGCCATCGGCCGCGCTGTGCGCATAGGTCGTTGCGAGATCGGTGAAATCGGAGGTCATCATGCCGGCACCCACCGCGCAGCTCCAGCGCGTGGCCGTATCGGGCGTCGGCCGCAGACCCGCATCGCGAAACGCCTGCTCGGCCGCGGCGAGCGCGAAGCGATGCGACCGGTTCGCAAACTTCAGGAGCCTGCGGTCATCCGTCAGCTCGTCGCCACGGAAGCCCTTCACTTCGGCGGCGATGTGGACGGGGAATCCGCTCGCGTCGAACAGACTGATCGCGGCTCCGCCGCTCCTGCCGGCAAGCAGCGCATCCCATGTCGTCGCGACGTCGTTGCCGACCGGCGTGACGAGTCCGATGCCGGTGATCGCGACGCGCCGCCGCGCGATCCGGGCCTGGGCCGTTTCCGGCGCGCTCATCGATTCGCCTCGCTGGCGATGACTTCGAGGCGCGCGGTCGCCGCGGTCTTGCCGTCCATCCGCGCCGCCAGCCGGAACACGCCGCGTCCGGCGTCGGAAGGCGAAAATCCGGCGTCGATCTCGAGCCGCGCGCCGGGGGGAATGAACGAGCGCATCTTCACGTGCGTCATCCGCGAGGGCGCCGGTCTGGTGCCTGCGGGCCAGTGTGTCGATTCGACCGCCACGCGCATCGCCAGACCGATCTGGGCGTCGAGCAGCAGCGTCGCCGGAAAGACCGGGCGGCGCGGGAAATGGTCGCCGAAGAAGGGCGCCGACTCGGGCACGTACAGCATCGCGCTCGCCGAGATTCCGGGGACGCCTGCCGTGCGCTCGACGCGCGGGGCGACCACTCCGCGAAAGCGGCCCGCCGGCGCACCCGCGCCGCGGATGAGCGCGAAGCGCGCGGAAAGCTCGATGGGCGAATCGAACTCTTCGACGGGCAGCATCGGGCCGAGGCAATCGACGAGCTCGATGACGTCGCTGCCGGCGACGCACGCGCGCCCCGCGTAGGCGACCGCGTGCTCGTCGCAGCTGTCGATATCGACGGCGAGATCGAGCACGCTGCCCGGCCTGACGTCGGACCGGAACCGCGTCTCGTTCGCGAGCGCCGCCACGGGCCTGCCGCGAAATCCGATGTGCGCCATGGCGACCCATGCCGCAAGCTGGCCGACCGCTTCCGCGACGAGGCACGACGGGAAGGCCGCGATGTCGGCGGGCACCGCGTAGTGCCCGCGCGCACGCCGCCCCGCCTCGTAGTCGACGATGCGATCGACGAACGAATACGCGGCGAAATGATCATCCATCGGCACTCGCCTATTCGCACCGACACGGCCACGGCATCAGTGCCCGCCCGGCCGCCCGAAGGGCACTGGGCGCCCCCTCGGGGGCAGCGAACGCAGTGAGCGTGGGGGTCGTCCATCAGCCGGCCGCCTTCGCTTCGCGTTGCGCCGCGACGACGAGCTTGCAGAAGGTCTCCGTCGTGAACAGCCGCGGGATGTCCTTGACCTTGGTCGGCGTCCGGAAGCGCTCGGGCGGGACCTCCGACAGGTACGAGCGCAGCTGCGCGAGCCCGACCTCGGTGACGATGCCGTTCTGTTCGAACTGCGCTTCGGTCAGCGTCCCGCGCGCGTTCTCGACGATCTTGCCGCGCGGAATCTTGATCTTGAACGCCCGCTCGAGACGGAAGACCATGTCGAGGAAGTCGATCGACTCCGCGTCGAGGTCCTCGATCAGCGAGGCGTCGGGCTTGACATCCTCGAGCGTCGCAGCCCAGCGCGTCGGCGATCGTCGCCGAGACCGTCGGCAGGACGGCCTGGATCTCTTCCCTGGTGATTTCCGGTTGGCTCATTTTCTTCGCTCCGTTCATTCCATCTTGAATCCGCCATCGACGCTGAGCACCTGGCCCGTGACGTAGTCAGCGTACGCGGACGCGAGGAACCAGACCGCGTACGCGACCTCGTCGGGCGTGGCCGTATCGCTTGAGCAGGATGCGCGCCTTGACCTCGTCGCCGGCCATCTCGCGCACGTCCTTCGACATCTCGGTGTCGATCACGCCGGGCGCCACGCAGTTTACGTTGATCTTCCGCGGCGCGAGCTCGACGGCGAGCGCGCGGGTGAACGCGTTGATCGCGCCCTTGCTCGCCGCGTAGTTGGTCTGGCCCCGGCCGCCCTTCTCCCCGGCGACCGAGCTGATGTTGATGATCCGGCCCCTGCGCTGCGAGATCATGTAGGGAGCGACCGCGCGCGTCACGTTGAACACGCCGATGACGTTGGTCTCGAACACGAGCTTCACGTCGTCGTCGTCGAACGCGGCGAGCGGGTTGTCGCGGATCATGCCGGCGTTGTTGACCAGGATGTCGATGCGGCCGCAGCGCTCGGCGACGCCCTCGACCGCGGCGGCGCACGCCTTCGAATCGCGCACGTCGACCTGGCAGGGCGGCAATCCGGTCGCCGGCGGCGGCTGCCGGTCGCGACGACCTCCTCGGCCGCTCGCGGCACTGCCGCGATAGAAGAACGTGACATCGGCGCCCTCCGCGGCGAGGAGCAGCGCGATCGCCCGGCCGATCCCTCGGCTGCCGCCGGTGACGATCGCGCACTTCCCCGCAATGCCCGCGTCGACGCGCATGTCAGTGCCCGCACGGCCGCCCGAAGGGCACTGTGCGCCCCCCGGGGGGCAGCGAACGCAGTGAGCGTGGGGGCCGTTCCAATGCCCGCACGGCCGCCCGAAGGGCACTGTGCGCCCCCCCGGGGGCAGCGAACGCAGTGAGCGTGGGGGCCGTTCATACTAGCCCGAGATCGCGAAGCCGCCGTCGACGACCAGCGTGTGGCCGTTGATCATCGCGGCCTCCGGCAGGCACAGCAGGTAGACGGCGCCGGCGACGTCTGCCGGGGTGAGCACCGGTCCGGCGGGAGTGCGCTGCGCGAAGTTCGCGAGCAGCTCCTCGCGGTTCGGAAAGTACGCGAGCGCGTCGGTGTCGACGACGCCGGCGCTGACCGTGTTGACGCGGATGCCGCGCGGTCCGAGCTCCTGCGCAAGCGCGCGTGCGAGGGACTCGAGCGCGGCCTTCGACGCGCCGACGAAGCCGTATCCGGGCATCGCGCGCTGCGCGCCCGAGGCTCGACATCGCGACGATGCGCGCGCCGGAGGTCATCAGCGGCAGGCCGCGCTGGGCGAGCAGGTTGAGCGCCAGCGCGTTGGTCTCCATGCACCAGCGCCAGTGCTTGAGCGTCATGTCGACGGTGGGCTTCAGCACCCCCGACGCGGCGTTGCTGACCAGGATGTCGAGACGGTCGAAGTGCTGGCGGAATTCGGCGTAGATCTCGTCGACCGAATCGGGGATGCCGACGCTGCCCTGGATGGCGACGGCACGGCGCCCGAGCGCGCGGATCTCGCCGCAGAGGGTCTCGGCCTCCGCCGCGCTGTTGTAATAGTTGGCCGCGACGTCGCAACCCTCGCGGGCGAGCTTCAGCGCAACCGCGCGGCCGATCCCGCGCGCGGCGCCGGTGACGAGCGCAACTTTTCCGGTCAACGCCAGGGACATGATCGATACTCTGCTTCGCTTCGGGGCCCGGCCGCCCGGCGCCGTTTGGCCGGCGGCGGGCAAAACTGCTATTTTACCCCGGCCGCCTGGCGCCTCGCACGGACGAGCCGCTGCGCCTCGAGCGCCCAGTGCTTCTTGACGCTGTACCAGACGTCGGCCGCCCAGAGCACCGCCGCCTGGGAGGTCTTGACGGGCGCGCCGGCAATGGCATCGCCGGGGACATAAGCGCTGATCCAGGCACGAAGTTGCGCGATCCTCGACGATCCACTGCGTGACCGGAAGGGTGATGTGGTCGGTCGCGGGGAGGACCACGTGGCGCACCTTCGCGGCGCCATTGGGCCGGAACCGGCGACCGTCCTCGTCGGCGGGACCGAGCGCGAAGATGTCGTATTCGATCGTGTAGGCGGTGAACTCGTCGACCGTGTCGGGAATCAGGTAGAGCCTCCGGAGCATGCTCCACTGGTTGGGCATCAGCAGCCCTGCGCTGCCGGCACCCAGGACCGAGACGTACGGCACGGCGAGGCCGACCACGGAGCGCTCGGTCCCGGTCAGCGGATCGACGAACGAGGTTCGATCCTCGGCTGCATCGGTGTAGGGGTTCCAGACACGAATCGTGTCGGTGAACCTGCCGGCCAGTTCGTAGAGCACCTTGACGACCTCGACACCACCCTGGCTGTGGCCGATCAGGAACGGACGCAGGCCGTCGCGCTCGTAGTACCACGCGATCAGACCCGGCGATCTGGGCGCTGTCCTCGTACGGACTGTGCGACCAGCGGCGATCGCCGGGATGGCGAATCCTCTGCTCCGGATAGCCCATCCCGATGAGGAAACGGCCGAACGAGCGCATCGCCAGATGAACCGGGAAGATGCCGCCGTGCACGAGCACGATGCGCGGTGTCGGCGCCTTCGCCAGCGTCGTGCGGACGTCATCGTCGGTGATCCGCTCGGGATCGAGCGCGAGGATGCGCGCCTCGAGGGCCGTCGTCGCGCTCGGCCGGGCGCAGGACCGCGAGCGCTTCCGGTTTGGCAAGAAGCGCGGGTTCCGGAGCGACCGTGGGGCGGGTCGCGCAGCCGCCTGCGACCAGCGCGAACGCGGCGACCAGCAGAAGGTCACGAATGTGGCGTCCCGGGTTCATCCATCGAGCTGTCTTGCGCGGGCAATGATTCCATCCGCCATTTTATCGATGTTCGCCGCCGTGAACGCGGCGGTTCGGTACGAGATGCCCAGATGGATCACATCTCCGGACGTGGTGACCGCCAGCACCATCGGCGCGAGTGGCCCGGTCGGCACCGCACGCAGATACTCCGGAACCGGCATGCTCCCTCCCGCGTCGGCCCAGAGAGTGTTGACGTTGAGCATCGAGATCGCGCCCCAGACCGGATAGTTCTTGGCATAGAAGCGGCGACGCCGCTCCGGTGACAGGAAGCGCCAGATCACCCCGCCCGCGGCGATCGCGAGCAGGCTTTGCAGATAGAGCTTGTCGCGCTTGATGCGCGAGGTCTCGCGCTCGATGGCGTGCGCGAGCTGTTCGAGCGACGTCCCCGGCGGCAGCGGATGCGAAACGCGAAACGAGCTCAGGAACTGCCCGAACGTCGTGTTCGGATCGACGTCGAGGTCGCGTCGCAGATTGAGGATCGACGCCACCGCGAGTTCGTGCCGGGGATGCGCCGATACGCGCTCTCCGGCGAAGGGCTCCAGCGTCTTCATCAGGATCGCGAGCAGCAGGTCGTTGACGGTGACGCGCCATGCGCGCGCCGTTTCGACGAGCACCATGGCTTCCGGCGGTTCCAGGCGGCGGTAGGCAAACCCGTTGGCTGGGTCCTCGCCATGGGGATACGCCGGCCGCACCGAGCGCCGGCAACTCGCCGCTATCATCCGGAGGAACGGGATTCCGCGCAGCACGGCTCCGGTGTGGCGGAGGAACAGGCGGCCATACGTGGGGGGATAGCGGTCGAACGCACGGCCCGGCTGTCGCTCGGCCCTTTCGTCGCCGTAACGCGCCACGATGCCCTCGAGCAGGACGACGATCGAGTCGCCGCCGGCGATGACGTGGTCGTAGGCGAGGCCCAGATAGAATGACGCACCGCTGTCGACGCAGAAGAACCGGAACGGGTTCAGCCGGCCTTCGCGCGCGAAGGGTTGATTGAGCTCGCGCGCGATCGCGCGTTCCACGATGGCGAGCGGCTCCCTGCCGCCGGCATGGACCGCGAGGACGATCTCCGCCGGACCCCCGGTGTACTCGTAGCGCTCGCGCGCGACGTCGAGCACCAGGCCGGTGAGTCCGCGTGCGCAAAGCTCGCTGTCGATCATCGCCGACAGTCGCGGCGCGTCGAGGTCCCGCAGGACGCGCACGACGTGGACGGCCGAATAAGGGTGCAGGTCCCGCCACCGGAGCATCGCCGCCTGGAACAGGTTGAGGCGCCCCCTCACCTGCTGCCCCGGCGCCCGGCGGCGACGAGCCGCTGCGCCTCGATCGCCCAGTGCCGCTTGATGCTGTGCCAGATGTCGGCAGCGTGCACGAGGTTCGTCGTGTCGACGCCGGCGTCTTCCGGGATCGGCGTGTTGCCGTCGGGGGTGTATGCCTCGATCCAGGCGCGCGTCACGGGATTATTCGCGAGATGCCGGGCTTCCGGCAGGCCGATGTGCGTGTACGACGCCGGCAGGATGACGTTGCGCACGGCGGCAGATCCTGTCGCCAGGTACGGATCGGAACGCGGAAACAGGCCCGCGATCAGGTCCCACTCGATGGCGAATCCGGTGAACTCCTCCACGCTGTCCGGAATTTCGCGCAGCTTCGCGAGCATCGTCCATTGCCCGAGCAGAAGGCGCGGCAGCTTGCCCGTCGCGATTGCCGCGGCGTAAGGAAGCGTGAGGCCGACGACGTGGCGCGATTCGCCGCTCAACGGATCGACGATCGCGGAGCGTGGCTCCGCGGCCTCGGCCAGGGGATTCCACACCGGGACGGCGTCACCGAACGCGCCGGCAAGATCGTGCAGCACGCGAATGGCGAGCATGCCGCCCTGGCTGTGCCCGATCACCAGCGGCCGCACGCCCTCCGCCTCGTAGTACCACGCCAGGGCACCGGCTACCTGCCGGCTGTCGGTGTGGCTGCTCCACGAATAGTTGCCGTCGCGCGGATTGCGGATCCGATCCGGCGGGTAGCCCATCGCAATCAGGAATTCCGCGAACGGATCCATCGTGACGAGGGCGACGCTGCCCTGGAGCAGGACGATCCGCGGTGCCGCAACCCGCGCCAGCACGTCGGTCACATCGCGCGCGCCGATGCGGCCGGGATCGAGCGCGAACAGTCGCAGGGCGAGCGCCGGATCGCGCTCCGCGTCGATCGGCGTCGCCACGGCGCCGCCCCGCGCGACGCCGGTCAGGAGCGCGACGATCGACGCGCAAGCTGTCGCGACGACTGATCTTCGTACCGGATCCACCGAAGCCGGCCGCCTCACGAAGGGACGTCGCGGCCCGTTCGGCGTGACGGAGGAATCATCGTCGTCACGAGTCCGGTCCGTAGGCAACGTGGTCCTCGCCTACCGGTCAGCCGACGAGGAAGAGCGGCGCGGAAAGAACCGACCGGTCCTGCGCAGGTACTGCACGTAAGTCGTCGCCATGGACGTCCTGCAGATGCCGCTCCTCGTTGCGTGCCTTGATGTTCATGAGCACGACGTGCGTGACGGCGATCAGCGCCATCGGCGCCGTCGGCACGATCGCCGCCGAGCAGAGCATCAGCAGGATGCTGAACGCGTAGATCGGATGCCGGATGCGCGCGTACAGCCCGTCCGTGATGAGGTCGGTCTTGCGTCCCGGCGCGACATCCATCCGCCAGTCGCGGCCCATCCGCAGCCAGCACTTGACCGTGGCCGCGAGCGCGAGCACGGCGACGAATCGCCGCGACCCACCGCAACGCCACGTAGGCGGGATCGCGCACGGCGAATTCGGGGAGTGCCGGGACGGTGCCGGACCGCGCAAGCGTTGCCCAGGGAACGACGATCCATGCGGTGACGAGCGGCACCCAGACGAGCCACATGAAGCGCTCCAGACGCTGTTCCGGGACGATGCCGACGACCTTGCGCGTTACCCGGCGGACGCGGACGATCATCACGCCGACGCCGATCCAGTACGCGCAAATCGTCGTGACCAGAAGCGCGAGCGGGAAATCCTGCATGGTGTCCGGGGTCGTCTCGACGCGCGCCGCGAGCGCGCGGTCCGGGGCTGCGGAAGCATTGCGGTCGAACCCATCGGGTCAACCCGCGGCATACACGCTCATTATGCCAGCGCGAGCCCTCGCCACGTGCGAAGCGCGCGGCCGGTACGCGCAGAGCGGCGGGCGTCCGCGCATGGCTTCGCTATAATCGTGCCGTGGAAGCAACCCGCCACGGACCTGCGGCACCACTGTTCCCTACCCGCCCTTGAAGACCGATTGCCGGCTCGACGATCGCGTCGCCGGCGTCATGTCGGCCACCGCGAGTCCTGTTATCTCCCGAGCTCGCGAGCGGGCCGAAGACGTCGTCCGCTGGACCGTCGTGCTGCTCGGTTGCTCGATCCCCGTCTCGGTCGCCATGGACAACATGCTCCTGGCCTTCCTCCTGTTGTGCTGGATCGTCGGCGGCGGATATCGCGCCAAGCTTGCGGCAATTCGCGGCAACCCGGTAGCGCTCGCAACGCTGGCCCTCTTCGCGCTCTATCTCGTGGGAACGCTCTATACCGTCGCCGACCGCGGCGAGGTGCAGGACGCGCTGACGAAGGCGCTGCGCCTGCTGCTGATACCGGCGCTGATGCCGCTGATGCACGACGCCCGATGGCGGCAGCGCGGCATCTGGGCGTTCCAGGGATCGATGGTCGTCACGCTGCTGCTGTCGTATCTGTACTGGAGCGGCACACTGCCGGTCAACACCTGGCTCAAGGGAACCGCGCTCGATCCTGTCGCGTTCAAGGCGCACATCACGCACAACGTGTTCATGGCATTCTCGGCGTTCCTGTTTGCGCTCTCCGCCATGGAGGCGCGATCGAACGGCGGCCGGATCGTCTTGTGCGTGCTCTGCGCTGCCGCGGCGACGAACGTGCTGGTGATGGTGCCCGGGCGTACCGGCCATATCGTGCTGCTCGTCCTGTTCACGTACTTTCTCTACCGCCAGCTGCGGGGGAAGGGACTCGCGCTCGCGGGCCTGGCGCTCGGTGTTCTCGCCGTGATCGTGTTCCTCTCGCCCGACGCGATGCTGCACAAGCGGATCACGATGGCCGACGAGGAATTTCAGCAATGGCGCGCGGGGATCCCGCCTGATCCGACGTCCTCGGTGGGACAGCGGATGGGAATCCTGCGCAGCACGATCGAGGTCATCCGCGACAACCCGGCGTTCGGCGTCGGCACCGGCGGATACGCGCCGGCCTACGCGGCCCACGCGAGCCGCACGGGGGATCCGCCGACGCAGAACCCGCACAACGAGTTCCTGATGATCGCCGCGCAATTCGGTGCCGTCGGCCTCGTCGTGCTCCTCGGCCTATTCGCGACGCAATGGCGGATTGCCGCACGACTGCAGGGCCGTTTCGACCAGGCGGCCGCGCGCGGGCTCGTGCTGACGATCGCCGTGGCAAGCGTCCTGACGTCGACCCTGGTCGACCACGCGGAGGGACTGTTCTTTGCCTACATGAGCGGCCTGCTGTTCGCCGGCTATGACGGTGCCGCGCGCGGACCCCCGCCGCGCGTCGCTGGAAGCGCTGACCCGGCGGGGCAAGGCAAGCGCGAAGCCGGCGCAGCGGCGGCGCGCCGGCCGGCCTGAGCGCTCCCGCGCGATGCCGCCAGCACCCGCGTCGATCCTCGTCGTTTCGCTGCGCTATTTCGGCGACGTCCTGCTCACGACGCCGCTCATCCGTTCGCTGCGGCGCGGATACGAAGGCGCGGCGATCGACGTCCTGCTGCTCGCGGGCACCGACGGCATGCTCGAAGGCAATCCGGACGTGCGGCGCGTCCTGACGGTCGCGGAACGGCCCGGCGTCGCCCGTCACCTCGAGTTCGTCCGGCACCTGTGGCGACGCTACGATCTCGCGGTGATCGCCGAGACCGGGGATCGACCGCACCTCTACGGCTTCCTCGCGGCGCGGCAGCGCACGGGCCTCGTCCCGCCGCAATTCGGCAAGCGCTGGTGGAAGGCGCCGCTGCTGCGCCACCGCGTGGTCTCGACGGTGCACGAGCCGCGCGCCGCAAGCTACCGGCGCCTGATCGAGGCGATGGGGCTGCCGTATCTGGCGGAGGTGGTCGCGCCGTCGGCCGCCCCGTCGGCGCCGGCGTGGGGCGCGCGACTGGGGTTCGACCCGGCGCGCGAACGCTACGCGGTGCTGCATCTGGCTCCGCGCTTTCGCTACAAGCGCTGGCACGAGGATGGCTGGCGCAAGCTGATCGCGTGGCTGCACGGACGCGGATTGCGGGTCGCGATCACCGGGGGCGGGGCGCCGGCTGAACGCGATTATATTCAGCACGTCCTCGCGGGCAGCGACGTGCCCGTCGTCGACCTCGCGGGCCGTCTGCGCTTCGCGGAAACGGCCGATCTGCTGCGCGGGGCGGCGCTCTACATCGGCCCCGACACCGCCACTTCGCATCTCGCAGCCGCCTGCGGAACACCGTCGATCGTGCTGTTCGGGCCGACCGATCCGCGGCTCTGGGGCCCGCTCCCGCGAGGGGGACTCGACCCGCCCTACGCAGAAGGTCGCTCCCCTGCAACGCCGCGCCAACGTGCTGCTGCTGCAGGAGGTCTCCGCCTCGCTGCCTTGCGTCCCGTGTCAGCAGGAGGGTTGCGAGCGCCATCGGGAAAGCTACAGCGCATGCCTCGACCGGATGAACCCAGCGCGCGTCATCGAGGCCGCGCAGACCTTGATCGGGCGTTGAGGGAGCCGCAGCGGCGCGGCGGGCGGGGTGCTGCGCTATCCGAAGCGCCGCCGGAGCGCGCCCCGGATGCGCTCGAGCCGCCAGTGCCAGGATCGTTCGGGCTCGGCAAGGACATAACCTTGCGCGCCTGTCGGCACGGGCTGCCCCCGCCGCAGACAATGCCGATCGAACGCCGATTGCGTCATGTCCCACTTCATCAGGAACTGCCGGCGCCCGTCGTTGCCGCGGATGCGCGCCGTGGATGCCTTCGCGAAGTGGTAGTAGAGGCTGTCGCCCACGCCCAGGAAGACGCGACAGCCCTGATGCCAGAGCTTCATCGAGAAGTCGTTGTCGCTGCTCATTCCGGGCGAGAACTCGACGCTGTAGCCGCCGACGCGCTGCCAGATCTCGCGCGACACAAGCGTCGGCGGCCAGGTGGCGCCGAGCCAGTCGGCCCGGGTGTAGCCCTGCGCTTCCCGCGCGAAGCGGTCGAGGTCGAAGGCGTCCGGATCGCGCCCGTGGTCCGCGATCACCACGCACGGATTGCCGCTGCCTTCGGGCTCGATCATCGTACCCGAGAGCATGTACGCCGCGTGCATGCGGACCCGTTCGAGCGCGCGTTCGAGCGCGATGTCCCAGCCCGGCGCCGCCACCATGTCGTCGTTCACGTACAGCAGATGATCGGCACGGGCGCGAGCCGCGGCAAGGTTCACCGCAACGCAGATGCCGACGTTGCCCGCCGTCGCCGTGTGCTCGAGGCCTTCCCGCCCGACCCAGTCCAGGGTGCCGTCACTCCCGTCGTTGACATGCACGACGATCTGATGCGTCCGATGCGAATGGCGGCGCAGGCTTTCCACGCACAGGCGCAGATAGCGCAGGTTGTTCCAGCTCGGGATGACGATGGAGAACATCGGCCGCCGCTCAGCTGCGCTTGCTGCGCGTGGTGCTCGAGCTGCGGATCGCGGCGGCGCCATTGGGGGCGCCCCATCCTGGGCGTCCGGCGAGCGCAAACAGGTAGGCGCTCGCAAGGGCGGGCCACAGCAGGAGCACCGTGTGCGTGAGGCCGTTGAAGTTCAGCAGATGGCCGTACGGGCCGTTGAACAGCGCGAGCGGCGCGCCGGCGAACAGGAGCTCCGGCAGGAATACCGTGGCGAGCAGCGAGGACAGTAGCGCGACCGCCGCGAGCGTGACCTGCGCCGGGCGCGGGAGCCAGATCGCCATCGAGAGCAGCAGCGAGCCTGCCGCGACCCCCAGCGAGACCGAGGGCGTGAGCCAGTTCTCCCATACGGCAGGTCGCAGCATCACGGCGGCGGCGAGGCCCTTGACCAGCGCCGCGGCGCCGATCAGCAGCAGCGCGGCGCCGCCGACGTAGCGCCGCTCCCGCAGCAACAACGCCAGGAACAGTCCGACGCCCAGCAGCTGGAAGGCGCTGTGCGCGCCTTCGACCACGGTGGCGGCAAGATCCGGTGCCAGACTGTCGCCAAGGGGCACCGCCGGGTCGTAGACGGTGGCGAACAGTGGAATGCCGGGATTCACCTGCACGACGAGCCAGATCACGAGCAGCGCAATGCCGAGATCGCCCACCGTTCCCGGGAGAAACCACCGGTCGCGAATCGACGCGATCGCCGACTTCGCGCGCGGCGAGCGCAACAGCGCCAGCGCCAACGCCCCGCCGAGCGCGGATCCCGCCGCATTCGAGAGCAGATCGGCGAGGCTCGCGTAGCGCATCGGCAGATACATCTGTAGCGTTTCCATCGCGAGCGACAACAGGGTTCCCGCGACGATTGCGAGCGAGAGCCGGCTCCCGGGATCGTGCCGGCGCTGCGCCAGCGCGACAAAGAAGCCGAACGGCAGGTATGCCAGGACGTTGGTGAGGACGTCGTAGCGTACCCAGCGCGGGGGCCACGGGGCGAACAGGAAGAATGCGGATCCGGACGCACGCGCGAGCCACGGTTCGAACGGCTGCAGGCTCGCATACGCGATTGCCAGCCCGTAGAGCGCCGCCAGGAAATGCGGAAGCAGTGAACGCGTTCGCGCGGCGGGCACGGGGACGGGGCGGCCCCTTACGGAAGGCCGCGCGCTCCCGGCGGATGCGACGCCCTGGCGATCAGCGCCCCGCCTTGATTTCCGTCCACAGCTTGTTGCGCAGACGGCGCTGCGGGCCGGTCAGATCCTGCAGTTGTTCGAGCTTCGCCTTGACTGCGGCGTCCGGAAAGATCGCCGGGTTCTTGAGGATCTCGGGCTTGATGTACTTGGTGGCGGCCATGTTCGGGTTGCCCGAACCGATCAGGTTGGTGAGCTCGGCCGAGTTCTGGCCTTCGAGCATGAAGTTCATGAACTTGAGCGCGAGATCCGCCCGCGGTGCGCTCTTGTCGATCACCATGTTGTCGACGGCGAGCACTGCGCCTTCCTTCGGCATCCCCTGCAGGATCCTGAACTTGCGGCCGGCGGCCTGCGCGTCGAGGTTCGCCTGGAAGATGTCGTTCGAATAGCCGTGGACGAGCCAGATGTTGCCGACCGTCAGCTCCTTGATGTACGACGAGGCGTTGAAGGCTGCCCAGTACGGCTTGGCCTTCTTGATCAGCGCGGCGGCCTCGTCCCAGTGCTTCGGATCGACGTCGTTGGCCGAGTAGCCGAGGTACTTGAGCGCAGCGGCGAAGAGCTCGTTGGCGCTGTCGAGCACCGTGACGCGGCCCTTGACCTTCTCGAGGTGCTTCGGGTCGAAGATCACCGCCCACGTGTCGGTCGGCAGCCCCAGCTCCCTGATCTTCTCGTCGTTGTAGCCGATGATGGTCGTCGACATCGCGTACGGCACCGAGTACTTGTTGCCCGGGTCGAACGGTGTGTCGAGGAAGATGGGCTCGATATTCTTCAGGTTGGGAAGCTGCGCCTTGTCGATGGGCTTCAGCCTGCCGCCCTTGATGAGCGCCTGCACCGCGTTCGACGTCGGCACGTACAGGTCGTAGCCCTTGGCGCCTGCGGCGAGCTTGGCCAGCAGCTCCTCGTTGTCGGAATAGTAGGTCTGCACGACCGTGCACTTGCAGGACTCCTCGAAGCGCTTGACGGTTTCCGGCGCGAGGTAGTTGTTCCAGTTGTACAGGTGGAACTCGTCCTTGGCGGCGAGGGCCGGCAGCGCGAAGACGAGCGACGCGAGCAGGAGTGCGAGCCGTTTCATGGTTTCTCCTCGGTGGCGGCAAGGAGGCTCGGGCGAGAGCCTCGAGGCGATGATGATAAGCGCCAGCGTGAGCAGCATCAACAGCGTCGACACCGCGTTGACCTCCGGGGTGACCGCGATCTTGATCATCGAGTAGATCTGCAGGGGCAGCGTCACGGTGCCGGCGCCGGCGGTGAAGAACGTGATCACGAAATCGTCGATCGACAGCGTGAAGGCCATCAGCGCGCCGGCGATCACGCCGGGCATGATCAGCGGCAGCGTCACGTAGCGGAACGCCTCGGCCGGCGTCGCGCCGCAGTCCCGGGCGGCCTCGGTCAGGCTCTCGTCCATCCCGGCGAGGCGCGCGCGCACGACGATGGCCACGAATCCGATGCAGAAGGCGATGTGCGCGAGCGCCACCGAGACGAGCCCCAGCGTGAAATTGAGCAGCACGAAGAAGATCAGCAGCGACACGCCCATCAGGATCTCGGGAATCGCGATCGGCGTCAGCACCAGGATCGGCAGGAGTCGGAGCTTGTACCGGTACATGGCGACGCCCGCCATCGTGCCGAGTACCGTCGAAATGGCGCTGGCGACGAGCGCGATGGCGAGCGAGTTCCCCGCCGCGGCGAGCATCTCGTCGTTGTGGAACAGCTTGTCGTACCAGCCGAGCGTGAAGCCGACCCATTCGGCATTGAGCCGGGAATCGTTGAACGAGTAGACGACGACGATGACGAGCGGAATGTAGAGGAAGGCGTACCCGGCCGCGGCGGCGAGCCAGAGGCCGGCCGATGCCTTACGCATGGCCTTCCTCTGCACTCGACGGCGTGCCCAGATTGCTGCGTCCGACCCAGGCCGCCAATCCGGCGAGGGCGAGCGCCGAGACGGTCAGCACGATCGACAGCACGCTGCCGAACGGCCAGTCGCGCGTCTCCAGGAACTGCTGCTTGATGACGTTGCCGATCAGGCTGTCGTCGGGGCCGCCGAGGATGTCGGGAATCGCGAACATGCCCAGTGCCGGGATGAACACCAGCGCGGCGCCGGCGTACACGCCGGGCAGGGACAGCGGAAACGTGATCCGCCAGAACCGCTGCCACGCGTCGGCGCCCAGGTCCTGCGCGGCGTCGAGGAGCGCCTGGTCGTGCTTTTCCAGGTTCGCGTAGAGCGGCAGCACCATGAACGGCAGGTGCACGTAGACGAGGCACGCGAGCACGGCGAACGAGCTGAACAGCAGCGAGACGGGCTCCACTCCGAACACGGCGAGAATGCTGTTGACGCCACGCGCGAGGGCCGCCTGCGGTCCGAGGATGATCATCCACGCGTAGATGCGGATCAGGAAGTTGCTCCAGAACGGCAGGATCACGAGGAGCAGCAGCAGGTTGCGGTATTTCTGCGGGCTGCGCGCGATCAGCGCCGCCAGCGGGTAGGCGAGCGCGAGGCAGGCGAGCGTGGTCAGCAGCGCGTACCAGACCGACTTGAGGAAGACCTGGGCGTAGACCGACTCGGTCAGGAACCGCGCATAGCTGTCGACGTTGAGGTCGATCGCCCCCGTCTCGTCGACGAGCGGCGCGAGGCCGCCGAATTCCCCGGGCGAGCGGAACGACGCCAGCACCATGATCAGCGTCGGGACCGCGAAGAAGACCAGCAGATAGAGGAGCGGCGGCCCGCTGACCAGCCACCTTCCCGCCCGTCCGGACTGGCGCGCGCCGGCATCGTCGCTATTCCTCGATGAAGTGCCCGGCGGCGACCGGCCAGCTCACTTCGACGGAGTCGCCGACCTCGAAGAACTTGGCGCGGCCGGAGGCCGAATTCGCGAGCAGCGCCTCGATCTTCTGGCCGCCGCCCGTGTCGACGATGTACACGGTCACGTCACCCATGTAGAGCAGATCGGACACGGTGCCGCGGTAGTGGTTGTCCTGCGTCTGCGCTGGCGCGGTCGGCTGCGATGCGGATCTTCTCGGGGCGCAGCGCGACGGTTCCCGGCCCGCCCGCGGCGAGCGCCGAGTTCGCGGCGACCCGCACCGGTCCCAGGCCGGCGACGTCGACGGTGACGACGCCCTCGGCGTTGGCAGCGACCGGTCCCGAGAACAGGTTGCAGTGGCCGATGAAGTCGGCGACGAACCGCGTCCGCGGAAAGCCGTAGATCCGCGACGGCTCGTCCAGCTGCTCGACGCGGCCGGCGTTCATCACCGCGATCCGATGCGACAGCGCGAGCGCTTCGGTCTGGTCGTGCGTCACGTAGATGAACGTGATGCCGACCTCCTTCTGCAGATTGATGAGCTCGATCTGCATGTCCTCGCGGAGCTTCGCGTCGAGCGCCGCGAGCGGCTCGTCCAGCAGCAGCACCGTCGGATGGGTGACCAGCGCGCGCGCGATCGCGACGCGCTGCTTCTGCCCGCCCGAGAGCTCGTGCGGGTAGCGCTTGCCGAAGCCGGTCAGCCGCACGTCCGCGAGCGCCTCGGCCACCTTGCCCGCGAACCTGGCTCGCGGGCGTCTTCGCCATCTTCAGCGGAAAGGCGACGTTGCCCTCCACGGTCATGTGCGGGAACAGTGCGTAGCTCTGGAATACCGTGCGCACCGGGCGGCGCTCGGGCGGCCGGTCGGCGATGTCGCTGCCGTCCAGCAGGATGCGCCCGCCGTCGGGAAGATCGAAGCCGGCGATCATCCGCAGGAGCGTCGTCTTGCCGCAGCCGGAAGGTCCCAGCAGCGTGAAGAATTCGCCGGCTTCGATCGCGAGACTGACGCCGTCGACGGCGGTGAAGTCGCCGAAGCGGCGCGTGACGTTCTGGATTTCGAGAAGCGCCATCGGCAGGACTGCGGGCGGGGGATCGGTCAGGGCGCAATCGACCCCCCGGATTGTATAGGATCGGTGCGCGCCCTCCGCGTGCTCGGCGAATGCGAAACGGCTTGCCAGAGGACGAGCCCGGCGAGTGCCGCGATCAGCACGACGACGATCGCGAGCAGACGGTTTTGTGCACGCAGCGTGCCGGCGAGCTCCTTGCAGCGTCGCGTCGGATGCCGAGCGGGGCGCCAGGAGCCGCTGATGGACGAGGCGGGGCAACTCGGGCAGCGCCGCGACGATGTACGGCGCCTCCGCGAGCAGGCGCCGCTTCAACGCCGGCAGGCCGATCCGGTCGTTCATCCAGCGCTCGAGGTAGGGCAGCGCTGTCACCCACAGGTCGAGCTTCGGGTCGAGCTGCCGGCCCAGGCCCTCGACGTTGAGCAGCGTCTTCTGCAGCAGCACGAGCTGCGGCTGGATCTCGACGTTGAAGCGGCGCGACGCGCGAAAGAGCTGCAGCAGCACGCGGCCGAGCGAGATCTCCGACAGCGGCCGGTCGAACGCAGGCTCCAGCACGACGCGGATCTCGGCTTCCAGCTCGTCGACGCGCGTGTCCGGCGGCACCCAGCCCGATTCGATGTGCGCGGTTGCGACGCGGTGGTAATCGCGGCGGAAGAACGCGAGGAAGTTCTGCGCGAGGAAGTCCTGGTCGCGCTCGGACAGCGTGCCCATGATGCCGAAATCGACGGCGATGTACTTGCCGTGGTGCGCTCCGTCGGTGGCGATGAAGATGTTGCCGGGATGCATGTCGGCGTGGAAGTAGCCGTCGCGGAACACCTGGGTGAAGAAGAGCTCGACGCCGGCGCGCGCGAGCCGCGGGATGTCGACGCCCGCCTCGCGCAGCCGGTCCACCTGCGCGATCGGTATGCCGGACATCCGCTCCATCACCATCACCTGGGAGCCGCAGTAGTCCCAGTGCACGGCGGGAACGAGCAGCAGCGGCGAGTGCTCGAAGTTGCGTCCCAGCTGCGAGCAGTTCGCGGCTTCGCGCGACAGATCGAGCTCGTCGCGCAGGGTCTTCTCGAACTCGCCGACGACCTCGCGCGGACGCAGGCGCTTGCCGTCCGACCACAGCTTTTCCATCAGCAGCGCGCCGGCGTGCAGCAGCGAGATGTCCTTCTCGATCACGGTCGCGATGTTGGGCCGCAGCACCTTGACCGCGACCGGCGTGCCGTCGGGAAGCTCGGCGAAATGGACCTGCGCGACCGAAGCGCTTGCGATCGGCGTTCGGTCGAACGACTTGAACACCGCGTCCACCGGCTTGCCGTAGAGGCGGGTGAGCGCGGCGACCACCTGCTCGGATGGAAACGGCGGGACGCTGTCCTGCAGCTTGGCAAGCTCGTCGGCGATGTCGGGCGGCAGGAGATCGCGGCGCGTGGAGAGCATCTGGCCGAACTTGACGAAGATCGGCCCCAGGTCCTCGCAGCGCCAGCCGCAATCGCTCGCCGCGCGGCGCGGACGTGTCGCGCCAGAACGTCAGCGCGCGCGCCACCGGCCGCACCGCGCGAAACCGCTCGTGGCCGGTCAGGAACTCGTCGAGTCCGTACCTGAGCGCGACAACGACGATCTTCGCGAGGCGGGTGACGCGCATCCTGCCGATTGTAAGGGAAACGATGGCCGGGCCCCGCGCCGCGGCGGGCCGCCTTTGCCATCCGGGCACAATCGTTGCTTCGGGGGCCGTGTAGAGTTGCGCGATGAGCGAACGACCGCAAACGCTGGGCGAGGAAATCGCCAACAGTCTGAGCCATGGGCTCGGCTTCGTGGCGGCCGTCGCCGCGACCCCGATCCTCATCCTGACCACGGCGCAGAACGGCAGGCCGGTGAACGTGGTGGGCGCCAGCATCTTCGCGGCGACGATGGTACTGCTGTATTTCGCCTCGATGCTCTACCACGCGGTGCCGCACAAGCGGGCGAAGACGGTGCTGCGCAAGCTCGACCACGGCGCGATCTTCCTGCTGATCGCCGGCACCTACACGCCGTTCATGCTCGGGGCGCTCAACGGCCCGTGGGGGTGGACGCTGCTCGGGCTCGTCTGGAGCCTCGCGGCGATCGGCGTGACGCTGAAGGCCTTCGACCGGATCGCGCACCCGCTGGCCTCGCTGGGCCTCTACCTGCTGATGGGATGGCTATGCGTGGTCGCCGTCGGTCCGCTGTTCGAGCGGGTTCCGTCGCGCGGCCTGCTGCTGCTCGCCGCCGGCGGGTTCGCCTACATGGCGGGCGTGGCGTTCTTCGCCACCGATTCCCGGGTGCGGTACGGACACTTCATCTGGCATCTCTTCGTGCTGGCCGGCACCGGTTGCCACTTCTTCGCGGTGCTCGGCTACGCGGCGTAGCAGTCACGGTGGCGCGATCAGCCCGATCGCCCCGCCCCCAACCCCGCGGCGGCGATCCGGGCGCCGAGTGCATCGAGGCGGGCAGCGAGTTCGTCGACTCGCGCCGCGACCGCGCCGACCGCATCACCGAAGGATTGCATCTCGCCGCTCGGCGCGAGGAGTCCGGTCTCGTCGCGGACGTAACCGGCGACGCTCTCGCCCAGGCGCGTCGCCGCATATTCGGGAAAGGCGAGCAGCGCGCGGCCGGCGTCGGCGACACGCTGGCCGATGACCGGCCCGAGGACTTCGGCAAACGCCCGCTCGACGAACCACGGCAGCGTTTCCGCGAGCCCCTTCAGCGTCGCGGCCAGTGCAGCGTCTCCGCGTACGGCCACGAATTCGTCCCAGCGACGCGGATCGGCGAGGAACGCCGGCAGCGTCAGCGGCGACAGTGTCAGCTCGAGGTCCGGTGCTCCGTCGGGGCGCGGCGCCGCTTCGAGCTTCCCCGCAGCGTCGACGCGCATCGTGCTCACGAGCGGTCCGACGGCGATCGAGAGCACGCGCCCGGCGTGCGCCGCGAGACAGGAGAGCGCCCAGGTCTCGCGCTCGAACACGCGATTGGCGATCGCGGGGGGGATCGACGCCGGATCGAAGGCGGGCGCGCGCATTGCCGCGACGAGACGCAGAGGTTCTAAGCCGGCTGCGGTTGCTGAATGCCGGCCAGCAGCCACCCCGAGCTGCCGTCGACCGGCTTGGTCAGGTTCCACACTTCGTCGAACGCGGTCGCCGTCGCCGCGCCGTCCTCGCGCAGCGTTCCGGTGAAGCGGACGCTCGCCCAATGTCGGTCGCCTTCGGTCGCAGCCTCCAGGACCTCGGCCTGCAGCGTCACGATCTCGGTCGCGGACCGCGGTGCACTCCCGTCGAGATCACGTGCGAGTTCGGCAAACATCGCGGGCGTCGTGTAGTCCGCGAGCAACTTGCGGTCGCCGGCATCGTGCGCGGCCTGCAGCCGCACGAACTGCAGCTTCGCCTGCGCGGCGAAGCCGTGGGCGTCGAAGCCCGGAGGCAGCGATGAGGTTGCGGATGCCGGCCCGGGCGCGGTGCCGAGCACCGGCTCGATCCGCGTTGTGGCGTCCCGTTGCGGCGCAGGCGGCGGCGTCTCGAAACGCGGCGAGGCGCCCGGCGCGCCGGCGTAGGCAAGCGGTCGCTGCGGCGGATTGCGCCGCGCCAGCAGCATCCGCACGACGAAAACACCCGCGACCACCAGAGCGCGATCAGCAGGAAGCTGCCCAGACCCTCCGGGAGCCCGAAGTGCGAGAGCAGCGCGGCGAGCCCCAGACCTGCGGCCAGCCCCGCGATCGGGCCGAGCCAGCGCGAGGCGCCCGACGGGGCGGGCACTGCGGCGGCGGCCGGCTTGGCGGGAAGGGTGGCGCCCGGCTGCGCCGGCATGACCGGTTGCGACGCCGCTCCGGGTGGCGTTGCGGCGGGTGGTGCCGATGCTCGCGGCGCGACGCTCGGACGCTGCGCGCCCATGCTCCTGCCGCCGCCGAGCCGCGCCGCCTCCGCGTCCGCTGCGATCAGCGCGCCGACCGTCAGCAATGCGATTGCAAGGATTCCCAGGTTCTTCATGTGGTTCTCCAGGTTTCGGGGCCCGCCGGGCGAGCCCCGTTCAGCAACGATAACCGAGATGCAGCGCCACCACGCCGGCGGCGAGATTGTGCACTTGGACCCGGTCGAAGCCGGCATGTTCCATCATCGCGGCGAGCGTGGCCTGATCGGGGTGCATGCGGATCGACTCGGCGAGGTAGCGATAGCTCGCATCGTCGCCGGCGATGATCCGGCCGAGACGCGGCAGTACGTTGAAGCTGTACCAGTCGTACGCGGGCGCGAGCGGCTGCCAGACCTTCGAGAACTCGAGCACGGCGGCGACGCCGCCCGGTTTCAGCACGCGCCGCATTTCGGCGAGCGCCGCCTCCTTGCGCGTCACGTTGCGCAGACCGAAGGCGATGCTCACGCAATCGAAATGCCCCGCCGGGAACGGCAGCTTCTCGGCATCGCACTGCACCACCGGCACGATGCGGCCGGCATCGAGCAGCCGATCGCGACCGAAGCCCAGCATGGCGCCATTGATGTCGGTGAGCACCACCTCGCCGGTCGGGCCGACGCGATCGCCGAAGAGCCGGGCGAGATCGCCGGTGCCGCCGGCCAGGTCCAGCACGCGCATCCCGGCGCGCACGCCGGTGGCGTTGACCGCGAAGCGCTTCCACAGCCGATGGAGGCCGGCCGACATGACGTCGTTCATCAGGTCGTACTTGCCGGCGACCGAGTCGAACACGCCGCGCACGCGGTGCGCCTTCTCGTCGAGGGCAACCTGCTCGAAGCCGAAGTGGGTCCGCTCGCTCATCGTGGTGCCGGGGCGGCGCTCGCGTCACGGCTGGCGCCCGCCGCCGTCATCCGCTCGAGATAGCGTTGCCACAGCTCGTCCTGGCGGCGCCCGAGATCGTAGAGATAGTCCCACGAGTAGATGCCGGTGTCGTGGCCATCGGAGAACGTCGGCCGGATCGCATAGTGGCCCACGGGCTCGACCTCCTTGATCGCGATGTCCCGCTTGCCGACCTGGAGGACTTCCTGCCCGGGACCGTGGCCGCGGACCTCGGCCGATGGCGAATAGACGCGCAACAGCTCGTACGGGCAGCCGGAACGAGCGCCCGTCCGCGAAGGCGATCTCGAGCACCTTCGACTGCTGATGCAGCTTGATCTCGGTCGGAGCGGGCGTGGTGGCGTCGAGGCCGGCCATGGCGGAACCCGTGCCGCGCACGGGAAAGCGGTTGCGTTACCGCGAACCGGCCGAGGATAGCACAGCGTCCCGGCCGGCCATCGCCCGGCTTCCTGCAGGCGCGCGGACGCCGGCCTGCAGGAATGCCGCGTCAGAGGTGCCCGGCGGGGGCGTCCGGGACGATGTCGAGATTTCCGATCCCGGAGAAGATGTTGCGTCCCTTCGCTTCCTTCCCGTGCAGCTTGATCTCGAGGCGGAGGTCGTTCAGCGAGTCGGCGTTGCGCAGCGCGTCCTCGTAGCTGATGAGGTCGGCCTCGTACAGATCGAACAGCGACTGGTCGAACGTCTGCATCCCGAGCTCGCGCGACTTCTTCATGATCTCCTTGATCCCCGAGACGTCGCCCTTGAAGATCAGGTCGGAGATGAGCGGGGAGTTCAGCATGACTTCGACGGCGGGCACGCGGCCGCGCCCGTCGCGGCGCGGAATCAGCCGCTGCGCGACGAAGGCGCGGACGTTGAGCGACAGGTCCATCAGCAGCTGCGGGCGCCGCTCCTCGGGGAAGAAATTGATGATCCGGTCGAGCGCCTGATTGGTGCTGTTCGCGTGCAGCGTCGCGAGGCAAAGGTGCCCGGTTTCGGCGAACGAGATCGCGTAGTCCATCGTCTCCCGCTCGCGCACTTCGCCGATCAGGATGACGTCCGGCGCCTGGCGCAGCGAGTTCTTCAGCGCGATCGGCCAGTCGTCGGTGTCGACCCCGACCTCGCGCTGCGTGACGATGCAGTTCCTGTGCTCGTGGACGAACTCGATCGGGTCCTCGATCGTGATGATGTGCCCGTAGCTGTTCTCGTTGCGGTAGCCGAGCAGCGAGGCCATCGACGTCGACTTGCCGCAGCCCGTGGCGCCGACGAACATCATGATGCCGCGCTTCGACATGATGATGTCCTTCAGCACCGGCGGCAGCCCGAGCGCCTCGAACTTCGGGATGTCGGTGGTGATGGTCCGCAGCACCATCCCGATGCGGCCCTGCTGGACGAAGGCGTTGACGCGGAACCGGCCGATCCCGGGCGGCGAGATGGCGAAGTTGCATTCCTTCGTCGACTCGAATTCGGCGGCCTGCTTGTCGTTCATCACGCTGCGCACGAGCTCCATCGTGTGCTGCGGCGCGAGCGCGGTCTTCGACACCGGCTGGATCCGGCCGTCGACCTTGATGGCGGGCGGGAAGCTGGCGGTGATGAAGAGGTCCGAGCCCTTCTGCTTGACGAGCAGCTCGAGCAGCTCGTGGATGAAGCTGGTGGCGCGTTCGCGTTCCATCGTGGCGTCTCCTGGCCGCGCGCGGCCGGCGGCCGCGCCGGCGCGGTTCTCGGTCAGGCCATGAACAGGTCCTTGTTCACGGCGCGCATGCGCGCCTCGGCGACGTTGACCATGTTGCGTCGTACCATCTCGACGAGGCACTGATCGAGCGTCTGCATGCCGACATTCTGGCTGGTCTGGATCGCCGAATACATCTGCGCGATCTTGTTCTCGCGAATCAGGTTCCGGATCGCGGGCGTGCCCATCATGATCTCGTGCGCGGCGACGCGGCCCTGGCCGTCCTTGGTCTTGAGCAGCGTCTGCGAGATCACCGACACCAGCGATTCGGAGAGCATCGCGCGGACCATCTCCTTCTCCGCGGCGGGAAACACGTCGATGATCCGGTCGATCGTCTTGGCCGCCGAACTCGTGTGCAGCGTCGCGAACACGAGGTGCCCGGTCTCCGCGGCGGTCAGTGCGAGGCGGATCGTCTCGAGGTCGCGCATCTCGCCGACCAGGATGTAGTCGGGGTCCTCGCGCAGCGCGCTGCGGAGCGCGTTCGGAAACGACAGCGTATGGGGCCCGAGCTCGCGCTGGTTGATCAGGCACTTCTTCGATTCGTGCAGGAACTCGATCGGGTCCTCGATCGTCAGGATGTGCCCATAATTGTTCGAGTTGACATGGTCGACCATCGCCGCCAGCGTCGTCGACTTCCCGGAGCCGGTCGGTCCGGTGACGAGGATCAGGCCGCGCGGCCGGTTGACCATCTCGGAGAAGACCTTGGGCGCCGCGAGCTCCTCCAGCGAAAGGACCTTCGCCGGAATCGTGCGGAAGGCGGCGGCGGCCCCGCGCGACTGCACGAAGGCGTTGACGCGGAAGCGGGCAAGATTCGGCACGGCGAAGCTGAAGTCGCACTCGAGGACCTCCTCGTACGTCTTCCGCTGTGCGTCGCTCATGATGTCGTACACCATGGCATGCACGTCCTCGTGCTCCATCGGCGGCAGGTTGATCCGGCGCACGTCGCCGTGGACGCGGATCATCGGCGGCAGGCCCGCCGACAGGTGGAGGTCGGACGCCTTGTTCTTGACGGCAAAGGCCAGAAGTTCGGTGATGTCCATCTATAATCCCCAGTGCGCCATGCCATGCCCGAATTGCCGGATTTGGGCGCATCGGGGCACGGCATGCAATTGTTGTGCCGGAACCGGCGCGCACATGCCGACGTCATTCGATTATGTTCCACTACGAGAAGGCGTGGCAAGACGTGAAGCAGCGAATCGTCCGCGCCGCGCGCGCCGCCGGTCGCGATCCGGCGTCGGTCCGGCTCGTCGCCGTCAGCAAGACGTTTCCCGCCGGGGCGGTACGGGCGGTCCACGCGCTGGGTCAGCGGGAGTTCGGTGAGAACTACGTGCAGGAGGCGGTCGCGAAGATGGAGGCGCTTGCCGACCTGGCTGGCATCGAATGGCACCTGATTGGTCCTTTGCAGAGCAACAAGGCCGGGATCGCCGCCGCGCGCTTCGCGTGGGTGCAGACGGTCGACCGGGCGAAGATCGCGGGGCGCCTCGCGGCCGCGCGCGCCACCGATGCGCCACCGCTCGATGTCTGCATCCAGGTGAACGCAAGCGGCGAAGCGTCGAAGAGCGGGGTCGCGCCGGCCGAGGCGTTGGCCCTGGCGAAGACCGTCGCCATGCTGCCGCGGCTGCAGATTGCGCGGCATCATGGGCATTCCGGATCCCGACTGTCGACGTGGAGCGCCGGCGCGCGCAGCTGCGCGCGTTGCGCGCGTGCTTCGACGAGTGCCGGGCCGCGGGAATGCCGGTCGACACGCTGTCGATGGGGATGTCCGCCGACCTCGAGGATGCGATCGCCGAGGGCGCGACGCTGGTGCGGGTCGGGACCGCCATATTCGGGGCGCGTGACGCCGCGACCCCATAATACCTGGCGACGATGACGACGATCTTCATCGGTGGCGGCAACATGGCAGCCGCGCTCATCGGCGGAATGGGCGCGCGAGGGGCGGCGATCTCCGGTTTTCGGGTCGTCGAGCCGCTGCCGGAGGCGCGCGCGCGATTGGCCTCGCGCCATCCGGGGCTCACGCTTTGCGCCGAGGTGACGAGCGAAGTGCTCGTGGGCGCCGCGCTCGTCGTGCTCGCGGTGAAGCCCCAGCAGATGCGAAGCGCGGCGCAGGCGGTGGCGCCGCACCTCGCGGCCGCCGGCGCGCCGGTCGTGCTCTCGATCGCCGCCGGCATTCGCATTGCGGACCTGGTGCGCTGGCTGGGCGGCCACGACCGCATCGTGCGCGCGATGCCGAATACACCGGCGCTCGTGGGCAAGGGCATCTCCGGTATATATGCGCCCGCTGCCGTCGACGCGGCCGGCCGCGCGCAGGCAGCCTCGGTACTCGCCGCCGCCGGTGAACAGGTGTGGGTCGATGACGAGGCACTGCTCGACGCCGTCACCGGCGTTTCGGGAAGCGGGCCCGCGTACGTGTTCTATTTCCTCGAGGCGCTCGAAGAGGCTGCGCGCGATCTGGGACTCGCGGCTGCGGACTCCCGCCGGCTCGCCTACGCCACGTTTGCCGGCGCGATGGCGCTCGCGCAGGCGAGCCCAGAGGAGCCGGCCGCACTGCGCGCGCAGGTGACGTCGAAAGGCGGGACGACGGAGCGCGCGCTCGCTTCGATGGAAGCTGACGCGGTCAAGGCGCGGATCGTCACCGCGGTGAAAGCGGCCGCGGTGCGCGCGGGCGAGCTCGGCGACGCCTACGGCAAGGATGCATAGACGATGTTCGATCAGGCCGCCCGGTTCCTGCTCGACACCGTGTTCGGCATCGTCACGTACGCGTTCCTGCTGCGCTTCACGATGCAGTGGCTGCGCGTGCCGTTTCGCAATCCGGTCGGGCAGGCCGTCGTCGCGCTCACGGACTGGGCGGTGAAGCCCGCGCGCCGCGTGGTGCGCGGCTACAAGGGGCAGGACTGGTCCACGCTGGTGCTCGCCTGGCTCGCGCAGCTCGTCTGGCTCGCGGCACTGCACCTGCTTCTGGGTCGCGTTGCGTGGAGCGGCGCGCTGGCAGCGACCCTCGCACTGCTCGCCGTCGTCGAGCTCGTCAAGGCCGCGCTCTGGTTGCTCATCATCGTGGTCATCGCCCAGGCGATCCTGTCGTGGACCGCGCCCGACGGCCCCTTCGCCGGTGTGCTGAACGCGCTGACGTTCCGCTTTCTGGCGCCGGTCCGCAACCTGATCCCGCCGCTCGGAGGAACGCTGGACCTTTCCCCGCTGATCGTGATCGTCATTGTCCAGCTCACGTTGATGCTTCCCGTGCGCTGGCTCGAAGGCGCCGTGCTGTCGCTGTTCAACTGAGCCCGCCCATGAGCGAAGCGGCGTGGCGGCGCGAGGTCGAGGGCGACCTGGTGCTGCTGCTCCACGTCCAGCCGGGCGCGAAGCGGAGCGAGGTCGCCGGCATCCACGGCGAGACCGCCACGGGCCGGTTGAGGATCCGTCTTGCCGCCCCGCCGGTCGACGGGAAGGCCAACGCCGAGCTCGTGCGCTTTCTCGCCGCAGCGTTCGGTGTGCCCCGGCGCGCGGTGACACTCCTCGCCGGCGAGACGTCGCGCCAGAAGACCGTGCGGATCGCGCGTCCGCCGCTGCGTCCGGATCGGGCGTGGATCGGCGGCTAGAGGGCCTGTGAACAGACCCTAGTCGCGGCCCCCAATCGCCAAGGTACGCTGTGGCCACGAGGCGGCGACAGCGACGAGCGTCAGTCGGGCCCCGCGCCGCGAGCGCGTTGGCGAGCCGGACGAAATCGGCGACCGCGAGCGTCTCGCCGCGCGCACCGGGATCCACGCCGGCAGCCTCCAGCGCGGTCGCAGCGCAGATTGTCGACAGCGCATTGCGCAACGTCTTGCGCCGCTGGCCGAATGCGGCGGCGACCAGGCGCGCGAACAGCGCGTCGTCCGCAACGCTGCAGTCGCGCGGCGCCGAGCGGAACGAGCCGCGCAACCGCCGATTCGACGCGGGGCGCCGGACTGAACGCGCCCGGTGGCACCGTGAACAAGCGGACCACGCGAAAGTTCGCCTGCAGCATCACGGTCAGCCGTCCGTAGTCCGCGCTCGCCGGGGGCGCGGTCATCCGAGCCACGACCTCCTTCTGCAACATCACGTGCAGGTCGGTGAGCTGCGACGCAAACTGCGCGAGATGGAAGAGCAGCGGCGAGCTGATGTTGTACGGCAGATTGCCGACCACCCGCAGCGCCGGCCCGAGCTTGGCAAAGTCGAAATCGAGCGCGTCGCCAACGTGCAGCGTGAGGCTCTCGGGCGGGAATTCGGAAGTGAGCCGGAAGGCGAGATCGCGATCGATCTCGATCGCCACCAGATGTCCGGCGCGCCGGGCGAGCTCCCGCGTCAGTGCGCCCCGCCCCGGCCCGATCTCGACGAGGTTGTCGCCGGGACGCGGCGCGATCGCGTCGACGATCTTCTCGACATAGTGGGGGTCGACGAGAAAATTCTGGCCAAACCGCTTGCGGGCCTGATGGACGGGCATGCGCTCAGCGCGCTCGGCCGTCCGCGCGCTCGGCCAGCTCGATTGCGAGCTCGATGGCGGCGACGAGGCTTCCCGGATCCGCGTCGCGCGCCCGGCGCGCGTCGGCGGCGAGATCGAGTGCCGTGCCGTGATCGACCGAGGTGCGGATGAACGGCAGCCCCAGCGTGACGTTGACGCCGTGGCCGAAGCTCGCGGCCTTCAGCACCGGCAACCCCTGGTCGTGGTACATCGTGACGATGGCGTCGAAGCGCTGCGCGATTTCCGGCACGAACACGGTGTCGGCGGGTAACGGCCCGATCACGTCGTGGCCCGCAGCGCGCATTGCGGCAATAGCCGGGGCAATCGCGTCGATTTCCTCGCGGCCCAGATGCCCCCCCTCGCCCGCGTGCGGGTTCAGTCCGCACACTGCGATCCGCGGCGCCGTGACCGCGAACTTCGCGGCGAGCTCGGAGCCGACGATCGCAAGGGTCGTGGCAACGGCGTCCTGCGTAATGGCGGCCGGCACGTCCTTCAATGCAATGTGCGTTGTGACCAGCGCCACGCGCAGCGGAGCCTCGCGCTTGCCGCCGACCAGCATCATGACGACGCGGCGCGTGTGCGTGCGCTGGGCGAAGAACTCGGTGTGTCCGGCGAACGGGATGCCGGCATCCAGCAGCACACTCTTTTGCACAGGCGCGGTCACGAGCGCGGAGAGCGCGCCGGTGGCGCAGGCGTCGGCGGCGCGCGCCAGACTCGTGAGCACGCTGTGCGCATTGCTCGGATCGGGGCGCCCCGGCGTGACCGGCGTGGCGACCGGCTGGTGCCAGACCTCGATGCCGCCGGCCGCGGGTGCAAACGACGCCGGATCGTAGTCGAGATATCGCACCGCCACCCCGATTCGCGCCGCACGCGCGGCCAGCAGCTCGCGATCGCCGATCACGACGAGCCGTGCCGGAAACGCCCGCTCGCGATGGCGCAGCGCAAGCAGCGCGACCAGTTCCGGACCGATGCCGGCGGGTTCGCCGGCGGTGATCGCGAGCGTGGGCCGATTCACATTCGGCCGACCTCGGTCCCGGCGGCGTCGCCGAAGAGCTCCACCTTGACGTCGGCGGCCGCCCGGATCACGAAGGCGCCGTCTGCGCCCGCGGCGACCTTCACCTGCGCGAACCCGTCGAGCGCTCGCGCCGGGCGCCCGAACACCCAGAGCTGCTCGAGCGGCGCGCGCGTGTCGATTTCGCCGGTGTTCTGGACGGAGCGGCCGAGCGGCAATGCGTACCCTTCGCGGCCGAAGACCGGAAACTGGTCGAGCGCCGCCTTGTAGCGCAACACGCGCTGGCCGGGAAACCGCTGGCGGGAATTGAGGTCGTACCATGCGCCGGGCGGAAGCGCGATCTCGACCCCGCCACCTTCATGCACGATGGGTGCCACGAGCAGGGAATCGCCGCACATGAACTGGGTCTCGTAGCCGCGAGCAAACGCATTGCCCGGAAAGGCGAGCGGCATCGCGCGCATCACCGGCATCCCCGTTTCGACCGCGTCGTTGACGACGCGCTGCAGGTAGGGAATCAACCGGTAGCGAAAGGCGAGCCACTTGCGGGCGACCGCTTCGGCGTCGGTGCCGAATGCCCATGGCTCGCGCTCGCCGATGCCGTTCATGCGCAGGTGCGAGCTGAATACCATCGCCTGCAGCCAGCGGAGGTAGAGCTCCGGGGACGGTTGCTGCGCGCCGTAGTAGCCGCCGACATCCGAGCTGTGATACGGAACGCCGCTCATTCCCCACGACAGGCCGCCGCGGATCGACGCCGCCAGGCCCTCCCAGTCGCTCTGCGGCTCACCGCCCCACTGCACCGGATAGCGCTGGCTGCCGGTCCAGCCCGCGCGGCCCCACACCATCGGCGGCGCGTCCTTGTCCGCGCGGAACTTCCCCGTGGCATCGAACACGCACTGGTTGTACAGGAGCGGATAGACGTTATGCAGGCGCCGTCCGTCGTCGCCGTTGAACGCCAGCGCCTCATCGGGAACCTGCTCGCCGAAATCGCACACGATCGCGTCGACGCCGTCGGCAAAGAGCGCGGCATGCGCGTCGCGCCACCAGACGTAGGCGCCCGGATGCGTGAAGTCGACGATTCCGCTTTCGGGCAATCGCACCGGCGCGGAGCCCGCTGTGGCGGCGTCCGCGGCTGCATCCCAGGCGAAGACATACGGGTCGCCCTCGGCGTCGGTCAGCAGGTAGCCGCGCGAGGCGAGCTCCACGAACAGCGGCGAGTGGACCGACACATACGGGTATTCCCACACGCAGATCCGCAGGCCGTGGGCCTTGATTGCCGCGAGCGCCGCGCGGGGATCGGGAAAGCGCGCCCGGTCCCATTCGAAATCGAAGCGGGTCTCGACCTCCCATGCGGCGCGCCCGTCCAGCGTCAGCACGTCGCACGGGAACTTGCGCGCGCGCAGCTGCGCGGCGATCTCGGTGGCTTCCTCGGGAGTCCGGTAGTAGTCGCGTCCGATCCAGAGGCCGAGACTCCAGCCCGGGATTGCGGCCGGTCGTCCGGTGAGTTGCGTGTACTGGTCGAGGATGCGCGGCTGGCGTATCCGCCGCGAACAGGAACAGGTCGAGCGCCTCGTCGTCGATCTGCAGCGCATACGTGCGGTGCGACCAGTCCGGGTGGCCGACGCCGTGCGCCACCGGCGCCGGCGTGTTCACGAATACGCCCCAGGCGCCCGCGCCGGTGCCGGGACTCCACGCGAACGGCGCGCACTTGTAGGAGAGCCCGGTGTTGACGCCGAGGGCGTCGATGACGTGCGAATCGACGAGCTGTCCGCGCTTGTTGAGCGGTCCGAACTTCTCGCCGAGGCCGTACACGGGCTCGCCGGAGCCAAGCGCGAGCGCGGCAAGCCAGCGGCCACCCTGCCGCAGGCGGCCGAACGTCGGCAGCCGCGTGGCACCGCCGATGTGTTCGTCGGTGATCGAGCACGCGACCGGCGCGCCGCGGTGGAGCAGGCGAAAACGCAACGGGGTGCTGGAAAGCTCGAGCGTCGACTCGCCGGAGGTGAAGGTCCACCCGCCGTCCGCGCCTTTCGCAACGGAGCAGGCCTTGGCGCGGGACACGACGAGGCCGTAATCCGGCTTGGTGTTCGGGCCCGCGCGCAGACGGAACACGCCGGGTCCGTGGCACGACACTTCGAGGATGTCGCCGGTCGATGTGGCGAACGCGGCACCCGACGCCGACGTCCCCACGCTCTGCAGTGCGTCGAGCGCGATGAAGGCGGCCGTGTCGAAGGACATGTGCGGGGACGGATCGGAGCAGGCGCGCGTGCTATCCAGCAAACGCGGGCTCCGGCAGGCCGGGCACGTCCACCGCCATGGCGAAAAGACCGCCCGACTGCGGCAGTCGGGCGAGCTCATCGGGCTCGCGCATCTGCCGCGCGCTGGTCACGTAGAGCGTGCGGAGATCGCGGCCGCCGAACGCACACATCGTCGGGCACATCGCGGGCACCGCGAACTCCGCGAGCACGCGCCCGTCCGGATTGAAGCGGACGACCCGGCCGCCGCGATAGAGCGCGGTCCAATAGCAGCCGTCACGATCGACGGCGCCGCCGTCGGGGCGGTCGCCGTCCTCGGTGAAGCGGGCGAACGCGCGCGGCTTCGCCGGCACGCCGGTGGCGGCGTCGTAGTCGTAGGCGTGAATGACCTGCGTCGGCGTATCCGTGTGATACATCGTGCGGCCATCCGGGCTGAACGCGAGGCCGTTGCTGATCGTGAGGCCACCGATGAGGCGCGTCTGCGTGAAGTCCGGGTCGAGCCGGACGAGCGCCGCGGTGCCCGCATCGCGATTCTCGTTCATGTAGCCGGCAAGGAAGCGTCCCTGCGGATCGCAGCGGCCGTCGTTGAAGCGGTGGTGCGCCGGATCGTAGGGAGCGTCGGACACCTTGCGGACGAGCTTGCCCGCCGCATCGGCGAGCCAGAATCCGTCGCGCAGCGCGACGACGAACCCGCCGCTCCGGCGCAGTGCGAAGCAGCCGATCGACGCGGGCATCGGCATCACGGTGTTGCGAGCGCTCGCCGGGTCGAAGCGGTTGAGCGATGGCGCGTTGATGTCGACCCAGTAGAGGACCTGCTCGGCGACCGACCAGACCGGGCACTCGCCGAGACTCGCGCGCACGTCGAGCACGCAGCGGAACGGCGATTCGCTCATCTCCTGCGCTCCGCGCCGGCGGGTGTCGCCGCCGCGCTCACGGCCGCCCCCGCACGTGACGGAGGTACTCGTGCGCGCGGCCGACCATCAGGCTCAAGTCCGATCCGATCGCGGCCCACGAGTATCCATAATCGAGGAAGGTGCCGACCATCTCCGGGTTGGCGCCGATGATGCCGCAGGGCTTGCCGAGGCGGCGGCACTGGGCCGCGGCCGCCGCGAGCTTTTCCTGCACTTTCGGATGCCCCATTTCGCCCAGGAAGCCCATCGACGCCGACAGATCCGCGGGACCGACGAAGATCGAATCGACGCCCGGAACCGCGGCAATCTCCTCGAGCCGCTCGAGCGCGCTCAGGGTCTCGATCTGCACGATCACGCAGACCTCGGCGTTCGCGCGCTTCAGGTAGCCCTCGACATTGCCATAGCGGCTCGCGCGGTGCGACCCGGCGACCCCGCGGACGCCGTCGGGCGGATAACGGGTGTACGCCACCGCGCGTCGCGCTTCGTCCGCGTTCTGCACGAACGGCAGCAGCAGCGAGAGGGCGCCGCCGTCCATCGCGCGCTTGACCATCACCATGTCGTTCCACGGCGGGCGCACGATCGCCTGCGCCGGTGTTCCCGCGATCGCGCGCAGGATGTCGACCATCTGCGCGACGTCGATCGGGCGTGTGCTCCATGTCGACGACGAGAAAGTCGAAGCCGGCACAGCCGAGCGCCTCGGCCGTCGACGGCGTGCCGCTCGACAGCCAGGCGCCCAGCGGCCGCTTGCCGTCGGCGATCGCGCGCTTGAAATGGTTGACGGGCAGGTCCATCGGTTTCTCCGGTAGCGGCGCGCGGCGCCGCAGTGCGGCGGGCGTTCGCGACTCGCCGCTTTGCATCATACCGGGTACGGCAGCGGCGAGGAATTCGCCAGCGCGCTCGCCCGCGCCGGGGTGACGCGCTGCGGGTGCGCCCCGAGCCTACAATAGCGTTCCGAAGGGGAGGCTCGCCGCCTCCTCTTTTCGTTGCATGCGCCATCCACGATCCCTGCTCGCCTCCGCGGATTTCCGCGAGGGCTTCGCCGAAATGCTGCCCGCGTGCATCGGGCTGATCCCGTTCGGACTCGTGTGCGGTGTCGGCGCGGCGGCGGCCGGCGTCGACTTTCTCGGTTCGCTCGGCATGAGCGCGATCATCTTCTCCGGAGCCGCGCAGATCCTCGCGGTGCAGCTCTACGCGGAGGGCGCGCCCATCGCGGTGATCGTGCTCACCTGCTTCGTCGCCGGGCTGCGCTTCCTGATGTACAGCGCCGCGATGGCCCCGTATTTGAGGCCGCTGCCGGCCCGCTGGCAGAACGGGCTCGCGTTCCTGCTGACGGACCAGGCGTTCGCGGCGTCGGTCCGGCGCTTTTCCGCGACGCACGATCCGCGCGGCGGTGCGCTGCATTTCCTCGGCGGCGGCAGCGCGCTCTGGATCATGTGGCAGCTCACCAACGCCGTCGGGTTCCTCGCCGGCAACGTGATTCCGGCGTCGTGGTCGCTCGAGTTCGCGGTGCCGCTCTGCTTCATCGCGCTCATCGCTCCGGTGCTGCGCGACGTGCCGGCGGTCGTTGCCGCGGTCGCGGCCGGCGGCTTCGTGCTCGCGCTCGCGGCGCTGCCGATGCGGCTCAACCTGATCGTCGCCGGCGTGATCGGCATCGTCGCCGGCACGCTCACCGATCTCGCGAGGGAACGATGGAAGGCGCGCTGAAGGTCTGGATCGTCATCGTCGTCGTCGGCGCGCTCAATTACCTGTCGCGCCTGTCGTTCATCGCGGCGTTCGGGCGGCGCTCGATGCCGGCGTGGCTCGCGCGGGCGCTCAAGTTCGTACCGGCGGCGATGCTGACGGCGCTCGTCCTGCCGATGATCGTCCCGGCGCCGGCCCACGCCGCGATCGCGGCGCGAATCCGAAGGTGCTCGCCGCGCTCGCCGCCGCCCTGGTCGCTTTCCACACGCGCAGCACGCTGCAAGACGCTGGCGACCGGAATGCTGGCGCTCTGGCTTCTCCAGTGGCTGCTCGGCGCTCACGGCTGATCCCGGTGCCAAGCGGCGCACGCGGATCGGTCGCGTCGATTTTCGGCTAACATCGACACTTTCCCCGGATGGACAACCATGCGCTTCGAAGGCACCGATACCTACGTCGCGACGCCCGACCTGATGCTCGCGGTCAACGCGGCGATCGCGCTGGAGCGGCCGCTGCTGGTCAAGGGCGAGCCCGGCACCGGCAAGACGATGCTGGCCGAGGAGGTCGCGCGCGCGCTCGGCCGACCGCTCTCCAGTGGCACATCAAGTCGACGACGAAGGCGCAGCAGGGACTCTACGAGTACGACGCCGTGTCGCGGCTGCGCGATTCGCAGCTGGGCGACGAGCACGTCGGCGACATCGCGCACTACATCAAGCGCGGCGTGCTGTGGGAGGCGTTCGAGGCGGACACGCCGGCGGTCGTGCTGATCGACGAGGTCGACAAGGCCGACATCGAGTTTCCGAACGACCTGCTGCGCGAGCTCGACCGGATGGAGTTCTACGTCTACGAGACGCAGCAGACGATCCGTCGCGACGCACCGGCCGCTCGTCGTCATCACGTCGAACAACGAGAAGGAGCTGCCCGACGCGTTCCTGCGCCGCTGCTTCTTCCACTACATCCGCTTTCCCGACCGCGAGACGATGATGCGGATCGTCGACGTGCACTTCCCGGGCCTCAAGAAGGCGCTGCTCGCCGAGGCGCTGGAGGTGTTCTTCAGCCTGCGCGAGGTGCCGGGGCTCAAGAAGAAGCCGTCGACCTCCGAGCTCCTCGACTGGCTGAAGCTGCTGCTCGCCGAGGACATTCCGCCCGAGGCGCTCCGGAGCACCGACAGGAAGGTGCTGATCCCGCCGCTGCACGGCGCGCTGCTCAAGAACGAGCAGGACGTGCACCTGTTCGAGCGCGTCGCGTTCATGGCGCGCAGCGGGCGGTAGCGTGGCGTTCGTCGAGCCGGTGACGCTCGAGGGCCGCCACGTCCTCCTGGCGCCGATGACGCGCGGAGCGCGCCGACGCGCTGCGCCGATGCGCTCGCCGCGGCGGCCGCCGACGGCAGCATGTGGGAGTCGAAGGTGACGACGATCCCGCGGCCGGAGAAGATGCGCGCCTATGTCGACGCAGGCGCTCGCCGAGCTCGAGCGCCGGTGTCTCGATGCCGTTCGTCACCGTCGACCGGACGCAGCGGGAGCGTCGTCGGCACCACGCGCTACATGAACATCGAGGCGCCGCACCGGCGGCTCGAGATCGGGACGACGTGGATCGGCGAAGTCGTTCCAGCGCACGGCGATCAACACCGAGGCCAAGTACCTGATGCTGAAGCACGCGTTCGAGACGCTCGCGCTGCATCGCGGTCGATCTGCGCACGCACGAGAAGAACCTGCAGTCGCGCGCCGCGATCGAGCGGCTGGGCGCGAAGCTCGACGGCATCCTGCGCAACCACCGGATCCTGCCCGACGGCAGCATCCGCAACACGGCCGCCTACTCGATCATCGATGCCGAGTGGCCCGAGGTGAAGGCGCGGCTCGAGGCGCGGCTCGCCTCGTCCTAGTCGCGGTCCGGCGAGTTGCGCACGCGCCGCCGATCGCGCGCCGCAATCGGACGGGTGACGATGATCCTGTGGAACGTACGCCGATCGAGACTCTCTGGGCGGCCGTCAGGGCGCAGACCGGCCCGACCCGCGGCTGGCACGTCGACGATCTCCACAACCACCAGCGGCGCTACCTGGCGGATCTTCGCCTGATCGCGGCGCTGGCGCCGGCGGGCAGCGATCCTCGAGATCGGCTCCGCCCCCTGCCACATGACGGCGCTCCTGAAGCTCGCCGGCTACGCGACCGTCGGGGTCGACATCGATCCCGAACGCGTCGGCGATCTCATCCGGCGCTTCGACCTCGACGTGCGCCGCTGCGACATCGAGCGCTCGCCGCTGCCCTTCGACGACGAGCGCTTCGCCTGCGTGATGCTGTGCGACACCTTCGAGCATCTGCGGATCGACCCGGCATTCGTCCTGAGCGAGATCAACCGGGTCATGGTGCCCGGCGGAGCGCTGCTGCTCACGACGCCGAACGTCTACTCGCTGCCGAACCTCGCCCGCTTCCTGCTGGGCCGCAGCATCGCCGATCCGCTCGACCGAGTTCGGGAAGCTGCGTGGCTTCGGACACATGGGACACGTCCGCGAGTATTCGGCGCGCGAGGTCGCGCGCTTTCTGCGCGCCTTCGGGCTCGTCCTGCAATCGATCGCCTATCGCTCTCATCGCGCTGCGCAAGGGCTGGCGAGGAAGGCTGCTGAACATCCTTTACCGGCTGGCGCCGCGCCGCTTCCGCCGCGAAATCGTCATCGTCGCGCGCAAGGCGGCGACGGCCCGCGGCTGTCACCGCTGATTCCGGACGTCGATCTGACGCGGTCTGCGGGCCGAGCGCGCGCGCGACGGGCTGGCGGAACGGCGGCGCGCGACGTAATGTTGGCATCCCGGGGAACCGTCCCCGGCCACAGCGAGGAGGAGTCAATGAAGATCATCGTTGCCGCAATGGCGACCGCACTGCTCGCCCTGTGCGGTCTCGCCGCGCAGGCGCAGGTGCCGGTCTACGGAGCGTCGGTCAACCTGGAGCAGGCGAAGAAGGTCGTCGCGGCGGCGCAGGTCGAGGCAAAGAAGAACAGCTGGCCGGTCGCGATCGCGGTCGTCGACAACGCCGGCATGCTCGTCGCCTACGAGCGCATGGACAACACGCAGACCGGCAGCGTCCAGGCGTCGATCGACAAGGCCGTCTCGGCGGCGATGTACCGCCGCTCGACCAAGGCGTTCCAGGACGTGGTTGCCGGCGGTGGCGCCGGACTGCGGATCGCTCGGCCTGCGCGGGGCCGTCTCCGGTCGAGGGCGGACTGCCGCTGGTCGTGGATGGCAAGATCGTCGGCGCTGTCGGCGTCTCGGGAGTCAACGCCGACCAGGACGGGATGGTCGCCAAGGCCGGAGCGGACATGCTCAAGTGAGTGACGCAACCGCCGTGGTCGAACCGCAGGCGGCGCTGCAGCGCGGGCGTCGCTGCGGTCCTTGTCCTGCACCGCCCGTCGGGCTGAAAGTGATGCTGCATACACGATGCTGATCGGTTTCTTCCTGCATCTCAAGTCGGCGCGTCTGCCCGTGTCGACGCGCGAGTTCCTGACGCTGCTCGAGGCGCTCGACGCGCGCGTCGTCTCGCTCTCGCTCGACGACTTCTACCACCTGGCGCGCGCCACGCTGATCAAGGACGAGGCGCAGTTCGACCGCTACGACCTCGCATTCGCGAGCTACTTCAACGGGCGTGAACGCGATCTTCGACATCCGCGCCGAGATCCCGCGAGGAGTGGCTGCGTAGGGAGTTCGAGCGGCTGCTCTCGCCCGAGGACCGCGCGAAGATCGAGGCGCTGGGCGGCTGGGACAAGCTGATGGAGACGTTCAAGAAGCGGCTCGAGGAACAGAAAGCGCGGCATGCGGGCGGCTCCAAGTGGATCGGCACCGGTGGCACCAGCCCGTTCGGCGCCTACGGCTACAACCCGGAGGGCATCCGCATCGGGCAGGTGGGCAGCGGCAACCGCAGCGCGGTCAAGGTCTGGGACGAGCGAACGTTCCGCAACCTCGACGGCGACGTCGAGCTCAACACGCGCAACATCAAGGTCGCGTTGCGCAAGCTGCGCCGTTTCGCGCGCGAGGGGATCCCCGAGGAGCTCGACCTCGACGGCACGATCGAGGGCACGGCGAAGAACGCCGGCTACCTCGATCTGCACCTCGTGCCGGAACGCCGCAACCGGGTGAAGGTGCTGCTCTTCCTCGACGTCGGCGGCTCGATGGATCCGCACATCCGCGTCTGCGAGGAGCTCTTCTCGGCGACGAAGACCGAGTTCCGGCATCTCGAGTACTTCTACTTCCACAACTGCGTCTACGACCACGTCTGGCGCGACAATGTCCGGCGCAATCAACGAGCGCATCGCGACCTGGGACATCCTGCACAAGTACGGACCGGACTGGAAGGTGATCTTCGTGGGCGATGCCGCGATGAGCCCCTACGAGCTGGTGCAGGCGGGCGGCTCCGTCGAATACATGAACGACGAGCCGGGCGTGGTCTGGCTGAAGCGCATCGCGGACCATTTCCGTCGGGTCATCTGGTGGAACCCGGAGCCGCCGCGCGCGTGGGAGTACACGCGCTCGACCCAGATCGTGCTGCAGGCGGTCGGCCCGCGGATGTTCCCGCTGACGCTCGACGGCATCGCGCGGGGCATCGACGCGCTGCGGCATTGAACGCCGCGTGAACGGCCCCCCGCCCTGGCAGCACGCGGCGGCGGCGCTGCTTGGCGCCGGTTCCGGCAGCGCGAGCTGGCATGCGCTCGGCGGCAGCTCGCTCAACGCGACCTGGCGGCTCGATGCGGCGGGCCGCGCGTTCTTCGTCAAGAGCCACGCTGCCGCGCGCCTGCCGATGCTCGAGGCCGAGGCCGACGGCCTGCGCGAGCTCGGTCGTGCGAACGCGGTGCGCGTGCCCTCGCCCATCGCGACCGGCGCGGCCGACGGTGTGGCCTTCCTCGCTCTCGAATGGCTGGAGTTCGCGCGTGGCGGCCGCGACGCAGCGCTCGGCCGCGCGCTCGCGCGGCTGCACCGAACGACCGGGCCGCGCTTCGGCTGGCATCGCGACAACACGATCGGCACGACGCCGCAGGACAACGCGTGGATGGACGATTGGGCGACATTTTTCCGTGACCGGCGGATCGCGCCGCAGCTCGCGCTCGCGATGCGCAGAGACAATGGGAAAGCGTTGCTGCGCCATGGCGACCGCTTGCTGGCGGCAATCCCGGCGCTGCTCTCCGGACACGCGCCCGTGGCGTCACTTCTGCACGGTGATCTCTGGTCCGGCAATGCAGCGCGGCTCGCCTCGGGCGAGCCGGTGCTCTTCGATCCGGCCGTGTATTTCGGCGACCGCGAAACGGATCTCGCGATGAGCGAGCTCTTCGGCGGCTTCGATTCCGACTTCTATGCGGCGTACCGCGAGGCCTGGCCGGTCGACGCCGGCTATGCGATGCGACGCGACCTGTACAACCTTTACCACGTGCTGAATCACTTCAACCTGTTCGGGGCGGCTACGGCGTTCAGGCCCACGCGATGATCGGGCAGCTGCTGGCGGAAGCGCGCTGACGGCGCGTGGCACGACCGCCGCCGTCGGGCCGAATCCGCAATCCCTTGACCGGCGCGATCGAACCTTCAATACTCGTGGCGCGTGCCTGAAACGCGAACCCACCAGAGGAGAAGTCATGAGCGCGAGTCACAAGGGAAGCTGTTTTTGCGGCGCGGTCGAGCTCACCGTAACCGGGGAGCCGGTCGCGGCGGGTTACTGTCATTGTGCGTCATGCCGGAGCTGGTCGGCGGCGCCCGTCAACGCGTTCAGCCTCTGGAAGCCGGAGGCGGTGAAGATCACCAAGGGCGAGGGCAACATTGGCGTCTACCACAAGACGGAGACGAGCTATCGCAAGTTCTGCAAGATCTGCGGTGGCCACCTGATGACCGACCACCCGACGTTTGGGCTGGTCGACGTATACGCGGCAACGATCCCGACCTACCTCCACGAACCGAAGCTGCATGTGCACTATCAGGAGACCGTGCTGCGCATCAAGGACGGGCTTCCCAAGATGAGGGATATGCCGAAGGAGATGGGCGGGTCGGGCGAGACGCTCCCAGGAATAGGAGCCAGCCGGTTTCGCGGGAGTCCCGTGGGAACATCGCCGCGCGTGCTGGGCGCGCCCGCGCTGGAACTCGCGCACGTCGCGGCCGGGCGCCTCGATGGGTTCGTCGGCCTTGGGCTCGATCCCCTGGGTGTGATGGGACCCGGCGAGAGCCCGCCCGTAGTCGCCGCCGGATCGGAACCCTTCGTTCGTTCGCCGGGCATTGCCGGCAGCTCGTCGGTGCAAGAGCGCACTGAGCGCCAAGGCGATGCTTCTGCGCGCCTATCGGGCGGCGCGCGGCGATTCCCTTATGCTATGAGCCTGTCCGACTTGCCTTCGAGTCCGACAGGCTTCCGGTGTTGGGCGACGTGGCGGAGGGAACGCGATGGAACGCATTACGATCTCGGTTGACGAAAAGCTGGCGAAGGAATTCGACGCGCTGATCCGGAAACGTGGCTATGCGAGCCGGTCCGAAGCGATGCGCGATCTGCTGCGCCGGGAAGTCGAGGCGAATCGCGTGGCCTACGAAGTGAAGTCGTATTGCGTCGCCAATCTCTCGTACGTCTACAACCATCACGAGCGGGACCTCGCGGAGCGCCTTACCGCGGCGCAGCACCACCATCACGACCTCGTCGTCTCGACAATGCACGTGCACCTCGATCACGAGCATTGCCTCGAAAGCGTTGTCCTCAAGGGGCCGACCGCCGCCGTCCGCTCGTTCGCCGGGGCGATGCAGGCGGAGCGTGGCGTGCGCCACGGACAGGTGAACCTGGTCACCGTCGAAACCGGCGACACGCATGGCGGACCGGGCGCCCACCATCACCATGGCCACCTGCACCTGATCCCACGGTCTTAGATCCAGATCAAACATTGGGGGAGCCGCGGCGCTTGTCGCGCAGTAGGAAATCGTGGAACATTCCTCATACCGACGACCGCGCCGAGGTACCCCGAGATGGATCAATTGCCCGCGACCTGGACCGCGCTCTGCATCCTCGCCTTCGTGCTCGGGACGAAGCACGGCTTCGACGCCGACCATCTGGCGACGATCGACGGTCTGACGCGCTACAACGCGCGCACCAATCCCGCGCTGGCCCGCTTCTGCGGCAGCCTGTTCTCGCTGGGGCACGGGCTCGTCGTCTGCGCCGTCGCCTTCGCCGCGGCATCGCTCACCACCGGGTGGCAGACGCCGGCGTGGCTCGAAGCCACCGGCATCGGCGTGTCGATCGCCTTCCTGTTCGGCCTCGCGTTTCTCAATGTCCGTGCGGTGCTGCAAACCGATCCGCTGGCGGTGGTGGCGCCGGTCGGGATCAGGTCGCAGCTGCTCGGCCGCTTCGTCACGGTGCGCAAACCGTGGGCGATCGCGGCGGTCGGCGTGTTGTTCGCGCTATCGTTCGACACGATCTCGCAGGCGACGCTGTTCGCGCTGGCCGCCAGCAGGTTCGGCGGCGTGACGGAGGCGCTGTTCGTCGCCGGGCTGTTCGTGCTCGGCATGCTGCTGGTCGACGGCATCAACGGCGTCTGGATCAGCCGGCTCATCCGCCGGGCCGACCGCACGGCCGCCATCGCCTCGCGCGTCATGGCGCTGACGGTCGCCGGCATCAGCGCGGCAGTCGGCTGCTTCACGCTCGCGAAGCTGTTCCTGCCTGCGGTCGACGAATGGGCGGAAGGACGTGAGCTCGTCTTCGGCACGGTCGTCGTGCTCGGCGTGCTGACGGCCTTCGCCGTCGGCATGGCCGTATCGCGGCGGCGCCGGGTGTTCGCCGCCTGCGCGCAGTTGAGCCGGCGCCTCCTCGCCTGGGCCATCGCCGCGGCGCTTGCCCCGGCGCGCGGCCGCTGGCCGACGGTGTGCAGAAGTTCGACAGCGCTCGAGATCACCGGCCACTACGACAACCGCGTCGGCAGCTCGGACGCCGCGAGCGCCGGCGTCGATCACGCGGCAGCTGATCGACGATCGGCCGCTGCTGCGCCCCGGCAGCCTGCTCGAATATGTGCCTGGCATGGTGGTGACGCAGCACAGCGGCGCCGGCAAGGCCAATCAGTATTTCCTGCGCGGCTTCAACCTCGATCACGGCACCGACTTTTCGACGTGGGTCGCCGGGATGCCGGTCAACTTGCGTACCCATGGCGCATGGCCAGGGTTATACCGACCTCAACTTCATCATTCCCGAGCTCATCGACCGCGTCGATTACTGGAAGGGACCGTACTTCGCGAACATCGGCGATTTCAGCTCTGCCGGCGGCGCGTACATGCACTACTCCGAGAACCTGCAAGGAGGGCATCGCGCTCGGCACCGGGGGCAACTACGGATACGCGCGGGCGCTGCTCGCGGGCTCGGCGCCCGCGGGCGCAGGCGCGCTCACCTACGGCTTCGAATACCTGCACAACGATGGCCCGTGGGAGGTGTCGGACCATTTCCGCAAGTACAACGCGCTGCTGCGCTACGTCGCGCCGGTCGGTGAGGGCAGAGCTCGGCATCACCGCGATGGCTTATGGCGGCAAGTGGAACTCGACCGACCAGGTCCCGCAACGCGCGATCGACAGCGGCCTCATCGGCCGCTACGGGACGCTCGACGACAGCGACGGCGGCGAATCGCAGCGCTACAGCGTCAGCGTCGATTACGCGACCCGCTTTGCCGGCGGACAGTTCCAGACCACGGCCTACTGGTTCAGGTACAACCTCAATCTGTTTTCCAACTTCACGTATCTTCTCGACGATCCGGTGAACGGCGACCAGTTCGAGCAGGCCGATGATCGCAATGTCTATGGCTGGACCGGAAGCTGGACGAGAGCAGGAGAGATTTTCGGCGCGCCCGACGCGCAACACCTTCGGCTTCGAATTGCGACAGGACCGGATCGATCCGGTCGGCCTGTATTCGACGTTGCGGCGCGACCGGCTGTCGACGACGCGCGAGGACGACGTTGTCGAAGGAAGCACCGGCATCTACGCACAGAACGATTCGCAGTGGGCGGAGTGGTTCCGGTCGATTCTCGGGATCCGCTACGACTGGTACCGCTTCAACGTCGACGCCAGCATTCGCGGAGAATTCGGGCAACGCGACCTCCGGGATCGCGTCACCCAAGGCCGCGCTCGTCTTCGGGCCATGGAACCGGACCGAGTATTTCGTGAACGCCGGCTGGGGCTTTCACAGCAACGATGCGCGCGGTGTGACGATCAAGGTCGATCCGAAGTCCGGCGATCCCGTCGATCCGGCGACGCCGCTCGTGCGCAGCACGGGCGCCGAGCTCGGTGTACGCACTGGAGCGATCCGCGAAGGTGCAGTCCTCCCTCGCGCTGTGGTACCTCAAGCTCGACAGCGAGCTGGTGTTCGTGGGAGACGCGGGCACCACCGAGGCCGGCCGGCCGTCGCGCCGCTACGGCGTGGAATGGAACACGCGCTGGCGCCCGCAGCCATGGATGTTCGTCGATCTCGACGTCGCCTGGAATCACGCGCGTTTCACCGGCGACGCGCCGGAAGGCAACTACATTCCCGGCGCGCCCGACACCGTGATTGCGACCGGCGTCGCCGTCGACCACTACGGACCCTGGTCGGGCGCCGTGTTCCTGCGCTATATCGGCCCGTATCCGCTGATCGAGGACAACAGCGTACGGTCCAAGGCGTCGACGCTGGTCGACGCCCAGGTCGGCTACGAGATCGCGCGCAACACGCGACTGCGCCTCGACATCTTCAATCTGTTCAACGCGCAGACCAGCGACATCACCTATTACTACACGTCGCGGCTGCCGGGCGAGCCGCCAGGATGGCGTCGCCGACACGCATGTGCATCCGGGCGAGAAGCGCAGCTTCCGGATTTCGCTCGCCTACCGATTTTGAACGGGTCGTGTCGATGGCGCGCCCGCGCTCCCGCGGACCGCGAGGAACCCCGTCACGACCGCGAGGGCGACCAGCGTCCAGACGATGACCGGCCCGCTCGGCAGGTCGGTCAGCCGTCGACAGCAGGAGTCCCGCCGCATAGCCGGCGATACCGAGCAGCCAGGCCGCGACCAGTCGGCCCCGTTCCATCCGGCGCGTCGCGAGTGGCGGCACGATCAGCGTCGCGAACACGAGATAGAGGCCCACGAGCTGCACCGACACCGTGACGGTGACCGCGAACAGCGCGTAGAAGCCGATGCGGCCGAGGTGCTCGCGCCAGCCGAACCACAGCGCGAGAATTCCAGGCGTAGACGCAGCCCCGCCCACGCCGAGACGGGCGGCGCTGCGCCCACAGGATCTGGCCGACCAGCAGATCGCGCAGGTGTTCGCTGCCGTGGACGTTGCTCGCCAGCAGCAGCACGCTGCCGGTGGCGCCCAGCACAAAGGTGACGCCGATCACCGCCTCCTGCACGTCGGGCCACCGCTGCTCGGTCCACGTGAGCAGCAGCGCGCCGGCAAGGGCGGCTATGGCGGAGCGCCGCTCCGCATTTCGCGTTGCGCTATCGATGCGCGCCAGCTGTTGCTCGTCCCGATGTCGCCGCCCGCGTGGATGTACGCGGCGCCGCTGCCGATGCCGTTCTTGTTGCGGTCGGTGCCGGGGAAGCTCGAACCGTCGCCGATCTCGCCGCCGAACTCGAGGAAGATCTCGGTCGGCGCGACCCACTTGAGCTGCAGACCGTCGCTGTGGAACTGGCCGCCGAGGAACGCCTGGTACGGCAACGGCGCGTCGTAGAAGTCCCAGACGTGCTGATGCTGGTCGTTGAGGTAGCCGATGGCGGACAGGAAACGGCCGAATTTCGGCGCGAATCCGTAGGGAGCCGCCGAAAACACGCCGTAAGCTTCCTCGACTTCGATGGAGTTGTCGGGGGCGAGCGAAAAGATAAGGTTGCCGTAGAACTTGTCGTCGACGTTGGCCGACAAGCCGAGCTCGGATTCGGCGATGCTGAACCCGCGCTTCGGCGGCGCGATGTCGCCGGAAGGCACGAAGCCGTGGATCGCATACCGATTCGGGTCCTGCGACAAATTCGCGTAGACCCCCTGCAGCACCGCCGAGATCGCGGGATTGAATGCGCTCGGCCCACCCGACGGAGCTGGCGTTGGGGCGGTCGCGACGGCTGCGACGGGGACGGCGGGGCCGACGGCGACGCCACGGGTTGCGGTGCGGCGGCCTTTGCTTCGGCTTCCTTCAGCCGCTGCTCGAGCGCCTGGATGCGCGCCTCGTAGGTCTCTTCGAGTTGGCGGAGCTGCGTCCGGATTTCCGCGAGCTCCGCGTCGGTCGCCGCGTGGGCGGCGCTTGTTGCGAACAGTGCCAGCGCGAGCGCGCCCGGCACCATGCGGTTCCTGGTCATGGTCCCTGCTCCGGGGGTTGTGGCGAACGCCCGCCGTCACGAAGCGCGGCGGAATCCGGGGCAACTCAGAGGAGCGAGGGCGGAGCGCGGCTCAGGTACCCGGTGAGGATCGCGACCGCTGGGGCCGGCTTCGCGCGCCGCGGTGCCTGGTGCCACGCGGCCGGCGCATGATGCTGGGCGCCGTCGACGGAAATCGCGGCCGAGCCGCTGGCGAACAGCGCGCACACGGTGCACGCCGATTCGTCGGTCGGAAGTTGCAGGCCCGTCGTCGTGCGGGCGCTGGAGGACGTGTCGCCGAGATGCGCGATCGCGTGTTGCTGCGCTCCCTGCTGCATGCCGAGCAGCAGCAGCGCGAAGACCAACGTGAGAAGGCGCGAATGCATGAGTGCGGATGCCGCCGCCGTACCTGTCGCCGCGGGCGCAGTCAGTGTAGGCCGATGCGGACTGGGCAGGCAACGCTCTCGAGATCCGCCGTTCGGCCGAGCGCCCGCGCTACATCCCGCCGCTCGCGAACGCCGGCGCGATCACCTGCGGCGCCATGCCGACGGGCGCGGGCTCGAGCACGGTGATCCGCCACAACGTGCGTGCATGGTCCGGGTCGACGAGCGTCGCCGAATGCAGCAGCGACGCGTTGTCCCAGATCACGACATCGCCGACGCCGTAGGCGAGGCTGTAGCGGTACTTCGGCTGCGTCGAATGCGCCGCGAGCTCGTCCAGCAGGTCGCGCGCCTCGTCATCGGGCATGCCGACGATGCCGAACGAGCTGCCGGAGACCGCGTACAGCGACTTGCGTCCGGTCACCGGGTGCGGCCGCGCGATCCGGTGCGTGATCAGCGGCATCTTCGCCTTCTGCTCGTCGGTCAACGGCGAGGCCGCCGTGCGGCTCGACTCGTCGGTGTCGTGGCGATTGCCGTAGTGATGGATGCCGTAGAGCGGCTCGATCCGCCGCTTCATCGCCTCCGGCAGGTCGTCGTAGGCCGCCTGCTGGTTGGCGAACAGCGTGTTGCCGCCGACTTTCGGCACGACGATCGAATACAGCGTCGTCGCGCGCGCCGGCACCTGCAGGTACGAGTAATCGGTGTGGAAGTACGAACCCGGCGTCCTGCAGGCCGGTGGGTTTCCCGTCCTTCTTCACGTTGGACAGGATCAGGATGTTGGGGTCGGCCGGATGATGGAACTGGTCGATCACGTGCGGCTCGCGGCGGACCGAACCGGCGCGCGAACGCGACGAACTCTCGCCGGCGTCAGCGACTGACCGCGCAGCACGAGCACCTGCCCGGCGTAGAACGCGCGCTCGATCTCGGCGAACGTCGCGTCCGACATCGGCTGCGCGAGGTCGACGCCGGATGCTTCCACTCCGAAGCCCGGCGCACAACGGCTGGAAATTGATCATCGTCATCGTCGCCCTGCCACATTCCAAATGCAGCCGGCCTCGCGCGGCGCCTCCTTGAACCGTCCCGGACAGGATACCTTGGCGCATCGGCGCGTGGCGCTCGCGAGGCGACGCGGCCTTCGGCCCTTGGCTTCGCCCGCCTCGCTCGCGCCTACTTCAGAAACTCCGGCGAGATGAGCTTCGGCAGGATCAGGATGATGTCCGGCCAGACGATCGTCGCCGACAGAACGCACAGCATCGGCACGAGCATGATCATGACGTCCTTCATCACGTACATCAAGCGCACCTTGGCGATGGCGCACGAGATCATCAGGCACAGCCCGTACGGCGGGGTCACCAGCCCGAAGGCGAGCGAGATGATGCCGATCATCGCGAAATGGACGGGGTCCATGTGCACGGCGCGCGCCAGCGGCTCGAGTATCGTTCCGACGATGATGATGGCCGGAATCGCGTCGAGGAAGCAGCCGACGACCAGGAAGCAGAACGCGATGAAGAAGCCGGTGCCGGTGATGCCCATGCCCCAGCTTCCGACGCCCGCCAGCAGCGCCTTCGGTATCTGGTAGTAGGCGAGCAGCCAGCCGAACGCGCTCGCGGTCCCGACGCAGAACAGCGCGACGGCGGCGAGCTTGCCGGTGTCGATCAGTGCGCCGTTGAGATCCTTGCCGCTCATCTCGCGGTAGGCGAAGATCGACAGCGCGCCGGCGTAGAGCACCGCGATCGCCGCCGACTCCGTGGCGGTGAACCAGCCGAAGACCTTGCCGCCGATGATGATCACCGGCGTCATCAGCGCCGGGATCGAGATCGCGAGCGCGATGAGCACTTCCTTCAGCGTCGAGCGCGGATACTTCGGGTAGTTCCGCAGCTTGGCGTAGACGTGGACGGTCGCCATCTGCACGAGGCCGAGCAGCAGGCCGGGGATGATGCCCGCGAGGAACAGCGCGCCGATCGATACCGACAGCGTGCCGCCCCACACGATCATCAGGATCGACGGCGGAATGATCACCGCGAGCACCGCCGACACCGCGGTGATCGCCACCGAGAACGACAGGTCGTAGCCCTCCTTGACCTGCGCCTCGATGAAGATCTTGCCCTGGCTCGCCGCGTCGGCCGTCGACGAGCCGGAGATCCCGGCGAAGAAGATCGACAGCACGACGTTGACCTGCGCGAGCCCGCCGGGAAAGTGGCCGACCAGGTCGCGCGACAGGCGGACGAGGCGATCCGTGATGCCGCCGACGTTCATCAGGTTCGCCGTCAGCAGGAAGAACGGCACGGCCAGCAGGATGAACGAGTTGTAGGACTTGAACGTCTGGTTGAACAGCACGAGCGGCGACAGCCGCGGCTCGATGATCAGGATGGGAAGGCAGGCCAGTCCCAGCGCGAACGCGATCGGGACCCGCAACGCCATCAGCGTGAAGAACACGCCGAAGAGGATCAGGGCGGCGACGGCCGGCGTCAGCAGGGCGCCGCCGCTCATTCCGCGCTCCGCGAGGGTTCGAGCAGCGTGCGCAGGTCGGCGCGGAACTTCTCGCCGAGGAACAGCACCCACGTGAGCCCGGCCATCGGCCAGGCCGCGAAGATGAACGGCATCGGCAGCTCGGCGAGCTCGGAGTTCTGGTTCCAGCCGAACTGGACGAACTTGATGCCGTACCAGATGAACACGAGCGCCATCACCAGCACGAACAGATTCGATATCGTCCGCAGAGCGCGTTCGCCCGCGGCTTGAGCTCCGGCCACAGGTCCACGTCGAAATGCGCGCTGTCGCGGATGCCGACCATCGCCCCGATCATGATCATCCAGATGAAGAAGAAGCGCGCCATCTCCTCGGTCCAGATGTAGGAGGGGATCAGCGCCGTGAAGCGGGAGAAGATCTGGAGGCTGACCGGGATGATCAGGATGGCGACGGTCGCCACGAGGAGCCAGTTGAGCAGCCGGTAGTAGCCGGCGACGAACTTCCGCATGCGAATCTCCCTGCGCAACCGGTGTTCCGCGATTCGCGGACGGCAGGACAAAAAAATACCGGCGCAAGACGAGTCTTGCGCCGGCCCTGCAGCCCCGGGTTACATCGAGTTGATCTTGTTGTAGATCGCCTCGGCGCCGATTTCTTTCGCGTATTCGGCCATCACCGGATCGGCCAGCTTCTTCATCTGTGCGCGGTCGGCGAACGGGATCCGCTTGAGCTTGCCGGCCTTTTCCATCGCGACCAGCTTTTCCTCGTCGGCGCCCGATTCGATCTGGCGGCCGAAGATGCCCGCTTCCTTGCCGGCCTTGAGGATCGCCGCCTGCAGGTCGGGCGGCAGCTTCTTGAACGTCTTCGCCGAGAAACAGATCGGCCGGATCGTGATCGCGTGCTGCGTCATGTTGAGGTTCGGGCCGACTTCGTAGAATTTCATCGCCTCGACGCCTGCCGCTTCGTTCTCTCCGGCCTGGATCACGCCGTTCTGGATCGCGTTGTAGACCTCGTCGTACGCGATGACCGTGGGCGACATGCCGATCGCCGAGAACGTCTTGCTCCAGATCGGCGCACCCTGCACGCGGACCTTGAGCCCCTTCATCTCCGCCAGGTTGTGCACCGGCTTGTTGGCGAAGATGTTGCGCGTGCCGCCGCCGGCGAAGCCGATCAGCATCACGTCGCCTTTCGCCGCCACCTCGTCGGCGACCGGCTTCAGCGTGTCGGCGTCGAGCACCTTGTTCCAGTGGTTGAGGTCGCGGAAGAGGAACGGCGCATCGATGAACGGCGCCGCCTTCGAGAACGTCGACATGTGCGCCGGCGACACGATCGCGTAGTCGACCGAGATGCCCTGGTTCATGTAGGCGAAGTAGTCCTTCTCGAGACCGAGCTCGCTGTTCTTGTGCAGGACGAAATTGACCGGTTTGCCGTAGTACTTGACGGTGAGTTCCTGGAACTTCTCGAGCGCGCGCGTGAACGCATGGCCGTCGTTGAACTGGACGGCGCCGTGCAACGTGATCGGCGCCTGCGCGGCCGCGCCGAACGAAACGGCAAACGTGATGGCGGCCAGGCATCGCATCGCTGCGCGAATCGGATCTCGCATGTCTTTCCTCCTCGGGATGGTGGCCCACCCTGCGACCGCAGCCGTTCGTTTCGCGCCGTCGTGCGTTGGTCAGGTGGTCGGACCAATTGAACAGGGTTGACCCGGCGCTGTCAACGCGAATCGCCTGCTGCTTTGCAGCAATCGGGCGGCGCGGCGCCGAGTGCGGGCGCAGCGATCGCGACAACCGATCGGGCCGCCTTGGTGGGCTGGAACTCGCGCGGTGCCGGAAAGAGGGTGGCCGTCGCGACCGCCACCAATGCCAATCCCGGCGCTCATTGCTTCTGCGCCGGCGTGCTGCCGGTGGTCAGCGCCTTGATCGGCGCCTTCACGTCGAGGGTCTGTTTCTTTCCGGCCTTGTCCTGGAAGGTGAGCTTCAGTGGAACCGTCTCGCCTTCCTTCAGCGGCTGGACGAGATCCATCAGCATCACGTGATAGCCGCCGGGTTTGAGCTCGACCGCCTTGCCGGCGGGCAGCGCGAGCTTGTCGATCGCGCTCATCTTCATCATGCCCCCCTCCATCTTCATTTCATGGATCTCGACGATCTTCGCGACCGGAGACGAGACCTCCACCAGCGCCGCGTCGGTCGGGGACTTGAGTTGCATGAACGCGCCGGTGGCCTTCTGCCCGGCCACGGTGCCACGTACCCATGGGTCGGTGACGCTCACCTGGGCGGCGGCCGACGGCGCCAGGGCGAAGGCGGCGGCGAGGACGAGAGTTCTGGCGGTGCGGAGCGGAATCGATTTCATGGCGATCTCCTTTGAAGCTGTTGGGAAGAAGGGTGTGTGTCATGCGGCAGGTCAGAAGCGGAAAGTGATTCCGCCGACGGCGGCCCAGTTGACGGCAAGTTGCGTGCCGTTGACATAGCGATAAAGCGGAAGCTGCGCGAAAGCATAGAGCTGAACTTGCGGCGAAATCGTGTAGCTCAGACCGGGGCTGAAAAACAGCGAGCGGCCGCCGCTCTCCTCGGACTCGGCCTGGGCGCCCGAGTCGCGCCCCCGCCAGAGTCCGTTCAACTGGCCCATCAGCGACACGCTGTCGCTCACCGGCCAGGTCACGCCGCCGTTGAGCAGCACCTGGTTGCCGGGGCGGAAATCGTCTTTCGTCGCCATCGCCCCCTGGAACTGCACTGCGCAAACCAGATTGCGCCGCCTTGGGCCGTGTAGTTCGCGTAGGCGCCGATCACACCGCTGGTCGCCCCGGTGCCCGGTTGCAGCGAACGCTCGGCGACGACCCCTTCCGCGTTGCTCACGTCGTAGGGACCCGTCGGCAGAACGATCCCGAATTGCGCGCCCGCGTTGTAATTGTCGGCGGCGACGAACCGGTAACGGCCCACGACCCGCGCGTCCCCGAGCCGCGTGAAATTCCACGATTCCGGTGTCGGATCGCCGTAGGGATCCGCAAGGTGATCGTGCCTGCGGCTTACGACGGGCAGCGTCGCGGTCACGCCCCAACGTTGATCGAATGTGTAGTCGAGGGACGCGATCAGCGTCTGGCTCACGGTCTTCTGCTCGAGCGCGTCGGCATCCTCGGGCGCAACGCTCGTTCCGTGGGAGCCGGACATCAGCCGGTCCTGCCTGATGTAGTCGTACTGGAGCTGGAACAGCGTGCCCCCGCCTCGGTCGGAATGCCGTGAATCTGCCATTGCGTGTTGACGAGGCAGGCGGCCGAGCCGCACGAGGCGGTCGCGGGTTCGGCAATCGCCGATGTCACCGCCGTCACCGCAGCGGCGAACGCTCGGCGCGAGGTCAGCTTGGACATGGAGGCTCCTCTCGTGAAAGGACCTCGCCTCCCTGCCAGGAAAGGGAAGCGGCAAATCGAAGAGCGGGAACGGCGGGGTGCGGCGCCGGGCGCCGCGGTGAATCAGGCCGGGAGGGGCGGGCCGCGGGTCGGGCGGCGGCCAAGTCGATGGTCGTGGTCGCCGGTGGAACCGCGACGACGACCGGGGTCGAACGCGGGACGGCCACGAGCCAGGATGCCAAGGATGCAGGTGGCGCTACGGGTCCGCCCGCACAACCGGCGCAATCCTGACAGTGTGTACTTACTTTTGAATCCTTCTCCGGCCCGATGGGGGCTGGCGCGGACGGATTGCTGTTTGGCGCGACCGCCGTACAGAAGTCGATGTGCAAATCGGGGGCGGCTTCACCCGAATGCGCGAGCACACCCTGCGCGCCAAGTCCCAACGCCGGAACCAGCAAGGCGGCGAGAGCGATCAGGGCGGTGCGGCGCAGGCGATGAACGGCGTCCGAACATGGCGGGGGATTCTACTCGCGGCGCAGCTCGACCGGCGCGCCGCCTGCGGCGTTTCGCCCCGGGCTCGAGGCGTGCATGGCGCCCGTCGGCGTTCCCGCGTCAGGGAACTGCGAGGGTTCGTCCAGAGCCGTGAATTCAGGTGAGCATTCCAACGTAAGCCACGGTTTAGACGCTGAAACCGAGTCGGCAATTTCGCCTGAAATTGATACAGGTCAAGAAAATTCGCCATTGCGCGGGTGGGCGGTTGCTCACCCCCATCCCTTGGACTACCTTTCGTTAGACTACAACATCTTGCGGTCGGCGGGAATTCAAGGGAGCCCGCCCGCCGCGTCCGGCAACGGGAGGAAAGTCATGGCGTTGGAAACGGTCGCTGCGGCGACGGGCGAATCCATTTCATCGCGGCCTGCCCTGCCGGCGCAGGTCATCAAGCGCGATGGCCAGCGCGTCACGTTCGAGCTCGCCAAGATCGCGTCGGCGATCGCCCGGGCCGGCGCCGCCACCGGCGAATTCGACGCGGCCGCGGCGGCGCAGCTCGCCGAGGCGGTGGGACGCGTGCTCGCGCACCGCCACACCGGTGGCGTGCCCGACATCGAGACGATCCAGGATTGCGTCGAGCACACGCTGGCGGCCGCCGGATGGTTTCATACGGCGCGCGCCTACATCGTCTATCGCGATCGGCACGAGCGCCTGCGCGCCGATCGCAAGACGCTGGTCGATGTCGCCGCGTCGGTCGACGAGTATCTCGAGCAGAAGGACTGGCGCGTCAACGCCAACGCCAACCAGGGCTACTCGCTCGGCGGGCTGATTCTCAACGTCTCGGGCAAGGTCGTCGCCAACTACTGGCTGTCGCACGTCTACGCGCCGGAGATCGGCCACGCGCATCGCGACGGCGACGTCCACATCCACGATCTCGACATGCTGGCCGGCTACTGCGCCGGCTGGTCGCTGCGGCAGCTCCTGCACGAGGGCCTGAACGGCGTGCCGGGCAAGGTCGAGGCCGGGCCGCCGAAGCACATGTCGAGCGCGGTCGGCCAGATCGTCAATTTCCTCGGCACGCTGCAGAACGAATGGGCGGGCGCACAGGCGTTCTCGTCGTTCGACACGTACATGGCGCCGTTCATCCGGCGCGACGCGATGAGCTTCGATGCGGTCAAGCAATGCATCCAGGAGCTGATCTACAACCTGAACGTGCCATCGCGCTGGGGGACGCAGACGCCGTTCACGAATCTCACGTTCGACTGGGTGTGCCCCGAGGACCTGCGCGGGCAGATTCCGGTGATCGCCGGCGAGGAGATGCCGTTCTCCTACGGCGACCTGCAGCCGGAGATGGACATGATCAACCGCGCGTACATCGAGGTGATGACCGCGGGCGACGCCAAGGGGCGTGTGTTCACCTTCCCGATTCCGACGTACAACATCACACCGGATTTCGACTGGGACCATCCGAACTGCGAGGCGCTGTTCGCGATGACCGCGAAGTACGGGCTGCCGTATTTCCAGAACTTCCTCAATTCGGAACTGAAGCCGAACATGATCCGGTCGATGTGCTGCCGGTTGCAGCTCGACCTGCGCGAACTGCTGAAGCGCGGCAACGGGCTGTTCGGTTCCGCCGAGCAGACGGGCTCCGTCGGTGTGGTCACGATCAACTGCGCGCGCCTGGGCTTCCTCTACGCGGGCGACGAGATCGGCATGTACGAGCGCATCGACGAGCTGCTGGGCTACGCGAAGGACAGCCTCGAGGTCAAACGCAAGGTGATCCAGCGGCTGATCGACCAGGGCCTCTTCCCGTACACGAAGCGCTACCTCGGCACGTTGCGCAACCATTTCTCGACGATCGGCGTCAACGGGATCAACGAGATGGTGCGCAATTTCACCGGCGGCAACGACGACATCACCACGCCTTACGGCCACGCGTTCGCGGTGCGCCTCCTCGATCATCTGCGTGCGCGGATCGTGGCCTTCCAGGAAGAGACCGGGCACATGTACAACCTCGAGGCGACGCCCGCCGAAGGGACGACCTACCGCTTCGCCAAGGAGGACCGCAAGCGCTGGCCCGACATCCTGCAGGCGGGGACGAACGAAATGCCGTACTACACGAACAGCTCGCAGCTTCCCGTCGGCTTCACCGACGATCCGTTCGAGGCGCTGACGCGGCAGGAGGAGCTGCAGACGAAGTACACGGGCGGCACCGTGCTCCATCTCTACATGAACGAGAAGGTCTCCTCGCCCGACGCCTGCAAGATTCTCGTGCGCCGCGCGCTGGAGCGCTTCCGGCTCCCGTACATCACGATCACCCCGACGTTCTCGATCTGCCCGACCCACGGGTATCTCGAGGGCGAGCACGAGTTCTGCCCGAAGTGCGACGAAGAACGACTCGCCGAGAAGCGCCGCAAGCTGGCCGCCTGACCCGATGAGACTAACCGGAGGAGCGCGATGAACACGATGACCGAAACGAAGCACCTGTTCGAGGCGATCACGCTGACCGACGCCGAACGCCAGCGCTGCGAAGTATGGACCCGCGTGATGGGCTACCACCGCCCCGTCGCGTCGTTCAACATCGGCAAGAAGGGCGAACACCGGGAGCGCTGCTTCTTCCGCGAGGCGCGCGCGCGTCCGCATTGCTGAGCGGAAGCACCGCCGACGCTGGAGGCGCGATGCCGCAGCCCGCCCTGTTGCTGCAATCCGAGGCGCTGCCTGACACCGCCGCGACGGTGAACGATGCGCGCGCCGGCGCGCTGCGCGTGGGCGGCTTCGTGCCGTTCACGGCAACCGATTATCCGGGCGCCCTTGCTGCCGTCGTGTTCTGCCAGGGTTGTCCCTGGCGTTGCGGGTACTGTCACAACCCGCATCTCCTTGCTGCGCAGGGCGATGACGAGCGCGATTTCGCGCGCATTCTCGATTGGCTCCACGCGCGCCGCGGCCTGCTCGATGCGGTCGTCTTCTCCGGTGGCGAGCCGACCGCACAGGTCGAGCTGACCGACGCGATCGCGGCGGTGCGCGCGCTCGGCTTCGCGATCGGTCTGCACACCGGCGGCGCCTATCCGCGGCGCCTCGCGCAGGCGTTGGCGCAGATCGACTGGGTGGGCATCGACATCAAGGCGCCATCCGCCGATTACGCGAGACTCACCGGCGCCGCGACCAGCGCGATCGCCGCGTTCGCAAGCCTCGATCTGGTTCTGCATTCGGGCGTCACGCACGAAGTGCGCACGACCGTCCATCCGGCATTGACGCCGCCCGCTGCGCTCGAACAGCTCGCGTGCGAGCTTGCCGAGCGCGGCATCACGCACTGGGTGCTGCAGCCATTTCGCGCGCTGGGCTGCGCGAGCGAAATGCTCGTCGCGAGCGCGCCGCACGGCGCTGCCATCGATGCATCGCTGCTCGAACGACTGCGGGTGCACGTGCCCGCAATCGAGGTGCGTGTGTAGTTCGCGCCGGGCGCACTTGCGCACCGTGCGCTGACCTCAGCCGTTTGGCCTAATCCTTCGCCGTCATCTACGGCGTAGAAGCGCTTCCGCTCGTCGCCACCTGTAGGAACCGACAGGTGCGCATCGTTGCACCCCGCCCTATCGTGCGTTCGCCGTGCGCGCACGGTCACGCCAACGCATCACAGGGGGGAAGCGATGACGACACGACGACACTACCGCGGGCTGTTCGTTCTGCTGCTCGGACTGCTGCTATGCGATGCCGGGACGGCTCAGCCGATCGACACGCGCTGCCTCGCCGACGGCGGGATCGCGCTCTGCACGGCGCCGATGATCGTACCCCCGTCGGTCGGCGCCGCGGTCGACGGCGACATGTGGAAGTACGGAGTCTGCGACCTGGACGACCCGAACCGCTATCGCCAGGCGGCGTGGTGCACGGCACGCGGCGGCTCGTGCAACCCGATCTTCGATCCCGACATCGTCCCCGTGTCGATTCTCTTCGAACGGATCGTCAACAATGCCTGCGACGTGGCCGTCCTCGACTCGGGCTGGGGCCAGACACTGCCGGCCAACGAGTACTGCTGGAGCGGGGCACCGATTATCCGGAACGGCGTCGTGCTCACCGATTTTCGCCGGCTGGGTTTCACCGGCACCAAGACACCGGTCACGGCATGCAACCAGACCTGGAGCGACACCGTTCATGCGCGCAGGGACCGTGGACTCGCGTGCCCCGAGACGTACGCCACGCGCACGAAGGCGAATGGCGATATCGAATGCTGGAAGCTGCTACCGGAATGCTCCGCGAAGGTCGGCAATCCGGTCAACCTGCTCGACGGATGCAAGGTCCAGCGCGAGTCAGACTACCGGTCGCGGACGCCAGGGGGGCTGGAGCTGCAGAGGCACTACAACGGTGCGGGATACTTTCGAATCGATCCGGCTCCGAAGAAAGCGGCCGACGTATGGCGCACGACCTGGGACCGTCGCCTTGTCGTTCCGCCCGTCGCCGGCAACGTCCTCGCCTACGCGCAGCGTGCGGACGGATCGGTGCAGGTGTTCCGTCCCGACGGCCGGGAGATGCACAACAATCAGGGTGGAGGCGCAGCGCTTCTCGAGCGGCTGGTCAGTGCTGGAGGGGCGACGACGGGGTGGCGGCTGACAACCGCCACCAGGGAGATCGAGCTCTACGACGCCACCGGTCGTCTGCAATCGGTCACGCTGCGCACTGGCCAAACCCACGCGCTTGCATACGACGCGGCCGGACGACTTGGGAGCGTTTCCGACATCTACGGCAACGCGCTGACTCTGACCTATGACGGTGCGCAACGGCTGAGCGGCTTCGTTGCGCCGGGCAATCGAACGTATGCGTACGCGTACGACGCCAAGGGGCAATTGTCGAGCGTCACGTATCCGGACGGCGCCGTGCGCACCTACCACTACGAGAACGTCAACCTTCTCCACGCGCTGACCGGAATCACCGACGAGAACGGCAATCGTTTCGCGACCTGGGATTACGATCTGCTGGGGCGCGCGATTGCGTCGAGGCACGCCGATGGTGCCGATGCGGTGACGCTGAGCCATGGGTCGTTCTCGACGACGACCAATCTTGGAGTGACGAGCGTCACCGACGCGCTGGGCGCGGTTCACAGCTACGATTACCAGGTCGCCGCGGGGATGTTGCGGGTGAAGCGCGTCACGCGCAGCTGTGCAGGTTGTGTCGGTGGCACGGCTTCCTACACCTACGACGCCAACGGTAACGTCGCCACGTATCGCGATTTCAATGGCAACCAGACCGGCTACACCTACGACCTGACGCGCAACCTCGAGACCTCGCGAACGGAGGCCTCCGGAACCGCGCTCGCGCGCACGATCACGACGCAGTGGGATCCTGTGCATCGCCTGCCGACGAGGATCGTGATGCCGTCCGGAGTGCCAGGCGTCGATCAGGTGACGGACCTCGTCTACGACGCGCAGGGCAACGTGCTGCGAAAGACCATCACCGTCGGCGGGCGTTCGCGGCAATGGAAAAATACATACAACGCGCTTGGTCAGCCGCTTACGACCGATGGGCCGCGGACCGACGTGGCCGACGTCACGACCCACGCCTATTACGGGACGACCGACCCCTGCGTCGCGTGTCGAGGCAACTTGAAGACGATCACCAATGCCCTCGGACACGTCACGACCTACGGCTTGTACGACGCCGACGGCAACGTGCTCACGATCGTCGATCCGAACGGCCTTGCCACGAGCATTGCCTACGACGTCCGAGGCCACCCGACGTCACGCAAAGTCGGAACCGAAGCGACGACCTACCTCTACGACGCGGTCGGTCAGTTGACGCGCGTGACCCTGCCCGACGGGTCCTTCGTTGCCTACGCCTACGATGCCGCGCACCGACTGATCCAGATCACCGACGGTCTCGGCAACCGGGTCGTCCATACGCTGGACGCGCTCGGCAATCGACTGCAGGAGCAGGTGTTCGACACGAACAATGTGCTGTCCCGCACACGCAGCCGGACGTTCGACGCCCTCAACCGCCTGGCCACCGAGCGCGGCGCACTGGGACAGACCACGTCGTTCACCTACGATGGCAACGGCAACCTGATTTCGACGATCGATCCACTGGGACACGCCACCACCAACAGTTACGATGCCCTGAACCGGTTGACGCAGGTCCGGGACGCGAGTCAGGGGATGACCCAGTACGCGTACGACTCTGCCGGGAACCTGGCGCAGGTCACCGACCCGCGCTATCTGGCCACGACCTACGCCACGGACGGCCTGGGCGGAGTTGTCCAGCAGATGAGCCCGGACTCAGGCCTCACGACAGCCACTTACGACGCGGCCGGCAGCGTGCAGACGCGATTGAATGCCAAGGGGATCACCGCGGCGTACACGTACGATGCCGCCCAGCGCGTGACGCAGCTCGTCTACGCCAAGCCGGGCCTGTCGACACTGACGCACACGTTCGAGTACGACGGGGGCGCCTCCGGCGCGCCCAATGCCAGGGGGCGCCTCACCCGGGTCACCGACGCTGCTTCCGTCACCGCCTGGTCGTACGACAGTCAAGGCAGAGTCGCGGCGAAGACGCAGACGGTTGGCGCCTTGACCCAGACCGTTCGTTACGACTACACCGGCACTGGCCAGGTACGGCAGATCATCACGCCATCCGGACAGACGATCGCCTACACGTACCTTAACAACCGTATCGCGAGCGTGAGCGCCAATGGCACGCCGATTCTTGCGGGAACCTACACGACACCGTTCGGTCCGGCCGGCGCCTGGCAGTGGGGTAACGGCGCATCCACATTCCGCATCTACGACAATGACGGGCGGCTCGGCAGCTGGGAATTCACCGGCAATGGTGCAAGCCTGTTGAAAGCCACGCTCAATTACGATGCGGCCGGCCGGGTAACGTCGATCAACGACCCCAATCGTGGTGCCGTCAATCAACGCTACACCGACTATGATGCCGTCAACCGGCTCCTCCGGGTCGAGACCGGGACCCCCGTGACGCACATCCGGCAATACGCGTACGATGCCAACGGCAATCGGCAATCCGCCACGCTCGACGGCGCCGGCACGACTTACGCCTATGCCAGCGGCAGCAACCGCCTGAGCTCGCTCGGTGGAGCGACGAGCCGAAGCTACGTCTACAATGCGGTCGGCAACGCAAACACTGTCGGCGCGTATACCTACACCTACGATCGGGCAGAGCGCCTGGCGCAGGTGAGCAACGGCGGCATGGTGCTTGCGACCTACGATGTCAATGCGCTGGGCCAGCGGGTGCGCAAGACGGCCGGCGGCAGCGTCACCCACTTCATCTACGACGAGCATGGCCACCTTCTGGGCGAGTACGATGGCAGCGGCACGATCATTCAGGAGACCGTGTGGATGGACGACCTGCCGGTGGCGATCCTGCGGCCGTTCGCCGGCGTGACGCCGCTCACCATCAACACGTTCTATGTCCACGCCGACCATTTGGGAAGCCCGCGCGCGATAACCCGGCTGAGCGACAATGCGCTGCGCTGGACCTGGGATAACATCGATCCGTTCGGCGCCAATCCCGAGAACCCGAGTCCCGCCGGATTCGCCAGCTTCAACTACCCGCTGCGTTTCCCCGGACAGTATTACGACGCCGAGACCGGAATGCACTACAACTACTTCCGGGACTACGATCCGGCAATTGGTAGGTACGTCGAGAGTGATCCGATTGGACTAATGGGAGGGGTCAATACGTACCTGTACGCCGATGCTGTGCCTACGATGAAGACCGATCCACTGGGGCTGGCGACGTACATGTGCATGAAGCCGCTACATGCGCTTGGACAACAATGGGGCGCGCTAGCGCATCCGAAGAGCTGGTGGAACCCACTTCCGTCTATCACAAGTACGTCTGCGTCAACGATGGAGGGGCGTACACATCGGCGGCGAAGGCATGGGTCAGAAGTGGTATGACCCGATTGGCAGCCCAGGCAAGCCGAGCAACGACAAGTACAATCCACAGACCTGCGAGCAGAAGGTCGCCGGACAATAGCTGCATCGAGCGGTGTTGCAGATGGAGCTTCGCGCATCCGCGATCCCAATCGTCCACGCTACGGGATTGGCCTCACCGGTACGGAGACTGTCAGGAATGGGCAAGCGATGTGTTCCGCCTGTGCCAGAAACACGGCGAATTAAGGGCGACAGCCGAGTCGTCATGTAGCGCCTGGCCGCTGAAACTCGGTTGGCTTGATACTGTGCGGTCGCGGTTCTTATCGTTGACGCTCTATCGTTGCGTACGTGCGCCGGCCCTGTGAGTGACATTGAATCTCGTGTACAGCATGCTGGCTTCTCGCGTTTCCTGCGAGTCTGGTCGTTACTCTGACTTGACCGCGCTAGGGCTACTTCGCTAAGACGTCGGGGGTGCAGCTTCTCGATCCAGACGAACTACGTGGGCTTCACTGTGATGTGGTTTGCGTTCTTTGTGTGGGCTACTTCCAATGGTTCGTGTTGTTGCCGTGGCTTTGGCGGAGGTGGAAGGTCAGGCGAGCGCATAGCCCGCCGCAGTCTGTCTAGTCGACGCGCGGACCCACGTTTTTCCGCCACCGTCCCCACCACGCCCGCGCGTCGTCACGCGTCCACGGCGCGAGATCCAGCGCATCGAGCGCGGCGACGATGGCGTCGACGTCTCCAGGCCGGTCCTCCGGTAACTTCGCAAGGCAGGAAGCAACGAGACCGTCGAGTGCGACGGGGACATCGGGAACGAGCGTTGAGAGGCGCGGCGCGGGCTTCGAAAGGACGTCGCGCAACAGGGCCGCCTGATCCGTCTCGAGAAATGGCGGCCGACCCACGACGAGGTAGAACAGGATGGCGCCGACGCCGTAGATGTCGGCGCGCGCGTCGACGTCGCTGGGTCGTCCGATCCGTTCCGGCGCCATGTATGCCGGGGTGCCGAGCAGCCGCACCTGTTGCGTCAGCACGCGGTCGTCGTCCGTCGGCACCGGCGAATTCCCGTGCCCGAGATGCTTGACGATGCCGAAGTCCAGCAGCTTGACGAAGTCGTACTCGCCGCCGCGCTCGGTCAGCATCACATTTCCCGGCTTGATGTCGCGATGGATCATCCGCTTGCCGTGCACCTCGGACAGAGCGGCGCATATCTGCCGGACGATGTGCCGCGTGCGCGCGAGCGGCAGCGGTCCGCCGGCGGCGACGAGTTCCTCCAGCGACAGGCCATCGACGTATTCCATCACGTAGTAGAAGAGCCCGTCCGCCGTATGCCCGTAGTCGTAGATCTCGATCGTGTTCGGATGCTCGAGTGTGCTGGCGAGGCGCACCTCGCGCTCGAACCGCGCCAGCACTTCGTCGGTGGCCAGGTGCCGCTTCAGGATCTTGACCGCGGTCGGACGCTTGAGCAGCGCGTGGTGCGCAAGATGCACGTGTGCCATGCCGCCCTCGGCGATTGTGCGCTCCAGTCGATACGCGCCGATGCGGCGGCCGACGACGGTGTCGCGCGTCAGGCGCCACAGGGCGACCGTCGACCAGCCGGCCCACATGGCGGTGACCACCAGCAACACCAGCGCGCCGGCGAGCGTGTAGCGGACGTAACGCAGTGGCGCATATGCTTCGTCAACACCCATCTCGGCGACGATGCCGATGTGTTCGTTGGGCAGCCACCGCCAGGCGCCGATTACATCGGCACCGCGGTAGTTGCGATACGGGTCGAGCAGCACGCCCTGCAGTGGCGTGCCATCTGGAGAATTGGCCGCCGCGAGCGCCGCTGCCACGGCCCGAGTCAGCGGCCAGTCGTCGGGCTTACCGATCGCCGTGCTGCCGGGGCGCAACTCTGCGCCCGGATCACGCAACTTCACACGGAACGCCGTCGCCCCTTTGGTTCGATCCGCGATGATCCCCGCCGAGCGCATCCCGACGGTCGACCTGATCTCGGACAGCAGGACACCGTTGTCGTCGAACGCGTATGCTTCGCCGGTTTCGCCTGGACGGGCCGCGGTCAGGACGCCCTCGAACGCACTGTCGACGTAGATCGCGAAGCCGAGCGCCGTAACGACGGTTCCCGTCGCGTCGCGGACGGGTGTCTCGACCCAGGCCAGAGGTCGCGCGCCGAGAAAGGGCTGTGCGGCCACCAATTGGGGGTCGGCGGCATACGGACGGATGAATTGCGTCCGCCCTCCGAAGACCGTCCCGAGCTGCGGGGCGGCGATACGTGGCTGGACCCGAAGTCCGCACACATCGTCCAGCGTCGAGGCGATGACGCGTCCGTCGCGATCGACGGCATTCACGGCCACGACACCCTCATCACGCAAGACTGGCTCCAGTTGCCTGCGCCAGCTATCAACGAGGGCGCTGTGACAGGGGTCGTCGAGGGCATGCTTGTGCGACAGCGCGCGGCGCGCGAGCTCGATGGTGGTGGCCGCGAGCTGCGGATCTCGCGCCCATCGTTGGGCGTCGGAGCGCCCGTTCTCGATGAACACTTCGAGCGATTTGGTCTTCGCTTCGAGCAACGCGGGCAAACCCTGCGCGCGGAGGTCGCGCAGCGATTGTTCGACGCCGGCGTACATCCAGAACGCACCCGTCGCGAGGATCGCGAAGAGCGCGAGCACGGCCAGACTGCGCCGCAGGCGCGTCGTGACGAGGCGGGTCGCGAAGCGGGAAGTGCGCGTGGCGTCCGACCCGACCGTCGTGGCGGCCCCGAGCGTTGACGGTGGGGGCGTCGTCATGCCGAGTCGATTTGAGCGGAAGCGCGAAACGTACCGCTGCGTCCGGCGAGGTAGGCGAGACCTGCGATCGTTGCCGCCACGGCCGCATTATGCAGCACCGTGATCGGCAGGGTTGGCATGCAGGCGATCGACCACGTGCCCGGCGCCTCGTTCCGCCGTGGGAGAATGCGCAGCATGTCGGTCGTGCCGTCGACTCGCTCCGCACATGCACATCCGGCCACAGGCCGCGCGGTTGCCGCGTGGCTGCTCGCCTGCTGCGCGCTGGTGTTCGCGATGGTCGTGGTGGGCGGCGTCACGCGGCTCACGCATTCGGGACTGTCGATCGTCGAGTGGCAGCCGATCGTCGGCGCGGTGCCGCCGCTGCAGCGACGCGCAATGGCAGGAGACCTTCGCCAAGTACCAGCTCACGCCCGAGTACCGACAGGTGAACCAGGGGATGACGCCTGGCCGCGTTCAAGTCCATTTTCTGGTGGGAGTACTTCCATCGGCTGCTCGGCCGCATGATCGGCGTCGTGTTCCTGCTGCCGCTGCTCTGGTTCTGGTGGCGCGGCGCGCATCGACCGGCCGCTGGCGCTGAAGCTCGCCGGCATCTTCGTGCTCGGCGGCCTGCAGGGCGCGATGGGCTGGTACATGGTGAAGAGCGGCCTGGTCGACGATCCGCGCGTGTCGCAGTACCGGCTCACCGCGCATCTGGGCATCGCCCTCGCGATCTATGCCGCGATGCTGTGGATCGGCGCTCGAGCTGCTGTACCCGGCGCGCGCGACGGCGGCCGCGGCGGCGCGCGCTGCGCGCGGTTTGCCTGGATCGATCACCGTCGTTGCATCGTCTTCATGATGGTGACTCTCCGGCGGCTTCGTCGCCGGCATCCGCGCCGGCTTTGCCTACAACACGTTTCCGCTGATGAACGGCCATCTGGTTCCGCCGGAGATCTTCATGCTCGAGCCGTGGTGGCTGAATTTCTTCAACAACATGGCGACGGTGCAGTTCGATCACCGGGCGGTCGCATGGCTGCTCGCCGTGCTCGTGCCCGTGCTGTGGTGGATGCTTCGAACCACCGACGGATTGCCCTCACGCGCGCGGCGGGGCGGCCATCTGCTCCTGGCGCTGCTCGTGCTGCAGATCGCGCTGGGAATCGCGACGCTGCTGCTCGTCGTGCCGGTTCCGCTGGCGGCCGCGCATCAGGCGGGCGCGGTGCTCGTGCTCGCCGCGGCTGTCAACGTGGCGCACGCACTGCGATAGTCGACCGGCAGGCGCCGGCCGTGTTCCGCGGGAATCCGCCCGTCGCGCCCAATTGGCTTGATGCGTGTCAAGGAGCGGAGCGTCATCGCGCTCCCACAATTGCCCGATGCACGCTGATTCGAACCACCCATCGTCGAGGCTCGCTGATGCCACGTGAACTGACGCTTGACGTGCGCGGCATGGAGCCGCCGCAGCCGCTCGAGCTCGTGCTCGAGACGATCGATGACTTCCAGGCCGGCGACCGGCTCAAGCTCGTCATCGACTGCCACCCCACGCCACTGTTCAGAATTCTCGACCGCAACGGGTACGGCTATCGGACCGAGCCGGGCAAGGAGTCGATCCACGAAATCACGATCTGGCGCAAAGACTGAACGAGGCAACGATCGGCGGCTCGTGTAGAGCTGCAACGAGGACGCGCGAGCCGGTGTCGCACAACGATGCATCGTTGATCGGAGTTGCCGCACAGCAAGGCAGCGAGCTTGGCGTCGACGACGCGCGCGCGCTGTTTGCCGCGATGCTTGCCGGCGAGATTGCGCCGCAGGAGCTCGAGCGGATCCTCGCCGCGTGGCGGCGCAGGCGTGCTTCGCTTGCCGAGATGTCGGGATTCATGCGCGCGCTGGACGCGCACTCGGGTCGGCTGGAGGCGCCCCACGAGGGGCCGCGGCCGATCGTCCTGCCGGCCTACCACGGGACGCGGCGACAGGCCAATCTCACAGCCCTGGTCGCGCTGTTGTTGCAGCGCTACGAGATCCCTGTGCTGGTGCATGGAATCGACGGGGTAGCGGGTTCGACTGGTCCTGGTCAAGAGCGAGCGGACGACGTCGTATCCGATCGCGATTTCGCGGCGCCGGATGGGCCGAGCGGGCACTGTGTCACGACGGCCGACGTCCTCCGGGAACTCGGCATCGAACCCGCGATGAGTCTCGCCGACGCGCAGGCGCGGCTCCGGCAGGACAACGTGGCTTATGCCCCGGTGGCGTTGCTCGCGCCGGGTCTTGGGCAGCTCCTGGCAGGACCGACGCGGGGCTCGCTGCCGATCATCGTGCATTCGCTCGCGCTGCTGATCGACCCGTTCGCCGGCGACGGCTACCGCGTGATCGGCGCACCGTCCGCCGATGACCTGGCGGTGTTGCGCGAGTTCCTGCTCGCATCCCGTACCGATGCGCTCCTCTTTCTGGGCACGGAGGGCGAGCCGTATGCCGATCCGCGCCGGCAAACGCGGCTCGAACACGTGGCTGCGGGCGCAGTGACATGCGCCGACGCGGATCGCGAAGGCATCGCGCGGGAGCCCTCGCTGCCGGCGTCATCCGACGCCCCCACGACCGCGGCATGGATCGCGAACGTGCTTGCAGGCGCCGAGCCCGTCCCGCTGCCGCTCGTCATGCAGCTCGGCTGCTGCCTTGCCGGTGCGCGCCGGCTTGGCGCAGCAGCCTGAGGGAACGCGCTTCCCGCGCGTCGACCGCGCGTCCCGGCCGATCGGCGAGCGTGGTGT
>CAWAOF010000002.1:0-124163 GCA_963783525.1 uncultured beta proteobacterium
TCGGAACGCTGACGGCGATCGGGCTGGTGCTGGTCTCGCCGAACCTGACGTCCCGCTGGCGGTCAAGGCTGCCCAGGAGAAGATCGTCGCTGCCGAAACGGCGAACCTCGCAAAGGCCAACGCGGACCTCGCCGCTGCGACGGAAGCGCCGGCGCAGGACAAGCTCAAGGCCGCCATCGCCAAGTCCGAGAAGGCAAAGGCCGCCGCGGAGGCGAGGATCAAGGAGATCGGCAGCGACCGCACGTCGATCGTCGGACTCGAGAAGCCCGCGTTCGACCTGCGCAATCCGGGTCTCATCTCCATTCCGCTGGGATTCCTCGCCGTGATCATCGGTTCGCTGCTCTATCGCGACAAGCGCTCCGAGGATCTGTGGGACGAGCTCTACGTGCGCCAGAACACCGGCCTCCTGCTCGCCAAGCCGGTCGCGCACTGACGTCCTTGCGCTGATGCCCTGCAGAGACCCCTGCCTCGTGCGGGGGTCTTTGTTTGCGCGAAAGCGCGTTGGCGCGCCGCGCCGCGCGCTTCCCGGACTTTGCCGACGCCGATGACCTCGCCCGCGCCCACGGCCGCCACCCCACCCGCGATCGCCGCGGCGATCTGCGAATTCCTGCGCCGGCACGCCCCGTTCAACCGGATCGTGACGAGACGCTCCACACGCTCGGTGCCGAAGCTCAAGCTCGCGCTACTTCGCGAAGGACGCGACGATCCTTTCCACGCAAAGCGGCCCGGTCGGTCATCTGCACATCATCGAGCGCGGTGTCGTCGGCAGCCGTCCGAACAACGCGCAGGCCGACCCGGACCGTATGCTCGGGCCAGGAGAGCTCTTTCCCGTCGGCGCGCTGTCGGCGGGAGGGACGACGACGAAGATCTTCCACGCGCTGCAGGACACGTTCTGCTACCTGCTCGCGCGCGAGGATTTCCTGGAACTGCGGCGCGAATCGCCGGAGTTCGAACGCTACTGCACACAGGCGATCACCGAGACGCTCAAGCAGTCGCTCGAGAGCCTCTACAGCCAGTACAGTCAGCGGGCCGCCGAGCAGCAATCGCTGACGCGCACGCTGGTGGAGCTCGTGCGCAACGCGCCGGTCACCTGCGCGGCGACGGCGACACTGCGCGAGGCGGCGCAGACGATGGCCGACGCGAAGGTGCGCACGATCATCGTTGTGAACGACGCGGGCGCGGCGGTGGGCATGGTCACGCTGGTCGACCTGCTCCAGCGCGTCCTGCTGCGCGAGCGCCCGCTCACGATACCGGTCGCCGAAGTGATGACGGCACCAATCGTGACGCTGCCGGGCTCCGCCACCGCATACGAGGCGATGCACTCGATGGCCGACCGCGGGATCCGGCAGGTCGTCGTCGTCGACGGCGGCCGGCCGCTCGGCGTGATCAACGAGCGCGATCTCTTCGCGCTGCAGCGGGTGTCGATGCGCGAGGTGATCGAGGAGCTGCATGCCGCCGACTCGATCGAGACGCTGAGGCGGGCGGGCGAGGACATCCGTCGGCTGACGCAGAACCTGCTCGCGCAGGGCGTCGGCGCCGAGCCGCTTACGCGCACGATCGCCTCGCTCAACGACGCGTTGACGCGTCGGGCCATCGATCTCGTGCTGCAACGGCACGATCTCGGCGGGATCGGATGGTGCTGGCTCGCGCTCGGGAGCGAGGGGCGCGGTGAGCAGACGTTCGCGACCGACCAGGACAACGCGCTGCTGTTTGCCGCGGACGGTGCCGAGGAAGCCGCCGCGCATCGCGACCGGTTGCTCGAGTTCGGGCGCGAGGTCAACGCGAGCCTCGACACGCTCGGCTTTCCGCTCTGCACGGGCAACGTCATGGCGGGCAACCCCGACTACTGCCTCTCGACGGAGGAGTGGCAGCAGCGGTTCCTCAGAGTGGATCCGGGAGCCGACGCCGCAGGCACTGCTCAGCGCGAACATCGTTTTCGACTTCCGCGCGCTCTGCGGCGACTCCACGCTCTGCGATGCGCTGCGCACATGGCTGTTCGGCTACACGCAGGCGAACCCCACCTTCCTGCGCCTGATGGTGCAGAATGCGCTCGCGACCGATGCGCCGCTCGGTATCATCCGCGCGTTCGCCGTCGACGACGAGGCGGCGGTCAAGGGGACGCTCGACCTCAAGGCACGTGGCACCCGCCTTTTCGTCGACTGCGCGCGCGTGTTCGCGCTGGCGCTCGGGATTCCCGAGACCGGAACCGCGGCGCGGCTGCGGCAGGCCGGCGAGCGGCTGCATGTCGAGCGGCGTCACGTCGACGCCACGGTCGAGGCATTCCACTTCCTGCAGCTCCTGCGCCTGCGGCAACAGGATCTGCCCGCGGAGCAAGGCCATCCCAACCGGATCGATCCCTATGCGTTGCACGAGATCGATCAGCGCATGCTGAAGGAGGCGTTCCGGCAGGCGAAGCAGCTGCAGGAGCGCCTGCGGATGTCGTACCGCCTCTAGCGTCCGGCTTGCGGCGGAGGTCGGGGCGGGAGCGGTCGGACGACGCCAGTGCCGTTCTTGGTAGTATTGCGCGGTGATTGACTGGGGAGCGACATGCTTCAGAGCTGGGTGATCATCCCGGTCTCGCTCGCCTACCTTGGCGCCCTGTTTGCCATCGCCTATTACGGCGACCAGCGGGCGGATCGCGGGCGCTCGATCATCGCCAATCCGTACATCTACGCGCTGTCGCTCGGCGTCTATGCGACGGCGTGGACATTCTACGGCAGCGTCGGACGCGCCGCGGCCGATGGCGTGGGCTTCCTGCCGATCTATATCGGGCCGACGATGATGATGGCGCTGTGGTGGCTGGTGGTGCGCAAGATCATCCGCATCAGCAAGGCAAACCGGATCACGTCGCTCGCCGATTTCATCTCGTCACGCTATGGCAAGAGCGCGCTTCTCGCCGGCCTCGTCACGATCATCGCGGTGGTCGGTGTCGTTCCCTATATCGCGCTGCAGCTCAAGGCCGTTTCCCACAGCTTCACGATCCTGACGCAGTATCCGCAGGTCGTGCTTCCGCTCCAGCGCGAGGCGGTCCCGGTCCAGGCCGACACCGCGTTCTGGATGGCGCTGCTGCTCGCCACGTTCACGATCCTGTTCGGCACACGGCATCTGGACGTCTCCGAGCGGCACGAGGGGATGGTCGCGGCGATCGCCTTCGAGTCGCTGGTGAAGCTCGTTGCCTTCCTCGCGGTCGGCCTCTTCGTCACCTATGGGCATCTACGGCGGGATGGCCGACATCTTCCAGCGGGCCGGGACGCACGCGAAGCTGACGAGCGTGTTCGCGCCGCTGGGCGGCGCGGCCGGAAGCTACGCGAGCTGGGCATCGCTCACTGTGCTCTCGATGCTCGCGATCATGTTCCTCCCGCGGCAGTACCAGATCGCGGTCGTCGAGAACGTCAACGAAGACCACTTGGGCAAGGCGATCTGGCTGTTTCCTCTCTACATGCTGGCCATGAACGTGTTCGTGATCCCGATCGCGTTCGGTGGGGTCATGCACTTCTCCGCGACCCCGGTGGACCCGGATACGTTCGTGCTGACGCTGCCGATGGCCGAGAAGCAGGAGGCGCTCGCGTTGCTGGTGTTCATCGGCGGTCTCTCCGCGGCGACGGGCATGGTCATCGTCGAGACCATCGCGCTCTCGACGATGGTGTGCAACGACCTGGTGATGCCGGTTCTGCTGCGCATGAAGTCGATGCGGCTCGCCGAGCGGCAGAATCTGACGGGCCTGCTGCTCGGAATCCGCAGGGGCGCGATCGTCGCGATCGTGCTGCTCGGCTATTTCTACTTTCGGCTGGCCGGCGAAGCCTACGCGCTGGTGGCGATCGGGCTGATCTCGTTCGCGGCGGTGGCGCAGTTCGGGCCGGTGATCATCGGCGGGATCTACTGGAAGGGCGCCACCCGCGCGGGAGCCCTCGCGGGGCTGGCCGCGGGGTTCATCGTGTGGCTGCATACGCTGCTCCTGCCCTCGTTCGCCAAGTCGGGGTGGCTGCCGATCGGCTTTCTGCAGGACGGACCTTTCGGCATCGCGCTGCTCAGGCCCTACGCGCTGTTCGGCCTCACGGGCCTGAACGACATCACGCATGCGATGCTGTGGAGCATGCTCGCCAATATCGGCGCCTACGTGCTCGTCTCGGTGCTGACGCGGCAAAGCGTCGCCGAGCAGGCGCAGGCGGCGCGTTTCGTCGACGTGTTCCGGCACGATGCCGATGGACGCGACGCGCACTTCTGGAAAGGTACCGCATCGCTGCCCGACCTGCAGGGCCTGCTCGCGCGCTTCCTCGGTACGGAGCGTGCGCATGCGGCGGTCAACGAATACGCCCGGCGCCGCGGGTACGAGTCGCCGGCCGGCATGCCGGCGGACGCCGGCTTCGTCCAGTTCGCCGAAACCGAGCTTGCCGGGGCCATCGGCGGGGCGTCGGCGCGGATCTTGGTCGCCTCGACCGTCAACGAAGACGAACTGTCGCTGGAGGAAGTCCGCTCGATGCTCGACGAGGCCTCGCAGGTGATCGCCTACAGTCACGAGCTCGAGCACAAGTCGCGCGAACTGATGGCGGCGACCGCCGAGCTTCGCGCGGCCAACGAGCGACTGCAGGAGCTCGACCGGCTGAAGGATGACTTCGTATCGACGGTCACCCACGAGCTGCGGACGCCGCTCACGTCGATACGCGCGTTCTCCGAGATCCTCCACGACAATCCCGACCTGCCGTCCGGCGAGCGGCAGAAGTTTCTGAACATCATCATCCAGGAGAGCGAGCGGCTGACGCGCCTCATCAACCAGGTGCTCGACCTCGCCAAGCTGGAATCGGGACGCGCCGAGTGGCGTGTCGAGCAGATCGACCTCGCAACCGTCATCGAGGACTCGATCAACGCGACGAGCCAGCTCTTCCGTGCCAAGAACGTCCGGCTGGAAACGCACCTGCCCACGGCCATGCCGCCGGTCCGTGCGGACCGCGATCGCCTGGTCCAGGTACTGATCAACCTGTTGTCGAACGCCGTGAAGTTCGTCGCGCCCGATGCCGGCCGGGTCGTCGTCGAGCTGACCAGCGGTGACAGCGCAGTGCGCGTACGCGTCACGGACAACGGCCCCGGCGTCGACGCCGGGGACCGGCAGATCATCTTCGAGAAGTTTCGCCAGGCCGGCGACACGATCACCGGGAAGCCGCAGGGCACCGGACTCGGCTTGCCGATCAGCCGCCAGATCGTCGAGCACTTCGGCGGCCGGCTCTGGGTGGACAGCGAGCCCGGCTGCGGTGCAACGTTCGCCTTCGAGCTGCCGGTATCGGAACCGGTCGCGAGGCACGAGACGAACGTCGAAGAGCCCGCAAGTCCGTGACGCGCTCGACGGCGGCAAGAGAATGGTGCGCCCCCGCGGCGCAGGAGGAGCGATGGGCAAGAAGATACTGATCGCCGACGACGAGCCCAACATCGTGGTCTCGCTCGAGTTCCTGATGAAGCAGAAAGGTTACGCTGTCCGAATCGCGACGACTGGCGAGGAGGCGCTTGACGCGGTCCGCGATTTCGCGCCGGATCTCATCCTGCTCGACATCATGATGCCGCGCATGAGCGGCTACGACCTGTGCCAGAGAGTGCGGGAAAACCCCGCCTGGCACGGCATCAAGATCATCATGCTCTCGGCGAAGGGGCGCGACGTCGAGGTGACCAAGGGGATGGCCGTGGGCGCCGACGCCTACGTCACCAAGCCGTTTTCGACGAGGGACCTGATCGCCAAGGTGGAGGAGCTGCTGGGCGGGTAGGCGATGGGGGACAGGACGAAGTTTGCCTTGGCGCTGGCCGCCGCGTGGGGGTTCGTCGTGGCCGCAATCGCCGCGACGCTGCTCCTCGCGTTCGCCGACTTGAGCGAGCACGAGCGCGCGCTGCTCGAGCCGGTGCTGCGGGGCCGGGTGGCCGGCGTGGTCCTGGTCGCCGTGCTCATCGTCTTTCCGTTGGCCATCATCGTGCACGCGCTGCTTCGCCGCTACGTTGCGGCGGCGAGGCAGCTCTCCGAAGACGCACGGATCATGCAAACCGCGAATCCGGCCCATCGTGCGCCCGTCCGGGGCTCGGAGGAAATCAGGCACCTCGCGGAGCGCATCAACGGCTTCGCGGACACCAACGAAGCGCTGAAGAACGATGTCGAACGGCGTGTGCGCGATGCGAACGAGCGAATCGAGGAGGAACGCAATCGCCTCGCCGCACTGATGTCCGAGCTCGCTCAGAGCGTGATCATGTGCAACATCGAAGGCCGCATCCTCCTCTACAACGCCCGAGCGATGCAGTTGCTGCGCAAGCCGCTCCACGAGGGCGATGCCGCCGGCCGGATGCACAGCCTGGTCGGCCTCGGACGCTCGATCTTCGCCATCTTCGATCGCAACCTGATCATCCATGCGCTCGACAGCATCCACGACCGGCTGCGCCAGGGCGTTCGCGGACCCGTCGCGAACTTCGTGACGACGGCTCCGGGCGGGGCGCTCGTGCGGGTGCAGATGGCGCCGGTGCTCGGTAAGGCGAGCGCCGCGACGGCCGAGGGCCCGGCCGACGCCACGTCGGGTTTCGTGCTGATCCTCGACAACATCACCCGTCGCATCGAGGCCGGCAACCGCCGCGACCTCCTCCTGCAGACGCTGACGCAAGGCACTCGCGCCTCGCTGGCGAGCATGCGCGCCGCGGTGGAGACGATCGCGACTTTCCCCGACATGGACCGCGAGGCACAGGACCGGTTTATCGGCATCATCGGCGAGGAGGCGCGGCAGTTGAGCGCGCGGCTCGACCAGACGGTCGGCGAATTCGCCGATTCGCTGCGCAACGACTGGCCGCTCGAGGACATGCGTGGCGCCGACCTGATCGCGGCGGCGCGGCGCCGGATCGAAGCGCGGCTCGGTCTGCCGACCAAGCTCGAAACCGTCGACGAATCGATCTGGCTCAACGTCGACAGCTACTCGCTGATGCAGGCGATCACGTACATTGCGGGCCGGCTGCGCGAGGAGTTCGGGATCCGGGAGATCCGTTTCGGCCTCGAGGCCGCCGGCCAGCTGGCGCATCTCGACCTGATCTGGACCGGTGCGCCTCTCGGCAGCGAAACAACGATGTCGTGGCAGACGGATTCGATGGAGATGGGCGGCGAAGCGTCGCCGCTGACACTGAAGCAGATCGTCGAACGACATAATGCCGAGATCTGGTACCAGATTCACAAGCCATCGCAGCGCGAGTATTTCCGCATCGCGATCCCGTGGACCCGGCCGGAAGAGACGACGTGGAGTGCCCCGCCCGGTGGCGAGAGCCGGCCCGAGTTCTACGATTTCGACCTCTTTCACCAGCCGGGGCAGACGCCCGAGCAGGACAACCGTCCGCTCAGCGCTCTGAGCTATACGGTGTTCGACACGGAAACGACCGGACTGCGACCGTCCGAAGGTGACGAGATCGTCTCGCTGGGCGCCGTGCGCATCGTCAACGGCCGGCTGCTCGAGCACGAGGTGTTCGAGCAGCTCGTCGATCCGCGTCGCGAGATGTCACCCGATGCGAGCCGGGTCACGGGCATCGAGACAGCGATGCTCGCGGGCCAGCCGACGATCGACAAGGTGCTGCCCGCGTTCGGTGCCTTCTGCGAGGACACGGTGCTCGTCGCCCACAACGCCGCCTTCGACATGCGTTTCCTGCGCCTCAAGGAGGAGGCGACCGGCGTCCGCTTCACGCAGCCGGTCCTCGACACGCTGCTGTTGTCGGCCGTGATCGATCCCGACCTCGAGTCGCATGCACTGGAGGCCGTCGCCGAGCGCATGGGCATCAACCCGATTGGCCGCCACACGGCGGTGGGCGATGCGATCATGACCGGCGAGGTCTTCCTGCGGATGATTCCGCTGCTCGCGGAACAGGGGATCCGGACGCTCGGCGAGGCACGGGCCGCCTCGCAGCGGACCTATTTCGCGCGCATCGAATACTGATGGGACGACGCGGTGAGGGTCATCGGGAGCGCGATCGAATACCTGCTGGGCGGCGCCAAGGTCGGCGGCGAACGCGAGGCGCGGCTGCGGCGCTGGCTCGCACTTCCCGCCGCGGATCTCGTGCTGCCGCACGCCCGTGCGCGCTACGTGGTGGCCGACGTCGAGACGAGCGGACCCGGTTCGCGACGGGACCGGCTGATCTCGGTCGGCGCCGTCGCCGTGACGCGGATGCGGATCGACCTTGCCGATTGCTTCACGACGCTTCTGCGCCAGCAGCGCGCGAGTGCGGATGCCAATATCCTGGCCCACGGCATCGGCGGGCAGGCGCAACTGGCGGGCGTGGAGCCGGCGCTCGGCATGCTCGATTTCCTCGACTACCTCGGCAAGGCGCCGATTGTCGTCTTCGAGGCCCACATCGCGCGTCCCGTCGTCATGCGGGCGATGAAGTCGATACTCGGCGTACCCTTCCGGCATCCGTGGCTCGATCTCGCCGTCCTGCTGCCGCGTCTGTTTCCGGGAGCCGGATGCGCGACGCGTGACGAGTGGCTCGGCCGGTTCGGCCTTGCCGCGCGTACCTGGCACGATCCGCCACTCACGGCATTCGCCCTCGGCCAGCTGCTGCAGATTGCGCTCGACGCCGGGAGTCGCGCCGGGAGCGTCAATGCCCGCCGGCTGCTCGATCTCGAAAGCTCCGCGCTCCCGTCCAAGGTGAGGTGAACCGGCATCGGCGGGAAGCGCCGGTTTTCATTGCCAAGCGTCGCGCCCTTTCGCATAATGGCCGCCTCACGCAGGAGGAAGCCGGCGGCGTCAGGCGCCGGTCGCGGCATGGCCGACGACGTCATTCTCGAAACACGCCAGCTCACCAAGGAATTCAAGGGCTTCGTCGCGGTCAACGACGTGGGTCTGCGCGTTCGCCGGGGCACCATTCACGCGTTGATCGGGCCGAATGGCGCCGGCAAGACAACGTGTTTCAACCTGCTCACGCACTTCCTGACGCCCACGCGCGGTCACATCTTCTACAAGGGGCGTGAAATCACCGGCTCGCGGCCGGCGGCGATTGCGCGGATGGGGCTCGTGCGCTCGTTCCAGATTTCCGCGGTGTTCCCGAACCTGAGCGTGCTGGAGAACGTGCGCATCGCGCTGCAGCGACACGGCGGACACTCGTTCGACTTCTGGCGCGCCGAGGACAAGCTCACCCGGCATCACGACCGCGCGCTCGAGCTGATCGACGCCGTGGGGCTCTCCGAGTTCACGCACACGCCCGCGGTCGAGCTGCCGTACGGCCGGAAGCGTGCGCTCGAGATCGCGACGACGCTCGCGCTCGATCCGGAGATGATGCTGCTCGACGAGCCGACAGCCGGCATGACGCACGAGGATGTCGAGCGCATCACCGCGCTGATCCGCAAGGTGGCGGCCAACCGGACGGTGCTGATGGTCGAGCACAACCTCTCGGTCGTCTCGACGCTCTCGGACCGCATCACCGTGCTGGCGCGGGGCGAAGTTCTCGCCGAGGGTGATTACCAGCACGTCTCCAGGCACCCGGACGTCGTGCAGGCCTACATGGGGACAGCCGATGCCTGACGACCGGGTGACACCGGCACCAGCCGCAGCCGGAGCACCGGCCGGCGCCGGGGGTACGCTGCTCGCCGTGCGGGAACTGAACGCGTGGTACGGCGAATCCCACGTGCTGCACGGTGTCACGTTCGATGTCACCGCCGGCGAAGTCGTGACCCTCCTCGGCCGCAATGGCGCCGGCAAGACGACGACGCTGAAGTCGATCATGGGGATCGTGCCCCGGTGCGAGGGTTCGATTGCGTTCGAAGGGCGCGAGATCGGCAGGCTCGCCTCCAACCGGATCGCCCATCTCGGCATCGCCTACTGTCCGGAGGAGCGCGGGATCTTCGCGAGCCTCGATGTCGAGGAGAATCTGCTGCTCCCGCCGGTGGTCCGCGACGGCGGACTTTCGGTCGACCAGATCTTCGAGCTCTTCCCCAATCTGAAGGAGCGCCTCCGGAGCCAGGGGACCAAGCTTTCGGGTGGCGAGCAGCAGATGCTGGCGATCGGCCGCATTCTGCGCACCGGCGCGAGGCTGCTGCTCCTCGACGAACCGACCGAAGGCCTGGCGCCGGTCATCGTCCAGCAGATCGGCCGCACGATCGCGCGGCTCAAGCGGCAGGGGTTCACGATCCTCCTGGTCGAGCAGAATTTCCGCTTCGCGGCGACGGTCGCCGATCGGCATTACGTGATGGATCATGGCCGCGTGGTCGACATGATTCCCAACTCGGAACTGCACGCGAACATGTCGAAGTTGCACGACTATCTTGGTGTCTAGCATTCCCGGAACCACGAACCCGCGCGCCGGTTGAGGGCGTGCTCATGCCACACTGCTAAGGAGACGTCATGAAAGTATTCAAACGAACTCTCGTTGGATTGGCGGTTGCCGCCGCCCTCGCCTGCGGCGCAGCGCAGGCGCAGATATCCGATGGCATCGTCAAGATCGGCGTGTTGTCCGACATGTCGAGCCTATACGCCGACCTCGATGGCGCTGGGTCGGTCCTCGCCGCGCAGATGGCGGTCGAGGACTACGGCGCCGCGGCGAAGGGTCTCAAGGTGGAGTTCACCTCGGCCGACCACCAGAACAAGCCGGACGTCGCGTCGAACGTCGCACGGCAGTGGTACGACGTTGACAAGGTGGACCTCATCACGGGCACTACGAATTCAGGGGTCGCGCTTGCCGTCAACCAGGTCACGAAGGACAAGGGCAAGGCCTTCATCGTTTCGGGGGCGGCGTCGTCGGATCTGACTGGCAAGGCCTGCACACCCAACACGATCCACTGGACTTACGACACTTGGATGCTCGCCAACGGCACAGGCAACGCGATCGTAAAGACCGGCGGTGATTCGTGGTTCTTCATCACCGCTGACTACGCGTTCGGCCACGCGCTGGAACGCGATACGGAGGCCGTCGTGCTGAAGAGCGGCGGCAAGGTGCTGGGCAAGGTGCGGGCGCCGCTCAACACGCAGGACTTCAGTTCGTTCCTGCTGCAGGCGCAGGCGTCGAAGGCGAAGATCGTCGGCCTTGCCAACGCCGGCGGCGACACCCGCAACTCGATCAAGCAGGCGGCCGAGTTCGGCATCGTCAAGGGCGGGCAGAACATGGCCGGGCTGCTCGTCTTTCTGCTCGACGTGCACGCGCTCGGGCTGCCGACCGCGCAGGGCCTGATCTTCACCGAGACGTTCTACTGGGACATGAACGACCAGACGCGGGCGTTCACGAAGCGCTTCGCCGAACGCAACAAAGGCATCTACCCGACGATGATCCACGCCGGCGTCTACTCGGGCGTGCTCCATTACCTGAAGGCGGTGGACGCATTGAAGTCCGACGACGGTACCAAGGTCATCGCGAAGATGAAGGAAATGCCCACCGACGACCCGCTGTTCGGCAAGGGCACGGTCCGCGCCGACGGACGCAAGATCCACCCGGCCTACCTCTTCGAGGTCAAGAAGCCGTCCGAGTCGAAGGGACCCTGGGACTACTACAAGGTCCGCGCGACGATTCCGGCGGATCAGGCGTTTCGACCGTTGAAGGACGGCGAGTGTCCGCTCGTCAAGTGACGGCTTTCCGTCGCGCTGACCGTTGCCGGGATGTGCCCGGGGCGGAGCCGGCGTGACGGAAGTTCGAGTGTGCTGAGCGGCGCCCCGCGCCGCTCCGGCACGCCTCCGGCCACGAACGTCGCCAATGACTGAAATTTTCGGGGTGCCGACGCAGGCGCTGTTCGGGCAGCTCCTGATTGGGCTCATTAACGGCGCGTTCTACGCGATGCTCTCGCTCGGGCTGGCCGTGATCTTCGGTCTGCTCAACATCATCAATTTCACGCATGGCGCGCAGTACATGCTTGGCGCGTTCTGCGCGTATTTCCTGTTGCAGCACGCCGGCGTCGGCTATTGGTGGTCGCTCATCGTCGCGCCGGTCGCCGTCGGGGTGACGGGGGTCGTCATCGAACGGACGATGCTGTCGCGGCTCTATAAGCTCGATCACCTTTACGGTCTCCTGCTGACGTTCGGTCTCGCGCTGATCATCCAGGGTGTCTTCACCAACTACTTCGGCTCGTCCGGGATCCCCTACCGGATCCCCGATGAGCTCAACGGCGGCATCAATCTCGGCTTCATGTTCCTGCCGAAGTACCGGGCGTGGGTGATCGCCGCCTCGATCGTCATTTGCGCCGCGACCTGGTTCCTGATCGAGCGAACGAAGCTGGGTTCGTACCTGCGCGCGGCGACCGAGAACCGGGCGCTGGTGCAGGCGTTCGGCATCAACGTGCCGCGGATGATCACGCTGACGTACGGCTTCGGTGTCGCCCTCGCGGCCTTCGCTGGCGTGATGGCCGCCCCGATCTACCAGGTCAGTCCGCTGATGGGCGCCGACCTCATCATCGTCGTCTTCGCGGTTGTCGTGATCGGTGGGATGGGCTCGATCCTCGGCGCGATCCTCACCGGCTTCGGGCTCGGCGTCATCGAAGGGCTGACCAAGGTGTTCTACCCCGAAGCGTCGAATACGGTGATCTTCGTCATCATGGTCATCGTGCTCCTGCTGAAGCCGGCCGGATTGTTCGGGAAGGAGCGCTGAGACCATGGCGCGACCGACTCCGGGGTGGTCGTCGTGACGGCCGCGGTGACCGAGACGGTGACGGTCGTCGCGTCGGGCGTGGATGCGGCATCGCGCGAGCGGCGGCGCTTTGCCGTCGCGACCGCGGTGATGGCCACGGCGCTCGCCGCGGCGCCCTTCGTGGGCATCTATCCGGTGTTCCTGATGAAGGCGCTCTGCTTTGCCCTCTTCGCCTGCGCGTTCAACCTGCTGATCGGCTTCGGCGGCCTGCTGTCGTTCGGCCACGCGATGTTCCTCGGCAGCGCCGGCTACGTCTCGGCGCACGCTGCCAAGGTCTGGGGCTTCCCGCCCGAGCTCGCGATCCTCGCCGGAACCGCGGCCGCCGCGCTGCTCGGCATCGTCTCCGGCGCGCTCGCGATCAGGCGCCAGGGCATCTACTTCGCGATGATCACGCTGGCGCTCGCGCAGATGATCTTCTTCTTCTGCCTGCAGGCGCCGTTCACGCACGGCGAGGATGGGATCCAGGCGGTGCCGCGCGGCAGGCTATTCGGCTTCGTCGATCTGTCGCACACGCTGACGATGTACTACGTCGTGCTGGCGATCTTCCTGGGGGCATTTCTGCTCATCTATCGGGTGATTCATTCGCCGTTTGGCAACGTCCTGAAGGCCATCCGCGAGAACGAGCCGCGCGCAGTCTCACTGGGCTACGACGCCGAGCGCTACAAGCTGCTCGCGTTCGTGCTCTCGGCGACGCTCTCGGGCCTTGCAGGCGCGACCAAGGCCATCGTGTTTCAGCTGGCCTCGCTCACCGACGTGCACTGGACGATGTCCGGCGAAGTCGTGCTGATGACGCTGCTGGGTGGAATGGGGACGATCTTTGGGCCCGTGGTTGGCGCGTTCACCATCATCGGCCTCGAGAACTATCTGGCGGGATTCGGGCAATGGGTGACGGTTATTACGGGCACCATTTTCGTTGTCTGCGTGCTCGCGTTTCGCCGCGGCATCGTCGGCGAGCTTGGGGCGTGGTGGGCACGGCGCAAGGCCTGACCGGCAGGACGACCATCATCGGGCGGGCGATCGCGTTCCTGCTGGCGCCGGCACTCGTGGCCGGCGCGGAGGTCCGTGCGGAATCGTTCGCGATCGACGGGAATTGCCGCGACGGCGCCCCCAGCGGCGCATACGAGCTCAGAATGCCGGACGGGCGCGTGCGCATCATCGGCGCCTTTGCGAAGGGCCGCCGTACCGGTACGTTCCTGTTCTGGTCGGCCTCCGGTGCGCGCATCGCCGTGATTCCGTACGAGGACGACACCAGGGTCGGCACCGTCGCGCTGTGGTATCCGCCGGCCACGGCGCAGGGCGCGCCGCGACGCAAGCTCGAAGCGGCGTATGCGGTGGGGGTGCCGCACGGCGACACCCGCTCATGGCATGCGAACGGGAACCGGCGGGCGGAGTATCGTTACGAGCACGGGGAGCTCGCGGCGGCCGAGGCCTGGAGCGACTCGGGCGCGCCGCTGTCGGAGTCGGATGCCCGACGCCTGGCCGAGCGCGATCGCGCGGCTGACGCCGAGTATTTCGCGAGCCTGGAGCGGATGATCGCGGAAAATGCGCCGCGCTGCGATTGAAGTCCAACTCCCGACATCGAAGGAGCAACGCCGATGAAGACGATCAAGCGACGCGACCTCCTGAAAACCGCGGCGGCCGTGGTCGCCGGCGGCGCCGCCGGCAGCGTATCGCCGGCCGGCGCACAGGGAACGGTCCGGACACCGTTCGCAGTGGCCCCCACGTACATCCCGATCGCCGGCGGCGGGGAGCTGTTTCCGGTCCGGCGCATCTACTGCATCGGCCGCAACTACGCGGCGCATGCGCGCGAGATGGGCTCGGATCCGACGCGCGAGCCGCCGTTCTTCTTCCAAAAGCCGACCGATGCAATCCAGATCGCGCCGCCGGGTGAGACGATCGATCATCCGTACCCGACCCTCACCAAGAACTACCACTACGAGGTCGAGCTGGTCGCGGCGCTTGCCAAGGGCGGTCGGGACGTTCCGGTCGACCGGGCGCTCGATCTCGTGTTCGGCTATACGGTCGGGCTCGACATGACGCGGCGCGACCTGCAACGGGCGATGGGCGACGAGAAGAAGCCGTGGGAGATCGGCAAGAGTTTCGACCATTCGGCCGTGCTCGGCCCGCTGCAGCCGGCCGCCAGGACGGGCCACTTCACGCAGGGGGCGATCTGGCTCCGGGTGAACGGACAGACCAAGCAGAACGCCAACCTGAACCAGATGATCTGGAACGTCGCCGAGCAGGTGAGCAATCTTTCGCGGGCGTTCGAGCTCGCGCCCGGTGACATCATCTACAGCGGGACGCCCGAGAACGTCGGACCGGTCGTGCGGGGCGACATCATGGATGCGCACATCGACGGGTTGCCGGACATCCGGGTCAAGGTCGTTTGAGGAAACAACCGGGGTCCCCGCAGTCACCTGCGGACGCAAGGTGCTCGCGTTCGGGATCGCGCCCGCGGGAGCGAAGCGATACGAGGAATGAAGTGGAATGAATCGCCGCCGGCTCCTGGTCGCGAGCATCGCCATTGCCACCGCCTGGCGCCCGGCGATCGGAGCGCCGAGGCCGAATGTTCGCGTCGGTTATCTCGAGCTCGTCAAGGAATCCGACGGCGAGATGCTCTACCGCGAGTTCGTCGAGGGATTGCAGAGCCAGGGTTACGTGGAGGGCCGAAACCTGCACTTGGTGCGCCGGTCCGCTGCGGGGCGACTGGAAAGTCTGCGCACATTGGCGGCGGAGCTGGGTGCGGCGAAGATGGACGTGATCATGGCCACTTCGGCGGAGGCTGCCCGAAGTGCCAAGGTCGGCGCGCCGCGGACCCCGACGGTCTTCGTGATCGCGGGTGATCCCGTGCTGGAAGGGCTGGTCGCCAGCCTCTCCCGGCCGCAAGGCGGCCTTACCGGACTCGTCACGCACGGCGAGGACCTCACCGCGAAGCGGCTCGAGATCCTCAGGGAAGCGTTTCCAAGGATCCGGACGGTAGCCGTTGTCGGTTCGAACCTCAGCATTTCGCGCGTGAACTTCGATGCTGCGGCGCGCACGCTGCAGCTGGACATCCGCCAGTTCCCGGTGCATCGCGTCGACGACTACCGCGATGCCGCCGCCGCCATCGCGCGGAGCAACGCCGATGCGGTACTGGTCGTCGAAGATGTCGACGCCGTGACCGGCCTCGGCGCCTTTGTGCGGCTGATGATGGCGACACGCCGGCCGGTCATGTTCAATTCGGACGTCTTCGTCGACGAGTTCGGGCTGATGTCCTTTGGCGTGAGCTTGCGGCACCTGTACCGGCGTGCCGCTCATTTTGCCGCACGGCTGCTCGAAGGCGCGAAGCCCGCGGACCTTCCCGTCGAGCAGCCTACGCGGTACGAACTGGTCGTGAACCTTCGTGCCGCCGAGGAGTATGGAATCGTCCTGCCGCGCGAGTTGCTGCAGCGGGCGGACCGCGTGATCCGATGACGCTGTTGTCGCCGCCTGCCATTTGAATTCGAACAAGGGGACCGCTTGAGTGCCATTCCACCGTTCGTGCGGCATGCGCCGGCGGCGACTGCCCTGCCACTCGTGTTCGATTCGCCGCATTCCGGTGAGCACTACCCTGCGGACTTCGACCACGCGCCGCCACGCGCGATCGTGCGCCGGGCGGAGGACACGCATGTGGCGCGGCTCTATGGCGGTGCAACGCGCTACGGCGCGACGCTGATCGAAGCGACGTTTCCGCGGGCCTATATCGATGCGAACCGCAGCCTGGCCGATGTCGATCCCGGGTTGCTCGCGGACGCATGGCCGACGCCGATCGCGCCGTCGCGCAAGACCGAGCAGGGAATCGGGCTCGTCTGGCGGGTCGCCCGAGGCGGTTCCCCGATGTACGACCGCAAACTGACCGCCGAAGAAGTGCAGCGGCGGATCGACGACTGGTATGTTCCCTACCACGGGGCGCTCGCCGCCGAGATCGATGCGCTGCATCACAGGTTTGGTGCGGTCTGGCACATCAACTGCCATTCGATGCCGGCCGTCGGCGACGCGAACGCCGACGACCCGGGACGCGAGCGCGCCGATTTCGTGCTGGGCGACCGCGACGGCTCGACCTGCGCACCGGAGCTCACGGCGCTCGTCGCCGATACCGTCATCGCTCTCGGCTACTCGGTGTCGATCAACGACCCGTACAAGGGAGTCGAGCTCGTCCGGAAGCACGGCCGGCCGGCGGCGGGCCGTCACAGCCTGCAGATCGAGCTGAACCGGCGCCTCTACATGGACGAAGCGACGCTCGAGCCGAATGCGAATTACGGCGCCGTCGAAGCTGATCTGGAGCGACTCGTGGCCGCGCTCGCCGCCTTCGTTCGCGCGCGGATTGGTCAGACCACTTGACCCCTTTCGAGGCCGCTGCCAAACTTCGGCGGCGCCGCCGGATGGCTCGCCGCCGCCCGGCATCATGCGACCCGAAATCCGTATGCCGCTTCCAGGAGGAACCATGAATCGTATCTCGCGCGCGCTCGCGCACGCCATTGCGTCTGGCGCGCTCCTTTTCGCCGCCGCCGCCTTCGCCGCTTATCCCGAGCGCCCCATCACGCTGATCGTTCCCTGGGCCGCCGGGGGCGGCACCGACGCGACGGCTCGCATCATCGGCACGCTGCTCGAAAAGGAGGTCGGGCAACCGGTCAACGTCGTCAACCGGACCGGAGGCAGTGGCGTGGTCGGACACTCGGCGATCGCTTCGGCTGCACCCGACGGCTACACGATCGGCATGATCACAGTTGAGATCGGCATGATGCACTGGCAGGGGCTCACGGAGCTGACCGGCGCGTCGTACACGCCGATCGGCCTCGTCAATGCCGATCCGGCGGGCGTCCAGGTTGCAGCCGATTCCCCGTACAAGAGCGTCAACGAGTTGATCGCGGCGATCAAGGCGAGCCCGGGCAAGATGAAGGCCTCGGGCACGGGGCAGGGCGGCATCTGGCACCTCGCGATCGCGGGCATGCTCCAGGACATGAAGATCGATCCAGCGAGCGTTCCATGGGTGCCGTCCAATGGCGCTGCCCCCGGGCTCCAGGACATGATCGCCGGTGGCGTGCAGATCGCGCCGGTATCACTCCCGGAAGCCCGGTCGTTGATCGACGCAGGCAAGGTCAGGAGCCTCGCGGTAATGGCCGATGCGCCGGCGGCGCTCTATCCGAGCGTGCCGACGCTGAAGGCGGCGACCGGCAGCAACTGGACAATGGCGGCCTGGCGCGGGATCGCCGCACCCAAGAGCATTCCCGCCGAGGCACGCGAGCGGCTGGTTGCGGCAATCCGCAAGATCGTCGCGAGCAAGGATTACACGGAATTCATGGCGCAGCGCGGGTTCGGCGTGATCTATGCCGAGCCGGATGCGTTCGCCAAGCTCATGGCGAAATCGGATGCCGATCTCGGCGCGACGATGAAGGCAGTCGGCATCGTCAAATAGTGTGACCGGCAGCCCGGCGGTGGCGTCGGGTCCGTCGCCGCGCTGCCCCCGCCTCGCTGCGTCCGGGCATATTCGTCATTGAGCGAAGCCTCCCCATGCATGCGGGCGCGATCCGAGGGACGATCGAATGAAGCTGAACGACGCGGTCTGGGGTGCACTGCTGATCTTTCTCAGCGCGGCGGTCCTCACGCACATTCAGCGCTTCCCGGCGATACCCGGGCAGAAGGTTGGCCCCGCGCTGTTCCCCGGACTCGTGGCGGCGGGGCTTGCCGTCTGCGCGGCATTGCTGATCATGAAGGGGCTGGCGGCACGCGCGAGTGGCGGCGACCGAGCGCGCTGGGCGGACCTCGACGGCTGGACGCGCTCGCGACAGCATGTGATCGCGTTCTTCGCGGTGCTCGGCGTCAACCTGTTCTATATTCTTTTCGTCGACAAGATCGGCTTCATCCTCACCGGTCTCGGGTATCTCGCGGTGCTGTTCGCCGTCTTCGGCGTGCGCCCGAAATGGGTCGTGCCGATCGCGCTGGTGGTCACGCTGGTCATTCATTACGCGTTCTACAAGCTCCTTAGAGTCCCTCTGCCGTGGGGCGTCCTGCAGGGGATCGCGTGGTAGCCGCCGAGGCGGATCGATGAGCGCCGCCGGGCCGTCGCAAGGCGCGAATTGCGCGGCCTCCACGGGATCTTGCGAAGGAGGTTGCGTCGTGTTGTCGGCCGCCGCCCGCGCTCGCAGGCGCGCCCTTCGGGCCTTGGCTTCGCCCTGCTCGCGCGGGCGTCCCCCGGAGGGAAGGCGCGCAGCGCCAAGGGTGCACTTGTGAGCGCTGCCTGGGCACAGGCGTTCACGATGGTGTTCGAGCCGTACAACATCGTCGTGATGTTGGCGGCGTCGCTGTTCGGGCTGTTCGTGGGCGCCGTCCCGGGTCTGACGGCGACAATGGCCACCGCGCTGCTCGTCCCGGTGACGTTCTTCATGGCGCCGATACCCGCGATCGCCGCGATCGTGACCGCAACGGCGATGGCGATCTTCTCCGGCGATATTCCGGGTTGTCTGATGCGGATGCCCGGAACCCCGGCTTCCGCGGCATATACCGACGAAGCCTATGCAATGACCAGAAAGGGCCAGGCCGAGCTGGCGCTGGGCGCGGGGCTCGTGTTCTCGGCGATCGGCGGCCTCTTCGGCACCGCGGTGCTGATCCTCGCCGCGCCCGCGCTCGCGGAATTCGCCCTCAAGTTCAGCTCGTTCGAATACTTCTGGCTGGTGCTGATGGGGCTCACCTGCGCCGTGTTCATGACGTCCGACCGCCCGCTCAAGGGCTTCGTGTCGCTGCTGCTCGGCCTCTTCGTCGCCTGCGTGGGCCTCGGCAACCCGGCTGGGTTTCCGCGCTTCACGTTCGGCAACGTCGAGCTGATGGGCGGGATCGGCATGATTCCGATGATGATCGGCATGTTCGCGATCTCCGAGATCATCCGCTTTGCCGTCGACACCCATCCGCAGCTGAAGATCGTCGACAAGCCGCTCGGCAACGTCTTCACGGGGATGTGGGGACTGGCGAAGAAATACCCGATGCAGATCCTGCGCGGCAGCGCGCTGGGCACCTTGGTCGGCGCGCTGCCTGGTGCCGGCGCCGACATCGCCGCGTGGATGTCCTACGCGGTCAGCAAGAAGATGTCGAAGGAGCCGGAGAAGTTCGGCACCGGACACGTCGAGGGCATCGTCGAGAGCGGGTCGGCCAACAACAGCGCGCTCGCCGGCGCGTGGATTCCGGCGCTCGTGTTCGGCATCCCGGGTGATTCGATTACCGCGATCGTCATCGGCGTGTTGTACATGAAGAACATGAATCCCGGCCCGTCGCTCTTCACCAACAATCCGCAGAACATCTACGCGGTCTACCTGCTGTTCATCATCGCCAACCTGATCATGATCCCGCTCGGCTGGTGGTGCATCAAGGTGTCGAAGCAGATTCTGAGGGTGCCGCGCACGATCCTGATGCCCGTCATTATGCTGTTCTGCGTCGTCGGCTCGTTCGCGATCAACAACACCGCGTTCGACGTGACGGTGATGCTGATTGCCGGCGTCGTCGCCTACGTGCTCGAGGACAACGGCTTTCCGATCGCCCCCGCGATCCTGGGCGTGGTGCTGGGAGGGATGCTCGAGGAGAATTTCATCACGTCAATGATCAAGTCGGACGGCAATCTCGTCGCGTTTGTCGAACGGCCCGTCGCGGCAGCGCTCGGCGGGCTCACGGTGGCGGTCTGGTTCCTGCCCGTACTTCTGCGCCGCCTGCGTCGCCTTGTCGGCGGCTGATGACGGTCCGCGACTGCGGTCGATCGCGACGGGGCGGGGACACGCGTTGCCCGCGGTTGCCGCAGTGCGGTACAATTTCAAGGATTTGCAGTCGCCCCGGTGCAGGCGCTCTCGCGCAGGGACGGATTGGGTCCGGCGGGAAGCCGATGGGGAAACTACAGGGCCATGCGCGGCAAACTCGTCGTCGGCAACTGGAAAATGAACGGCGGCCTAGCAGCCAATGCCGCGCTCCTCTCGGAGTTGAAGGGCGGATGGAGGGCGATGGCCGGCCGCGCGCTTGCGGTCTGCGTGCCATACCCGTACCTGGCGCAGGTCGCCGAGCTATTGGCGGCGGCGCCGATCGCGTGGGGTGCGCAGGACGTGAGCGAGCACGCGTCGGGTGCGTATACCGGCGAGGTCTCGGCCGGCATGCTTGCCGAGTTCGGGTGCCGGTACGCTATCGTCGGCCATTCGGAGCGGCGGCAGTTTTTCGGTGACACCGACGCGGGCGTCGCGGCAAAGGCCGTCGCTGCCCTGGGGGCGGGGTTGACGCCGATTGCATGTGTCGGTGAGACGCTTGCCGAGCGCGACGCGGGTGTGACGATGTCCGTGGTGCTGCGGCAGCTCGACGCCGTGCTGGCGGCGGTGGACGTGAACGCGGCGAAGCTCGTCGTCGCATACGAGCCGGTGTGGGCGATTGGCACGGGGCGGACGGCCTCGCCGGAGGAGGCGCAGGCAGTGCACGCGCTGCTCCGGGCGCGGCTCGCGGAGAACGGCGCCGCGGAGGTCGCGGTGCTCTACGGAGGCAGCGTCAAAGCCGACAACGCGAAGGCACTCTTCGCGATGACGGACATCGATGGTGGTCTGATCGGCGGTGCTTCGCTGAAGGCCGCGGAATTTTTGGCGATCGCGCGGGCCTAATGCGTGCGGTGCCGGAGTAAAGCATGAACCTGCTGGAAACCCTGGTGTTGATCCTCCACCTGCTCGTCGCCGTGGCGATCTGCGGGTTCGTCCTGTTGCAGCATGGCAAGGGCGCCGACATGGGCGCCGCGTTCGGCAGCGGCGCGTCGGGCAGCCTCTTCGGTGCCGTGGGATCGGCGAATTTCCTTTCCCGCACCACGGCAGTTCTCGCCGCAGTATTCTTTGTTTCGAGCCTGGGTCTCACATGGTTCGCGTCGACCCGCGGGGCACCATCCGGGTTGATGCAGCAGGGCGTGATGGAGAAGCCCGCGCCGAAAGCCTCCGATGTGCCTGTGGCTCCGGGCTCGCTTCCCAACGCGGCACCGGGTGCAGTCCCGGCGCCGCCGGCCGAGGCACCGGTGAAGGCCCCGGCAGGCCCGGCGCCCGCCGGTTCGAAGTCGGGCGACGTGCCCAAGTGACGAGCAGGACTCTGAATCCCGAGATGCCGACGTGGTGAAATTGGTAGACACGCTGTCTTGAGGGGGCAGTGGCGTAAGCCGTGGGAGTTCGAGTCTCCCCGTCGGCACCAGATTGTGAGCGAGCCCCGTGAGCGGGGCACCGAGGAACGAATCCGGCGCGGGACGCATTTCGCGCGGGCCGATGACCATGTTGGAACAGTATTTCCCGATCCTGCTTTTCATCCTGGTCGGCCTCACCGTCGGAGCGCTGCTCCTGACGGTCGGGGCATTGGTGTCACCGAACCGCCCCGATGCCGAGAAGCTTTCACCGTACGAGTGCGGATTCGAGGCCTTCGAAGACGCCCGGATGAAGTTCGACGTTCGCTATTACCTCGTCGCGATACTGTTCATCCTGTTCGATCTCGAGATCGCATTTCTCTTTCCGTGGGCGGTCGTGTTGCGCGAGATCGGCTTTTTCGGCTTCGCCGCGATGATGGTGTTCCTCGCCGTGCTCATCGTCGGGTTCGTCTACGAATGGAAGAAGGGCGCCCTGGATTGGGAATGAGGACTCGGGAGACCGGCGACCATGGCGATTGAAGGGGTACTCGAGAAGGGCTTCGTCACGACGTCGCTCGACAGCGTCATCAACTGGTGCCGCAACGGGTCGATGTGGCCGATGTCCTTCGGCCTCGCGTGTTGCGCCGTGGAGATGATGCACGCGGGCGCGGCCCGCTACGACCTCGACCGGTTCGGCGTCGTCTTCCGGCCGAGCCCGCGTCAATCGGACGTGATGATCGTCGCCGGCACGCTGTGCAACAAGATGGCACCCGCACTGCGCAAGGTCTACGACCAGATGGCCGAGCCGCGCTGGGTGATCTCGATGGGGTCGTGCGCGAACGGCGGCGGCTATTACCACTATTCGTATTCGGTCGTCCGCGGCTGCGACCGGATCGTGCCCGTCGACATCTACGTTCCCGGCTGCCCGCCGACCGCCGAAGCGCTGCTGTACGGCATCCTCCAGCTTCAGAACAAGATCTGGCGCACCAACACGATCGCGCGCTGATGGCCACCCAACCGGATGTCCTTGCCGCGGCGCTCGCCACGGCGCTCGGCGACGCGCTCGAAGGCGTCGTCGTTGCGCGCGGCGAGGTGACGGCGGTCATCCGGCAGGATCGATTGCGGGACACGCTGCGGACGGTGCGCGACAGGCCCGAGCTGCGCTTCGAGCTGCTCGTCGATATCTGCGGCGTCGATTATTCCACCTACGGTGGGGAGACGCGTGAAGGTCCGCGGTTCGCCGTCGTCTACCACCTGCTCTCGCTTGCCAACAATTGCCGGTTGCGCCTGCGCACGTTCGCGCCCGACGACGCATTTCCGGTCGTCGAGAGCGCCGTCGAGATCTGGCCTTGCGCCAACTGGTTCGAGCGCGAGGCATTCGACCTTTTCGGAATCATGTTTTCCGGCCACCCCGACCTGCGGCGGATTCTCACCGACTACGGCTTTGTCGGCCATCCGTTCCGCAAGGACTTCCCCCTTTCGGGCCACGTCGAGATGCGCTACGACCCCGAGCAGGGCCGCGTCGTCTATCAGCCGGTGACGATCGAGCCGCGCGAAGTGACGCCGCGCATCATCCGCGAGGACAGCTACGCGACGGGCGGGTGATGCCGATGGCGGAGATTCGCAACTACACGATGAATTTTGATTCCGGCCGGCCTTCGGCCTTAACTTGCTCGCGCAAGTTAGCCTGCACCGAAATTCATCGCCGCGAGTGTTGAATGGCCGAAATACGCAATTACACGATGAATTTTGGCCCGCAGCACCCCGCGGCACATGGCGTGCTGCGGCTCGTGCTCGAGCTCGACGGCGAGGTCATCCAGCGCGCCGATCCGCACATCGGCCTCCTGCACCGGGCGACGGAAAAGCTCGCCGAGCACAAGACGTACCTGCAGGCACTGCCGTACATGGACCGGCTGGACTACGTGTCCATGATGTGCAACGAGCACGCCTACTGCATGGCGATCGAACGGCTGCTCGGTATCGAGGTCCCGCTGCGCGCGCAATACATCCGCGTGATGTTCGACGAGATCACGAGGATCCTGAACCACCTGTTGTGGATCGGGTCGCACTCGCTCGACGTCGGCGGAATGACGACGTTCCTGTATGCGTTCCGCGAACGCGAGGACCTGCTGGACGTCTACGAGGCGGTCTCGGGCGCGCGGATGCACGCGGCTTACTTTCGCCCCGGGGGCGTCTATCGCGACCTGCCCGAACGGATGCCGCAGTACGCGGCTCAGCACACCCGCAGCGCACGGGTGCTCTCCGAGATGAACCTGAACCGGCAGGGGACGCTGCTCGACTTCATCGACGATTTCACGCAGCGCTTCCCGGGCAACGTCGACGACTACGAGACGCTGCTCACCGAGAACCGGATCTGGAAGCAGCGGACCGTCGGCATCGGCGTGGTGGGGCCCGAACGCGCGCTCGCGCTGGGCTTCACCGGGCCGATGCTGCGCGGATCCGGCGTGCCCTGGGATCTGCGCCGCAAGCAGCCATACGAGGTCTACGACCGGCTCGAGTTCGACATTCCCGTCGGCACGCAGGGCGACTGTTACGACCGCTACCTGGTCCGCGTCGAGGAGATGCGGCAGTCGAACCGGATCGTCAGGCAATGCGTCGACTGGCTGCGCGCCAATCCCGGCCCGGTGATCGTCGACAACTACAAGGTCGCCCCGCCACCGCGCGAAGGGATGAAGCTGAACATGGAGGATCTGATCCACCACTTCAAGCTCTTCAGCGAGGGCATGCACGTGCCACCCGGCGAGGCGTATGCCGCGGTCGAGCACCCGAAGGGCGAGTTCGGCGTCTATATCGTGTCCGACGGCGCGAACAAGCCGTACCGCGTCAAGCTGCGCGCTCCCGGCTTCGCCCACCTCTCGGCGCTGGACGAGATGGCGCGCGGGCACATGATCGCGGATGCCGTCGCCATCATCGGTACGCTCGACATCGTGTTCGGCGAGATCGATCGATGAGCGCCTCCGGGCCAAGGCGCGGGTGCGCCCCCTCGGGGGCAGCGCAGCGGCGACAGCCGCAAGCGTGGGGGCACACCGATGAGCGCCGCCGGGCCAAGGCGCGGGTGCGCCCCCTCGGGGGGCAGCGCAGCGGCGACAGCCGCAAGCGTGGGGGCACACCGATCTGCGCCGCCGGCGGCAACCACCCTGACGGGAGGCGGGCGTGCTGAGTGATGCCGCGCTGCGCCGGATCGACCGCGAGGTCGCGAAGTACCCCCGGCCAGAAGCAATCGGCGGTGATGTCGGCGCTCGCGATCGCGCAGGACGAGAAGGGCTGGCTGCCGCCGGAAACGATGGACTTCGTCGCGCAATATCTCGACATGCCGCCGGTCGCCGTCTACGAGGTCGCGACGTTCTACGCGATGTACAACCGGCAGCCGGTGGGCAAATACAAGATCACGATCTGCACGAACCTTCCGTGTGCGCTGCAGGATGCGGTCAAGTCTGCCGAATACCTGAAGGCGAAGCTCGGCATCGGTTTCGGCGAGACCACGCCCGACGGCCTCATCACGCTGCGGGAAGGCGAATGCATGGGCGCCTGCGGTGACGCGCCGGTCCTCCTCGTCAACAACAAGCGGATGTGCAGCTGGATGCATCCGGACCAGCTCGACGCGCTGATCGCCGAGCTGCGTGCGGCGGGTGCGGCGAGGGATGGATCATGAGCGCCGGTTCCCGCCTGCTCGATTACGGCCCGGACGCGATCCTGATGGCGGGCCTAACCGGTGCGAACTGGCGGCTCGCGGACTACGTCGCACGCGGCGGCTACACGGCGCTGCGGCAAGTCCTCGCGGACAAGGTTCCGCCGGCGAGCGTCATCGCCGAGATCAAGAAGTCGGCATTGCGCGGGCGCGGCGGCGCGGGTTTTCCCACCGGCCTCAAGTGGAGCTTCATGCCGCAGCAATACCGCGGCGACAAGTACCTCGTCTGCAATTCCGACGAGGGCGAGCCGGGCACGTTCAAGGATCGCGACATCCTCCGCTACAACCCGCATGCGTTGATCGAGGGCATGACGATCGCCGCGTACGCGATGGGCTGCTCGCGCGGCTACAACTACGTCCACGGCGAGATCTGGGAGACCTACGAGCGCTGCGAGGAGGCCGTGGCCGAGGCGTTCGACGCCGGCTTTCTGGGTGAGAACATCCTGGGCTCGGATTTCAGCTTCCAGCTCGCGAACCACCACGGCTACGGTGCGTACATCTGCGGCGAGGAAACGGCGCTGCTCGAGTCGCTCGAAGGCAAGAAGGGGCAGCCGCGGTTCAAGCCGCCGTTCCCGGCAAGCTTCGGCCTCTACGGCAAGCCGACGACGATCAACAACACCGAGACATTCGCGGCTGTCCCGTGGATCATCCGCAACGGCGGCGACGCATTCCTGAATCTCGGCCGGCCGAACAACGGCGGCACGAAGATCTTCTCGGTGTCCGGCGACGTCGAGCGCCCCGGCAACTACGAGGTGCGTCTGGGTACCCCGTTCGCGACGCTGCTCCAACTCGCGGGCGGAATGCGCGGCGGCCGCCGGCTGAAGGCGTGCATCCCCGGCGGCTCGTCGATGCCGGTGCTTCCCGGCGACGTCATGATGGCTACCGACATGGACTACGATTCGATCGCCAAGGCCGGCTCGATGCTGGGCTCCGGCGCGGTGATCGTGATGGACGACACGCGCTGCATGGTGAAGTCGCTGCTGCGCCTGTCGTACTTCTATTACGAGGAGTCCTGCGGCCAGTGCACGCCCTGTCGCGAGGGTACGGGCTGGCTGTGGCGCGTCGTCGATCGGATCGAGCACGGTCGCGGCAAGAACGAGGACCTCGACCTGCTCCTCTCGGTGGCCGACAACATCTCGGGACGCACGATCTGCGCGCTGGGCGATGCCGCCGCATTGCCGGTGAAGAGCTTCGTCGGCCACTTCCGCGACGAGTTCCAGCACCACATCGACCACAAGCGCTGTCTCGCGCCGACGTACGTCTGAAATGAGATCCCCCCGTAACTCGCTTCGCTCGTCTCCCCCCAGGGGGCCGGCGCTCCCTTGGGGCGGCCCGGCGGGAGCGGATCGATGCTGAACCTCGAAATCGACGGCAGGAAGGTGGAAGTGGCGCCGGGCAGCACGGTGATGGATGCCGCGAACGCGCTCGGCATCTACGTGCCGCATTTCTGCTACCACAGGAAGCTGTCGATCGCCGCGAACTGCCGGATGTGTCTCGTGCAGGTGGAGAAGGCGCCGAAGCCGCTGCCCGCCTGCGCGACGCCCGCGGCGGAAGGCATGAAGGTGTGGACGGCCTCCGAGCAGGCGAAGAAGGCGCAGCAGGGGGTGATGGAGTTCCTGCTCATCAATCACCCGCTGGATTGCCCGATCTGCGACCAGGGCGGCGAGTGCCAGCTGCAGGATCTCGCGGTCGGGTATGGCGGCTCGGCATCGCGCTACGGCGAGGCGAAGCGGGTCGTGTTCCACAAGAACATCGGGCCGCTGATCGCCGCGGAGGAGATGGCGCGCTGCATCCAGTGCACGCGCTGTGTCCGGTTCGGGCAGGAGATCGCCGGCGTGATGGAGCTCGGGATGATCGGGCGCGGCGAGCATTCGGAGATCGTGTCGTTCGTCGGCCGCAGCGTGGAGTCCGAGCTCTCGGGCAACATGATCGACATCTGCCCGGTCGGCGCGCTCACGTCGAAGCCGTTCCGCTACGCGGCCAGGACCTGGGAGCTCGCGCGCCGCAGGTCGGTGTCGCCCCACGATTCGCTCGGCAGCAACCTGATCGTGCAGGTGAAAGAAGAGCGCGTGCTGCGGGTCGTGCCGTTCGACAACCCGGCGGTGAACGAGTGCTGGATTTCGGACAAGGATCGATTCTCGTACGAGGCGCTCGCGAGCGAGGAGCGGCTCACCGCGCCGATGATCAAGGAACGCGGCGAGTGGAAGACCGTTGACTGGAAGGCGGCGCTCGAATTCGTCGCGCGGGGCCTGAAGGGCGTCACCGACCGCCACGGGGGCGCCGCGCTGGGCATGCTCGTGTCGCCGCACTCGACGCTCGAGGAGATGGCACTTGCCGCGCGGCTCGCCCGCGCCCTCGGGTCCGACAACATCGACTTTCGGCTGCGCCAGACGGATTTTCGCGGCGACGGGCGCGGGGCCGGGATCCCCTGGCTCGGCATGCCGATCGCCGACATCGACGCGCTTCGCCGCGTGCTGGTCGTCGGCAGTTTCCTGCGCAAGGACCATCCGCTGGTCGCGCAGCGTCTGCGCCAGGCGGCGAGAAAGGGCGCGCAGATTTCCGTGCTGCAGTCCGTCGCCGACGACTCCCGGATGCCGATCGCCCACTCGTTCATCGCCGCCCCGTCGCTTCTGCCGCGCGCGCTCGCGGAAATCGTCGTCGCCGCCGCGCTCGGCGCCGGCAAGCCGGTGCCTGCGGCGCTCGCAGGGATCGAGCCGACGGCAGCGGCGCAGGTGATCGCCGCGAGCCTCGTCAGCGGCGAGCAGAAGGCGGTGCTGCTGGGCAACTATGCCGAGCAGCATGCTGAGGCGTCGCAGCTCCTGGCGCTCGCACAGGCGCTTGCGGACATCGCGGGCGCGACGCTGGGCTGCCTCGCCGAGGCGGCGAACAGCGTCGGCGGATACATCGCGGGCGCGCTGCCCGACCCGGCGGGCGGAAACGGATTGAACGCGCGGGCGATGCTTGCCGACGCGCGGAAGGCGTACGTGCTGTTCGGCGCGGAGCCGGAGTTCGATTGCGCCAATCCGGTCGCCGCGCGGGCCGCACTCGACAAGTCCGACTTCGCGGTCGTGCTTTCGCCGTTCAAGCATGGCATGCCCTACGCCGATGCGCTGCTGCCGATCAGCCCCAGCACGGAGACCGCCGGCACCTTCGTCAACTGCGAGGGCCGCGCGCAGCAGTTCAACGGCGTCGTGAAGCCGCTGGGCGAGACGCGACCAGGGTGGAAGGTGTTGCGCGTGCTGGGATCGATGCTCGCCATGCCCGGGTTCGATTTCGATTCGATCGACGACGTCCGCGCCTCGTTGCCGGCGGCAGCGGCGATCGCGGCGCGGCTTGCCAACGGGACGACGGTCGCCATCGCGACCCCGGCCGGCGTCGTGGCCGGGATGGAACGCGTCGCCGACGTGCCGATCCACTTCGCCGACCCGCTGGTGCGGCGCGCGCCATCGCTGCAGGCAACCACCGACGCGAAGCCGCCGCGGGCGCGGATGAACGCGCTCACGCTGGCACAGATCGGCGTAACCGAAGGCGCGCAGGTCAAGATCCGGCAGGGCAGTGGCGAGGCAGTGCTGAGCGCGGTGGCCGATCCGGGCGTACCGGCCGGCATCGTGCGCATTGCGGCGGCTCATCCGTCGACATGCGGTCTCGAGGGCCTGTCCGGGCCGATCAGTGTCGAGCGGGCATAGGATGATCGGGCCCCCACGCTCACTGCGTTCGCTGCCCCCCGAGGGGGCGCACAGTGCCCTTCGGGCGGCCGTGCGGGCACTGACATGACCGCGATGGACACGCTTCTCGCCCCGGCGCAGGCATTGCTCGGACCCGCGTGGCCGGTCGTGTGGACCCTGGTCAAGATCGTCGCCATCGCGGTGCCTCTGATCCTGGGCGTGGCCTACCTGACGCTAGCCGAGCGCAAGGTGATCGGCTGGATGCAGGTGCGAATCGGGCCCAATCGCGTGGGGCCGCTCGGGCTGCTGCAGCCGTTTGCCGATGTCTTCAAGCTCCTCTTCAAGGAGATCGTCGTCCCGACCGGGGCCAACCGTTACCTGTTCTTCATCGCGCCAATGCTGGCGCTGGCACCGGCACTCGCCGCGTGGGCGGTCGTGCCGTTCGCCGAGGGAATCGTGCTCGCCGACGTCAACGCCGGCCTTCTGTATCTGATCGCAATGACTTCGATCGGCGTCTACGGGATCATCCTGGCCGGCTGGGCGTCGAATTCGAAATATGCGTTCCTCGGCTGCCTGCGCTCGGCGGCACAGATCGTTTCGTACGAGATCGCGATGGGTTTCGCGCTCGTCGGCGTGCTGATGGCGGCGTCGAGCCTCAACCTTTCCGACATCGTCCGCGGCCAGGAGGGCGGCGCCGCCTACTGGTATGTCTGGCCGCTGTTCCCGCTGTTCGTCGTCTACCTCACCTCGGGCGTCGCCGAGACGAACCGTCATCCGTTCGACGTCGCCGAGGGCGAATCGGAGATCGTCGCCGGGTTCCACGTCGAATACTCGGGCGTCACCTTTGCGCTGTTCTTTCTCGCCGAGTACATGAACATGATCCTGATCGCGACGCTGACTGCGATCATGTTCCTCGGCGGCTGGCTCTCGCCGTGGCCGGCATTGAACGACGTAGGTGTCGCCGGGCTGCATCCGCTCGGCGACGGCCTGCCATGGCTTTTCGCCAAGACCTGCGCCGTGCTGTTCGTGTTCCTGTGGATACGGGCGACGTGGCCGCGCTATCGATACGACCAGATCATGCGTCTCGGCTGGAAGATATTCATTCCGGTGACGCTCGTCTGGATCGTGTTCCTGGGCGTGATGCTGCAGACGCCCTGGGCGGAATTGTTCCACTGATGGGGAACCGGCCGATGCGCTCGCGCGTCAAGACATTCGTCAATACCTGGCTGCTGCTCGAGCTCGGCCGGGGCCTGCTGCTGACCGGACGCCATCTGTTCGCCCGCAAGATCACCGTGCAGTTTCCCGAGGAGAAGACGCCGACGAGTCCGCGCTTCCGCGGGCTTCACGCGCTGCGCCGCTACCCGAACGGCGAGGAGCGTTGCATTGCGTGCAAGCTGTGCGAGGCCGTTTGTCCGGCGCTCGCGATCACGATCGAGTCCGAGCAACGCTCCGACGGCACGCGCCGGACGACGCGCTACGACATCGATCTCACGAAGTGCATCTTCTGCGGCTTCTGCGAGGAGAGTTGTCCGGTGGATTCGATCGTGGAGACGCGCGTGCTCGAGTACCACGGCGAGAAGCGCGGCGACCTCCTCTACACGAAGGAGATGCTGCTCGCCGTGGGCGACCGGTACGAGAAACAGATCGCCGCCGATCGGGCGGCCGACGCGAGCTATCGATGACCAAGCCGCAACCGCCGGCGCCATCGCGGCACGGCACCGTCCCTGCCCGACGATGACGTTTCCGACCTTCCTCTTCTATCTGTTCGCGGCGATCCTCGTGTTCGCGGCGCTGCGCGTCGTCACCGCCCGCAATCCGGTCCACGCGGTGCTCTGGCTCGTCCTGGTCTTCTTCACCGCTTCGGCGCACTGGCTGATGCTGAGGGCGGAATTCCTGGCGATCGTGCTGGTGCTGGTCTACGTCGGCGCCGTGATGGTGCTGTTCCTGTTCGTCGTGATGATGCTGGACATCAATTTTGACAACCTGCGCAAACAGTTCCGGAGCTATGTTCCGGTGGGTGCTACGGTCGGCGCGCTGGTGCTGATCGAGATGGCGCTCACGCTCGTCGGCACGCGGCACGGCATCCCCGTCGGCAGCGCGGCCGGCCCGGCGACCGGCGCCAGCAACACCAAGGCCCTGGGCGCGCTCGTCTACACCGACTACGTGTATCCGTTCGAGATCGCCGCGGTCATCCTGCTGGTCGCGATCATCGCGGCGATCGCGCTGACGCATCGTCGGCGCCGGGAGACGAAGTACCAGAATCCGGGCGAGCAGGTGAAGGTGCGCCCGCAGGACCGGCTGCGCGTGCTCAACATTCCGTCCGAGAAGAACGAGTAACAAACCGAACACGACGTCGGCACGGCCGGAAGGCCCTTGCCGCCGGAGTCGTGAGCTTAAGGGAGCCTGGCGGTGGAATTCGTATCGGCGCCGACGCTGTCGCACTACCTCGTGCTCGGGGCGATCCTGTTCGCGATCAGCATGGCGGGAATCTTCCTTAACCGGAAGAACGTGATCATCCTGCTGATGGCGATCGAGCTGATGCTGCTCGCCGTCAACATGAACTTCATCGCCTTTTCGAGCTTTCTCAACGACATGGCGGGGCAGGTGTTCGTGTTCTTCATCCTGACCGTCGCGGCCGCGGAGTCGGCGATCGGGCTCGCGATCCTCGTGCTGCTGTTCCGCAACGTCGGCTCGATCGACGTCGAGGACATGGGTCGCCTGAAAGGCTAGGGATGGCGGGACGGGTCGCATGACGATGCAGCTTCTCTACCTCCTCGTGCCGCTGGCGCCGCTCGTCGGCGCGGTTGTCGTCGGCCTCTTCGGCGAGAGGCTTGGCCGGCCGCTGTCGCACTGGCTCTGTATCCTGGGCGTCGCGATCGCGATGGCGGCGTCGTTCGCGATCTGGCGCGACGTGCTCGCGGGAAACACGTTCAACGGCGACGTCTACACCTGGCTCGCATCGGGACCGCTCCGGTTCTCGATCGGGTTCCTGATCGATCCGCTGGCCGCGACGATGATGCTGGTCGTGACCTTCGTCTCGCTGATGGTCCACGTCTACACGATCGGCTACATGGCCGACGATCCGGGGTACTCGCGGTTCTTCAGCTACATCTCGCTGTTCACGTTCTCGATGCTGATGCTGGTGATGAGCAACAACTTCGTCCAGCTCTTCTTCGGCTGGGAAGCCGTCGGGCTGGTGTCGTACCTGCTGATCGGCTTCTGGTACACGCGGCCGACGGCGATCTACGCCAACCTGAAGGCGTTTCTGGCCAACCGCGTCGGCGATTTCGGCTTTGTGCTGGGCATCGGTCTCGTCCTCGCGCATTTCGGTACGCTGGAGTACGCGCCGGTGTTCGCCAAGGCCGCGACATTGACCGGCGCGACGCTGAATCTCTGGGGCGGATCGCAGTGGTCGCTGCTGACGGTGATCTGCATCTGCCTGTTCGTGGGCGCGATGGGCAAGAGCGCCCAGGTTCCGCTGCACGTCTGGCTGCCCGATTCGATGGAAGGCCCGACACCGATCTCCGCGCTGATCCATGCGGCGACGATGGTGACCGCAGGCATCTTCATGGTCGCGCGGATGAGCCCGCTGTTCGAGCTCTCGGATACGGCGCTTTCGGTCGTGACGATCGTCGGCGCGACCACCGCGCTGTTCATGGCGTTCCTCGGCATCGTCCAGAACGACATCAAGCGCGTCGTCGCGTACTCGACGCTGTCACAGCTCGGCTACATGACGGTTGCGCTCGGCGTCTCCGCCTACTCGGCGGCGATCTTCCACCTGATGACCCACGCGTTCTTCAAGGCGCTGCTGTTCCTCGGCGCGGGGTCGGTGATCATCGCGCTCCATCACGAGCAGGACCTGCGCCACATGGGAGGGCTGCGCAAGTACATGCCGCTCACCTACTGGACCGCGGTCGTGGGCTCGCTCGCGCTTGCCGGGATCCCGCCGTTTGCCGGGTTCTTTTCGAAGGATGCGATCATCGAGGCGGTCCATTTCTCCACCATTCCGGGCCACGGCTACGCCTACTTCGCAGTGATGGCGGGGGTGTTCGTCACCGCGTTCTACTCGTTCCGGATGCTGTTCCTCGCCTTTCACGGCAAGGAGCGCTTCGGCGCGCCGAGCGCGGTCCACGACGGGCACGGGGATCGCGCCGGCGCCGCCTTCCACGACGCCTCCCGGGACGCCTCCGCACGACGCCTCCCACGACGCCCTCGCGGAGCCGGACGCACACGACCACCATGGTGGGCCGCCGCAGGAGAGCCCCTGGGTCGTTACGGTTCCGCTGGTGCTGCTCGCCATTCCGTCGCTCCTCGCGGGGTGGCTCTTCGTCGAGCCGATGCTGATCGCGAACTATTTCGGCAGCTCGATCGTGGTGCATCCGGACCATCCGGCGATCGCGGGCTTCAGGACCGAATGGCACGGCATCACCGCGTTCATCCTGCACGGCGCGCTCAGCTTTCCGCTCTGGCTCGCGCTGGCGGGGATCGCGGCGGCGTGGTACTGCTACATCGCCAATCCGGCGTTGCCGGAGCGGCTGCGGCGTGCCGCGGGGCCGCTCTATACGCTGCTCGACAACAAATACTATTTCGACCGCTTCAACGACTGGTTCTTCGCAGGTGGCTTTCGCCGGATCGGCCGTTTCCTGTCGGAGGTCGGCGACCGCTCGATCATCGACGGCTTCTTCGTCAACGGCGCGGCGCGCGTGGTGGGGTGGGCGGCAGCCCTCGTGCGGCAACTGCAGTCCGGTTATGTCTACCACTATGCGTTCACGATGATCATCGGCCTGTTCGCGGCGCTGACCTGGTGGTTCCGGTGAGGGGGCGCTGATGGCATACCTCTCGCTCGCCATCTGGGTGCCCATCGCCGCCGGTCTCGCGGTGCTGGCCGTCGGTCGCGATCGCGACGCCGGCGCGGCGCGCTGGATCGCGCTCACCGGCGCGCTCGCCGGATTCGTGGTGACGCTCCCCCTCTGGCTGGGCTTCGACGGCGGCACCGCGAACATGCAGTTCGTCGAGCGCCGCGAATGGATCCCGCGCTTCGACATCCACTACTACCTCGGCGTCGACGGCATCTCGATGCTGTTCGTGCTGCTGAACAGCCTGATGACGCTCGTTGTCGTCTGGTCGGCGTGGGAGGTCATCCAGACGCGGGTCGCCCAGTACATGGCGGCATTCCTGATCCAGTCGGGGCTCATCAACGGCGCGTTCTCGGCGCTCGACGGGATCCTGTTCTACATGTTCTTCGAGGCGATGCTGATCCCGATGTACATCATCATCGGCGCGTGGGGCGGGCCCAATCGGGTGTACGCGGCGGTCAAGTTCTTCCTCTACACGCTGCTCGGGTCGCTGCTGATGCTTGTGGCGCTGATCTACCTCTACAACGTCTCGGAGACGTTCTCGATCCTCGAGTGGTACCACGTCCCGCTGGCGCTCGACGTCCAGGTTCTTCTGTTCGTCGCGTTCTTCCTGTCCTTCGCCGTCAAGGTGCCGATGTGGCCGGTGCATACGTGGCTGCCGGATGCGCATGTCGAGGCGCCGACCGGGGGCTCGGTCATCCTGGCCGCGATCACGCTCAAGATCGGTGCCTACGGCTTCGTCCGCTTCATTCTGCCGATCGTCCCGGATGCGTCGCGCTACCTGTCCGGATTCGTGATCGCGCTGTCGCTGATCGCGATCATCTACGTGGGGTTCGTCGCGCTCGTCCAGTCCGACATGAAGAAGCTGATCGCCTACTCGTCGATCTCCCACATGGGATTCGTGACGCTCGGCTTCTTCCTGTTCAGCCAGCTGGGCGTCGAAGGCGGTCTCGTCCAGATGATCTCGCATGGCTTTGTCTCCGCGGCGATGTTCCTGTGCGTCGGCGTGATGTACGACCGCCTGCACAGCCGGCAGATCGCCGACTATGGCGGCGTCGTCAACACGATGCCGAAGTTCGCCGCGCTGATGATGCTGTTCGCGATGGCCAACGCGGGGCTGCCCGCGACCTCGGGCTTCGTCGGCGAATTCCTCGTCATTCTGGCTGCCGTGAAGGTCAACTTCTGGCTGGGGTTCGCCGCGGCGACGATCATGATTCTCGGGGCCGCGTACACGCTCTGGATGTACAAGCGGGTCATCTACGGCGCGATCGCGAACGACGGCGTGCGGTCGCTGACCGATGTCAACCGGCGGGAGTTCTGGCTGCTCTCCGCGATCGCGCTGCTCGTGCTCGGCATGGGCGTCTGGCCGAAGCCCTACATCGACGTGATGCATACCTCCGTGGCCGACCTCCTGGCACATGTCGCCAGGAGCAAGCTGTGATGAACCGCCCCCACGCTCACTTTGTTCGCTGCCCCCCAGGGGGGAGCACAGCGCCCTTCGGGCGGCCGGTCGGGCGCTGAGCAGGCGGACCACCCGATGATGCCGACGATGAACCTGACGCCCGTGCTGCCGGAGATCGTTCTGCTCTGCGGCGCCTGTGCGATCCTGATCGCCGATCTTTTCGTGCCGGAACCGCGGCGGCACTATTCGTTCTGGGCGACGCAGATCGTGCTTGCCGTGGCCGGCTGGAGCGCGCTCGCGACGATGGCGCCGCAGCCGACGACCGCCCTGGGCGGCATGGTCGTCGACGACATGTTCGCGGACACGCTCAAGTTCATGGCGACGGTGTCGCTGGCACTGACGCTGTTCTATTCACGCAGCTACTGCGCGGCCCGCGGACTCTTCCGCGGCGAGACGTTCGTGCTGGCGCTGTTCGCGTTGCTCGGCATGATGGTGATGATCGCCGCCGGGAGCTTCGTCACGCTCTATCTCGGCCTCGAGCTCCTCGCTCTGTCGCTGTACGCGATGGTCGCGATGTACCGGACGTCGACGGTGGCGGCCGAGGCGGCGATGAAGTACTTCGTGCTGGGCGCGCTGGCGTCGGGCATGCTGCTCTACGGGATGTCGATGATCTACGGTGCCACGGGATCGCTCGACATCATCGACGTGGCGAAGGCGCTCACGGCAGGTTCGGCGAACAAGACGATCCTGCTCTTCGGGCTCGTCTTCGTCGTCTCCGGCGTCGCGTTCAAGCTGGGCGCCGTTCCCTACCACATGTGGGTCCCCGACGTGTACGACGGCGCGCCCACAGCGGTGACGCTGCTGATCGGCACGGCGCCGAAGCTCGCCGCCTTCGCGTTCATGCTGCGCCTGCTGGGTGTTGCACTGGGCAGCCTCTGGTTCGACTGGCAGCAGATGCTGGTCGTGCTCGCGGTGCTGTCGATGGTGCTCGGCAACGTCGTGGCGATCGCGCAGACGAACATCAAGCGGATGCTGGCCTACTCGTCGATTGCGAACATGGGATTCATGCTGATGGGCTTCCTGGCCGCGAACCCGACCGGCTTCAGCGCCGCGATGTTCTATGCGGTGACGTACGTGCTGACGAGCCTGGCGTCGTTCGGCATGATCATGCTGTTGTCGCGCGAAGGCTTCGAGGCCGACCGTCTCGAGGATTTTCGCGGTCTGAACCAGCGCTCGCCGTGGTGGGCGTTCGTGATGCTGCTGGTGATGTTCTCGCTGGCCGGTGTCCCGCCGACCGTGGGGTTCTACGCCAAGTTCACGGTGATCCAGGCCGCCGTCGACGCGGGCTTTGTCTGGCTGGCGGTGGTCGCGGTCATGGCATCGCTCGTCGGCGCCTTCTATTACCTGCGCGTGGTCAAGCTGATGTACTTCGACGACGCGACCGACATGACGCCGATCGAGGCGCGCGCGGACGCGAGCGCACTGCTCTCGGTGAACGGCCTCCTGCTGCTTCTGCTCGGCATCCTGCCGCAGCGCCTGCTCGACCTCTGCGCCATCGCGCTCGTGAATTCGGGCCTGCTCTGAGCGACGGCCGGCGCGCGGCGTCGCGGACTTCACCCGACGTCGCCATGCTAAGATGCGCCGACCCCCGATTTCCGCTGGATCTCCGCCCCGATGCGCGTCGGCTTCTTCGTGACCTGCCTCGTCGATCTGATGCGGCCGTCGATCGGCTTCGCGGCGATACGGCTGCTCGAGGCCGGCGGCGCGCAGGTCTTCGTGCCGCCAACGCAGACCTGCTGCGGTCAGCCCGCCTACAATTCGGGCGACCGCGCCGATGCGCGGGCGCTTGCCGCCAAGCTCGTCGCCGAGTTCGAGGGCTGCGACTTTCTCGTCGCGCCGTCGGGCTCCTGCAGCGGGATGATCCGCACGCATTACGCCGATCTCTTCGCCGACGATCCGACGATGCTGAAACGCTCCGACGCGCTTGCGGCGAAGACGCGCGAGCTCACCGACTTCCTCGTCAATGAGTTGAAGATCGAACGCGTGCCGGGCCGTTTCGATGGGACCGTGACCTACCACGACAGCTGCGCGGGCCTGCGCGAGATGGGCGTCAAGGACCAGCCGCGGAGCCTGCTCGCCAGGGTCCCCGGCCTCACGCTCGCCGAGATGCCCGAATGCGAAACGTGCTGCGGGTTCGGCGGGACCTTCTCGATCAAGTTCGGCGAAATCTCCGCGCGGCTCGCCGACAACAAATGCGGGCACATCGCGGCCTCCGGCGCGAACGCCGTGGTGCTGGGCGATCTCGGCTGCATGCTGAACATCGAGGGCCGACTGCGCCGGCGCGGCGACACCAAGACGCGGGTGCTGCATGTCGCCGAAGTGCTGGCCGGGGAGTCGCCGCGGTGAGCCTCGTCCACGGGGCAGCCGGCATCGCGCACTCCGCGTGCTGCCCACGGATTGCCTACGTCGTTCGCTGACGGATCGGGGGAGCGCCATGCAAGTCGCATCGATGCACTTCAAGGAGCGCGCGCACGAGAAGCTGCATGACCGGCGCCTTCAGGAAAATCTCCGGAAGATGCAGGGCAAGTTCGTCGCGAAGCGGCGGGCGTCGCTGTCCGAGGTCGACGACTTCGAGGCGACGCGGGATGCCGGGCGCACGATCCGCAATCGCGCGCTCGAGAACCTCGACGTGTGGCTCGAGATCTTCGAGCGGAACGCGACCGCGAGTGGCGCCACTGTCCTCTTCGCCGAGACCCCGGCGGACATCAACGCGCTGGTTCTCGAGATCGCTGCAAGGCATGGCGTCACGAAGGTCATCAAGTCGAAGTCGATGGTCTCGGAGGAGTCCGCGCTCGATCACGCGATCGAGGCGGCCGGGCTGAAGGTCGTCGAAACGGACCTCGGCGAGTACATCCTGCAGATCAACGACTACGAGCCGCCGTCGCACATCATCGGCCCCGCGCTGCACAAGTCGAAGGAGGAGGTCGCCCAGCTTTTCCACAAGGCGCACGGCACGCCGCTGAAGACCGGGATCGAGGAGCTCTGCCTCGAGGCCCGCGGCGTCCTGCGCCAGCACTACCTCACCGCGGACATGGGTGTGTCCGGCGGCAACTTCTTCGTCGCCGAAAGCGGTTCCGTCGTGCTCGTAACCAACGAGGGCAATGCCACGCTGACGACGACTCTGCCGAAGATCCACGTCGCGATCTCCGGGATCGAGAAGATCGTCCCCACGCTCGAGGACGTCGCGACGCTGATGCGGCTCTTGCCGCGATCGGCGACGGGCCAGTCGATCTCGAACTACGTCGACGTGCTGACCGGCCCGAAGGGAAAGGGCGAGTTCCACGGTGCCGAACACATGTACTTCATCGTCGTCGACTGCGGGCGCACCGGCGTGCTGGGGAGCGAGCTGCGCGATGCACTGCGCTGCATCCGCTGCGGCGCGTGCATGAACCACTGCCCGGTCTATCAAAATGTCGGCGGCCACTCGTACGGCTGGGTCTATCCGGGGCCGATCGGATCGATCCTGACGCCGATGTATGTCGGGCTCGACAAGGCGCAGGACCTGCCGGCGGCGTCGACGTTCTGCAACCAGTGCGGCGTCGTGTGTCCGGTGCGCATTCCTCTTCCGGATCTGCAGCGAAAGCTGCGCGAGCGCGCGTTCGCGCAGGGGCTGCGTCCATGGTACGAAAGCGCCGGCTTGCGCATCTGGTCGTGGCTAGCGCGTCACCCCGCGCTTTACGCACTCGGTGCGAAAATCGGAGCTCGCATGCTGAAGGCGATGGGAGGCCGCGAAGGCCTCATTCACCGGCTGCCCGTCGGTGGCGGCTGGACGGAAGGCCGTGACATGCCCGCACCGGCGGGACGAACCTTCCGCGAACTCTATCGCCAGCGTGTGGGCGACCGGACATGAGCCGCGCAGGGCAATGGCGCGGTTGCACCCCCTCGTGGGGCAGGGCAGCGGCCGAATTGGCCAATGAGGCCGCAAGGGTGGGGGCTGACCGATGAACACGCCGCACGAAACGACAGGCCTCGCGGTGCGCCTATCGCGCCGCGCCGAATCGCTCGGTACGGAGAACGCATTCGTCGTGCTGGCCGAGGTGAACGCGCTCGTCCGACAGGGCAAGGACATCGTGTCGTTCTGCATCGGGCAGCCCGATTTCCCGACCCCGACGAACATCCAGGTAAAGGGCATCTCGGCGATCAAGGCCGGCCGTCACGGCTACACGCCGTCGGCCGGCATCGACGAGCTGCGCTCGGCCGTCGCCAAGGACCTCGGCACGCGCCGCGGCCTGGAATTCCGCCCCGACGATATCGTCGTCGGCGCCGGCGCCAAGCCGTTCATCGCCTACACGATCGCTTCCGTCACGGATTACGGGGCGGGCGACGAGGTGATCTACCCCGTTCCCGGATTTCCGATCTACGAATCGCAGATTCTCGCCAACGGCGCGGTGCCCGTGCCGATCTACCTGCGCGAGGCGCGCGATTTCGCGTTCGACCCGGCGGAGCTCGAGGCGAAGATCACGCCGCAGACCAAGCTCCTGATCCTCAACACGCCGCACAACCCGACCGGCGGCATGCTGCAGCGCGCGGATCTCGATGCGATCGCCTCTATCCTGTCGCGCCACCCGCAGGTCTGGGTGTTCGCCGACGAGATCTACTCGCGCCTTGCCTATGCCGGCGCATTCGAATCGCTCGCCAGCCGGAACGGCATGCTGGAACGCACCGTCGTCTGCGATGGCGCATCCAAGACCTGGGCGATGACCGGCTGGCGGATCGGCTACGCCGCAAACCGCGTGCTCGCTCCGGTATTCACGCGCTGGATCACCAATACCGATTCGTGCGCCTCGCAGATCTCGCAGTGGGCCGCAGTCGAGGCGATCACCGGTCCGCAGCAGGCGGCCGACGCGATGCGCGCGAGCTTCCTCGAACGCCGCGACCTGATCGTGCGCCTGCTCAACACGGTTCCCGGCGTCACGTGCAAGACGCCCGGCGGCGCGTTCTACGCGTGGCCGAACGTCACCGAGGCCTGCCGCATCACCGGCTGTGCGGACTCCGAAGCGTTCCGCAAGCGCTTGCTGGCGGAGGCTGGCGTCGCGGTGCTGGCAGACATCCACTTCGGTCGCCGCGTGCCGGGCGACGGGCAGCACATCCGCTTTTCGTACGCGGCGTCGACCGAGGCGATCACGAGCGGCATCGGGCGCCTCGATGCTTTCGTTCGCCGGCACCGCTGAGGCCCACGATGACGACGTCGCTCGCCGACAACCGCAACGCCCGCGATGCGGTGCTTGCGCGGGTGCGCAAGGCGCTCGGCAGGACCGGCGACGGGGCCGCCGACCGCGCCGTGGCCGAAGCCCACATCGCGATGCACGCCCACGGTCCGCGCCCGACGACGCCCGCCGATCTCGTCGAGCGCTTCATCCGGCGCGCCACCGACCTGGAAAGCACCGTCGAGCGCATTGCCGAACGCCGCGAGATCGGCCCCGCCGTCGCGCGCTACCTCGACGCGCTGGACCTGCCGCCGGCGCTCGCAGCGCAGAAGTCGCATCGCGGCGTCTGCTGGCCCGAATTCGCCGACCTCGACTGGGCCGGCGCCGGCCTCGAGATCGAGGCGCGACCGACTGTCGGCGATGATCGCCTCGGCATCACCGGGTCGTTCTGCGCGATCGCCGAAACGGGCACGCTCGTCGTACTCTCGGGTGCCGAGACGCCAACGGCAACGGCGCTGCTCGCCGACACGCACGTCGCCGTCGTGCGCGCCGACCGGATCGTCGCCGGCATGGAAGAAGCGTTCGCGCTGTTGCGGCACGAGCGCGGCAGGTTGCCGCGCGCGGTCCATCTGGTGTCGGGCCCGTCGCGCACCGGCGATATCGAGCAGACGATCGTCCTCGGGCGCACATGGACCATTCCGCGTGCATATCCTGGTGTCGGGCTAGTGGCCCGTTGAAACGCTAGAGCCACACGAGCGCGACCACCGCGAGCAGCGGCAGCATCACGACCGAGGCGAGCGCGAAATACGCGAAGAAGCTCGGCATCGCGATGCCGCGATCCTCGGCGATCGCCTTGATCATGAAGTTCGGCGCGTTGCCGATGTAGGTCAGCGCCCCGAAGTAGACCGCGCCCATCGAGATCGCGGCGAGCGTCTGGGCCATCGGCCCCATCAGCGTCTCGCGCGTCGCCGCCGGCGAGCTTGAAGAACACGAGATAGGTCGGGGCATTGTCGAGGAACGCCGACAGCAGTCCGGTGACCCAGTAGACCATGCGTGTTGCGCGGGTTACCCCGCGCCATCGCCGATGACCTGGAGCGCGCCGGCGAACGCCCCGTCACGGCCGGCGGCGAGGATCGCGAGGACGGGGAAGATCGTGACGAAGATCGCCGCGAAGAGCTTCGCGACCTCGATGATCGGCTCCCAGTGGAACTGGTTGTGCTCGCGGATCGCAGCCGGCGTCAACACGAGCGACGCGACGCCGAGCGCGACCAATGCCACGTCGCGAACGACGTTCTGCAGCTCGAGGTGCACGCCGGCGACGTCGCAGTCTGATCCCGGGCTTCCACAGCCCGGACATCAGGACCGACGCCAATCGCGCCCGCGAGCAGCAGGAAGTTCGCCGTGCCTTCCACCGCCAGATGCGGAGCCGGCTGCCCTCGGTGCGGTGCGGGCAGGCTCGAACCGGCGGAAGATGGTGTCGACCACGAAGAACAGCGCGAGCAGGGTCAGCACCAGGAAGAGCGTCGGGAAGGCCAGCGCGCGTGTCGTCCAGAAGAAATCGACGCCCTTCAGGAATCCGATGAACAGCGGCGGATCACCGAGCGGCGACAGGGCGCCGCCGACGTTGCCGACGAGCAGGATGAGGAAGACGACGACGTGCACCCGGTGGCGCCGTCCCTCGTTCGCGGTCAGCAGCGGCCGGATCAGCAGCATCGATGCGCCGGTCGTTCCCATCATGCTGGCGAGACCGGCTCCGAGCGCGAGCAGCGCCGTGTTGACGACGGGGGTGCCGGGGAGGGTGGCCGCGCAGGCAGATGCCTCCGGCGATCGTGAACAGCGCGAACAGGATCGCGAGGAACGGCAGGTACTCCAGCAGCAGCGCGTGCGCGACGTTGTGGATCGTCTCGCCGATCCCGAACGTCGCCGCGAACGGCAGCAGGAGGGCAAGCGCCCACGCCAGCGCGAATTTGCCGTAGTGGCGGTGCCAGAAGTTGCGTGCGAGCAGCGGCGCGAACGCGATCGACAGGAGGAGACCGGCGAACGGGAGATCCCACAGCAGCGAGAGTCGGGACCCGTCGAAGTCGACCGCCTCGAGGCTTTGCGCGCCGGCAGCTGCGGGGCTCGCCTGCACCGCGAGCATCACCACGAACCCAATGCTGGCCGCGATGCGCAAACTCGTTGTTGTCGGCGTCGAGCGGGGCATCGGGTTGGAATCGGGTTCGGACGCGTCCGGAGCGACCGCGGTCGATGGCGGGCGGCGTTGCAGGGACCGACGGGACGCAGTGAGCGGCAGGCGGCAGGCTGCGGCTCGCGCGGACCTGGCGAAGGATAGCAAATGGGCGAACCTTCCGGGCCATGGGCTCCAATGAGGGCGGGCATGCCCGGCGCCAACACCCAAGGGGGGCGGCCGCGGGCGCGCTCGCGGTATAATTTCAACCCTTTCGAGTCGCGGGCATCCCATGAAAATCCTCGTAGCCGTGAAGCGCGTCGTCGATTACAACGTCAAGGTCCGGGTGAAACCGGATGGCAGCGGCGTGGATACCGCGAACGTGAAGATGTCGATGAATCCGTTCGACGAGATCGCCGTCGAGGAGGCCGTCCGGCTGAAGGAGAAGGGGGTGGCGACCGAGATCGTCGCGGTTTCCTGCGGCCTCGCGGCCTGCCAGGAGACACTGCGCACGGCGCTCGCGCTCGGGGCCGACCGCGCGATCCTGGTGGAAACCGACGCCGACCTGCAGCCGCTGGCGGTGGCGAAATTGCTCAGGGCCGTGGTGGCCAAGGAACAGCCTCGGCTCGTCATTCTGGGCAAGCAGGCGATCGACGACGACGCGAACCAGACCGGGCAGATGCTGGCAGCGCTCGCCGGCTGGCCTCAGAGCTTCATTCGCGTCGAAGCTCGACATCGGCGGCGAGAAGGCGACGGTCAAGCGCGAAGTGGACGGTGGCCTCGAGACGATCGAGATCGGCCTGCCGGCGATCGTGACCGCCGATTTGCGCCTCAACGAGCCGCGCTATGCCACGTTGCCGAACATCATGAAGGCGAAGAAGAAGCCCCTCGAGACCACCAACCCGGCGGCGCTCGGCGTCGACGTGACACCGCGGCTCACGACGCTCAAGGTGGTCGAGCCGCCGAAGCGGCAAGGGGGCGGCAAGGTTGCCGATGTGGCCGAGCTCGTGGCCAAGCTGAAGAACGAAGCGAAGGTGATCTAGATCATGACGACTCTCATCATCGCCGATCACAACCATGCCGCACTCCAGTCGGCAGTGCTGCACACCGTCACCGCCGCGCAGAAGGTCGGCGGCGACGTGCACGTGCTCGTCGCGGGCAGCAATGCGCAGGGCGCGGCTCAGGCGGCCGCACGGATCCCCGGCATCGCCAAGGTGCTGCATGCGGAAGCGCCGCACCTTGCGCAGCCGACCGCCGAGAACGTCGCCGCGACCGTGGTCGCCCTCGCCAAGGCCGGCGGCTATTCGCATCTCCTGGCGCCGGCGACGGGCTTTGGCAAGAACGTCATGCCGCGGGTCGCTGCGCTGCTCGACGTTGCGCAGATCTCCGACATCACCGTCGTCGAGAGTGCCGACACGTTCGTGCGGCCGATCTACGCCGGCAGCGTGCTGGCGACCGTGCGCTCGTCCGATCCGATCAAGGTCATCACCGTGCGCGCAACCGGATTCGATGCCGCGCCGGCGGAGGGCGGCAACGCGCCGATCGAGGCGGTCGCTGCTGCGCCCGGACACCGGCCTGTCGAAGGTCACCGGGCAGGAGCTCTCGAAGTCCGAACGTCCCGAGCTCACCAGCGCGCGGGTCGTGATCTCGGGCGGCCGGGGCGTGGGCAGCGCCGAGAACTTCAAGCTGCTCGAGGCGCTGGCGGCGAAGCTCAACGCGGCGCTGGGCGCGTCGCGGGCCGCCGTCGACGCGGGTTACGTGCCGAACGAATACCAGGTCGGCCAGACCGGCAAGATCGTCGCGCCGGAGCTCTATATCGCCGTGGGGATCTCCGGCGCGATCCAGCACCTGGCCGGGATGAAGGACAGCAAGGTGATCGTCGCGATCAACAAGGATCCCGAGGCGCCGATCTTCCAGGTCGCCGACTATGGGCTCGTCGGCGACCTCTTCCAGGTCGATACCCGAACTCACTGCGGCGCTGGGATGAGCGAAGGCCCGTCCGACGGCAGCCGATGGATACAGCGCAAGAGGTGAACCCGCAATGACGACCTACCACGCGCCGCTGCCGGAGATACAGTTCGTGCTGACCGAGCTGGCCGGCCTCGCCGCAGGTCGCCACGCTGCCGGGATACGAGGAGGCGACGCCCGACGTCGTCGCCGCGATACTCGACGAGGCGGCGAAGTTCGCGATCAACGTGCTCGATCCGCTGAACGCCGTCGGCGATCGCGAGGGCTCGCGGCGGCAGGACGACGGCACGGTGAAGACGCCGGCCGGATTCAAGGACGCCTACCGGCAGTTCTGCGAGAACGGCTGGAACGGGCTCATCAAGACGACCGAGTACGGCGGACAGGGACTGCCGCATCTGCTCGGCACGGCCGTCGAGGAGATGTGGCACTCGTCGAACCTCGCGTTCAATCTCTGCGCGATGCTGACCCAGGGAGCGATCGAGGCGATCGCGCTGCGCGGCTCGAAGGCGCTGAAGGACAAGTTCCTGCCGAACATGGTCGCCGGCGTCTGGACCGGCACGATGAACCTCACCGAGCCGCAGGCCGGGTCCGACCTGGCGGCGGTCCGCACGCGCGCGGTCCCGCAGGGCGACGGCACGTACAAGATCTTCGGGCAGAAGATCTTCATCACCTACGGCGAGCACGACTACACGGAGAACATCATCCACCTCGTGCTCGCGCGGACTCCCGACGCGCCCGAAGGCGTGAAGGGGATATCGCTGTTCGTCGTTCCCAAGGTGCTGGTCGACGACGACGGCGCGCTCGGCGCGCGCAACGACGTCCATTGCGTCTCGCTCGAGAACAAGCTCGGCATTCACGCGAGCCCGACGGCGGTGATGGCCTACGGCGACCACGGCGGGGCGGTCGGCTACCTGGTCGGCGAGGAGAACCGCGGCCTCGAGTACATGTTCATCATGATGAATCTCGCGCGCTTCTCGGTCGGTCTCGAGGGTGTGGGGATCGCGGAGCGCGCCTACCAGCGCGCGGCAGCGTACGCGAAGGAGCGCGTGCAGGGCCGGCCGATCGGCGCGGCGACGGACGCGACGCGAGCCGCGATCATCGACCATCCCGACATCCGCCGGATGCTGATGACGATGCGCGCGCACACGGAGGCGATGCGCGCCGTGGCCTACGTGACGTCGGCGGCGATGGACAATGCGCACCGTCACCCCGATGCCGAGGCGCGCAAGCGCCACCAGGCATTCGTCGATTTCATGATCCCGATCGTCAAGGGGTGCAGCACCGAGACCGCGCAGGAGGTCGCCTCGCTCGGCATTCAGGTGCACGGAGGAATGGGATTCATCGAGGAGACCGGCGCCGCGCAGCATTTCCGCGACGCGCGCATCACCACGATCTACGAAGGCACGACGGGGATCCAGGCCAACGACTTCATCGGCCGCAAGACGGCGCGCGACGGCGGCGCGATGGCACGCGTGGTCGCCGCCGAGATGGAGAAAGTGGCGGGTGAGCTGGCGCGGCAGGCGAGCGCCGACCTCAAGGCGATCGGCACGCGGCTCGCCGAAGGCGTGCGCGCGGTCCGGGCCGCAGCCGATTGGGTCGTCGCGACCAGCGGCGCAAGCCCGCGCGTTGCGCACGCGGTCGCCGTGCCTTACCTGCGGCTGTGGGGATTCGTCGCCGGCGCCTGGCAGCTGGGCCGCGGTGCGCTCGTGGCGGCAAGGCACCTCGCGGACGGCGTCGGCGACGCGCGGTTTCTCGCGGCCAAGATCCACACCGCGCGCTTCTACGCCGAGGCGCTCCTGCCGCAGGCGGCGGGATTCGCGCGCGCGGTCACCGACAGCGGCGAGGCGACGATGTCGCTCGCCGCCGAGCAGTTCTGAACGGCAGCGACGCGGCGCCAGCCGCGAGCGTGGGGGCACACCCATGAGCGCCGAGTTGCAGCGCACCTACGACGCGACGCCGTACCAGAGTTTCCCGTTTCCGCAATCGCATCCCGACCGGCTCGCGACGCTGGGCTGGCTCTTCGGGATGGAGCCGCCGCCCGTCGACCGGTGCCGCGTCCTGGAATTGGGCTGCGCGTCCGGCGGCAACATCATTCCGCTGGCGGCCAGCCTGCCGAACTGCGAGTTCGTCGGCATCGACTTCTCGCCGGTCCAGATCGAGCAGGGCAGCCGCCGATGTCACGACGCTCGGACTTGTCCAATCTGCGGCTGCTGCGCGATGGATATCATGGACTTTTCCGAGGAGTTCGGAACGTTCGACTACATCATCGCGCACGGCGTCTATTCGTGGGTGCCCACGCCCGTGCAGGAGAAGCTCTTCGCCATCTGCGGGCGTCAGCTTGCGCAGAATGGGATTGCGTACGTCAGTTACAACACGCTTCCCGGCTGGCGGATGCGCAGCGTCGTGCGCGATGCAATGAGCTACCACACCCGGGGCATCGCCGACGCACGCACGCGCGTCGCCCAGGCACGCGCCATGCTGGATTTCCTCGCGGACTCGGTCCAGGGCGATGACCTGCCTCCGCCTACGGCAACACGCTGCGTGCCGAGGCCGAGCACACGCGCAAGCAGCGCGACGACTACATCCTCCACGAGCATCTGGAGGTCGGTGAACCTGCCCGAGTATTTCTATCAGTTCATCGAGCGCGCCGCGCAGCATGGTCTCGGCTACCTTGGCGAGGCCGATTTCTCCAAGATGCTCGGAACCGAATTTTCGCCGCAGGTCCTGGAGACGCTCGCTCGGATCGCGCCCGACGTGCTGCGGCGGGAGCAGTTCATGGACTTCCTGCGCGCGCGGACGTTTCGCGAGACGTTGCTCGTGCGCAAGGACGTACCGTTGACGCGCAAGGTGTCACCGTTGCGAGTGATGGCGCTGCGCGTCGCGTCGAAGGCGCGGCCGCGGCGCGACAACCCGGACCTGCAATCGAACGCGATCGAGGAATTTCAGACCCCGGATGGAAAGGTCCTGAGCACGCGCGAGCCGCATGATGAAGGCGGCGCTGGCCGGTGCTCGCCGATCGGTGGCCGCTCGCCCTGACCTTCGACGAACTGTGCGCGAGGGCGCGCGCGCTCCTCGCCGCGCCGGGCGCGGCGACCGACGACGAGCGCAAGCTGCTCGCCTCCGACATCCTGCGCTGCTACGGGGCCGGCGTGGTCGAGCTGCACAGCACGCCATCGCCATTCGTGCTCGATGCGGGCGAGCAACCGCTGGCGAGCGCAGTCGCCCGGCTTCAGGCGCAGCGCGGCTTGCCGGCGACGAGCCTGCGGCATGAGCACGGCACGTTCAACGAGGACACGCGCCGCCTGTTCCTGCTGCTCGACGGTACGCGAACGCGCAAGGAAATCGCCGCGACGCTCTGGCGCGGGGTACCGGAGGCCGACGCGCTGCGCGAGCTCGATGCGGCGCTCGCCCATCTTGGGCGCCTCGCGCTGCTCGTTCGGTGACGGCGACCCGACCGCCGGCAATGCGGCCGGTCCCGATGCAAGCTCGACCGCGCTAGAACTGGAACGGCGAGATCTGCGTCACCCGGCCATTGGGCAGATTGACGGTGGCCGACGTCGACGACGTGAAGGTGACGGTGATATCTCCGTCGTTGCCGGCGAGCGTCGGGCGTCCGGTGTACGCGCACGAGATGCACTGGCCGCCGGTGTACCGGTCGAGCTTCGCGGTGAAGACGTTCGCGGTCACCGGTCCCGCGGCGAGGTACCACTGCGCCGGCCCGGAGGCCTGGTAGCTGTAGATCGCCAGGACGAGGACGCCGTTGTGGTAGTCGAGCGCGTAACCGGTGCCGTCCTCGTTCGGGTTCGCCCAGATTCCGGGAACCGGCGAGATCGCGCCCGGCGGGGTCGAGGCGCTCACCGACGCCGAGGTGCCGGCGAAATTGGTCGCGACGTTCTGGATGGCCCGTCCGGTCGCGTCGATTGCCATCACTCCGTCGGTCGGGAGGTTGGCGTAGGTCACCTGGCTGACGCCGGCATAGTTGACGGTCCCGTTGGGGACTTGCAGGAAGCCATTCGGGATCACGAAATTCGGCGCGACGATGCCGAGGTTGGCGAAGCCCTGCGTGGCGACGAGGACGCGCTTGCCGGAGGTGAGCGAACTCGGCAGGTTGGACGGGAACGTGAATTCCTTCAGGGGGCCGGCCGGACCGCTGCTCGTCAGGCTAAGGCCACTCCACTGATTCTCGCCGTTGGGGCCGGATTGTTGATGGAGGACGACGAACTGGACGGTGCCATCGGCGTTCGAGTAGATCTGCTCGATCGAGAACAGGTGGAAGGCCGCGAAGGCAGTATTCGCCGCGAATAGCAGGATCACCGCGACGCATGAGCGCAGGATTCGGTGCATGATGCCCGCCATCGAAAATGCGAAGCTCGGTCCGGCGCGCCTCCGGCCGGACTTCGGAGCGTTACCGAACCGGTAAACAAGGACATCTGCGCCGGTATTCCAGGCAGTTACCTGGAATGGCAACGGAAGGGATGCATCGGCTGCGGTCAGCGCGGTATCGTATCTGCCATGGACAGACGCTCGGGTCGCCGATGGACTTGCGGTGCTGACCGTCGGTTTGGCGATTGCCACGATGGGATCCTCCGCCGCCACGTCGGTCCTTCGTCGTCACCGAGCCATGGGTGCGCGTGGCACCGAACGCACGTTCGGCCGAGGCCTACATGCAGCTCCGGAGCAGCGACGGCGCGACGGTCGTCGACGTTCGGAGCGATTTCGCCGCCCATGTCGCGATGCGGCCGCCCGGCACGAGCGGCGCGACGGTCCGTGCGATCCCGCTCCCGCCCGGCGTTACCGTGCGCCTCGCCCCGGGCGCGTATCGGCTCGCGCTGCCGAACCTGGAGCGCCCGCTGAAAATCGGTGATCGGGTCCCTTTCGTCCTGACGGTGGAGGCTGCCGACGGCAGCCGGCAGGAAATCTCGGTGAATGCCGAGGTTCGCCGGCGCTCGCCGACCGACGATCACCTGCGTCCGCACAAGCACTGATCGACGTGCCTGTGCGGGCACGCCGCGAGACACGCCACGCCGGCCGGCCTACGACCGCGGGTCGCCGTCGGGAATGACGACGACCCCGTGACTTGCCAGCCGGACACCGACCGTGGCGCCGACGGCGAGCGGCCGGTCCACCGCGGTCGAGATCACGAACAGCGTGCCGATCGGCGTGTCGAGCGTGTACTCCATCAGCTGACCGAGATAGGACGCCTTCTTCACGGTGGCGGAGAGCGGCGCGTCGCCGTCCTGGGAGAGTTCGATGGCCTCCGGCCGGATCGCAACCTCGCATTCACCGTCGGGCAGGCCGCGGTGCGGCAACGATAGCGTGACCGGGCCGAGCCTGACGTCGCCACGCGTCGCGTCGCGCCGCGAGAGTCGGCCGCGCACGCGGTTCGCGTCGCCCATGAAGCCGGCGACGAAGGTATCGCGCGGCTGCTCGTAGAGCTCCCGCGGTGCACCCTCCTGGGCGATGATCGCCTTGTTCATGACGATGATGCGGTCGGACACGGCCATCGCCTCCGCCTGGTCGTGCGTCACGTAGACGACCGTCAGATGGAGGCGTTGCTGCAGCTCGCGGATCTCCTCGCGCATCTGTCGGCGCAGCCGGGCGTCGAGGTTCGACAGCGGCTCGTCGAACAGCAGCACCGACGGTTCGAGCACCAGCGCGCGGGCCACGGCGACCCGTTGCTGCTGGCCGCCGGAGAGCTCCGATGGCAGGCGGGCGTCGAGCCCGGTGAGCCCGACGGTCGCGAGCGCCGCGCGCGCGCGCTCGTCCGCCTCGGGCTTCGCCTTTCCCGAGACGACGAGTCCGTAGCGTACGTTCTCCAGCACCGTCATGTGCGGAAACAGCGCGTAGCTCTGGAACACCATCGAAACGTCGCGCGACGCGGCGGCGCGCGTGGTCACATCGTCGTCGCCGATCAGGATCGATCCCGCCGACGGGAGCTCGAGCCCGGCCAGCATCCGCAGGATCGTCGTCTTGCCGCAGCCGGACGGACCCAGCAGCGTGACCAGCGTTCCCGCGCCGATCGTGAACGAGACATCGTTGACGGCGGTGACCGGACCGTAGCGCTTGGTCACCTTGCGGAATTCGATCGATGCCGCTTTCATCCGGCGTCTCCGCTTACGCTGCGCTGCCGCCGATTGCGCCGACGCCGGCCGCGGGAACGCCCGCTGCGCGGCGGCCGAGCCGGCGCTCGCCGACCGCCCACTGGATCGCCCCGATCACGGCCAGCATCAGCACGATCAGCACCGAGCTGTAGGCGATGGCGACGCCGTAATCGCCGTTGATCACGCGATTGATGATGTAGGTCGTCGCCCATTCGTACTCGGCGGAGACGAGGAAGATCACGGCCGACAGCGTCGTCATCGCGCGCACGAAGCTGTAGACGAGCGCCGCGACGACGGCCGGCTTGAGCAGCGGCAGCAGGATCGTGCGCAGCGTCGTGAATCCCCGGGCGCGCAGCGTCGTCGACGCTTCGTCGAGACTCTTGTCGATCTGGCTCATCGCGGCGATCCCCGCCCGGACGCCGACGGGCATGTTGCGGAAGACGTTGCAGACGACGAGGATCAGCGCGGTGCCGGTGATCTCGATCGGCGGCACGTTGAAGGCGAGAATGTACGAGACGCCGATCACCGTTCCGGGGATCGCGAAGGAGAGCATCGTTCCGAACTCGAACGCGTTCTGGCCGAGGAACTTCTGACGCGTGAGCACATAGGCGGTCAGGATGCCAAGGGCGGCGGTGATCGGCGCGGCAAGTGCCGAGAGCTTCACCGTGGTCCAGAACGAGTTCCACGCTGCCCCGGCCCACAGGATGCCGTTTGCCGTCCATTCGATGCCGAACGCCTTTGCGTAGTGCCGCATCGTCAGCGTGTAGTCGCGGCCCCAGGTCTCGACGAAGCCGCCGGTCAGCGCCATCACGTAGATGACCACCGTCAGCAGCGCCCACGGCAGCGCGATCGCATAGCAGAGGCGGCGAACGCCGTCGGGGAGTTCCGTGGGCAATCCGGCATCGCCCTTCCCGGCGAGCGACGTGTATACCTTGCGGCCGAGCGCCCAGCGCTGCAGATAGAACGCAGCCAGCGCGAGCATCAGGAGCAGGATGCCCAGCGTCGCCGCGCGCCCCTGGTCGAGCTGGGCGCCGACGACGGAAAAGAAGATCTCGGTCGACAGCACGCCGAAGTTGCCGCCGAGCAGGATCGGATTGCCGAAATCGGCGATCGATTCGATGAAACTGATCAGGAACGCGTTGGCAAGCCCCGGGCGCATCAGCGGCAGCGAAACGTCGGCGAAGACCCGCCAGCGGTTGGCGCGCAGCGTCTGCGCGGCTTCCTCGAGGCTCGGTGACACGCCCTCGACGACGCCGATCAGCACGAGGAAGGCGATCGGCGTGAACGCGAACACCTGCGCGAGCAGCACGCCGTGCAGGCCGTAGATCCAGCGTCCCAGCTGCCAGCCGAACGCAAATTCGAGAAACTGGTTGATGAGGCCCGACCGGCCGAAGATCAGGATGAGGCCGAGCCCGATCACGAACGGTGGCGTGATGATGGGCAGCACGGTGAGGATGCGCAGCAGCCGTTTCCAGGCGAAGCCGGTGCGGGTCGCGATCAGCGCGAAGGCGAGGCCGAGCGTCGTGCAACTCGCGGCGCACAGCAGGGCGAGCACCACGGTGTTCCACGCAACGCCGCAGCGGGCGGCACCGGTGACGCACGCGAGGCCCCAGATCTTCTCCCGGAACAGCCGGTCCGGGACCGCGGAGAGCGAGAACACGCCATCGCCATCCTGCAGCGCGGAGATGAGGATCTTCGCGACCGGAAAGAACGTGAACACCGCCACCAGGGTCGCGACGCCGATGACACTGGCCGCGACGAAGCCGTCGCCCTTGAAATAGCCGCGCTCGGCGAGTCCCAGTGCGAACAGAATCGCAAACGTCGTGATGACGAGCGTGGCGCCCAGGCCCATTCCGTATTGGCCGGCGACCGATGCTGTCGCGCCCGCCCTGGCGAACGACCAGCCGGTCGGTCCGATCGCGAATCCCTGAGCGAAACAGTAGACGAAGCCCGCCGCGCCGATCGCGATCAACGCGCTCGACCGGAGCCCGCGCGTAGTTGCCCGCGCAAGCAGCAGGGCGGCGGCGCCGAGCAGCAGCCCGGGAGGCGCCAGCCACAGCCTGCCGTGCACGATCACCTGCAGCAGTGCCGGCGCCGACTCCTTCGTGCCGAACTGCGAGAGCCAACCCAGCGCAAACACGCTGCCCCCGAGCGCGTACCAGGGTATCAGCAGGAACCCGGCGGCGCCGATGGCGATCCAGATCAGCAGTGCACGGCGTGCATCGGCCATCGTCGCTCACCGTGCGGCGGGCGCCGCGCGGGACCGCCCCCCGCGCTCATCGCGGTGCCTGGTTGATTTCCTTCTCCCATCGCTCGAGCAGCCGCTTGCGCGTCTCGCTCGCGCCGTATTTCGCGAAGTCGTAGCGGATGACCTTGACGTCGGCCAGGTTGGGGACCATCGCCGGCAGCGGCACCGTCTTGTTGGTGGGAATTGCGTATTCCTTGACCTCGAGGCCGATCCTCTGCGCATCGGCGGTGAGCGCCCAGTCGACGAACTTCCGGGCATGGTCGAGGTTGCGCGCGCCCTTGATGATCGCCATCGACCCGACCTCGTAGCCGACACCTTCGCACGGCAGCACCGCCTTCACCGGGTAGCCGGCTGCGATCTCGTTGATCACCCCGTGGAGCACGGTGCTGCCGAGAAAGATCTCGCCCTGCTTGACGGCGGTCATCGGGCCGATGCCGGATCGCGCGTACGAGCTGACGTTGGCATTGAGCGCGCGCATGTACGTGAATGCCTCGTCCTCGCCGAAGATCTGCACGAGAGATGCAAGCATCAGATAGGCGGTGCCGGAGGAATTCGGATTGCCGAGCATCACCTCGTTCCGGTATGCCGGAGCGAGGAGGTCCTTCCAGCAGCTTGGCACGGGCAGTTTCCGCTTCGCCTGGAGCTCGGTGTTGTAGCCGAGCGCGAGGATGCCGCCGTAGACACCCGTGACGCGGTTCTGCGAGATCTCGGAGATGCGCCGCGCCCAGTCGTGCAGCTGGACGAGATTCGGCGAGGCGTATGCGTCGAGCAGGCCCTCCTCGGCGGCCTGCAGGTAGGCGTCGGCCGGACCCGCCCACCAGACATCGCCCTTCGGGTTTGCCTTCTCGGCTTTCACCTGGGCAAGCATCTCGCCGGTCGCCTTCTGCACGACCGCGACCCTGACGCCGGCGGCCTTCTCGAAGCCGATCGCCATGCCCTGGCACCACGCGGTGTTGGGCGAACTGCAGTACATGTTGAGCTGCCCGGCCACGGGAACGGCGACCGCGGCCGCAGTTGCGGCCAGGGCGGCGGCAAGGAGCCGGCGGATCATCGCTCGGACCCTGTCACTTGGCGATCGAGCCGACTTCGCGATCCCAGCGCTCGAGCAGCCGCTTGCGTTCGGCCGACGAGCCGTACTTCGCGAAATCGTAATTGATGAGCTTGATGTCGGCGGTCTTGGGCGACAGTGGCGAAATTGCCGCATTGACATTGGACGGTATCTGAAACTGCTTGGACTGCGCGCCGAGGGCCTGCGCCTTCGCGGTCAGCGCCCAGTCGACGAACTTCTTCGCATTGTCGAGGTTGCGCGCGCCCTTGACGATCGACAGCGAGCCGATCTCGTAGCCGGTGCCCTCGCACGGGGCCACCCCGCGCACCGGAAAGCCGGCCTGGGCCTCGGTGACCGCGTCGTGGATGAACGAGACCGAGGCCAGCGTCTCACCGCGTGCCGCAGCCTTGATCGGCGCCACGCCCGAGCGTGGATAGTTGTTGATGTTCCGGTGCAATGCCTTCAGGAACGCGAAGGCGTCCTCCTCGCCGAAGAGCTGGACGAACGTGGCGATTGCCGTGTAGGCCGTGCCCGAGGCATTGGGATTGGCCATCTGCACTTCGCCGGCAAACTCGGGCTTGACGAGGTCCCTCCAGCAGGCCGGCGCCGCGAGCTTCTTCTTCGCCAGTAGTTCGGTGTTGTAGCCGATGCCGAGCACGCCCAGATACATGCCGACGGTCCGGAACTTCGACTGCTCGGCCTGTCGCTGCGCCCACGGCTGCAGCTCGCGCAGCAGCGGCGATCTGTACTCCTCGAGCAGCCCCTGTTCCGCCGCCTGCAGATGCGGGTCGCCAGTGCCGCCGAACCAGACATCGAGCTTCGGATTGGCCTTCTCCGCGGCGATCTGGGCGAAGGACTCGCCAGAGCCCTTCAACGTCATCGCAACCTTGATGCCGGTCTCCTTTTCGAATGCCACCGCCGCGAGATTGCACCACTCGGCCTGCACCGGGCAGATGACATTGAGCTGGTTCTGGGCGACGGCAGAACCGGCGCAGCCGAGCAGCAACAAGACAGCGGTCGCGAGGATACGTTGACCGAGGCGTGGCATGAAATCTTCTTCCTTTCCTGTGAGTAAGCCGCACGGGCGCCACCCGGAGGGCAGGGTGCGCCCTCCCTGCGGGCAGCGAGCGAAGCTAGGAGCCTGTCGGACTTACTTTCACGTATGCGACGGAGGCGAGTTGGGCGTAGTTCGAGGCGCGAACCCGACGCTATACCGAGAGTATAGCGAGGGTGAGCAACGCAGAAATGCGCCCAACTCGCCCCGTCCCTCCGGGTTGCCGCCAAAAAAGCGCGTCTGCTGTGTTGCTCGGCTGGCGAATATTCTCGATATTCGCTGCGCCTCGCGCCTCGCAGCCATCGCTTTTTGGTCGCGCAACGCATGCGCGAAAGTAAGTCCGACAGGCTCCTAGAGTGGCGACCAGCTTATCTCAGGCGACGGTGATGTCTGTCGAGAGATAGACGTCCTGGATCGCGTTGAGCAGCAGAACGCCGTCGGCCATCGGTTTCTGGAACGCCTTGCGCCCTGAGATGAGGCCCATGCCGCCGGCGCGCTTGTTGATCACCGCGGTGCGCACCGCGTCGTGCAGATCGTTCGCCCCCGATGCGCCGCCCGAATTGATGAGCCCGGCGCGGCCCATGTAGCAGTTCGCCACCTGGTAGCGCGCGAGGTCGATCGGGTGCTCGCTCGCGAGCTCGCCATACATCCGCTTGTCGTGCTTGCCGTACGGATTCTCCTTGGTGTCGAGCGCGAGGTAGCCGCCGTTGTTCTCCGGGAGCTTCTGCTTGATGATGTCGGCTTCGATCGTCACGCCCAGATGGTTCGCCTGGCCCGTGAGGTCGGCGGCCACGTGGTAGTCCTTGTCCCGCTTGAACGCGGGATTGCGCAGGTAGCACCACAGCACGGTGGGCATCCCCAGTTCGTGGGCGATCGCGAAGGCTTCGCTGACCTCGACGATCTGTCGGCCCGATTCGGGCGAGCCGAAATAGATCGTCGCGCCCACCGCCACGGCGCCCATGTCCTTCGCCTGCTTGATGCTGGCGAAGAAGATCTGGTCGTACTTGTTCGGATAGGTCAGGAACTCGTTGTGATTGAACTTGAGCAGGAACGGAATCTTGTGCGCATATCGGCGCGAGCAGGCACCGAGCACGCCCAGCGTCGACGCGACGGCATTGCAGCCGCCTTCGATGGCGAGTCTTACGATGTTCTCGGGGTCGAAGTAGAGCGGATTCTTCGCGAACGACGCGCCGGCGCTGTGCTCGATGCCCTGGTCGACCGGAAGGATCGACAGGTAGCCGGTTCCGCCCAGCCGACCCTGGTCGAACATCTGCTGCAGACTGCGCAGCACCGCCGGCCCCCGGTCGCTCGGCGCGACGACGCGTTCCACGAAGTCGGGGCCGGGGAGATGCAGCGAAGCTTTCGGAATGCCTTTGCACACGTGTTGGAGCAGACCGGGCGCGTCGGCGCCCAGGAGTCCGATGATGTCGGTCATGGTCGGTTGTCCTCGCGTGAGGGAGTTCGGTGACAGGGACGCATTATCGCGCGCCGCCGGTGCGCGGACAACGACGCCGCGCAGCGGTCGCGCGGCAGACGCGCCGCGGGCGAGCCGGCAAGGTCCAGCGCTGCGTCAACGCAGGCTCGCTTGCGCCGCCGCCAGCCGCGCGATAGGCACGCGGGGCGCCGAGCAGGAGACGTAGTCGAGTCCGGCTTCGTGGCAGAAGCGGATTGCGTCGGGCTGTCCGCCATGCTCGCCGCAAATGCCGACAACGAGTCCCGGTCGCGCACCGCGTCCCCACTCGACGGCCAGCCGAATGAGACGGCCGACGCCGTCCTCGTCGAGCATCTCGAACGGATTGTCCGGGAGAATGCCGGCTTCGATGTATTGCGGGAGGAACTTGTTCTCCGCATCCTCGCGCGAAAAGGAGAACGTCGCCTGCGTGAGATCGTTGGTGCCGAACGAGAAGAACTCGGCCACCTCGGCCAGTCCCGCCGCGCACATGCAGGCCCGGACGACTTCGACCATCGTGCCGAACCGGCAATCCAGCCGCACCCCGTGGCTCGCTTCGATCTCCGCGCGCAGCGTGTCGAGCATCGCCTTGACGCGCACTAGCTCCTCGGGCGCACAGACCTGCGGCACCATGATCTCGGGATGCACGGCAACGCCTTCCTTCGTGCACTCGGCGGCGGCTTCGAGAATGGCGCGGATCTGCATCTCGTAGATTTCCGGAAAGGTCAAGCCCAGCCGCACGCCCCGATGCCCGAGCATCGGGTTGACCTCGGACAGCAGATGCACCTTGCGCAGCAGCGCTTCGCGTCGGGCGAGCGCGGCATCGCCCCGCTTCGCCTCCCGGTACTGGGCGAGGCTCCCCTGCAGCTTGCCAAGGCTCTCGACGTAATCGCGCGGCAACTCCGGGTCGAGCAGCCTCAGCGTCTCCGGCAACTCGGCCACGGAGCGCGCCGCACGCTGGAAGTTTCGCAGCTGAGCGATCTCGAATTCGAGCTGCGACGCAGTCGGCAGGAACTCGTGCATCGGCGGATCGAGCAGGCGCACGGTGACCGGCAGTCCCGCCATCGCCTCGAAGATGCCCTTGAAGTCGGCGCGTTGGATCGGCAGCAGCTTGGCGAGCGCGGCGCGGCGCTCGGCGAGCGTGTCGGCGAGGATCATTTCCTGCACGATGGGCAGGCGATGCGAATCATTGAACATGCGCTCCGTGCGGCAGAGCCCGATCCCCATCGCGCCGTACGCCCGCGCCCGGGCGGCATCGCGGGGGGTGTCGGCATTGGCCATGACCCCGAGCCGCGCCACCTCGTCCGCCCACGCGAGCAGCGTCGCCAACTCGGCGAAGAACTGCGCCTCCACCGTGGGGATCCTGCCGGGATAGACGTTGCCCGTCGTGCCGTCGATCGTGATGACGTCACCCTCGTGCAGCATCACGTCGCCGATCTTCGCCGTGCGGCCGCGGACGTCGATCTCGATGGCGTCGCAACCCGATACGCACGGTTTGCCCATGCCGCGCGCGACCACCGCCGCATGCGACGTCTTGCCGCCGCGGCTCGTGAGGATCCCTTGCGCGGCGAAGAAGCCGTGGATGTCCTCGGGCTTCGTTTCCTCGCGAACGAGAATCACCTTGTCGCCCGCGTTCCCGCGCTGCTCGGCGGTATCGGCGTCGAAGACGATCGCGCCCGAGGCCGCGCCGGGCGATGCCGGCAGACCCTGGGCCAGCGACCGTACCGCATGCGTCGGGTCGAGCGTCGGGACGAGCAGCTGCTCGAGCAATATCGCGTTGATGCGGGTCAACGCCCGCTCCTTCGTGATCAGCCCCTCGGCCACCATCCCGACCGAGCTCGTCACCATCGCCCGCGCGTTCATCTTGCCGTTGCGCGTCTGCAGGCAATAGAGCCGGCCGCGCTCGATCGTGAACTCGAAGTCCTGCACTTCCCGGTAGTGGCTCTCGAGCTTGTCGCGCAGTGCGATGAGCTGCCGATACAGGTCCGGCATCTCCTGCTCCATGGCGGAGATCGGCTTGGGCGTGCGGATGCCGGCAACGACGTCCTCGCCCTGCGCGTTCACCAGGTACTCGCCGTAAATCGCATTCTCGCCGGTGCCCGGATTGCGGGTGAAGCCCACGCCGGTCGCCGAGTCGTTGCCCATGTTGCCGAACACCATCGTGCAGACGTTGACGGCGGTGCCGTTGGCCATCGCGGGCGTGATGCGGAATTGCCGGCGGTAGTCCACGGCCCGCTTGCCGTTCCACGACCGGAACACCGCCTCGATGGATCGCTGGAGCTGCTCATGGGGATCGTCGGGCAGCGGCGCACCCGCGTGCTCGCGGTAGACATCGAGGAACGCCTGCGCGAGTTCCTGCAATGCGCCTGTCGTCAACTCGACATCGTGCACCGCGCCGTGCTTGTTCTTGACCGCGGCCATGGCCGCGTCGAAGGCCTCGTCGGGGACGCCCATCGCAATCTTGCCGAACAGCTGAATGAAGCGCCGGTATGCGTCCCAGGCGAAGCGTTCGTTTCGCATCTGCACGATCAGCCCCCGCAATGTCTGCGGGTTGAGTCCGAGATTGAGGATCGTGTCCATCATGCCCGGCATCGACATCGCCGATCCGGAACGCACGGAGACGAGGAGAGGATTCGTCGCCGAGCCGAACGCCTTGCCGGTCTTGCGTTCGAGAATCGCCATCTGTTCCTGCACGCCGTTCATCAGCCCCTCGGGGAGCCGCTGGCTGTCCAGATACGCGAGGCAGGCCGCCGTCGTGATGACGAAGCCCGGCGGGACATTGAGGCCGATCTGCGTCATCGCGCAGAGGTTGGCCCCCTTGCCACCCAGCAGCATCCGGTCGCCGGGCTCGCCGTCCTCGAAGGAGTAGATGTATTTGGACTTGTTCATGATTCCTCGATGAAAGTGATTTTCCTGCTTTGCCTTCGGCGATCACCCCGCGGCGGTGTCGGCCGCGGCCGATCGGTGACTCGCTAATGATGCATCGGTGCCGCCCGCGTTTCGATGGCCACCTCCCGGAGCTTGCCGCTTTTCCGGTCGACGACGGGCGCGAGCTCGTCCAGCCCGATATCCACGCCTGGCAGCGACTGCCGGTTCAGGTATTCGCGCAGCGCGGCTGCGGCGGCGCGCCAGGCCGCGTCGACGTCGTCGATGCCGTGACGATCGAGGCGCAGCAGCAACCTGTCGGCGGCGGTCTGCACGATCTGGAACCGATGGACATTGGCCGCTTCCTCGATGATCGTCGTCAGCGCGAGCGGCAGCAGCCGGACGATCCGGCCGTCGGGTGCGCGCATCGCAATCACGTCGTCATGCCTGCCCTCGACGTGGATCGCGGGCAACGGGCTGCCACACGCGCACGGCCCGGTCTTGACGATCACGCTGTCGCCCAGATCGTAGCGGATGATCGGCTGGACGCGGTTGGTGAGGTTGGTGAGCAGCACCGTGCACGACGGCTCGCCCGGGGGCGTCGGCAGATAGTCGTCGTCGACTGGCTCCAGCACGACCCAGTCGGCGTTCACGTGCAGCCAGCCGGCTTCGCAGCCATAGGCGATGCTCATGCACTCCGAGGCACCGTATTCGTTGACGACGCGACATCGGAACGCGCGCTCGATCTCGACCCGGGTGCCGGGTCCCAGGCACTCGCCGCCCGACCACAGGCAAAGAGGATCGATCCGGAGCCGGCCCGCCTTCCGTTCCTCGGCGAGCACCGCCAGCATCGTCGGATAGCTGGCAAGAAACACGGGCTGATAGGCGTTGAGTGCGGCAACGAGCTCCGGCAGCGGATCCATGATCGAGAAGCCGCGCGCGGCGACCCACGGGCTGCTTTGACATAGGCGCTGCCACGACGCGATGCTGGCGAAGTGATCGCCGGTCGCGGCGACCAGCGCGGCCCGTCCGCCACGGGCAAGGAGTGGCCACGAGTATTGCGCTGCGAAGCGCGTCGGATCGAGATGCGCGGCCATCAGCGCGTCGAACGTCGCGAGGGCGTCGCCATCCTGAACGAAGATGCCCGGCTCGCCGGTGCTCCCCGAGCTCTTCCAGATGAGGAAACGGCCGAGGAACCGCTCGCCGATTTGCTTCCGATCGGCGAGGAATGCCTCGACGGCGGCCAGCCGCACGTCGCGCACCGTGACCCAGTCGTCGAAGCGTGCCATCAGCGCTGCCTTGGTGACGATCGGGAGCTCGGACGGTTCGAGCCGCCGCGCCGGAAGTCCGCGATAGGCATCGCGATAGAAGGGCGACCGTTCGCGCGCGAAGCGCACCAGCGCGTCGAAGCGGCTGCGGCCCGCGGCGTCGATCGCGGCGCGACCGGTGCTTCGCGTCCACCAGATCTCCGAAACCCGGGAGAGCCACGCCCAGTAGGCAACCGAGGCGCCGACCGGATCCCACAGGGAGGGGGACGTCGTGGCGGCCGCCCTTCGCCCGTACTCCGATGATTTCGTGAACATTTGCGTTCCGGTTCGGTCTCGGGGTTGCGCATCGCTCGAGCTTGCGTAGCGCTCGCAGCTGTACGCCACACAATAAAACACTCTAGGCTCCCGCGCGGCGCACGCCTTGACGTTCATCAATCGACGTCGGGGAAGTCGATCGTGTGCGCGTCCAAGACCAGTCCGCCATTCCGCCATTCCGCCATTCCGCCATTCCGCCAGTCCGCCAGTCCGCCAGTACGGCAACGGGCACGGGGCCGACGTCGCGGGATCCCCGTCCGACGTCCGCCGCATCCTTGGACGTTGCATGGTGTTGACAGGCGTCAATGAACCGATGATGCTCGCGAGTAGTCTACAAACGATAACAAGAGCAAAAAAGTAGGGTTGGATCCCTTTACTGAAAGGAGACGACAATGCCTACGACACGCTACACGACGACGCGGCGGGTGGGCCGCAAGCCGCCGGCCCCGGCGATCCCCGAAGTGACCAAAGCGGAACCCAAAGCCAGGACGGGCGTCATGGCGAGCCGCGCCGCGCAGGCTGCGGCAAGACCGGCGATCGATCCGGACACGCAGCGAGCGATGATCGCCGAGGCGGCCTACTATTGCGCCGAAAAGAGAGGCTTCGCCCAAGGCGGCGAGCTGGAGGATTGGCTCGCGGCCGAAGCGCAGATCCGGGCGCGCCTCGAGACCTAGTCGCGTCCGGGCGCGACGCACCGCGCGCCGGCTCGACGCGCGTCTCTACATTGCGATGAACACCGTTGCCGAACAGGACTTGCTCGGTGGCCTGATCCACGGGGCGCGGGCGCGGGCACTGCCCGGTCCGTTGACGAAGAGCACGCTCGCGTTGATTCTCGCCGGGGGCAGAGGCAGTCGCCTCGGGCAGCTGACCAGCTGGCGCGCGAAACCGTCGATACCGTTCGGCGGCAAGTTCCGGATCATCGACTTCGCGCTGTCGAACTGCGTCAATTCGGGGATCCGTCGCGTCGGCATCTGCACGCAGTACAAGGCGCAGAGTCTGATCCGGCATGTGCAGCGCGGCTGGAGCTTTCTCGACGGCCGCTTCGACGAGTTCGTCGAGCTCCTGCCCGCGCAGCAGCGGATCGAGGCGACCTGGTACCAGGGTACGGCGGACGCCGTCTACCAGAACCTCGACATTCTGCGCCGCCACGATCCGCGGTACGTGCTGATCCTGGCCGGCGACCATGTCTACAAGATGGACTACGGCCGGATGCTCGAGGACCATGTCGATGCGCAGGCGCAGATGACGATCGCGTGCATCGACGTCCCGATCGCCGATGCGCGCTCGCTCGGGGTGATGGCGGTGGGCGGCGAACGGCGGATCGTGGCGTTTGACGAGAAGCCGGCAAAGCCGCCGCCGATGCCCGGACGCCACGACCGCGCGCTCGCGAGCATGGGGATCTACGTGTTTGACGCGGCGTTTCTCTACGACGAGCTGCTGCGCGATGCCGACGACGTGGCATCGAGCCACGATTTCGGCCGCGACATCATTCCGCGCGTGCTGCGGCAGGGTGCGCGCGCGCACGCCCATCTGTTCGCCGACAGCTGCGTGAACATGAGCAACGGCGTCCCCTACTGGCGCGATGTCGGCACGATCGACGCGTACTGGGAGGCCAACATCGCGCTGACCGACGTCGTGCCCGAGCTCAATCTCTACGACGGGGACTGGCCGATCTGGACGTATCAGGAACAGCTGCCACCGGCCAAGTTCGTGTTCGACGACGACGGCCGGCGCGGTACGGCCATCGATTCGATTGTCGCCAGCGGTTGCATCATCAGTGGCTCGACGGTGCGTCGGTCACTGCTGTTCTCGAATATTCGCGTCCACGACTATTGCACGGTCGAGGATTCGGTGCTGCTGCCGAACGTCGAAGTCGGCCGCAAGACGGTGCTGCGGAGGACGATCGTCGACAAACACTGTCGGCTACCGCCGGAATTCACTGCCGGCGTCGATCCCGACCGCGACCGGCAGCGCTTCCACGTCACCGAGCGCGGCATCACGCTGATCGTGCCCGAGATGCTCGGTCAGCAGATCCACCATCTGCGCTGACGCTGTCCACGACGTCGCCGGCGACGGCCGGTGCCGTGGCGCCGTCCGTGATTCACATGCCGCCTGCCCGGTCAGCGTCGGCTTCGCGCGGCCGCGAAATCGGCGATTGCCTCGGTGGCGACGGCGGTCCGCCACAGCGCTTCGACGTCGACATCGAGCCGCCGCCGCCAGTTGGGGCGCACGCGATCGGTGGCGGGCAGGTTGACGGCCGACGTTGCACCGGCGAGATCGTCGGCCTGCATCAGCACGAGCGCCGAAGGCGATGCGCACACGAAGCGGTGGATCGCTGCGGCGATCGCGGCATCGTACGCCGCCCCGCCGCGCAGCCTCGCATTGCGCGCAACACCCGCGCGCTCGAGGGCATCGGCGAGCGCACTCCTCGCCGCTGAGCGCAGGACGCGCTCCGCAGTAGCCGCTTCGGCGTCGAGGAGTCCGAGCGCCTCCTTCTCGTCGATGTCGGTGCCCGCCCACCATCCGGCAATGGTCGGCAGGTCGTGCGTCGAAACGCAGGTCGCGGCCTTCACCGGATAGCGGGAAGGATCGGCGAAACGCGCGCCATCGCGCTCGAACCACAAGACCCGGTAGGAGAGGATGTCGGCGGCGGCGAGCCGGTCGCGCAAGCCCGCGGGCACCGTACCGAGGTCCTCGCCGACGACGAGGCAGCGCGCCCGGGCACTTTCCAGCGCGAGCACGCAAAGCAGCGCATCGAGCGGGTAGTCGACGTACGCGCCGTCGACGGCCCCGGCACCATCCGGAATCCAGAACAGGCGGGTGAGCCCCATCACGTGATCGATCCGCAGCGCACCTGCATGGCGCATGTTCGCGGCAACGAGATCGCGAAAGCCGGCGCACGCGGATTGCAGGACGTGTTCCGGATTCGGCGGCGGCAGGTTCCAGTTCTGACCCGCGGGCGAAAAGGGGTCCGGCGGGGCGCCGATCGACACGCCGCGCGCGAATGCAGCGGGATTCGCCCATGGCTCGGCACCATCGGGGGCGGCGCCGACAGCGAGATCGCGAAAGAAGCCCATCGCCAGCCCACTGGCACGCGACTGGCTTGCCGCCGCCGCCAGCTGGCGATCGGCGAGCCACTGCAGGTAGAGCGCGAAGCGCACGGGCCGTGCGTGCTCGCGCGCGAAATCGGCGACGCCCGCAGTGCCCGGCCCACGCAGGGTGGCGGGCCACGAATGCCATGGCGTCCCGCGCTGCGCGCCGGCGATCGCCTCGAAAATCGCGAACCGGGAGAGTGGCGCGCCGCCGGTAGCGACAAACCGGTCGAACTCGGCGACGAGCGGATCGGCGCCGACGCGCCGTTCGAAATGAGCGAAGCACGCCTCCAGCACCGCCCGCTTGACGTGCCACACCGTGGTGTACTCGACGGAGGGCTGCGCCGTGAGCTCCGCGATGCGGGGGCCGTACCGCTCCAGCAGTGCGCGCGCCGCGCGCGATGCGGCGAGGTCGGGGACCTGCGCGACGTCGATGTAGATCGGATCGAGAAACCGCCGGTCCGAGGGATGGTACGGGCTCGCGCGCTCGCGATCCTCGCCGAAAAGCGCGTGCAACGGATTGATGCCGACGATGCTGCCGCCGGCGCGGGCCGTGCCGATGCCGAGCTGCGCCAACGTCGTGAAGTCGCCGATACCCTGGTCGCCATGTCGACGCAGCGAGTACAGGTGGGCGGCCAGGCCGAAGCGGCGAGCCCGCGCGCGCATCTCCGGCGGAAGGAAGCAGCGCTCCGGTGCAACCACGACGCGGCTGGCAAAGTCACCCCCGTCGTCGAAGGCGAGCGCGTAATAGCCTGCTGCGAGCGGCGGCAGCGTGACGATCCGCTGCCCGACAGGGCGGCCATCGGTGGCCTTCACGACGTTTGCGGGAAGGTCGTCGAGCACAAGCGGCAGCAACTGCTCGGTTCCGTCTTCGTGGCGCAGGCGCAACGCCACCCGGTGATCGTTCCGCTCGCCGGCCTGCGCAATGGCGACGGTGGCCGACGAACCCTCGCGCGCCAGGACGAGCGAGGGCAGACGACGGCGCTCGCGGGCATCACCGAGCGCGACCAGACGCTCGCGCGCCTGGCCCGACGAATCGGCGCCCAGACCCATTGCCGCGAGCAGCGCCCGTTGCGTGTCCGGACCCACGACATGGCGTTTGCCTTCGAGATCCCACCACTCGCGGGCGATTCCCACGGCGGCCGCGAGCCGCTCGAGGAGCTGTGGCTCGACGCCGCGTCGGCGGCTCACGGGTGCGATCCCGGTCGCTTCGGTGAGGACGACGACCGATCGCGGACCGACGATCGTGGATTGGGTCGCAACGGCCGGCGTGCCGTCCGTCCGCCCGGCGGGGAGCGATGTGTCGAAGCACTGGTGCCAGACGCAGTCCTCGCGCGCGTCCGGCCAGCGCACCCGGACTGGAGCTTCTCCGGCGTTGAGTGCGATTGCCACACGCCCGGCGTCCACGTTGTCGCCACCCGCGTGGACGATCGCGACGAGAGTCCTGCGTTCGGCGTTTACCCAGTCGTCGCCGCCCATGGCCCGACCATCCGGACGCCGCCACTCGACATCGGCGATCCCGCTGCCGTTCGCCGGTGCGCCGGTGAGCCAGCGATCGACGGAGAGTTCCGGGCGACGCTTGCGCAGTTCGATCAGTGCAGCGACGAACGCGACGAGCGAATCGTTCGCGTTCTGCCAATCTATCCACGCCAGCGCGTTGTCCTGGGCGTAGGCATTGTTGTTGCCGTGCTGCGAGCGTCCGAGCTCGTCGCCCATCGCGAGCATCGGCGTGCCGCGTGACAACAGCAGCGTCGCGAGCAGGTTGCGCACGTCGCGTCGGCGCCGGTCATTGATTGCGGCATCCGACGTGGGGCCCTCGATGCCGTGGTTCCACGAGTGATTGGCGTCGGTGCCATCGCGGTTTTCCTCGCCGTTGGCCTCGTTGTGCTTCGTCGTGAACGAGACGAGGTCGGCGAGCGTGAAGCCGTCGTGGGCGGTGACGAAGTTGACCGAGCGCGACGGGGGCCGCGAGCGCGAGGCGAACACGTCGGCCGAGCCGGCGAGGCGTGTCGCCAGATCCCCGGTGAGGCCGGCGTCGCCGCGCCAGAATCGCCGCACGGTATCGCGATAGCGGTCGTTCCATTCGCCCCATCCTGCAGGAAAGGCACCGAGGCGGTGGCCACCCGGCCCGAGGTCCCACGGCTCTGCGATCAGCTTCAGGTCGCGCAGGACCGGATCCTGCGCAATCGCCTGCAGCAGCGGCGCCGCCGGGTCGAACCCGTCGTCGCGCCGGCCGAGCGTCGTCGCCAGATCGAAGCGGAACCCGTCGACGCCTGCCGCCTCGGCGTAGTAGCGGAGCACGTCCATCGCGAGCCGGAGCACCGGCGGCCGGTCGAGCGCGAGCGTGTGACCGCAGCCGGTGTCGTCGACGTAGCGCGCGCGGTCGTTCATGACCGTCCGGTAGTAGGTCGCATTGTCGAGGCCGCGCAACGAGAGCGTCGGGCCGCGCGCATCGCCTTCGCCGGTGTGGTTGAGGACGACGTCGAGGACGACCTCGATCCCGGCGGCGTGCAGGGCGTCGACGCAGCGGCGCAACTCGACGATGCCACCCGGCGCAAGACGTGGATCAGGGACGAACAGTGCGGCCGGGTTGTAGCCCCAGTAGTTGCGCAGTCCCTGCCGCGCGAGGTGGCGCTCGTCGATCGCCGCCGCGATCGGCATCAACTCGACGGTCGTGATCCCCAGCCGCGTCAGATGTGCGATCGCGGCAGGGTGGGCTAGTCCGGCACAGGTGCCGGCGAGCGCATCGGGCACCTCCGGATGAGTCCGGGTGAAGCCGCGCACGTGCAGCTCGTAGACGATCGTCTGCGCCCAGGGCACGCGCGGTCGGTGCGCGGGTGTTCGGGCGGGGTGCAGGCGCCACGATGGCCTTGGGGACGAACGGCGCGCTGTCGCTGTCGTCCCTGGCCGATCCGTCGGTGTTCGTGCCGAACAGCGCGGGATCCAGCGCGAACGGGCGATCGAGCACCCGCGCGTACGGATCGACAAGCAACTTCGCCGGATTGAAACGGTGGCCGCTTCTCGGATCGTAGGGCCCGTGTGCGCGCAGCCCGTACCGCGTGCCCGCCGCGACATCCGCGACGAAGCCGTGGCGGATCTCGCCGGTACGCTCGGGCAGCGTGAGGCGCTCCTGCTCGCTCGCGCCGTTCGCGTCGAAGAGGCACAGTTCGATCGCGGTGGCGTGGGCGGAAAAGACCGCGACGTTGACACCGCCGTCAACCGGGGTGACGCCAAGCGGCTCGGGGCCGCCGGGACCGATGTGGCGCATCGCCTACACGCGCCGCGCGCCGAGCTTGCGGAACAGCGCGGCGTACTGCTTCGCCGGGCGCGCCCAGCCGACGTCGGTCGCCATCGCCCGCCTCTGCAGAGCGCGCCATTGCCCGGGATTGCGCCATAGCGCCATGGTGCGATCGAGCGCGAGCTCGAGGTTGGCGCGCGTGACCGGCGCGAACTGGATCCCGGTGCCCGCTCCCGCGGCCAAGGCCATCTCGTTCGCATCGATGATCGTGTCGGCAAGACCGCCGACGCGCGCCACGATCGGGATTGTTCCGTAGTGCAGCGCGATGAGCTGCGTGAGCCCGCAGGGCTCGAAGCGCGACGGCACGAGCAGCGCGTCGACGGATCCCTGCAGCAGATGGGCGAGCGCCTCATCGTAGCCGATCACGGCCGCAACGCGCCCGGGGTATCGCCGCGCAGCCATGGCGAAGTCGCGCTCGAGCGGCTTGTCGCCCGACCCCAGAAGCGCCAGCTGGGCGCCGCGGTCGGTGATCGCCGGCAGCGCTTCGAGCAGCAGATCGATGCCCTTCTGCCACGTCAATCGGCTGACCACGCCGCAGAGGAACGTCGCCGGCTCGACGTTCAGTCCGAATCGCTGCTGCAGCGCCGCCTTGTTCGCGCTCCGCCCGGCGAGGTGTCGGGCATCGAAGCGCGCGACGAGATGGGCGTCGGTTGCCGGATTCCACACCTCAACGTCGATCCCGTTGAGGATGCCCGACAAGACGTCCGCACGCTGGCGCAGCAGACCGTCGAGGCCCATGCCCCCATCGGGCGTCCGGATCTCGCCGGCGTAGGTCGGCGACACGGTCGTGATCCGGTCCGCGAGCGCGAGTCCGCCCTTGAGGTAACCGATCATCCCGTGGTATTCGACGCCGTCGATGGCGTAGGCGCGCGGAGGCAACCCGATCGCTGCAAGCAGCTCGCTCGGGAAGGTTCCCTGATACGAGAGGTTGTGGACGGTCATTACCGTGGCGGGTCGGGGCGAGCCGCCGTAGTGGAGCATGGCGGGGGCGAGTCCGGCCTGCCAGTCGTGCGCGTGGACGACGTCGGGCGCGAAGCCGGCAATCAGTCCGCGGGCGATCGCGGCGGCACACTCGGCGAGCGCGGCAAACCGCAATGCGTTGTCGGGCCAGGGCTTGGCATCGGGATCGACATACGGATTGCCGGGCCGGGCAAACAGGTGCGGCGCGTCGAGCACGAAAAGGTCGAGTCCCGCCGAGCGTGCAGCGATCAGGCGCGCGGGCCGACCCTGCAGGCTCGCGAAGTCGTGCACGGTATCGGCCGCGCGGAGCGCGTCGATCACGCAGGGATAGCCGGGCACCAGAGTGCGCGTCGCGATGCCTTCGCGGGCCAGGGCGAGTGGCAACGCCGTGACCACGTCGGCGAGACCGCCGGTCTTGATCAGAGGGTAGACCTCCGACGCCACGGACAGGACGTGCACGCGCTTCACCGGGGCCCCCCCGCGCTCGGGTGCATCGTGAAAAGTCCCTAGGCCAGCCGATCGATCATCGGTTGCGTGATGAGGCACACGCCGCGCGGCGTGCGGCGGAAGCGTGTGGCATCAGCTTCCGGGTCCTCGCCGACGACGAGCCCTGCCGGAATCCGGACACTTGCGTCGACGATCACGTTGGCGAGCCGCGCGCCCCGGCCGATCTCCACATACGGAAGGACGACCGCGTTCTCGATGCGCCCGTACGAATGGAGGTGGACGCCGGTGAACAGCAGCGAGCGCTTGAGCGTCGAGCCCGAGACGATGCAGCCGCCGGAGATCAGCGACGAGGTGCCGATGCCACGTCTTCCGTCCTCGTCGTGCACGAACTTCGCGGGCGGCGTGATTTCCGCGTACGTCCATACCGGCCAGTCGCGGTCGTAGAGATCGAGCGCGGGCACGACATCGGTCAGGTCGACGTTCGCCTCCCAGTACGCGTCTAGGGTGCCCACATCGCGCCAGTAGACCTCGACCTCGTCCACCGACCGGACACAGGAGCGCGCGAAGCGATGGGCAACCGCCTTGCCGTGTCGCACCAGCCAGGGAATGATGTCGCGGCCGAAGTCCCGGCTCGAGTGCGGATCGGCGGCGTCGCGCTTCAGCTGCTCGTCGAGGAACTCGCGGCGAAAGACGTAGATTCCCATGCTCGCAAGCGCCCATCCGGGACGGTCGTTGATCTCCGGCGGTTGCTCCGGCTTCTCGACGAACGACACGATGCGGTCCATGTCGTCGACGTGCATGATGCCGAAGCCCTTCGCCTCGGAGACGGGGACGTCGATGCAGGCGACGGTGACGTCGGCGCCGTCGTTGACGTGCTGGACGAGCATGCGCTCGTAGTCCATCTTGTAGATGTGGTCGCCGGCGAGGATGACCAGATACTCGGGCGCGTAGCCGTTGACGATGTCCATGTTCTGGAACACGGCGTCGGCGGTACCGGCATACCACTGGTCCTCGGCCACACGCTGGCTCGCCGGCAGGATGTCGAAGCTCTCGTTGCGCACGGGCTGCAGGAAGTTCCAGCCGCGCTGCAGATGACGGATCAGGCTGTGCGCCTTGTACTGGGTCGCGACGGCGATGCGCCGGATCCCCGAGTTGAGCGCATTCGACAACGAAAAATCGATGATCCGCGACTTGCCACCGAAATAGACTGCCGGCTTTGCCCGACGCTCGGTCAGTTCCATGAGCCGGCTGCCGCGACCGCCGGCGAGCACATAGGCCATCGACGAGCGCGAGAGCGGGGTCGAGTAGGAAACCTTGTCCATCAGGCCATTCTCGCTCTCATGCGTTGCCCTCGAAGACCAGCCAGAGGGTCGCGAGCGGCGGCAGCGAGATCTGCGCGAAGCACGGGTAGCCGTGGCTTTCGCCGTGGTGCGCGTCGACACCTCCCGCATTGCCACGGTTGGAGCCGCCGTAGCAGGCGGCGTCGGTGTTGACGATCTCGCGCCAACGCCCGGGCAGCGGCAGGCCGGTCCGGTAGCCCTCGCGCGGCACCGGCGTGAAATTGGCGATCGCGACGACCGGCGGCGCACCGTCGCCACCGAAGCGGAGCCAGGCGAACACCGAGTTGTCGCGGTCGTTGACCGCGATCCAGCGGAAGCCTTCGGCCTCGCAGTCACGCTCGTGCAGCGCGCGTTGTCCGCGATAGGTGCGGTTGCAGTCGCGGACGAGCGCCTGGACGCCGCGGTGCCAATCGACACCGGTCAGGTGCCAGTCGAGTCCCGCCGCGGCATCCCATTCCCGGCCCTGCGCGAATTCCTGTCCCATGAACAGCAGCTTCTTGCCCGGATAGGCCCACATGAATGCGTAATACGCGCGCAGGGTCGCGAACTGCTGCCATGCGTCGCCGGGCATCCGCGCGAGCAGCGATCCCTTGCCGTGGACCACTTCGTCGTGCGACAGCGGCAGCACGAAATTCTCGGTGAACGCGTACATCAGTCCGAACGTCAGCCGATCGTGGTGCCAGCGCCGATGCACCGGCTGCAGACGGACGTACTCCAGCGTATCGTGCATCCACCCCATGTTCCACTTGAAGCCGAAGCCCAGACCGCCGGTGTACGTCGGACGCGAGACTGCCGGCCACGCCGTCGACTCCTCGGCGATCGTCACCGCCCCCGGGTGCCGGCCGTACACGGCTTCGTTGAGCCGGCGCAGGAACTCGATCGCCTCGAGGTTTTCGTTGCCGCCGTACCGGTTCGGCAGCCACTCGCCAGCCTTGCGCGAATAGTCGAGGTAGAGCATCGAGGCGACGGCGTCGACGCGCAAGCCGTCGACGTGGTAGCGGTCGAGCCAGAACAGCGCGTTGGCGATCAGATAGTTGGCGACTTCGTTGCGCCCGAAGTTGAAGACCGCGGTGCTCCAGTCCGGGTGGAATCCCAGGCGCGGGTCCGCGTGCTCGTAGAGGGCCGTGCCATCGAACTGCGCGAGGCCATGCGGGTCGACGGGAAAATGGGCGGGGACCCAGTCGACGATGACGCCCAGCCCGGCCTGGTGGCAGCGGTCGACGAATCGGGCAAACGCGGCCGGTTCGCCATGGCGGGACGTTGGTGCAAAGAGCCCGATCGGCTGATAGCCCCACGAGGCGTCGAGCGGATGCTCGTTCACCGGCATCAGCTCGAGGTGCGTGAATCCCATGTCGGCGGCGTACGGCACGAGCGCGTCGGCAAGCTCGTCGTAGGTGAGCCAGCGATTGGCCTCTCCCCGCCGCCACGACCCCAGGTGGACCTCGTAGATGGACCGTCGGCACCCGCCGCGGATCCGACCGGCCCCTGGCCGCCATCCATTCACCGTCGGACCAGGTGAAGCGCGCGGTGTCGCAGACGATCGACGCGGTCGACGGGCCGCAATTCCGCCCGGAAGCCCACCGGATCCGCCTTGAGCGGCAACAGCGTTCCGTCGGCGCCGATGACTTCGTACTTGTAGATCGCCCCGGCGGCAAGCCCCGGAACGAAGATCTCCCAGACGCCGGTACCGACGCGCCTGCGCATCACATGGCGCCGGCCGTCCCACGTGTTGAAATCGCCGACGATCGAAACCCGTCGCGCGTTCGGCGCCCACACCGCGAAGTGCACGCCGGCGGCACCCTCGTGCTCGATCGGATGCGCGCCCAGCCGATCGTAGAGGCTCGCATGCGTCCCTTCGCCGACGAGCCAGTCGTCGATCGGTCCCAGCACCGGTCCGTAGGCGTACGCATCGTCGACCGTCCATGTCCCGTCACGGTTCGAGGCGAGGAGTCGGTAGGCGGCCCGCTTCGCGATCGGGCCTTCGAAGAAGCCCGCGGCGTGGCGCCGCGTCAGGTGGGCCAGCAATTCGCCGTCGCGGGTCATCGCGTCGACGCGCTCGGCGCCGGGCACGAACGCGCGCAGGACGATCCTCCCGTCCGTCTCGTGCGGACCCAGCACCGCGAACGGATCGTCGTGGCGGCCTTCGACGACGGCCTCGATGATGGCGGCGGGCAGGGCTCCCACGTTCCTAGGGCCCGTTCGCATGCGCTGACATGGCGTGACCGGGCCCTGGTTCAATGTCCGGACGGCTCGGCGCCCCAGATGTCGCGCGCATAGTCGAGCACGGCGCGATCGGCGGAGAACCACCCCATCCGTGCCGTGTTGAGCACTGCCTTGCGGTACCACGCGCTGCGGTCCAGCCAGAGCGCGCCGGCCGCGCGCTGCGCAGCCCAGTAGGCGTCGAAATCCGCGGTGACCATGAAATAGTCGCGGTGACGGAGGTTGTCGACGAGTCCGCGATAACGGCTCCGATCCTCCGGCGAGAACACGCCGGTCTCGAGAGCGTCGAGCACCTCGGCGAGCGCCGGCGAGGCGGAAATCGTCGCCGCGGCATCGAGGCCGCCGCTGCGCCGCTCGGCGACCTGTTCCGCGGTGAGCCCGAAGATCAGCATGTTCTCCGCGCCCACTCGCTCGCGGATCTCGATGTTCGCGCCGTCGAGCGTGCCGATGGTGAGCGCGCCGTTCAACGCGAGCTTCATGTTGCCGGTGCCGGAGGCTTCCATCCCTGCCGTCGAGATCTGCTCGGACAGGTCCGCGGCCGGGATGATCGCCTCGGCGAGGCTCACGTTGTAGTTCGGCAGGAACACGACCTTCAGCCGGCCGCGCACCACCGGGTCGCGATTGATGATCCGCGCGACATCGCTCGCGAGTTTGATGATCAGTTTCGCCTGATGGTATCCGGCCGCCGCCTTGCCGGCGAAGATCTTGACCCGCGGAACCCAGGGGCGCGTCGGCTGCGCGCGCACCGCGTTGTAGTACGCGATGGTCTCGAGGATGTTCAGCAGTTGCCGCTTGTATTCGTGGATCCGCTTGATCTGCACATCGAACAGCGCCTCCGGATCGACGCCGACGCCGAGCCGCTCGGCGATGAGCCGCGCCAAGGCCACCTTGTTCGCCCGCCGCACGTCATGGAAGCGCTCGCGGAACGAAGGGTCGTCGGCGAACGGAACGAGCGCCTCGAGCTGTACGACGTCGTCCAGAACCTTGGTGCCGATGGCGTCGACGATGATCTCGGTGAGTCCGGGATTCGCCTGGAACAGCCACCGGCGGAAGGTGATTCCGTTGGTCTTGTTGACGATCCGCTCGGGATAGATCGTGTGCAGGCTCCGGAACACGGTCCGGCGCATGAGCTCGGTGTGCAGCGCCGACACGCCGTTCACCCGGTGCGAACCCAGAAACGCGAGGTGACCCATCCGCACGCGACGGCTGTGGTTCTCCTCGATCAGCGAAATCGACGACAGGAACCGGTCGTCGTCCATTCCCGTCGCGCGCTGTACGTCGAGGTGCAGCGCGTTGATCAGATAGATGATCTGCATGTGCCGCGGGAGCATGTTCTCGATCAGCGACACCGGCCAGCGTCTCCAGCGCCTCGGGCAGCAGCGTGTGGTTCGTGTAGTTGAACACCGACGTCGTGATGTTCCACGCGAGCTCCCACGGCATGCCGTGCACGTCGATCAGGAGCCGCATCAGCTCGGGGACCGCGATCGCCGGATGCGTGTCGTTCAGCTGGATCGAGACGTGGTCGGCGAGCGAGGCGAGCTCGCCGTGCTGCGCCTTGTGCCGGCGCAGCAGGTCCTGCAGCGATGCCGACGCGAAGAAGTACTCCTGCCGCAGGCGCAGCTCGTGCCCGGCCGCCGTTTCGTCGCTCGGGTAGAGCACGCGGGAGATGGCCTCCAGCCGCACGCGGTCGGCCAGCGCACCGACATGGTCGCCGCGATTGAAATCCTCGAGCCGCAACGGGTCCGTCGCCCGGGCCGACCACAGCCGCAGCGTGTTGACGTGCCGTCCGCGCCACCCGGTGATCGGCGTGTCGTAGGCGACCGCATTGACGCCCTCGGCCGGATCCCAGACGTAGCGGGTCGCCCCGTCCTCGTCCTGGATCGAATCCACGGTGCCGCCGAAGCTCACCGTGTAGGCGACCTCGGGTCGCTCGAACTCCCACGGGTTGCCGGAGGACAGCCAGTCTTCGGGCAGCTCGAGCTGCCAGCCGTCCTTCAGCGCCTGGCGGAAGATCCCATGGTCGTAGCGGATGCCGTAGCCGTGCGCGGGAATCCCCAGCGAGGCCATGCTTTCCATGTAGCAGGCGGCGAGCCGGCCCAGGCCGCCGTTGCCGAGCGCGGCGTCGGGCTCGAGCTTGCGCAATCGGTCGAGATCGGCGCCCAGGTCGCGCAGCGCCTCGCGCACCGTCGCGGTGATGCCGAGGTTGCCGAGGGCATCGAACAGCAGGCGCCCGATCAGGAATTCGAGCGAGAAGTAGTAGACGCGCTTGCGGCCGTCGCGATAGGTGTGGCGCGTGGCGTCCATCCACTTGTCGACGACGCGATCGCGGACGGCGAGCGCCGTCGCGACGAACCAGTCGTGCTCCTGGGCATGGCCGGGATCCTTGCCGACCATGTACGTGAGCTTGTCGAGGACGGCGTTGCGGAATGCGGCAACGTCGTCAGCGGACGGCGGGCCCGCGGCAGGCGCGGCATCCGCGCCCGCAACGGGAGCGCTGTCGCTGGACACGAGAGTCATAGCGGAAGCTAGTCTACATCGGGGACGCGCATTTAGCGACGCGCCCCCCGGGCGGCGCGCACCCGCAGCGGACCGGGAGTGCGCCCGCTGTGGCATATTGCCGTGCCGGCGCGCGAATCGCGCGCAAGTTCGGACTAGGGCGCCAGGACGGATCGGTCACGATGGGCGAACAACGCGTGCGGTTCGGAATCGATCTGGGCGGGACCAAGATCGAGATCATCGCGCTCGACCGCGACGGTGCCGAACTCCTGCGGCGCCGGATCGCCACGCCGCAGGGCGACTATGGCGCAACGGTCGCGGCGCTTGCGGGACTCGTGCGCGACGCCGAGCGGGAACTGGGGACCCGGGGAACCGTGGGCATCGGGACGCCGGGCTCGATGTCACGTGCGACCGGACTGTTGCGCGGCTGCAACTCCGTCTGCCTCAACGGGCAGCCGCTCCGCCGCGATATGGAGGTCGTGCTCGAACGCGATGTGCGCCTCACGAACGACGCGAACTGCTTCGCGCTGTCCGAGGCGCACGACGGGGCCGGGGCGGGTGCCGACGTCGTCTTCGGCGCAATCCTCGGGACGGGCGTCGGCGCGGGGATCGTCGTTCGCGGCCGCGTGCTCGATGGCCCCAATGCGATTGCGGGCGAATGGGGTCACAATCCGCTGCCGTGGCCGACGGACGACGAGCGTCCGGGCCCCCGCTGCTTCTGCGGTCGGTCCGGCTGCATCGAGACCTTCGTCTCCGGGCCGGGACTGGAGCGCGACTTCCTGAGCGCCACGGGGGAACCGGCGAGCTCGCGCGACATCGCCGCCCGCGCCGTGACCGGCGACCGGGCGTGCGCCGCCGCACTTTCGCGCTACGAGGAGCGGCTCGCGCGCGCGCTCGCGCACGTGATCAACATCCTCGATCCCGACGTCATCGTTCTGGGCGGCGGGATGTCGAACATCGACCGCCTTTACGCCGAACGTGCCGCGATTGTGGGGTGCCTGGGTGTTCTCGGACCGCGTCGACACGCGGCTTCGGCGCAACGTCCATGGTGATTCGAGCGGTGTGCGCGGTGCGGCGTGGCTCTGGGGCGACGGCTGACAGCAGGCTGCTGGCACCGCGCGGATCGCTCCCCGCGGCGCGACAAAGCGTCGCATCGATGCGCCGGAATCGCGCACGAGCCGTTATTGCGCAGGCTGTTGATCGCCGTCAACGTTCGCGGTTGCACCGGCCGCGCGTGCGGTCCAGAATTAACATTGGGGAGGGTCCCGAGGGTTCGGGTCCCGAGCCAAGGTTGGAGCAGTTGGAAGGAGGGCATCATGACAAACCTCGTAACCTATGATCCGTTCCTGGATACGGGGATGGACGAGTTGTTCCGCGGGTTTTTCAAGCCGGTACGGATGGAGGGCGCCCGCGCGCCCGTCATGATCAAGATGGACGTGACCGAGACGGGCGACGGCTATCTGGTCCATGCCGAAATGCCGGGCGTGAAGAAGGAGAACATCAACGTCGAGATCGAAGGGAACCAAGTCACGATCAGCGCCGAAGTGAAGCGCGAACGGGAAAGGAAGGATGGCGACAAGATGCTGCGCAGCGAGCGGTACTATGGCAACGTCTATCGCAGCTTCACGCTCCCGCACGAGTTGGACGAGGCGAAGAGCGTGGCGAAGTATGACGGTGGTGTGCTCGAGCTGAAGCTCGTCCGGAAGGAAGGCATGCCGGGCAAGAAGCTGCCGGTCATGTAGGCCTGCGCGCGGAGGGGCGTTGACCCCGCCGCGGGGCAGTGCGACAAGAGGGCTTCCGCGTGCGGAGGCCCTCTTTTCTTGCGGGCACGTGCACGCTGTCGACCGGTGCGCAATACCAGGTACACCTCGGGACGCAACAAGAGCGGCCGCCCGGCGTCGATCGCGGCGCCGGCCTACATGTTCGCGTAGTTCGGCCCGCCGCCCCCTTCGGGGGTGACCCACTGGATGTTCTGCCGTGGGTCCTTGATGTCGCAAGTCTTGCAATGCACGCAATTGGCGGCGTTTATCTGCAGTCGCTTGCCGCTGCCGCCTTCCACGTCGACGAACTCGTAGACACCGGCAGGGCAGTAGCGCTGCTCCGGGCCTCCGTACAGCGCGAGGTTGACGCCGACCGGGATCGCAGGGTCGACAAGCCGCAGGTGTGCCGGCTGGTTCTCCTCGTGGCTGGTGTTCGAAAGGAAGACCGAAGACAGCTTGTCGAACGTCAGCACGTTGTCGGGCTTCGGATATTCGATCGGGGGGCATTGCGCCGCGGGCCGCAGCTTCTCGTGATCGGACTTGCGCCGGCGCAGCGTCCACGGCGCCTTGCCGCGGAAGACGAGCTGGTCGATACCCCAGAGCACGGCGCCCACGACAAGCCCCCGATCGAGGTACGGCTTGAAATTGCGCGCACGATGGAGCTCGTCGTGCAGCCACGACGATTCGAACGCCGCGGGGTATGCCGTGAGCTCGTCGTGCGCGCGCCCGCCCGCCACCGCCTCGAACGCGGCGTCGCCGGCCAGCATCCCCGACTTGATCGCGGCATGCGAACCCTTGATGCGCGGGGCGTTCAGGAAGCCGGCGTCGCAGCCGACGAGCGCACCACCCGGAAACACGAGCTTCGGCAATGACTGCAGGCCGCTCGCGTTGATCGCGCGCGCCCCGTACGCGATCCGCTTGCCGCCCTCCAGGAATGCCCGCAGCGCCGGATGGGTCTTGTAGCGCTGAAACTCCTGGAAGGGTTCGAGCCACGGATTGGTATAACCCAACCCGACGACCAGTCCCACCGAAACCTGCCGGTTCTCCAGGTGATACATGAAGCCGCCGCCGTAGGTCGCATTGTCGAGCGGCCAGCCCGCGCTGTGCAGCACGAGCCCGGGCACGTGCTTCGCGGCGTCGATCTCCCACAACTCCTTGATGCCGATGCCCCACGTCGGGGGATCGCGACCGTCGTCGAGACGGTAATGCGCAATCACCTGCTTGCCGAGGTGGCCGCGCGCGCCCTCCGCGAACAGCGTGTACTTGCCCACGACCTCGACACCGGCCTGGAAATTGGCGGTGGGCTCGCCGTTCCTGCCAACGCCCATGTCGCCGGTTGCCACACCGCGGACGGCGCCCGGCGTCGTCGTAGAGGACCTCGGCGCCCGCGAAGCCAGCGAATACCTCGACGCCGTGCGCCTCGGCCTGCTGTCCGAGCCAGCGGACGACGTTGCCGAGGCTGACGATGTAGCAGCCGTCGTTGATGAAGCAGTCGGGCAGCAGCCAGTGCGGGTTGTAGATTGCCTTCGACTTCGTGAGGAGATAGAAGCGGTCCTCGGAGACCGGCGTCGCGAGCGGTGCGCCGCGCTCTTTCCAGTCCGGAAAGAGCTCGGTCAGCGCCCGCGGATCCATCACGGCGCCGGAGAGGATGTGCGCCCCGGGCTCGGACCCTTTTTCCAGCACGGCGACGCTCACGTCGGTGCCGGATTCCGCCGCACGCTGGCGGATGCGGATCGCGGCGGCGAGTCCGGCCGGACCTGCGCCGACGATGACGACATCGAATTCCATCACTTCGCGTTGCACGATCGGGGTCCTCGTTGCGGCGCGCGTCGGAGGACCGAATTGTATAATGCGGAGGCCTCCGGAGCGTCGTACGCTGGTGGCACGTCGCTTGCCTGCAACGACCAGACCCGCCGATGAGCCCGATCGGGATTACGCTGCTGATGCTCGTCGCATTCGCGGGATTCGGCTATCTCGCCGCGCGCAAGCTTTCCATCGTGGCGAGCCTCGCGCCGGAAGTCCGCTGGGACAATCCCGGCGGCGGCTGATGGCAGTCGTGACCAACGGTCTCTTGCAGTCCCGCATGATTCGCCGGGACTGGAAGCCCGGCCTCATGCACGCGGTGATCTTCCTGGGCTTCATGGCGTTGCTCGCACGGAAGCTGCAGCTGATCGTCATCGGCTACCACGAGCCTTTCGTCTATCCGGGCGTCGCCGGCGGATGGTTCTCTGCGCTCAAGGACGCGGTCGAGATCGCGGTGCTGATCGCGCTCGGCTATGCGTTCTGGCGACGCTATGTGCAAAAGCCGGTGCGATTGGAGGCGAACCGCGAGGCGCTCCTAGTCCTGTCGCTGATTCTCGCGATCATGATCACCGACCTCGCCTTCGATGGCTTTCGCTTCGCGCTGTTCGCGGCGGCCGACCCCGGCATCGCCCACGAGCGCGACTACGCGTTCGCCGGCAGCCGCATCGCGGCAGCGCTTTCCGGACTCTCGCCGACGGCGCTCGCAGTCGGCTATCACCTGAGCTACTGGACCCAGCTCATCGTCGTTTTCGCATTCCTCGTGCTCCTGCCCACCGGCGAGCACTTCCACATCGTGACCGCATTGCCGGCGCTCTTCTTCCACCGCGGGCGGCCGGCGCATGCCGTGCCATTCGTCGATCTGGAGAAGATGATGGCCGACGACGCGGACGCCGAGTCGATGCAGGTCGGCGTGCGGACGGCCAAGGATCTCACCTGGAAGGAGGGTCTCGACGCGTTCACCTGCACCGAATGCGGGCGCTGCAAGGATGCGTGCCCGACGTTTCTCACGGGCAAGCCGCTGTCGATGAAATGGGTCAACGACAGTCTGAAGCGGCATCTGCTGGACAAGCGCGAAGTCATCATCGCCGCCGACGCGGCGAACGACGCGCTGCCTTCGCTCGTCGGCGGGGTCATCGGCGAGGACACGCTGTGGGCGTGCACGACCTGCGGCTATTGCGAAGCCGCGTGCCCGATCGAGCTCGAGCACCTCCCGCGGTTCTTCCGGATGCGCCAGCACCGGGTGCTGATGGACGGCGAGTTCCCGCACGAGCTGAAGGCGGTGTTCGAGGCCTACGAATCGCAGAGCAATCCGTGGGGATTGCCGGCGGGCGCCCGCGCCGACTGGGCGGCGGGCTTGGGTGTCGCCGTCGTCGACACGCCGGACAAGGTGCGCGCGCTCGACTACCTCTATTACGTCGGATCGGCCGAGTCGTACGACCCCCGGGGCCAACGGGTGGCACGCGCGTTCGTCGAGATCCTGCAGCAGGCGGGCGTGAAGTTCGGGATCCTCGGCGCTGCCGAGACCTCGACCGGCGAGTGCGTCCGGCGCGCGGGCAACGAGATGCTCTTCCAGCAGCTGGCGACGACGCTCGTCGCAACGTTGAACGGGCTGGGCGTCACGCGGATCGTCACCTGCGATCCGCATGCATTCAATTCGCTGAAGAACGAATACCCGGCGTTCGGCGGCAAGTGGGAGGTGCTCCACCACACGCAGCTCATCGCCCGCCTCGTTGCCGAGGGGCGCATCCGCCTCGAGCCCTCCGCCGAGCGCGTCATCTATCATGAGCCTTGTTACCTGGGCCGGCACAACGGCGAATTCGAGGCGCCGCGCCGGGTGCTGCGCGACGTCGCACGCGATGCGCCACTGGAGTTCGCGCTCGCGCGCGAGAAAGCGATGTGCTGCGGCGCCGGTGGAGCGAGGATGTGGATGGAGGAGTCGATCGGCAAGCGCATCAACATCACGCGTGTCGAGCAGGCATTGCCGCACGCGCCCAGGGTCATCGCGACCGCGTGTCCGTATTGCGCGGTGATGATGGCCGACGGCGTCTCGGCGCTGGGCAAGGAGAGCGAGATCGCCGTGCGCGACATCGCGGAGCTGACCGCGGCTGCGATGCGGCGGACCGGATCGCCTTCGGCGCGGCCGCCGGGTGCGGGATCGGTGCCGCCGTCCGCTGCCGAGGCGGTGGCCACGCAGGGACGGGCATGACGCACAGGCGCCGGATGCTTGTCCACACGTCGCGCCAGGCGATCCGCTGGGGCGACATGGACTCTCTGGGTCACGTCAACAGCACCGTGTATTTTCGCTACCTCGAGCAGGCGCGGATCGAGTGGGTTTACGGCCTTCAGACGGAGGGCGAGCCATACGATCGGACCGGTCCGGTGATCGTCAATGCGAGCTGCACGTTTCTCGAACCCCTCGTGTATCCCGGCGAGGTGGAGGTCCGGATGTATCTTGGAGATCCGGGACGCTCGAGCGTCGGCAGCTACTACGAGATCCGGATGAATGGCAGGAAATACGCCGAAGGCGCGGCGAAGATGGTCTGGATCGATCTCGGGAGCGGTCGCAGCGTCCCGCTTCCGGAGTCAGTCGCGGCGCCGCTCCACGCGCTGGAACACGCCCCGGCTGCTGATCCAGAGTTGACGGGGCCGCGCGCTCCGGTTGCCTCCGGAACCCCGGGAAAATCGCGATGACGACTGCCGCATTGCTCTGGCAGCCGCCCAAGGACCGCATCGCGCGGGCGAACCTCACCGAGTTCGTGCGCCGCGTGTCGGCAGCGAACGGCAAGTCCTACGCCGACTATGCGGCGCTTTGGCGGTGGAGCAACGACGAGCGCGAGGCGTTCTGGCGCGCCGTGTGGGACTATGCAGCCATCATCGGCACGCGTGGCGGGCGCACGTTGGTCGACCCGACGAGAATGCCGGGGGCGCGCTGGTTTCCCGACGCGCGCTTGAACTTTGCCGAAAACCTGCTCGCCCGGCACGCGGGCGATGACACGCGCGACGCACTCGTCTTTCGTGGCGAGGACAAGCTCGGCCGCCGCGTCTCGCATGCCGAGCTCGTCGCCGGTGCCTCGCGGGTCGCCGCCGCGCTGAAGGCGCGCGGCGTGGTCGCGGGTGATCGGGTCGCGGCCTACGTCGCGAACGTGCCGGAGACGATCATCGCGATGCTCGGCGCGACGAGCCTGGGCGCGGTCTGGTCGTCGTGCTCGCCGGATTTCGGTGTCGATGGCGTGCTCGACCGCTTCGACCAGATCGCGCCGCGCATCCTCTTCGTGGTCGACGGTTACTGGTACAACGGGAAGGCGCTCGCCGTCGGCGACAAGGTCGCGCAGATCGTCGCGCGGCTCCCCACGGTCGAGCACGTCGTCGTGATTCCCTACCTCGCGGCGTCCGGGCACGGTGGGCAGCCCGTCGGACCGATTCGCGGCGCCGTGGCGTGGGATGCCTTTCTCGCGCCGCATGCTCCGGGCCGGATCGAGTATGCCCGGCTGCCGTTCGACCACCCGGTCTACATCCTCTTCTCGTCGGGAACGACAGGAGTGCCCAAGTGTCTCGTCCATGGCGCCGGCGGCACGCTGCTGCAGCATGTCAAGGAACACCTGCTGCACGGCGATCTGAAGGCGGGTGACCGCCTGTTCTACTTCACGACCTGCGGCTGGATGATGTGGAACTGGCTCGCGTCGGGGCTGGCCGCAGGCGCGACGCTGGCGCTCTACGACGGGTCGCCGTTCATCGATCGCGGCAAGGTGCTGTGGGACTTCGCCGAGGCCGAGAAGGTCACGCACTTCGGAACCTCGGCCAAGTACATAGACCACGCGAAGAAGATCGGTGTCGTGCCGTGCAAGGATTTCGGGCTCGCCCATCTGCGAACGGTGTTCTCGACCGGCAGCCCGCTCGCGCCCGAGAGCTTCGACTACGTCTACCAATGCGTGAAGGAGGACCTCTGCCTGTCGTCGATCGCCGGAGGCACCGACATCGTGTCCTGCTTCGCGCTTGGCTGCCCGACGCTGCCGGTCTGGCGCGGGGAGCTGCAGTGCCGCGGCCTCGGGATGCAGGTCGACGTGTACGACGAGAACGGACAGCCGGTTCCGGCCGGAACCCAGACCAAGGGCGAGCTCGTGTGCACGGCGCCGTTCCCGTCGATGCCCGTCCGCTTCTGGAACGACCCCGGCGATGCGAAATACCGCGCCACATACTTCGAGCGCTTCCCGGGCGTGTGGTGCCATGGCGACTATGTCGAGCTGACCGAGCACGGCGGACTGATCTTCCATGGACGTTCCGACGCCACGCTGAATCCCGGCGGCGTGCGTATCGGCACCGCCGAGATCTACCGTCAGGTCGAGCAGCTCCCGGAGGTCGTCGAAAGCCTCGTGATCGGCCAGGACTGGCCGCCGGGCGAAGTCGGCGACGTGCGGGTGATCCTGTTCGTGCGTCTGCAGGACGGCATGACGCTCGATCCGGCGCTCGTCGACCGGATCAAGCAGCATATCCGCGCCAACACGACGCCACGGCACGTGCCGGCCAAGGTGCTGCAGGTGACCGACATTCCGCGGACGAAGAGCAACAAGATCGTCGAGCTCGCCGTGCGCGACATCGTCCACGGGCTCGAGGTCAAGAACATCGAGGCCCTCGCCAACCCGGAGGCGCTCGAGCAGTTTCGCGATCTCGAGGCGTTGAAGACCTGAGGCCGGGTACCTGCGGATGAACATCATCGCCGTCCTCGCGGCGCTTGGCCTCGAGCAGTGGCGGGCGTTTCGCTGGCGCGCGGCGCTCGAGCAGCAGTTCGTCCATTACGCGCGCGCGGTCGAGCGGCGACTGAACGGCGGCACGGCGCAGCAAGGCACGATCGCGACGCTGGTCGCGCTCCTGCCGCCGGTGGTCGTCGCCATCGCCGTGTACTTCGCGCTCGTCGCGGTGCACCCGTTCCTCGGTCTCGCGTGGAACGTCGCGGTGCTCTACCTGCTGATGGGCTTCCGCCGCTTCAGCCACGTCTTTGCCAATATCCAGGAGGCGCTGCGCTCGGGGGACCTCAATCGTGCCCGCCGCGCGCTCGCCGCGTGGCGCGGGGGCGTGACCACCGAGCTGTCGAGCAGCGAGATCGCAAAGCTCGCGATCGAGCGTGGCCTGATGGATTCCTACCGCCAGGTATTCGCCACGCTGTTCTGGTTCACGCTTCTCCCAGGGCCGGCCGGAGCGTTGCTCTACCGGACGGCGGCACTGCTCGCGGACGAGTGGCACGCCGACGCGAGTGGCACCGACACGACGCCGATCGCGCAGGGACGCGCGATTTTCGGCGGCCCCGCCCGGGCGCTGCTCTGGCTTCTCGACTGGGTGCCCGTGCGGCTCACCGCGCTCTCGTTCGCGATCGTCGGCGATTTCGAGGACGCCGCCTTCTGCTGGCGCACGCAGGCGAAAGCGTGGGCCGCGCAGGAAGGGGGCGAGCACGAGGGGATCGTGCTCGCCACCGGCGGCGGCGCACTGGGGGTGCTCCTCGGAGGGGCGCTGCCGGTGGCTGGCGCGGAGCCCGACTTCCGCCCCGAGCTCGGACTCGGCGACGAGCCGGACGCCGACCTGCTGCCGAGCGCCGTCGGGCTGGTCTGGCGCGCGCTCGTCCTCTGGCTGCTGCTGATGCTGCTGCTCACGCTGGCGAACTGGGCGCCATAGAGCGCATTCGCACGCGCACGCGGGCCCTCACAGGACGACCTGCGAGCCCAGCTCGACCACGCGATTCGGCGGCAGGCGGAAGTAGCTCGCGACACTTCCGGCATTTCTGTACATCGCGACGAACAGCTTCTCGCGCCACAGCGCCATGTCGGCGCCCGGCGTCGGGACGAGCGACTCGCGGCCGAGAAAGAACGACGTGTCCATCATGTCGAGGCGCAGCCCTTGCTCGGCGCACCACTCGAGCACCTCCGGCAACTCCGGATCGTCCATGAAGCCGAAGAAGACCTTGACCCTGTGGAATTGCGTGTCGATCGATTCGACAACGACGTGCTGCGCGGGCGGCACGTGCGGCACGTCGAGCGTGATCGCGGTGAGCAGCACGACCCGCTCGTGCAGGCTCTTGTAATGCTTGATGCTGTGCAGCAGCGCGTGCGGGACTGCGTCGGGGTTGGCGGTCATGAACACCGCGGTGCCGGGGACGGTCGTGCATTCCAGCGATGCGCTCTTCACGAAATCCTGCAGCGGAATCGAGTCGGCGGTGATGCGCTTGTAAAGTAGCTCCCGGCCGAGCTTCCATGTCGACATCAGGACGAACACGCTGAGGCCGAACGCCAAGCGGAAACCAGCCACCGTCGACGATCTTGACGATGTTCGCGCTGAAGAATCCGACATCGATCAACAGAAATGCGCCGAAGAGCGCGATGCTGGCGGGAAGATTCCAATGCCACATCCTGCGCGCCACGACGAACGCCAGCACCGTCGTGATCGCCATGGTGCCGGTGACCGCGATTCCATACGCCGCCGCGAGGCTGGTCGAGGATCCGAAGCCAAGCACCAGCGCGACGACGCCGGCGAGCAGCGTGCGATTGATCCCGGGCAGGTAGATCTGGCCGATTTCACGGCTCGACGTGTGCTGCACCTCCATCCGCGGAACGTAACCCAGTTGCATTGCCTGCTGCGTGATCGAGAATGCGCCGGAGATGACCGCCTGCGATGCAATGATCGTGGCCATCGTTGCCAGCGCGACGAGGGGATAGAGCGCCCACGCCGGAGCGAGCAGGTAGAACGGGTTGGCCACGGCCCCGGGGTCGTCGATCAACAATGCCCCCTGGCCGAAATAGTTGAGCGCGAGGGCGGGCAGAACGAGAGCAGACCAGGCGAGGCGCACCGGCCTGCTGCCGAAGTGCCCCATGTCCGCGTAGAGCGCCTCGGCGCCGGTGACCACGAGCACGACCGCGCCGAGGGCGAAGAAGCCGAGCGCGCCGTGGGTGGCAAGGAAGCCGATCGCGTAAAGCGGATTGAGCGCGGCCAGAACCTGCGGCGCCCGGGCGATGCCGATCGCGCCCAGCACAGCCAGCGTGACGAACCAGACGATCATGATCGGGCCGAACAGTGCGCCCACGCTCCCGGTGCCGCGCTTCTGAACGACGAACAGCGCGAGCACGACGATCAGCGTGATCGGTATGACGTAAGTGTTTGAACGCAGGTGTTGCGACTTCGAGACCCTCGACCGCGGAGAGCACCGAAATCGCTGGTGTGATCAACCCGTCGCCGTAGAACAGTGCGGCGCCGAACAGCCCCATCAGCATCAGGACGCGCGCGCGTGCCGGGTCGTGCTCGCCACGCAGGACCAGGGCCATCAGCGCCATGATGCCACCTTCGCCCTTGTTGTTCGCGCGCATGATGAAGACGATGTATTTGATCGAGACGACGACCATCAACGCCCAGAACACGAGCGACAGGATGCCGAGGACGTTCCGCTCGTCGATCGGCACCGGATGATGCGCGCCGCCGAACACCTCCTTGAGCGCGTACAGTGGGCTCGTGCCGATGTCGCCGTAGACGACGCCCAGCGCGGACAGCGTCAGTGTCGCGAGGCGCCCGTGCGAGCGCTTGATGGTCTTCCGCATGGGGTAGGGCAATCGCGTTGTTCTTGTTGTTGTTCGTGGAACGTCGATGCGACGTTACGGCTGAAAGCGATAGCCGATCCCGGTTTCGGTCAGGATGTGGCGTGGCTGCGCCGGGTCGGCCTCGAGCTTCTGCCGCAGGTGGCCGACGTAGATGCGGACATAGTGATTGCTCTCGACGAAGCTCGGGCCCCACACTTCGCGCAGCAGGTGGCGATGCGTCAGTACCTTGCCGGCGTTGCCGATCAGCAGCGTGAGCAGGCGGTATTCGATCGGCGTCAGATGCAGGATCTGCGCCCGCCTTGCGCACGATGCGATTGGCCTGGTCGACCTCGACATCACCGAACCGGAAGACGCCGTCGCTACCTGCCGTCGGCGGTGTCTGTCGGCGCAACGTCGCGCGAACACGGGCGAGCAGCTCGCCGACGCCGAACGGCTTCGTCAGGTAGTCGTCCGCGCCGGCGTCGAGGGCCGCGATCTTGTCGTTCTCGTCGGCCCGCGCCGACAGCACGATCACCGGGGTCGACGACCAGCCGCGGAAAGCGTGGATGAAATCGATGCCGTTGCCGTCGGGAAGGCCGAGGTCGAGGATCACCAGGTCCGGCTTGCGGGTTCCGGCGTCGATCAGGCCTTGTTTCAGCGTATCGGCCTCGGCAACGTGCCAGCCTTCGGCCTCCATGGCGGTGCGGACGAAGCGCCGGATCTGGCGTTCGTCCTCGACCAGCAGGGCAATGGGCGACGTGGGGGCCATGGGGTATCGGTGACTACGACGGTTGCTCGCTCGGGGCTTCCTCGTGCGGCGCCGCGGGAGGTGTTCCCAGCGGCAGCGTGAAGCAGAAGCGGGCACCGCCCGCCGGATTGTTCTCCGCCCAGATCTTGCCGCGATGCGCCTCGACGATCGCGCGACTGATCGCGAGCCCGAGGCCGACGCCCGGTGTCGCCGACTCGCGCGTTCCACGGACGAACTTTTCGAAGATGGCTTCTTCCTGGCCCTTGGGCAAGCCGGGTCCGTTGTCGCTGATCGACACCAGCAGATCACTGCCGGCCACCTCGGCAGCCAGATGGATGATCGTGCCGGCGGGCGTGTACTTTCCGGCATTCTCCAGAATGTTGTGGAGCACGCGTTCGATAAGCGTTGCATCGAGCTCGACGAGCGGCAGATCGCGGCCGAGCGCGACCTCCACGCGATGGTGGGCGAGCGCGGATTGCGCCGACTTGAGCGCGCTGCCCACGACTTCCTCGAACGGCAGCCACTGCCGGCGAAGCCTCACTTCGCCGCTCTGGATGCGCGCCATGTCGAGCAGGTTGTTGACGAGCGCGTTCATCCGGCGAGCTTCCTCGGCAATGGCTTGCGTGGTTTCGAGTTGCGTCCCGGATGGCGCAGGCGTGGTCATCGCGAGCGACTCGGCCAGCCCGACCAATGCGGCGAGCGGGGTCCGCAGATCGTGCGAAAGCGCGGAGAGCAGCGAGTTGCGCAGCCGCTCCGACTCCATCTGAATCAGCGCCTGCTGGGCCACCTCGACGTAATGTACGCGCTCGAGCGCGATCGCGGCCAGCGCAGCGAAGGTGTCGAGCTGCCGCTTCTGCTCGGGCACGAGCAGGACGCGCCGGTTCGCGGGCTTGATCGCCAGCACGCCCCGCGTGCGCATCGGCGCGCGCAGCGGCAGGTACAGGAACGGGCTGCCGGCAAGGGTATCCGTGCCGAGGCCGGCGGGCTGGGCCTTGTCGTAGGCCCACTGCGCGGCGCCGACGTCCACCGCGAGCGCCTCGCCGCCCTTGTTGCGCACGGCGAGTTGCTCGCGCTCGTCGGGAACCAGCACGGCCGCGTCCCCACGGAATGTCTGCGCGATGGCGCGGGCGGCGGTATCGACGACCGGCTGCGTCTCGAGCAGACTCGACAGGTCGCGGGCGAATTCGTAGAGAGCGCGGGCGCGCTCCTCGCGATAGGATGCGATTCGCGCCTGGTACCGAAGACCCGCAGTCATCTGACCGATGATGAGCGCGACGGCAAGCATCACGACAAAGGTCAGCAGGTACTGCACGTCGCTCACCGCGAACGAAAGACGCGGTGGCACGCAGAAGAAATCGAACGCCGCCACGCTGACAAAGGCCGCCAGGATCGCGGGGCCGCGCCCGAATTTCTGCGCGACCAGGACGACGGTCAGCAGGAACAGCATCACGATGTTGGCTAGGTCGAAGTAGGGTAGCAGGGCGGTCGCGGCGATCGTGGTGAAAGCGCACGCGGAGAGTGCCCAAAGGTACCGGAGTCGCTTGGCATCGCGCCGCGGGTCGTCCGGCTCTGAGGTGTCCGTGCCCGCTGCGGGCCTGTCGGGCGTCCCCGCTTCGCCGCGGCCGATCTCGATCAGATCGACATCGGGCGCGAGCTTGGCCACCCGCTGCGCCAAGCCACGGCCCCAGGGCCAGGGGTGGGTCCGGTCACTGCGCCCGAAGACGACCTTCGAGCAATTATGTGTCCGCGCGTACTCGACGACGAGCGCCGCGTCGTCCTCGCCCGACAGGATCGCGGTCGTCGCGCCCAGTTCCTGGGCGAGTTTCACCGTACGCAGGATCCGCTCTCGTTCCGACGCAGGCAACCGCTGCAGGGTTGGTGTTTCGACGTAGACGGCGGTCCACTCGACGCCCAGCTGGGTGGCGAGGCGCGCCGTACTGCGCACGAGGTCGTCGCTTCCGCGGCGGTGCCCGATGCAGCACAGCAACGAGGCCTCGGTCTTCCAGACGCGCTCGATGGCCTTGTCCGACCGGTACGCCTGGACGTCGTCCTCGACGCGATCGGCGGTGCGGCGGAGCGCAAGCTCGCGCAACGCCATCAGGTTGCCCTTGCGGAAGAAATTGCGCGCCGCGCGCTCGATCTGTTCGGGAACGTAGACCTTGCCGGCGGCCAGGCGGGCGAGCAGATCGTCGGCCGGAATGTCGACCAGCATCACTTCGTCGGCGTCGTCGAAGAAGGTATCCGGAACGGTCTCCCAGACCGTGATGCCGGTGATGCCGCCGACGACATCGTTCAGGCTCTCGAGGTGCTGCACGTTGAGCGTCGTGAAGACGTCGATCCTGCTGGCCAGCAGCTCCTCGATGTCCTGCCACCGTTTCGGGTGACGCGAGCCGGCGACGTTGGTGTGGGCGAGCTCGTCGACCAGGATCAGGGCCGGGCGACGCTTGAGCGCTGCATCGAGATCGAACTCGCGAAGCTTCCGGCCCTGGTATTCGATTTCGGCCAGGGGCAGGGTCTCGAGGTCCTGCAGCAGCGCTTCCGTTTCCTTGCGCCCGTGGGTCTCGACGACCCCGACGACGACATCCCGGCCGTCGTTGCGCAACGATCGGGCTGCCGCGAGCATCGCGTAGGTCTTGCCGACACCGGCCGATGCGCCGAAATAGATGCGCAGGCGCCCGCGCTTTGCCGCGGCTTCCTGCGCCTTGACTTCCGCCAAGAGCTGGTCGGGATCGGGGCGCTCGTTATGCATGCCTGGCCAACAGGGGACAGAGGCCAAGTGTAGCAAGCGCCGCGCAGGTTCGGGCGGTCAAACCAGTGCTGCGCTTAACGCCAGGTACAGGGCGAACAGAAATCCCGCCACCGTCGGGAGCACGACCAGCGAACCCCCTTCATGGATCGCCTCCGGGATCATCGCGTGCGCGACGAGCGCGAGAACCGCGCCGCCGGCAACGGCTTCACAGAACACGGCCGCGAGCGATTCGGACGTTCCGATAAGTACCTTCCCGAGCCCGGCAGCCACCATCCCGGCCAGCAGGACCGTTGCCCACAACGCAAAAATGACCTTCGCCCTGTAGCCGGCCCTTGTCAACATGGCGGCGCTGGCCGCGGCTTCGGGTATGCCGCCGAGGAACATTCCGAGCATGAGCGTGAGCGAGAGATTGGCGAGGCCGTCGAACGTTGCGCCTATGACGAGGCAACCGGGAATCGTGTCCAGGATGTTCCCCAGCACGATCGCGATGCCCGCCCCGTGTCCCGCTTCGCGCAGCAGCTTGTTCGCCTCCGCGCGACTGATGTGGTCGAGACTCTGGCTTGCGACCCTTGCCCACGTCGAGGCATCGGACCCGCCAGAACTCAGGTTGCGAATGGCCCGCTCGTGGCTGAGACGTTGGACCGCCCGTGCCATGATCGGATCCGCTGCGATCAGGGCATTGAAATCCTCACGTCCGATTTCCAGCAATTCGGCCTTCGTTACGGTCCGGATCGTGGCGGTTCTTGCGCCGCCGCTGATCAGCCCCATCTCCCCGAACGCCGTGCCCGGTCCAAGCTCGGCGATTGCCGCGCCTGCTGTCTCGGCGCCACCAGCCGAATCGGCGACGACTTCCACCGATCCGCGTGCGACGATGTACAGTGCATCGGCGGGGTCCCCCGCGCGAAACAGCACCTCCCCGGCGTTCAACCGGTGATTCCGTACGCTCGGCAAGATCTGTTCGATCGCTTCCGCCGGAAGGTGGCGCAACAGATCGCACCTCGCCAGCAGGTCGATCAACGCCTTCGTCTGCTCGTGCTTTCGGGCCAGAGCATATTCGCGGAACTGGGTGGGCCTCCGGACGGCAGCGCCCCTTTTTTCCAGGAACAGCGACGCGGCGTAATATACGATGGCACCGCACGCGAATCCGCCGGCAATGAACTCCCATGCCGCGCGGGCATCGAACCCCTGGTGATGGAGTTCCATCGCCCCCTTGAACGCAAGTTCGATGGCAAGGGCGCTCAACAGCGACCCTGCCGCGAAGGCGAGGATGCACGCGAGCACCCGCTTCGACATCGGCGCGTAGAGGCCGATCGCGGCCCCCACCATGGACGACGATGTCGTCAGCAGGCCGACGAAGATAACGGTGAGCAACTCCGTCAGGTTTCCCACGCTGCTGTATCAGTCAAGTAATCCAAACCCTCGGGTGCCGCGACGAGAGTCAGACAAGACGGGATCAATCCACGATCAGCACTTTCCCGGACCCGTCGCCTGCGCCAGCATCTGCAATCGCCTCTTGGACCCGATGCAGTCGAGCAGCCCGGCAATGGGGACACCACCCGTCAACCAGGCACTTTGTCGGAGAGGGCTGGCAGATCGGAGTGCAGCATTCGAACACGACAGCCTTCATCGCTTGCGCCATGTTGCCCTTCGGCTCGCTGTGCGGCATGCGTTTCAGACTGCGTGTGCTGCCGTTACGCTCGGGAACGTGCGATAAGCGAATCAAGGTGGAAGACCGAGCGCCCCGGAGAAACGGTTCCGATGCGCAAGCTCGGGGATTAGGTCTTCCGAAACAACTGTCTGACCGCGGCCGGACTCGTGGCCATCCGCAGCCGGGCACGTAGCACCTTGCTCGACAACCGTTCGGTCACTAACGCGAGGATCTGCAGATGATCGTCGTTCGCCTGCTCCGGGACGACGATGGTGAGGAGTATCGATACAGGCTGTCCGTCCGGTGCGCCGAAGGGAATCGGCTGCCTGGTGCGTGCGAGCAGAAGCATGGGCTGATTGATGCTGCCAACGCGCGCATGAGGTAGCGCAACGCCGCGCCCGATGGCCGTCGAAGCTGCCTGCTCGCGCCGCCACAATGCATGAAACACCGCCTCGGAGTTCAGGCCGTTCACGGCGGCCATCCGCATCGCAATCGCTTCGAGGGCCTGTTTCCGCGCGGCAACATCCAGGTCGAGGATCACGTCCATGCCCGCCAGGAAATCGAGGATTCGACTGTTCATGCGAATTCCTTGCGAGCCGTGGCGACCCGCAATATTGGGATGGCCCAATGCGGCGTGCCGCCCGCGCGCCGCATGAGAGACCTTACCTGACATGAGAGGATCTTCATCGGGGCAGACCTGCACCGTCACGTCACGTCGGATCGTATTCGCTTTCGGGATTCGCAAATACAGATCTTCTCTCCGCTCGAGGCGCGCAATCGCCGAGAACAGGAGCCAGCGCCAATAGCTCATACCCTCGCATTGGTACGTCCGCGACCACGACTGCGCCGAAGTCGGCTGGCGACCAGCGCTCAGGCGCTCCCTGAAGGCCATACGACCAACCATACGGCGTGTCGCGCAAAGATTTGGCAAAAAGGGTGTGTCGCGGCATAAACGCCGCGCAAAAGTAGCCACCGGCGCCGTAAGCGCCGGTATGGGCAACACGTGTGAGCGCGCCGGACGGCGCGACACGATCCGGCGCTTTCGCGCCGAGCGTTCGCACCCTTTCAGCGTGCCGAGCGATCGAGCGCCAGGTTCAGATTGAGCACGTTCACGCGCGGTTCGCCGAGGAGCCCGAATGTGCGCCCCAGCGTGCTTTCGCTGACGAGTGCGCGTACCTTGTCCTCGGCCATGCCTCGCGCCTTGGCGACACGATGCACCTGGTACAGAGCCGCCGCGACGCTGATGTCCGGATCGAGCCCGCTGCCGGACGCCGTGACCAGATCGACCGGCACGGGCGCCTTGCTGTCGGGATCGGCGTCGCGCAGCGCCTTGATGCGATCCTTGACCGCGTCGGCCAGCGCCGGGTTGCGGGGCCCCTGGTTGGATCCGCTCGAGGCGCCGGCGTTGTAGGCGTGTGGTGAGGTCGCCGACGGCCGGCTCCAGAAGTACTTCGGGTCGTCGAACGGCTGACCGATCAGCGTCGAACCCACGACTTTGCCATCCCCGGAAATCAGGCTGCCGTTGGCGGTCCTCGGAAACGCGAGCTGGGCAATACCGGTGACGAGATACGGGTAGACGACGCCCGTCAGTAACGACAGCACGACGAGCATCCGCAGTGCCGGGAGGAATTGTCCGAACATGATCCTTCTCCTTGGCTTACGCGAGGTTCAGGACGACCAGCAGCATGTCGATCAGCTTGATGCCAACGAACGGTAGCAGCACGCCGCCGACGCCGTAGATCAGCATGTTCCGCCGCAGAATCGGGCCCGCACCAACCGGACGATACTTGACGCCCTTCAACGCCAGGGGGATCAGCGCCGGGATGATGAGTGCATTGAAGATTACCGCCGACAGGATCGCGCTCGCGGGTGTTGCCAGTTTCATCACGTTGAGCGCGTCGAGCACCGGATAGGTGCTTGCGAACGCCGCGGGAATGATGGCGAAGTACTTGGCGACATCGTTGGCGATCGAGAACGTCGTCAGCGCGCCGCGCGTCATCAACAACTGCTTGCCGATCTCGACGATCTCGATCAGCTTGGTCGGATTCGAATCGAGGTCGACCATGTTGCCGGCTTCCTTCGCCGCCTGGGTCCCGCTGTTCATCACGACCGCCACATCGGCTTGCGCCAGCGCGGGCGCGTCGTTGGTGCCGTCGCCGGTCATCGCGACGAGCTTGCCCTGCGCCTGCGTGTCACGGATCAGCTTCAGCTTCGCTTCTGGTGTGACCTCGGCGAGAAAATCGTCGACCCCGGCCTCGGCGGCGATCGACGCGGCGGTGAGCTTGTTGTCGCCGGTGATCATGATCGTCTTGATGCCCATCCGGCGCAGCTCCGCGAAGCGCTCCTTGATGTGCGTCTTGACGATGTCCTTCAGCTCGATCACGCCGAGCACGTGCCGCCCTTCGGCGACCACGAGTGGCGTGGCGCCGCGCCGCCCCACCTCGTCGACCCGCGCCTTGGTCTCCGAATCGAGCGTGCCTCCCTGCGGAGTGATCCAACTGCCGATCGCATCGATCGCACCCTTGCGCAGCTCACGACCCCGATAGGTGACTCCGCTCATGCGGGTCTGCGCCGAAAACGGGATGATCGTGAACTGGCCGGGTTCGAGCGGCGGCGCGACGAGCCCGAACGCCCGCTTGACCAGCGACACGATGCTCTTTCCTTCGGGCGTCTCGTCGCCGAGTGATGCCAGCAGCGTGGCCTCGGCGAGCTGTTGCGGCGAGACGCCGGAAACCGGATGGAGGGACGATGCCTGCCGATTGCCGTGGGTGATGGTCCCCGTCTTGTCGAGCAGCAGCACATCGCAGTCGCCTGCCGCCTCGACCGCACGGCCCGACGTGGCGATGACGTTGGCCCGCATCATCCGGCCCATCCCCGCCACCCCGATCGCCGAGAGCAGGCCACCGATCGTCGTCGGAATCAGGCAGACGAGCAATGCGACCAACACGGTGATCGTTACCGGTGTGCCCGCCTTGGCGACTTCGACGCTGTACAGCGAGTAGGGCAGCAGCGTTACCGTCGCCAGCAGGAAGACGAGCGTCATCGCGACCAGCAGGATCGTCAGCGCGATCTCGTTCGGGGTCTTCTGCCGCTTGGCGCCTTCCACCATCCCGATCATCCGGTCGAGGAACGCTTCGCCCGGATTGACGTTGATGCGGACGACGATCCAGTCCGAAAGCACGAGCGTGCCGCCGGTCACCGTGTTGAAGTCGCTGCCCGCGGCGCGGATCACGGGCGCACTCTCGCCGGTGATCGCGCTCTCGTTGATCGAGGCCACCCCCTCGATGACTTCGCCATCCCCCGGTACAAGGTCGCCCTGCTCCACCAGCACGATGTCACCCTTGCGCAGCTTCGCGGAGGGCGTCGACGTCCGGGCGGCGTCGCGCTGCGGCTTGGCGAGCTTCTTCGCGAGCGTATCCTTGCGCGCGCTCTTGAGCGAGGCCGCCTGCGCCTTGCTGCGGCCCTCGGCGATCGCCTCGGCGAAGTTGGCGAACAGCAGCGTCACCCACAGCCACAGCGTGACGGCCAGGATGAAGCCGGCAGGCGCCTCGCCTTTTCCGGTCAGCGCCTGGATCCAGAGGATCGTCGTCAGAATGCTGCCGATATAGACGACGAACATCACCGGATTGCGCCACTGGTAGCGGGGCGTCAGCCGTCGGAAGCTGTCGACGAGCGCTGCCTTCATCGCGTCGCGACCGACGAACCACGACAGCGCGGTCTGTTTGGCGACTAGAGTTGTCATGTCGATTCCTCGAGGAGTGGCGACCGGTCAGTTGCCGGCGTAGATGAGCAGGTGCTCGACAACCGGGCCGAGCGCGAGCGCCGGAACGAACGTCAATGCGCCCACGGTGATGACGACGCTGATGAGCACGAACACGAACAGCGGCGTATGTGTCGGCAGCGTCCCTGCCGTTGCAGGAACCCGCTTCGCGGCGGCGAATGCGCCGGCCAGCGCCAGCACCGGAATGGCGAGCCAGTAGCGCGCGAACAGCATGCAGATGCCGAGTGCCGTGTTGTAGAACGGCGTGTTGGCCGAAAGCCCGGCGAACGCGCTGCCGTTGTTGTTGCTTGCCGACGAGAATGCGTACAGGATTTCCGAGAACCCGTGCTCGGCGGGGTTGGCGACCCCGGCCTTGCCGGCGTCCGCCATGACGGCAATCGCCGCGCCGCACAGGACGAGCAGCGGCGGGAGCAGGATCGCGATCGAGGCCATCTTGATCTCGAAGGCGCCGAGCTTCTTGCCGAGGTACTCAGGCGTGCGGCCGATCATCAGGCCGGCGATGAACACGGCGACGATCGCGAACATGATCATCCCGTAGAGCCCAGAGCCGACACCGCCGAAGACCACTTCGCCAAGCTGCATCAGCCACATCGGGACCATCCCGGAGAGCGGCATGAACGAATCGTGCATCGCGTTGACCGAACCGTTCGACGCCGAGGTGGTGGCGACCGCCCACAGCGCGGAATTGGCGACGCCGAAGCGTACTTCCTTGCCCTCCATGTTGCCGCCGGGATTGGTCGCGGTTGCGACCTGGTCCGCGCCGAGCCCGGTAAGGACCGGGTTGCCCACGCCCTCGCCGATGTAGACGGCGACGAGGAGCGGGACGAAGATGAGCGTCATCGCCGCGAGCAGCGCCCAGCCTTGGCGCGTGTCGCCGATCATCCTGCCGAACATATAGCAGAGCGCCGCGCCGATCAGGAGGATCGACAACACTTCGAGAAAGTTCGCGAGCGGCGTCGGATTCTCGAACGGATGCGACGAATTGACGTTGTAGAAGCCGCCGCCGTTGGTGCCGAGCTGCTTGATCGCGATCTGCGACGCCGCGGGCCCCAGCGGAAGCGTCTGTTCGGTCGCGGTCGCCTTCTCGGTGACCGGGTTGCCCTTCTCGTCCTTCAGCGGCTGTCCGTCGGGTCCGTTCTTCGGATTGTCGTAGGTCACCGGCTGGACGAGTGTCGCGGTGGCGTACTTGTCGAACGTCTGCGGGACGCCCTGGCTTACCAGCACCAACGACAGAACGATCGCCAGCGGCAGGAGGATGTAGACGGTGGAACGGACAAGATCGGTCCAGAAGTTGCCGATGCTGTGCGCCTCCTTGCGGATGAAGCCGCGAATCAGCGCGACGAGCACGGCCATCCCGGTGGCCGCCGAGACGAAATTCTGCACGGCGAGCGCGAGCATCTGCGTGAGATAGCTCATCGTCGACTCGCCGCCGTAGCCCTGCCAGTTGGTATTGGTTGCGAAGCTGGTCGCCGTGTTGAACGCCGAGTCCGGGCTCACCGCAGCCATCGCCTGCGGGTTGAGCGGCAGCCATTGCTGCGTACGCTGAATGGCGTAGACGACCAGCGCACCGAGAAGGTTGAACCAGAGCATCGCCAGCGCGTACTCGATCCACCCCATCTCCCGCGCAGGATCGACGCCCGCGCCGCGGTAGATCAGGCGCTCGAGCGGCCCGCCGATCCGCTGCGCTAATCCCGCGCGGCCTTCGTAGACTGCGGCCATATACGTGCCGAGCGGCTTTGCGAGCAGCAGCAGGACGACAACGTAGAGTCCCAGTTGCAGCCATCCCGAGGTGTTCATTCGAAGATCTCCGGCTTGAACAGTGCAACAATCAGGTAGACAAAAATGACGAGCGCGGCGGCGCCGCTCAGCCAATAGACCCAGTTCATGGACGGCCCCCCTTGCCCATCAGCCTTGCGCAGAATCGGATCAATCCTGCCGACAAGGCGAAAAAGCCGACGATCAGGCCAATGAAAACGAAATCCATTACGTTCTCCTTTCCCCGGGTGCCGCATGACGCATAGGAAGCGACGTTACGCTTCACCTTCGGACGCGTGTTGATAGCCGTCAAGAACCTTGGAATTTCGATCGCATCAGGCCGCGCGCGTTTGAATTCCGAGCCCGAAGCGTCGGATTCGTCCACCTCCACCCGCCCCGATCGACCCCGATGGCGGCGTTGTGCCGAATCGGACCGCTGCCTCGGCGTAGTCGGAGCGTCGGAGGGCGGGCGTTGCAGCGCGGCGCCTCTCGCGGCGGGCAATCAGCGCTCCTGCAACGACCAGCAGACCGATCATTCCCACCACGAACAGCGAGCGAATCAACAGCACGATCTCGTAACTATTCATATGTCTCTCCTCGGAACCACTTTAGCGGCCCGCAAATAAAGATGGCGACCAAAAACCGCGGCAACGTGTAAAGAACCCGTAAAGAAATCCGGAGTTCGGTGCGCGCGTCTCGCGAGGTTTGCCACTGCGACAAATGGCCGCGCCCGTCATCGCATGCGCGTGTCCTCGCTGATGCGCCGGTCCGCGGATCCGATGCGGGGCCGGCGCGGTCCCGGTCAGAACGTCTTCCGGACGTTCCGTGACGAACTGGTTCGCGGAAATGCGCATACTCGAGCGCAGTTGCAGCCGACAGCCCGCAACGATAATTCGAACGACATCAAGACTTCGCAAAAGTCCGCGGGGCTCAGCAAAAAGCTGGCATAAAGAAGCCGAGCAATGTCCCCGGTGTTGGCTCGGCTGGCCACCAAGGAAGGTGGCGGCATTCTTGAGCGGTTCGGCACAAGAAAGGTTTACGGCGTGCGACCAAGTGCCTGCAGAACTTGACTGCGGCGCATGGTGCGGCAACGCGTCATTTATTTGCACCGTTTTTATAGACGATGCCTCGAACCTGACACGATGTTTACGCGGGGCGCGTTACGCTTCCGACGTAGGTTCAACGGTCTTCGGGAGTCAACCATGCTGACATCGGGTCACCCCGCAACGACGGATACCTCGACATGGCTTCACACCGACATAACCGGACGTGCGGCGCAGCCATCGCTTCACGCCGGCGCGGCCGAGCGCGCGGCGCGCAATGCCGTCGCTGAGATCCTGACGCCCGACGACATCCTTTTCGATCTTGACGTGCCGACCAAGGGGCGCGCGATGGAGGAAGTGGCGCGATTCATCGCCGCGCGTCACGGATTGCGCGACCGGGACGTGCACGCAAGGCTCGTCGAGCGCGAAGAGGTCGGGTCCACCGCACTTGGTCTCGGGGTCGCGATCCCGCATGCGCGTGTGAAGGGCCTGTCGCACGCGATCGCCGCCTTTGTCCGCATGAAATGTGCGATCTTGTTCGATGCGCCGGATGGCAAACCGGTAAGCGACATGCTTGTTCTTCTGGTGCCACGGCAGGCCACGGACACGCACCTGCTGCTTCTCGCCCAGGCTGCCGAGATGTTTTGCGACAACGCGCTTCGCGAGTGCCTGCGCATGTGCGTCGACGGCGCCGAGATCCATGCGGCCATCTGTCAATGGCCGCAGACGTGAACAACGTCGGCGATCAAGAACCTATGGACACCGTAACCCAATGGCTGCGCCCGCAGGAAGTCGAACTCGATCTCGACGTTCCCAACCGGTGGGACGCGCTGCGTGCGGTAAGCGCCACGATCGAGCGCTCGCGGCATCTGAGCGCGCCGCCGGTCTTCCGCGCGCTCTGGCGTCGGGAAGAGGCGGCGTCGACCGCCGTCGGCAACGGCTTCGCCATCCCGCACGCACGCATCGTTGGAATTGTTGAACCGGTGACGGTCTACGTGCGCATGAAGGCTCCAATCGCCTTCGCCGCGCCCGATGGGAAACGGGTGTCCGACCTTTTCGTCATTCTCGTCCCCGCCGATGGCGCCAACGCTCGACACCTGCAATTGCTGGCGCTGGTGGCCGTAGCGTTTTCGGACACCAATTTCCGTGCCCGCCTAGCCGCAGCGTCGGGCCCAGAACACGTCCGATCCGCATTTTCGCAGTGGATTGACGAGAAGCAACTGGGCGCAACACTCACGTAGCCGGCAACACGGTGGACCAATTGGCCCGAGGGGCCAGGTCTCTCCCATCGTCACGTATCGCCCCCGGCAAGACCGGTGACGTGGCCTCATCGCCCCGGTGCGCGCGCCGCATGACTCTCGGCGACGAGTCGCCGCATCAGCGCGACGCGATGCGCCGCAACCGTTCCCGCCTCGACTGCCTGCCACACCGCACACCCCGGCTCACGATCGTGCCGGCAGTCGCGAAAACGGCAACGGCCGAGCAGCGGGCGAATCTCGACGAACGCATCGGGGATCGCCTCCGGCGCGAGATGGGCGAGGCCGAATACTTTGAGTCCCGGCGAATCGACGATCCACCCACCGCCGCTGGCGGCGGGCAAGGTGTACAGCGTCGACTGCGATGTCGTGTGCCGTCCGGTGTATAGTGCCTCGGAAATCTCGGCGGTCTTCGCCATTGCGTGTGGCGCGATCGCGTTCAGGATCGTCGACTTTCCCATGCCCGATTGTCCGACCAGCACGGTCCGCTCCCCGCGAAGCAGCGGCAGCAGCGGGGCGACGTCGAGCTTCGCCGCCATCGGTACGACCGTGTACCCCAGCGCGGCGAATGGCGCGAGGCGCGCGAGGAGACCGGCGAAGTCCGGCTTGTCGGACTTGTTCGCGACGAGCACGAAGCGGCAGCTCTGAGCCTCCGCGGCGACGATCCAGCGGTTGACGAGCTCCTCGTCGACCCCGAGGTCCGGTGCGACGACGCCGATGACCTGCGTGACGTTCGCCGCGATCAGCTTTTCCTTGAACGTGTCGGAGCGGAAAAACAGCGCGGTGCGCGGCAGGACCGCTTCGATCGAAGCGCCGCCCGCAGCGCGCGCGACCCGCACGCGGTCGCCGCAGGCCAGCATCGTGCTCCGGCCCTTGAGCAGGCACTCCTGCGTCTCGCCCGTGTCGAGCAGCACCGCGTAGTGGCGGCGGCGGCTCGCAGTGACGAGGCCGTCCTCGAGCGCTGCGCCTGGGCGGTGGTCGAGGTGCGCTGTCCGCCTCACGCGCCGATCGATTCCACTTTGGCGGCGCAGATGCAGTCGTTCAGCGTGACGCCTCCGGCGGTGTGCGTCGACCAGGCCACGATGCAGCGGTCGAAATGCACGCCCAGGTCGGGATGGTGGTCCTCGCGGTGGGCGATCGCCGCGACCGCGTTTACGAAGGCGATCGTCGCGTGATAATCGGCAAAGCGGAAGGTCTTCTCGACCCGGTCGCCGACGTGTTGCCAGCCCGGCATGCTTGCGAGCTGCGTACGCAGTTCGTCGTCCGCAAGCCGGGGCGCGCCGGGTTGGCAGTGCATTGCGGCGAGCGCGAGCAGCCGGCCGTCGGCGCCCGTCATGGCTTGAACTTGTAGAACTCGAGGTTGAGGTAGGCAGCGATGTGTTCCTCCTCTTCGGGAAAGTAGCCTTTGCCGAGATTCGTGTTGCATTCCTGCACCTGAGCGAGCAGCTGCGCTGGCGTCTTCACCCGGTGGTCGGAACGCAGGTACATCTGGTCGGGATCGCCGGCGAATCGCTGCGCATGGCAGGCAATGCAGTCGCGGTCGACCAGCGTCTTGCCTTTCTTGGCGTCGCCGGCGGCGAACGGCGCCTGCGCCGTTTGCGCCACCGCCGCATCAAGGCTGGCGAGCATTGCAGCCGCGAGGGCAATCGGAATCAGTCGGGGCACGGGTGGCCTCCTTCGCGCGAGATGCGTCACGTTGCCTCGAGGCGCGCGATGCGGGCCGCGGCGGGCGGATGCGAATCGTGGAACGCCGAGTAGAGCGGGTCCGGCGTGAGCGTTGCGGCGTTGTCCTCGTACAGCTTCGCCAGCGCACGCACCAGCGATCGCGCCGACGCGTTCTTGGCGGCAAACGCATCCGCCTCGAACTCGTGCCGTCGCGAGTAAAGCGAGGAGAGCGGCGCGAGCACGAACGTGAACACCGGCAGGACGAGGAAGAACAGGATCAGCGCCACGCCGGGCCGGTCCGGCGCAGGCGGTACGCCCAGCCCCTCGTAGAACCAGGGGGACGCGGCGAGCCAGGCGAGCAGCGCAAGGAACGCCAGCGAAAAGACCGCCATCCAGAGCATTCGCTTCAGCACATGCTTCAGTCGGAAGTGGCCGAGCTCGTGCGCGAGCACGGCCTCGATCTCGTCGGGCGCGAGCCGCTCGAGCAGGGTGTCGAAGAAGACGATTCGCTTCGCGCGCCCGAAGCCGGTGAAGAACGCGTTGCCATGACTCGACCGGCGCGATCCGTCCATGACGAAGAGGCCGCGATTCTGGAAGCCGCAGCGCAGCAGCAGCGCCTCGATCGCGTCGCGCGCCGAGCCTGCCGGCAACGGCGAGAACTTGTTGAACAGCGGAGCGATTACTGTCGGATAGAGCGCCAGCAGCAGGAACTGGAACGCGATCCATACCGCCCACGCCCAGATCCACCACAGCGGTCCGGCGGCGCGCATCAGCCACAGCACCAGCGCCGCGAACGGCAGGCCGAGCGCGGCCGCGACCAGGATACCCTTGACCAGGTCCATCGCCCAAAGTGCGCGTGTTGTCCGGTTGAAGCCGAATTTCGCCTCGATGCCGAACGTCTGCCGGTACGAAAACGGCAGGCCAACGAGACCCGAGATCACTGCGACGGCGACGATCAGCGCGAGGTCGCGACCGAGAACGCCGAATGGCAGGACGTCGGTCCAGGCTACCAGCACGGCGAGGCCACCCCCCAGCGTCAGGGCGACGAGCACCATGGCCTCGACCAGCGTTTCGGCGACGCCGAGGCGCGTGCGCGCGACCGTATAGTCGGCTGCCTTGCGGTGTGCGGGCAAGCCGATGCGGTCGGCAAACGCGCCGGGCACCTCATCGCGGTGCGCGGTGACATGCGCGATGTGTCGCCGGACAAGCCAGAGCCTTAGCGCGAGCGAGATCGCGAACGCAGCGACGAAGACGAGGGTGAAGGCGAACGGGCTCAACGTCGAAAAGGCGGCGCCGCCAGCGGCGCAGCGCGAGTGTGCGAAAATGCGCAAACCATTTTACGCGAATTCCCGATGCCCCAAGACGCCAGCCGCCTGATCTGGATCGACATGGAAATGACCGGATTGAAGCCGGACACCGACCGGATCATCGAGGTCGCGCTGGTCGTCACCGACAGCGATCTCGCGACCGTCGCCGAAGCGCCGGTGTGGGTCGTCCGCCAGAGCGACGAGGTCCTGGGGGGCATGGACGCCTGGAATCAGGGTACGCACGGCCGCTCGGGGCTGATCGCCAAGGTCAAGGCGTCGATCCAGGACGAGGCGGCCGTCGAAGGTCTCGCGCTGGCGTTCCTGCAGGAACACGTTCCAGCGAAGGCGTCGCCGATGTGCGGCAATTCGATCTGTCAGGACCGCCGCTTCCTCGCGCGCTGGATGCCGGCGCTCGAGGATTACTTCCACTACCGCAACCTTGACGTTTCGACGTTGAAGGAGCTTGCCCGGCGCTGGAAGCCCGACCTGATGAAAGGTGTGCCCAAGGAGGGCAAGCACGAGGCGCTGGCCGACGTCTACGAGTCGATCGCCGAGCTCAGGTACTACCGTGAGCAGTTCATCCGCGCCTAGCCCCGTCCGACCGTCACAGCTTCCTTGCGATCAGTACGCCGTCACCGACGCTGAGCACGCATGCGTCGACGCGTGGATCGTCACGGATCTTCGCCGTGAGCTTGCGCAGCGCGACCGTGTCCGGCCGTTCGTCGGCCGGATCGGCGACGCTGCCGCCCCACAGCACGTTGTCGATCGCGACCAGCCCGCCCGTGCGCAGCAACCCGAGGCAGGCCTCGTAATAGCCGTCGTAGCCCGTCTTGTCGGCATCGATGAACGCGAAGTCGAACGAGCCCGCGGCCCCCCCTTTCAGCAGCAGCGCCAGCGTTTCCTGCGCGGGCCGCAGGTGCAGCTCGATCCGGTCGGCGACCCCGGCTTCGGCCCAGTAGCGACGCGCGATCGCCGTCCACTCGTCGCTCACGTCACAGCAGACAAGCCGTCCGTCCGCGGGCAACGCGGCGGCGACCGCGAGCGCGCTGTAGCCGGTGAACGTGCCGATCTCCACGGCGCGGCGCGCGCCGATCAGCCGGACCAGGAAAGCAAGCAGCACGCCCTGGTCGGCGCCGATCTGCATGCCGCCGTCGGGCAGCGCGGCGGTCTCCCGACGCAGTCGCTGCTGGACCGGCGACTCGCGGGCGACGACCGTGCCGAGGTAGCGGTGGACGACGTCCGGAAGCAGTGTGCGGTTGGCCATGTCGCGGGTCCAGCGCGCGAGACGCGCGCGGCGTGTTATCCAAGGATCGCGTATCGTAGCAAAATGACGGACCGGTGGCGGTGACGGCAGCGGATCCCTCCACGGTGCGCAACGCCATGTCGGTGCCAATCAAGTTCTGCAGCGCCTGCGGGTCGGACCGCATCGAACTGCGCGTCCCCGACGGCGACAACCTGCCACGCTTCGTCTGCGGTGCCTGCGGCACGATTCACTACCAGAACCCGAAGGTCGTCGTCGGCTGCCTGCCCGAGTGGGAGGGCCAGGTGCTGCTGTGCCGGCGCGCGATCGAGCCGCGGCACGGCTTGTGGACTCTGCCGGCCGGATTCCTCGAGAACGGCGAGACGGTGATCGCGGGCGCGGTGCGCGAGACGCTCGAGGAAGCGAGCGCGCGGGTCGAGGTCGGCGAGCTTTACACGATGATCAGCCTGCCCCACATCAGCCAGATCTACATGATGTTTCGCGCGCGGCTCGTCGATCTCGATTTCGGTCCAGGGCCCGAAAGTCTCGAGGTCCGGCTGTTCCACGAAGAGGAGATTCCGTGGGAGGAGCTCGCATTCCGGACGATCGGGCGCACGCTGCGCAACTACTTCCTCGATCGCAAGCTCGGGGCGTTCCCGACGCGGGTCAGTGTGCTCGAGAGGAAGGCGCCGCGGCCGGATCTTGCGGGCGCGGGTTGACCGCGTCCGCGATTGCCTTTCGATTAGAATTGGCTTGAACCGGGTTGACCTGACGATTGCTCCCGTCGACCGCGCTGGAATCTGGCCATCCCAATCACTCTGGAGGACTCGATGCACTACCTGCGTACATCCATGTCGCGTCTCGCAACGATCGCGTCGGCCGCCGCCGCCATGGCACTGTCGCTGCCCGCCTACGCCCAGCAGCAGAGCCGTATCTCGATCACGACGGGCGGCACCGGCGGCGTCTATTACCCAATGGGCGGCGGCATGGCCAACATCCTGTCGAAGTACGTTCCCGGCCTGCAGGCGACCGCTGAAGTCACCGGCGGCTCCGTCGACAACCTGAAGCTCATCAACGCCGGCAAGTCCGAGGTCGCCTTCTCGATGGCGGATGCCGGATGGGAAGCGTACGAGGGCCTCGACAAGTTCAAGGACAACAAAGTCAACGTCCGTACGCTGATGGTGCTCTATCCCAACAAGATGCACGTGGTGACCATCGAAGGCACGGGCATCAGCAAGCTGTCCGACCTCAAGGGCAAGCGGGTGTCGACGGGCTCGGCCGGTAGCGGCACGGAAATCATGGCCATGCGCGTGCTTGAGGCGGTAGGCATCGACGGCAAGAAGGACATCAAACAGGAGCGGCTCGGTGCGGCCGAGTCGGTCAACGCCATCAAGGACCGGAAGATCGACGCCTTCTTCTGGGTCGGTGGCGTGCCCACGGCGGCGGTCACCGATCTTGCCGCCACGCCCGGCATCAAGATCAAGCTGATCGACCACGACGAGGCGGTCGACGCGATGAACAAGAAGTACGGGCCGCTCTACGTGAAAAGCGTCATCCCGGCCGGCTCCTACGCGGGGCAGGACAAGGCCAATTCCGAGGTCGACGTCTGGAACATCCTGGTCACCAATGACAAGATGAGCGATCAGATGGCGTACAACATCGTCAAGACGCTGTTCGAGAAGAAGGCCGAGATCGTCGCCGTGCACAAGGAGGCGCAGAACATCGAACTCAAGAGCCAGCCCCTCGGCTCGCCGATCCCGTTTCACCCGGGCGCGAAGAAGTACCTCGACGAGCAGGGCATCAAGGTCAAGTGAGAGCTCGTACGTCGATCGATCACGTGATCTGACGGACACGTTCCACGCACCCTGCGCGCCGCCCAACGGCCCGCACCGTTCCCGGAGCGCACGATGGCGGCCCCCCCAAGGCAGGAAAACCGCGCCGACGCGACCGAGACGATTGACGACGAGCGCCTGCAGCGCGCGGCTGCGTACATCGAGGAGGAGGAGGGTGCCACCAGCCGGTATCGCGGCTGGCTTGCGCACTTCGCGACCCTGCTGCTCGTCGGCATGTCGCTCTTCCACCTCTACGCCGCCGTCGCCATCGTTCCCGCGCAGATCCTGCGTCCCGTCCATGTCGGGTGGACACTGCTGCTCGTCTTCCTGCTCTTCCCGATCGCCGCCCGTTACCGCAACCGGCTGATGTGGTGGGACGTCGTCTGCGCCACGCTCGGCGTGGCGACCATCGTCTACCTCCTGGCGGGTGGCGACGACATCTGGGATCGGAACACGCTGCCGAACGACGCCGACGTCTTCTTCGGCGTCGCCTTCGTGCTGCTCGTGCTGGAGGCGGTGCGGCGGACGTCGGGCTGGATCCTGCTGTTCGTGATCTCGCTGTTCCTTGCGTACGGCTTCCTCGGCCCGTGGCTGCCGGGACAGTGGACCCACCGCGGCTACGACGTCTCCAGCCTCTCGGGGTTCATGTACCAGACCCTCGAAGGCATCTTCGGCACTGCCGTCGACGTGTCGTCGTCGCTCATCATCCTGTTCACGATCTACGGCGCTTTCCTGCAGCACTCGGGCGCCGGCAAGTTCTATCTCGACTGGAGCTTCGCGGCGATGGGAAGTCGCCACAGCGGCGCCGGGCGCACGGTCGTGCTGGCGTCCTTCCTGCTGGGCGGTCCGTCCGGCTCCGGCGTCGCGACGACGGTGACGATCGGCTCGGTCGCGTACCCGATGCTCAAGCGCGCCGGCTACGGGAAGGAAGCCGCGGGGGGCCTGCTCGCGGCCGGGGGTCTGGGCGCGATCATCTCGCCGCCGGTATTGGGCGCCGCCGCATTCCTGATCGCCGAGTTCCTGAAGATCAGCTATCTCGACGTATTGCTGATGGCGACGGTCCCGACACTTCTCTACTACCTGTCGCTGTTCCTGATGGTCGAGCTCGACACCCGCAAGTTCGGATTGCCGGACGTGGCGGCCACCGTCGAGGGGCAGCTCGCATTGCTGACGAAGCGGTATTGGTATCACTTCGTGTCGCTGATCGCGATCGTCGCGTTCATGATCTGGGGCTTCTCGCCGATGCTCGCGGTCTTCTGGGCGACCGTCGTCACGTTCGCGGTGTCGTTTCTGCGTCGCGAGACGGCGATGGGGTGGCGCAAGGTCGTCGATGCGCTGCGCGACGGTTCGGGCCAGATGCTGAACGTCGCCGCCACCTGCGCTGCCGCCGGTATCATCGTCGGCGTCGTCGCGAAGACGGGTCTCGGCCTCAAGTTCAGCGCGATCGTCATCGCCTATGCGGGTGGCAGCCTGTTCCTGACCGCGCTGTATACGGCGCTGATCGTCTGGGTCATCGGTCTCGCCGTGCCGGTGACGGCGAGCTACATCATCTGTGCGGTGATCGCCGCGCCGGCGCTCACCAAGCTCGGCGTGCCCGACTTCGCCGCGCACATGTTCATCTTCTACTACGCGGTCCTCTCCGAGGTGTCGCCACCGACCGCGCTGTCGCCGTTCGCGGCCGCGGCGATCACCGGCGGCGACCCGTACCGGACGACGCTGCAGTCGTGGAAATACACGCTGCCGGCGTTCGTTGTGCCGTTCGTGTTTGTCCTCGATCCCGACGGCGTCGGGCTGCTGCTCAAGATGCCGAAGGACGGATCATGGGTTCACGTTGCGTGGATTGCATTCACGGCGTGCATCGGCATCGGCGCCCTGGCCGCGGGCACGCAGAAGTGGCTGTTGTCCGCCTGTAACCAGGTCGAGCGCTGGGCACTCATCGTCTGCGGGCTGCTGCTCGTCTACCCGGCACCGGCCGCCGACGTCGTCGGACTCGCCGGGGTCGGCACGATCCTGACGCTGCAATGGCTCCGGCGGCGCCGAGCCGTCCGCCTGATCTTCAGAACGGCAGCACGATTCCCGGTTTCGCCGCGGACAGCACGCGGCGGAACTCGGCCTTGATCCGCTCCAGCGCCGCGGTGTTGTCGGCCTCGAAGCGAAGCACGACCACCGGTGTCGTGTTGGACCCGCGCGCGAGGCCGAAGCCGTCCGGATATTCGACCCGCAGGCCGTCGATGCGGATCACATCGGTCGCGCCCGGGAACTCGGCGGTCTCGCCGAGCTTCGCGACCAGCGCGTGGTGCTCGCCTTCGGCGCAGGCGACGTTGAGTCTCGGGCGTCGACACCGCGTCCGGCAGCGCGTCGAGCACGGCCGACGGGTTGTCGTGGCGGGAGACGATCTCCAGCAGGCGGGCGCCGGCGTAGAGGCCGTCGTCGAAGCCGTACCAGCGCTCCTTGAAGAACGTGTGGCCGCTCATCTCGCCCGCGAGCGCGGCACCGACCTCCTTCATCTTGCCCTTGATCAGCGAATGGCCGGTCTTCCACAGCAGCGGACGGCCGCCGTGGCGCGCGATCCACGGACCGAGATTGCGCGTCGACTTGACGTCGTAGATGACGGTGGCGCCGGGCACGCGGCCGAGCACGTCCGCGGCGAAGAGCATCAGCTGCCGGTCCGGATAGATCACGTGGCCGTCGCGGGTGACCACGCCCAGCCGGTCGCCGTCGCCGTCGAACGCGAGGCCGAGCTCGTGCTCTCCGCGGCCGAGCACCGCGATGAGGTCGGCGAGGTTCTCCGGTTTCGACGGATCGGGATGGTGGTTCGGAAAGGTCCCGTCGACGTCGCAGAACATCTCGGTGACCTCGCAGCCGAGGCGCCGGAAGAGCGCCGGTGCATAGGCTCCGGCGACGCCATTGCCGCAATCGACGGCGATCTTCATCGGCCGGGCGAGCCGGATATCGCCGACGATGCGCTCGACATACGCCGCCGCGATGTCCTCGCTGCGTCGCGTTCCCCGTCCGCTCCGGATCCGGCCGGCGGTGATCCGCTCGCGCAGCGCCTGGATCTCGGCGCCGGACAGCGTGTCGCCGGCGACCACCATCTTGAGCCCGTTGTAGTCGGGCGGATTGTGGCTGCCCGTGACCATCACGCTCGACTGGGTGCCGAGATGATGGGCGGCGAAATAGGTCATCGGCGTCGCCACCATTCCGACATCGATGACGTTCGCGCCGGACGCCTGGATGCCTTCGGCCAGCGCGCTCACGAGCGCGGGACCGGAGAGTCGACCGTCACGGCCGATGACGAGCGTGTCGCGGCCACGCTCCTGCGCGAGCGTGCCCAGCGCCTGCCCGATCGCGCTGACGATCGGCGGCGTCAGCGTCTTGCCGACGATGCCGCGGATGTCGTAGGCCTTGAAGATTTCCGGAGGAAGATTCATGGGTAGGCGAGTCATGGATGGACAAAGCGGAATCCGGCAATCAGCGATGGCCGGCGAAGAAGTCTAGCAGGCGGCACGGCAGCCAACCGAGGCGGCCCGGAAACGGTCCGATGAGGAAGCCGACGTGGCCGCCCGCCCGGGGTTGCTCGAGCACGATATCCACGCTCGCCTCGGCGGCGCGCGGCAGCGATTGGGCGGGCACGAACGGATCGTTCTGCGCGTTGATCACCAGCGTGGGCAGCGCGACGTGCGCAAGCCATGGCTTCGACGACGCGCGCCGCCAGTAATCATCGGCGCCGGCGAAGCCGTGCAATGGCGCCGTGACCACGTCGTCGAACGCGTACATCGTCCGCGCGCGCCGGATCGCCGCCGCATCCAGCAGTCCCGGAAAGCGGCGCGCCATCGCGATGCTCTTCGGCTTCAGCGTCTGCAGGAAGTGCCACGCATAGATCCGGTTGGCGCCACGGTCGATTGCGTAGCCCGCCGCCGTCAGGTCGAGCGGCGTCGACACCGCTGCGGCCGCCCGCAGCCCTGACGCGCGCGGCGCGGCCCTGGCGGCCCAGCCAGTTGAGCAGCACCGAGCCGCCGACCGAGACGCCGACAGCGTACGCGACGGTCGGCGCAGGAATGCGCGCGCGGACGGCGGCGAGCATCGCCGCGGCCTCCTCGTAGTCGCCGGAATGGTACGCCCGCGGCCTGCGATTGGGTTCGCCCCCGCAGCCGCGAAAATGCGGGATCACGCCGCGCCAGCCGCGCGCGATGACCTCCGCCATCAGCGCCCGCGCGTAATGCGAGTCGGAACCGCCCTCGAGTCCGTGCAGCAGGATGACGAGCGGCGATGCCGACGCGGGGTCGTCGCCGTCGACCCAGTCGAAGTCCCAGAAATCGCCGTCGGGCGTGGCGACCCGCTCGCGGCGAAAGCGCAATTCCCGGCGTGGCAGCAGATACGGCCAGATCGTCTGACTGTGTCCTCCTGGCAGCCAGAAGGGGCTTGCGAACGACGACGCGCGCAGCGCGGATGCTCCGCTCGCCGCAAGCGCCGCGCCGCCATCAGCCAAGCGCATCCCCGAGCCGGCGGGCGATCGTCCGCAGCACTTTCACCCGCGCGTACTGCTTCTCCTCCGCTTCGATCAGCGTCCACGGCGCGATCTCCGTGCTCGTGCGATCGACGACGTCGCAGACGGCGACTTCGTAGGCGTCCCATTTCTTCCGGTTGCGCCAATCGTCGGCGGTGATCTTGAAGCGCTTGAACGACGTCTTCTCGCGCTCCCGGAATCGGCGCAGCTGCTCCGCACGGCTGATCTGCAGCCAGAACTTGACGACGACGGCGCCCGCGGCGACGAGCTGTTCCTCGAACTGGTTGATCTCGTCGTAGGCGCGCATCCAGTCGCTCGCGCCGCAGTAGCCTTCGACCCGCTCGACCAGGAGCCGGCCGTACCACGAGCGGTCGAAGATCGCGATGCCGCCGCGGGGTGGTACGTGGCGCCAGAACCGCCACAGGTACGGGTGCGCGCGCTCCTCGTCGGTCGGCGCCGCGATCGGGACCGTCTCGTACTGACGCGCGTCGAGCGCGGCGGTGACCCGGCGGATCGCGCCGCCCTTGCCCGCGGCATCGGTGCCCTCGAAGACGAGTACCAGCGAATGGCGGGCGAAGCGCTTGTGACGCGTCAGCTTCGCGAGCTTGCCCTGGTAGCGCTCCAGCTCCGTCGCGTATTTCGGTGCGGGCAGGCGCTTGGATAGATCGAGGTCGCGAATGAGCTTGACGTTGTCGATGACCGCCGGCGCGTTGGGCGTCAACGCGTGCTGCGGCAGCGCCTTCCCGCGCGCAGCCAGCGTGCGCTGCATCGCCTCCAGCAGAATGCGTCCGACCGCGAGCAGCCGGTATCTCTCGTCGGCCCCATCGATGACGAACCAGGGGGCCTCGCCGGTGGATGTCTCCCGCAGCGCGCGTTCCCACAGGTCGTGCGACCGCGTGTACAGCCGATAGCGCGCCCAGTCGTCGCGCGTCACGCGCCAGGTCGTGCGCGGGTCGCGATCGAGCTTCTTGAGCCGAGCCTTCTGCGCCGCCTTCGGCAAGTGGATCCAGAACTTGAGCAGCACCAGGCCCTCGTCGGCCAGCATGCGCTCCTGCCGGCGGATCGCGGCCAGCCGCGCGGAAAGCGCGTCCTCGTCGGACTTTCCGCGAAAGCTCTCGGCGAACATGTCGGCGTACCACGCGTTCATGAAGATGCCGACCCGACCCTTTGCCGGCATGGCGCGCCAGTAGCGCCACGCGAGAGGACGGAGAGCCTCCTCCGGCGTCCGCGGCCCGAAGGCCATCACGCGAATGTGCCGCGGGTCCATCCATTCCACCAGCTTGTTCGCGGTTTCGCCGCGCCCGCCGGCCTCGACCCCGGAAATGATCAGCAGCACGGGGCCGCGGCCGGACTGGCTGAGGTCCCATTGCGCGTTGAGCAGCGCCTCGCGCAGCTTCGGTTCCTCTCTTGCGAACACCGGTTTCGATATCCGGTGACCGATTTCGGCCGATTCGAGCATGGTGATCTGCCTGTTCGGGTTGCCGGTGGTCGATGGCGACGACGCGCCGTCCACGCGTTGATTCTAGCGTCGATCCCAGAAGGGCTGCGCCGCGGCGAATTGCTGCCATGCGGCCACGAGATCGGGTTCGAGCGCCGCGGCCTGCGCCGCGATCCAGCCGCGTACCGCGCCCGCGGCGATGTCCGTCGTGGACGCGCCCGTCTCGCTCGCGAGCGCGAGCGCCGTCGCGATGTCGTTGAGGCGCCCGAGCACATCCTGCAGCGCGGTCAGCGCCTTCAGATAGGCCTTGACACGCTTGCGCGCAAAGAGCGGCGCGAAGAACTCGGCGATGTAGCGGAGCCGTTTCGCGGCGATCCGCACCGCGTGCCGCTCGTCCGCCGTGCCCCGGACGAGCGCGGCCGCCCGCACGTGCAGTTTGCGGTGCCGCCGTTCGAGCAGATCGACGGAGAAAGCGTCCGCGCGGCCCGCCAGCGCTTCGGTTACCCCGGGTTCTGCCACGGCGTCCTGCGTTCCGAAGCGCGGCGTGGCACAGAGGAGGCCGCCTGCGAGCACCAGGCGGTGAAAGCGCGGCGACGCGACGGCGTCGCGGGCGGCGGCACGTGCCGCGCGGCCGCGGGACAGGGCACGCGCGCGCATTCGCTTCAACGCCGCGGCGATCGGGGCGTCGGCCGCGAGGCCGGCCGCCAGCGGGGGCAGCGTCTCGCGCAGGAATACGTCCCAGTCGCGCGCGGATCCCAACACACCGGCGAGCCACCTGACCTCGGACACCATGAAGTCGAGCGCGGCCGATGGGGCCAGGGGCGCGACGAGCGCAAGGCACGAGCGCAGACGGCGCGTCCCGATCCGCATCTGGTGGACCCATTCCGGGTCGTCGTCCTCGATCAGCCCCGCGGCATTGGCAGCGATCTGCTGCAGGCACCCGCGCGTGAGCTGCGACAGCGCGTCGACCAGGCGCACATCCTGGGCGAGCGCCACGCCCGGGGCCTTGACCGGTGCCACGTACAGATCAGGCCGTCCGGCGCGCAACGCATGACCGCGCTCGGCCTTGCTGACCGTCATCACCGCGAGCGGAAGATCGGCGGCCAGCGCGAGGGCGAGGCCGAACAGATTCGCGGCGGCGCCAGACTCGAGCTCGATCTCGACCTCGGCGATCACCGTGCGGCGCGTCCGACCCTCGTGCGATGCCCGAATCTCTCCCCGATCGACACAGAGCAATGCCAGCGTTCCGTCGGGGAAGCGGAGCGGAATCGTCCGTCGCTCGAAGTCGGTCGCGAATCGGCGGGCGAGCCCGCCGCGCTTGCCCGCCTTCGCGATCAGTTTCCGCCACGGCGTCGCGGAGAGCAGCGCCGGATCGAGCGCCGCATTCGACAACGGCCACTCGTATTCGGGGCGGGTGTGGAGGCCGGCGCCGGCGTCGGGTTCGGCGGGGCCCTTGATCGTCTGCACCCAGTGCCGACCGACGCGGCGCACGCGCAGTGCGATGCCTTCCGCCGCCAGCAGGGAGTCCGGGGTGTCGTAGTAGACGCTGACGACACGCGCCGTGCGCATCCGCGAGCGCCGCACCGCCTTCACCGCGGGATGGCGCAGGAGCGCGGGCATGGCCGGTGGGTCGATCGCGAGCTTGAGCTCGATTTCCGTGGGCATGGCTAAGTGCGCTTCACGCGGCCAGGATGATGCGCGGTCGACGTGGCGCGGATCGCGGCACCCGGCGTCATCGGGGCGAGATACGCGCGGCGCACTGCTACGCGTCGTCAGCGCGCTTCAAGCGCCGGGCGCGCACCGCGTCGGCAAGCGTCTTCAGCACCTCGACGGTCGTGTCCCACCCGATGCAGGCATCCGTGATCGACACGCCGTAGAGAAGCGGCTTGTCGGGCGTGAGGTCCTGGCGGCCGGCATTCAGATGGCTCTCGAGCATCGCACCGAAGATCCGGTTGTCCCCGCCTGCGATCTGCGCTGCGACGTCGCGCGCGACCTCCGGCTGCCGCTCGTGCCGGCGCTGGCTGTTGGCGTGCGAGCAGTCGATCATCAGCTTCGCCGCCAGACCCGCGGCGGCGAGCTCCTTGCAGGTCGCATCGACATTCGCGGCGTCGTAGTTGGGCGTCTTCCCGCCGCGCAGAATGATGTGGCAATCCTCGTTGCCGGCGGTGTGCACGATCGCTGAATGGCCGCCCTTGGTCACCGAAAGGAAATGGTGCGGAGCCGAGGCGGCCTTGATTGCGTCGACCGCGATCCTGACGTCACCGTCGGTGCCGTTCTTGAAGCCGACCGGACACGACAGCCCCGACGCGAGCTCGCGATGGACCTGGCTCTCGGTCGTCCGCGCCCCGATCGCGCCCCAGGCGATCAGGTCCGCGAGATACTGCGGCGTGATCATGTCGAGGTACTCGGTGCCGGCGGGCAGACCCAGTTCGTTGACTTCGACCAGTATGCGTCGAGCGAGTCGCAGGCCCTCGTTGATCCGGTAGCTGTCGTCCAGGTGCGGATCGTTGATGAGACCCTTCCACCCGACTGTCGTGCGCGGCTTTTCGAAGTAGACGCGCATCACCAGCAGCAGGTCGGCGGCGAGTTCGCGCCGCTCCCCGGCCAGGCGCGTCGCGTAGTCGATCGCGGCGTCGTAATCGTGGATCGAACAGGGACCGACGACGACGAGCAGCCGATCGTCAGCGCCGTGGAGGATGCGATGGATCGCCTGCCGCGCCTCGTAGGTGGTCGTCGCCGCCCGCTCCGACGCCGGAAACTCACGCAACAGATGCGCCGGCGGGGCGAGTTCCATGATCTCGCGGATCCGGGTGTCGTCGATCGGCAGCTTGGCCATCGGCCCGACGGGGGCGAGCGGTCGGCGATGCCTGGCGGTCGGTTGGGTCAAAGCGGCTCTCCGGAGCTCGATTTCACTGGAAAAACAATATATTAACGTCTAAGCAGCACCGCCGCCAACGCCCCCCGTGAGGCATTGCTGCAGTGCATTGGCCGAAATTGCGACAGTCGTCGCCGGGATCCGCTCGAAACCGTTGCCCTCGGCGTCGGGGCTGTCGTAGACTTTGAGTCGTTGGCGCAGCGGCAAACCGCCGCTGCCGAATCGAAATCACGGTCGGGTGACCTCCTGTCCACCCGGCCGAGGCTGACAAGGCCGCACCGGGCAACTGGCTGCGGCCTTGTTTTTCCGGTTCCGGATTTGCAATGTGGACGAACGACGGATTCGGGGCGGTCCGGATCCGCCGCCCGCCCAGCACGGCTGGACGCGGGCGAGATGCCTTACTTCTTCGGCGCCGCGGGTGCGGACGTGGCTGTTCCCGCGGGTGCTGCCGCCGTCGCGGCCGTCGCGTCCTTCACGCACTTCTTGACGAAACTGTCCTTCGCCGCGCCGGCCAGCTTCTTCTCGGCCGCCTGCGTCGTACAGGTATTCGTCGCGGCCGCGGTCGCGTCCTTCGCGCACTTCTTGATGAAACTGTCCTTCGCGGCGCCGGCCAGCTTCTTTTCCGCGGCCTGGGCTTCACAGGAGGAATCGGCGGCGAACGCGGCAGTGCTGGCGAACACGGTGAGCAAAGCGACGGCGGTAATGGCCTTCATGCGAGTTCCTTGTTGGTGGTCTGGGGGATCGGTGCCGCCGCGATGAACGGTGACCTGACCGACAATATTACACCGCCCGTGGGGCCTTTCGGTGCCCCCCCACGGCCCCGTTGTCAGGCCTTGCGTATCAGCAGCCCCTTCAGGTACTCGCCCTCGGGAAACGCCAGCGCGACCGGGTGATCGGCCGAGGCTCCAAAACGCCCGATCACCGACGCGTCGGCACCGGCGTCCTGTGCCGCGCCGGCGACGATCTTGCGGAAGAGCTCGGCGTCGATGCCCCCCGAGCAGGAAAATGTCGCCAGCAGTCCGCCCGGGCGCAACAGCTTCAGCGCCCAGAGGTTGACGTCCTTGTATGCGCGCGCCGCGCGACCGGCGTGCGCGGCCGTCGGCGCGAATTTCGGCGGGTCGAGCACGATCAGGTCGAACTGGGCGCCGCGGTCGCGCAGCTTGCGCAGTTCGGCGAAAGCGTCCGCCTCGCGCCAGTCGACGCGATCGCCGGGAAGCGCCGGGTTGCGCTCGACGTTCTCGCGACCGAGCGCGAGCGCCTCCGTCGAACTGTCCACCGACACGACCTGCGCCGCGCCGCCCGCCAGGACGGCGAGCGTGAACCCGCCCGTGTAGCAGAACACGTTGAGCACTGCGCAACCTTGCGGCCAGTGCACGCACGGCCGCGCGGTTCGTGCGCTGATCGAGATAGAACCCCGTCTTCTGGCCGGCGACGACGTCCACCCGATAGACGAGTCCGTCCTCGGCGAACGTCACCGGGTCCGGGAGCGTGCCGTGCACGACGCCGACTCGCGGCGCGAGCCCTTCGAGCTTGCGCACGTCGGCGTCCGAGCGCTCGTAGATGCACGCGGCACCGGTTGCCACGACCAGCGCCTCGGCGATCGCGTCGCGCCAGCGATCGCCACCCGCCGCCGTCAACTGGACGACGATCGTGTCTGCATAGCGGTCGGCGACGATTCCGGGCAAGCCGTCGGATTCGCCATGGACGATTCGGCACCCGGTATGGCGCGCGTCCAGCATCGTGCCCCGCGCGGCGACGGCGCGCGCGATCCGACGCATGAAGAACGCGCCGTCGACGGGCTCGCGCGGATCGAATGTCCAGACGCGCGCCCGGATCTGAGATGCCGGCGAGTAGGCGGCGCGGGCGACGAACGCGCCACTTGCGGACACGATGTCGACGGTGGCCCCGGACGGGAGCGAATCGTCGAGGGTTGCGAGCGCGCCCGAGAATACCCACGGGTGCCGCTGCAGCAATGATCGGTCGCGTCCCGGCTTCAGGCGCAGCGCCGGAAGCGCATCAGCCAAGCGTCACACCCGCGAGACGTCCGACGGCAAACGTGACCGCTCCCGCGAGGCCGCCGAGTGCGAGCATGCGCAGGCCGGAGCGCACGGCGCCGCGACCGGTGTAGAGCGACAGCAGCGCGCCCACGGTGAAGAGCGCGACCGCGGTGACGCCGATCGCCGCCGGCAGCGCGCGCACCCCCGGAGCCACGATGAATGGCGCGAGCGGCAGGAAGGCACCGGCGGCAAACGAGAGCAGCGAGGAGATGGCGGCGCCCCACGGGGAGCCCAGCTCATCGGGATTGAGGCCCAGCTCCTCGCGCGCCAGCGTGTCGAGCGCGTGCACCGGATCGGCGATCATCCGTGTCGCGAGACGGGTCGCCTCCTCCGCCGGCAATCCCTTCTCGGCGTAGATCAGCGCGAGCTCCTGCGCCTCCGCTTCCGGATACGTGGCGAGCTCCTCGCGCTCGAGCCCGATCTGATACTCGTACAGCTCACGCTGCGAGCGCACCGACACGTACTCGCCGGTGGCCATCGCGAACGCGCCGGCGCACATGCCGGCAACGCCGGTCAGCAGCACGACGTGCGCGTCCGAGCTCGCGCCGGCCACACCGAGGATCAGGCTCGCATTCGACACGAGCCCGTCGTTGACGCCGAAAACGGCCGCGCGCAGATTGCCGCCACCGGCGAGACCGCGGTGCCGGCGCTCGGTGCCCGTCCCGGCGACCGGCGCCGGGTGCCCCGCATCGCCCTGCGCCGCCGCGCCGTAGATCGTCATCCCGCGGACCTTCATCGCCGCGAGAATGCCTTTCAGGCGACGCGGGCCCAGCCGGCGCACGAGGGCCGCGACCAGCCGCGTCCTCGCATCGGGCACGTAGGGGCCGGGAGGCGCGCGTCCCCGGGCGGTGAGCTGCGCGCGCCAGATCGCCGCCTGGGCCTCGGCCTCACCCGCCAGGCGCCGGAACAACTCGCCGCGCGTCGTGCCCGCCTCCGCCTCGGCGCAGACATGATAGAGCAGTGCCGAACGCTGCTCCTCCTCCCAGCTTTCGAGCGGGTTCGACACGTCGGACTAGACGCTCGTCAGCGCGCTGTGGATTCGCGCCATCACGTCGGGCGTGAGCCTCGCCACGACGTCGAGCGCCTTCATGTTCTCGACCACCTGGCCCGGGCGGCTGGCGCCGGTGATGACCGTCGAGACACGCGGGTTCTTGAGGCACCACGCGAGCGCCATCTGCGCCATCGTGCAGCCGAGCTCCGCGGCAATCGGGGCGAGGCGCCGCGCGGCGGCCAGCTTCGCCGGATCGGACAGCCGCTCGGCCAGCCACTCGTAGCCCTTGAGCGTGGCACGCGTGCCCGGCGGGATGCCGTTGTTGTACTTGCCGGTCAGGAGTCCCGACGCGAGCGGGCTCCATACGGTCGTCCCGAGGCCGATATCGGAATACAGGCGCGCGTACTCTTTCTCGACACGATCGCGATGCAGAAGGTTGTACTGCGGCTGCTCCATCACCGGCTTGTGCAGGTGGTGCCGATCGGCGATCTGCCACGCAGCCATGATCTCGGCTGCGGTCCATTCCGACGTTCCCCAGTAGAGCGCCTTGCCGGCCGCGACCATGTCATGCATCGCATGGACCGTCTCCTCGATCGGCGTGTCGGGGTCCGCGCGGTGACAGAACACGAGGTCGACGTAGTCGAGCCCGAGCCGCGCGAGCGACCCGTCGAGCGCCTGTCTCAGGTACTTGCGGTTCAGCGTGTTCTTCTCGTTCGGGCCATCGTTCAATCCCCAGTAGAACTTGGTCGACACGATGTACGACGATCGCCGCCAGCCCAGCTGCTTGAGGGCCGCCCCCATGATGATCTCGGAGGAGCCCTTCGCGTAGACCTCGGCATTGTCGAAGAAATTGACGCCGGCGTCGTACGCGGCCGCCATGCATTCGCGTGCGAGATCGTTGCCCAGCTGGTTGCCATAGGTCACCCACGAGCCGAACGAGAGCTCGCTCACCTTGAGGCCGGAGGCGCCCAGCCGCCGGTAATTCATCGCAGTCATCGTCAATGTTGGGGCAAATACAGCGCCAGCATGCGCGTGTGCCGGACGGCGCGGACGGTAGAATCACGGCCATTCATTGTACCCACAAGGACCTGTCGATGCCGTCCTCGACCCGCGCCAAGACGCATGGCTCCCGCCGCCGGGGCGGCGGCAGGCCGCCACTCACTGTCGAAGCGCTGTGGGCGATCAAGCGCATCGCGTCCGCCACGATCTCCCCGGACGGGGCGCTCGCCTGTGCCGCGGTGACTCGCTTCAACATGGCGAAGAACGACAGCTCGACCGAGCTGTGGCTGTTTCCGACGGGCTTCGGCGCGACTTCGATCGTGGCGGCGCGTGCGCTCACCGCGGGCGACAAGGACAGCGACCCGAAATGGTCACCTGACGGTCGCTGGATCGCGTTCACCGCGAAACGCAAGGACGATGAGGAGCCGCAGATCTATCTGATTGCGCCCGATGGCGGGGAGGCGCGGCGGCTGACGTCGCTTGCCACCGGCTGCTCGGCGCTCAAGTGGTTTCCCGACGGGCAACGAATCGCGTTCGTGTCGTGGGTGTGGCCGGACCTCGCGTCCGAGGCCGCGCAGGCCAGGCGCACGCAAACGCGGAAGGAGGCCAAGGTCAAGGCGCACGTCACCGAGCGCGCGGAGTTTCGCTTCTGGGACCATTGGCTCACCGACGGGCGCGTGCCGCATGTGGTGGTCTGCGACGTCGCGACGGGCCGTTGCCGCGACGCTCTCGCCGGAACGGGGCTTGCGCTGCCGCCCTGGGAGCCGGCTGCCGCCGACTTCGACATCGCGCCCGATGGCCGGCAGCTTGCGCTCACCGTCGACCTCGCGCCCGAACCGCGCATGATGAACCAGCGGGACATCGTCACCATCGAACTCGCGTCCGGCAGAAGGCGCGTCCTGACCGCCGCCACGGGCACCGACGACGGGCGTCCGGTGTATTCCCCCGACGGACGGTTGCTGGTCTTTCATGCCTGCGACACGAAGCGCTCGTTCAACGACCAGGGACGGCTGATGCTCGTCGAGCGCCGGACCGGGCGCATGCGGCCGCTCGCAGCACGCTTCGACCGGCCGATCACGCGCGTCGCGTGGACTCCGGATTCGCGGTCGCTGGTCTTCACGGCGGAGGATCGCGGCCGCATCGGGATCTGGCGTGTCCTGGTTGCCCCGGGCGAACCGGCGGATATGCCGACCCGGCTCGTCGCCGGCGGTGCGATCGGCGGGTTCGCGCAATCGCGGGACGGCGCGGTGATCGTGTACGACCGCGCGAGCGTCATGCACCCGCCGGCGCTGTTCGCGTGCCGCGCCGACGGATCCGGCGAGCGCGCAATCGAGAAACTGAATCGCGCGCTCATCGCGCGACACGCACTGGGGGAAGTGCGCGAGGTGACGATCAAGGGCTGGGGTGGAGCACCGGTGCAGATGTGGATCACGTATCCGCCGAACTTCGATCCCGGGAAGAAATGGCCGCTGCTGCATTCGATCCACGGCGGGCCCCACTCGGCGCACGCGGACCTTTGGCACTTCCGCTGGAGCACGCAGGTGTTCGCCGGCTGGGGTTATGTCGTCGCCGCGGTGAACTACCACGGCTCGTCGGGATTCGGGCAGAAGTGGCTCGAGACGATCGCCGGCCGCTACGGCGAGAAGGAGTTCGCCGATGTGGAGGCGGGCACCGACTGGCTGTTGCGTCAGCGCTATGTCGATGCGGGGCGGCTCGTGGCGACCGGCGGGAGCTATGGCGGCTTCATGGTCGCCTACATGAACGGTCACACCGACCGCTACCGGGCGTTCGTCTGCCATGCGGGCTGCTACGACTGGGTCAGCATGATGGCGACCGATGGCTACAACTTCTTCGCCGACGAGCTGGGCGCGTTCCACTGGGACAATCCGGCACGTGTGATGAAGCAGTCGCCGCACCATTACGTGAAGCGCGCGAGGACGCCGACGCTGGTGACGCACGGCGAACAGGATTTCCGCGTTCCCGCGACCCAGGCGCTCCAGTATTACGACACGCTGAAGGCGAGGAACGTCGCGGCACGCCTCGTCTACTTTCCCGACGAGAACCACTGGATCCTGAAGCCGCAGAACTCGCGGCTCTGGTATCGCGAATTCGCCGACTGGGTCGGTCGCTACGCGCCCGGCGGCCCGTCGACGGGCAAGGCGAAGACGCCGCCCTCGAAGAAGTCGCCGGCTAGACCGCAGTCAGCGGCGGGCCGCTCGCCTTCTTCTCGTAGGCGTCCTGGCACTTGATGCACCGGCGCGCGGTCGGATAGACCGCCAGGCGTGCCGGGGCGATGTCGATGCCGCAATCCACGCACTCGCCGTAGGTTCCGTCGCGCATCCGGGCGAGCGCGGCGTCGACCTCGGTCAGGTCGGCGAGAACGTGCCGGACTTCCGCGAGATCGAGTTCGGCGAGGCCATCGGCAACGCCCCACTCGTCACCGCTTTCCTGGATCCGGTTGCGCAGGCCGACGACGCGATCGTCGCCGCTGCCCATGAGCTGGGCCTTCACTTCCACGCGCAGTTGCTCCCGGCGAGCCTCCAGTTCGGCTTTCAGGCGCGCGCGATCGGCGGGGGTCAGGATGGGTTCGGTCATGGCGGAGAGGCGGCCGTTCTTGGCAATGGCCACTATTATCACCTGTAGCGATCGTGGCTGGCGCGTTTCGGGATCGGATTGACCGGCGTCAACCCGGCGACGATCGAGAGGGGGGTTGAAATGCGCTCCCTGACCCGCAGATGGTGGTTCAAGGAGCGGCACCGCCCTTGGGGCCCCGGTCCGGAACCAACCCAACCTGAATCCATGACTGTGGAGCACATATGCACAATCTGACACGTTACGACCCGTTCGCCGACACCGGATTCGACGAGCTGTTTCGTGGTTTCTTCCGGCCGGTGCGCGTCGAGAAGGAGCCGATGGCAATCAAGATGGACGTCGCCGAGAAGGGCAACGCGTACGTAGTGAAGGCCGAGATTCCGGGCGTCGCCAAGAACGACATCCAGGTCTCGATCGAAGGCAATCAGGTCACGATCGGCGCCGAAGTGAAGCGCGAAACGGAAGCGAAGGACGGTGAACGCGTGCTGCGCCGCGAGCGCTACCACGGCAGCGTCTATCGGGCGTTCACGCTTCCGGCGGAAGTCGACGAGGCATCCAGCAATGCCAGGTACGAGGACGGCGTGCTGGAGCTGACGCTCGTGAAGAAGCCCGCGCTCGCGGGCCGCAAGCTGACGGTCCAGTAACTGGACGCGCAGAAATGCGCCGTTGCGGGGGGCCGCAAGGTCCCCTGCAACCGGTGTGCGGTGTCGGGTGCCGGGCGTGCTCGGTGCGCGGTGTCCGGGGCGCCGGAGCACGCCCCTCGCCGGCGCACACGCCGGGTTTCGCGTTGCGCGCTGCCGTGCCTCACCGGACGCGTCGCTCCATGAACTCTTCCTGGATGTTGTCGCGGAAGAAGCTCCACGGCGACGACGCGGCGATCAGCCGACGATAGGTGTCCGCCGAAACGCCGGCGTACTCGAATGTTCCCGACGTGAGTTCGACGACCAGCGTGCGCCGTGAGGCGTCGTAGCCAGCGGCGCGGAGGCTGCCGCCGCTCAACCGCTTCATCTCCATCGGCGCGCGCTCCCAGTCAATGCGGCGCGCTGCCCCACAACTCCTTCAGTCGCGCGTCGCGCCCGCAGCCGGTACGGTAATACGTGTACCGCACCGGGTTCTTCAGGTAGTAGTCCTGGTGATATTCCTCGGCCGGCCAGAACTCCGCGGCCGGCACGATCGGCGTGACGATCGACGCCTTGAACGGCTTGGATTTCTCGAGAGCGGCCTTCGATGCCTCGGCGAGGCGACGCTGCGCGTCGTCATGGACGAAGATCGCGCTCCGGTACTGGTTGCCGACATCGCAGAACTGACGATCCTTCACGCTGGGATCGATGTTGTGCCAGAACACGTCGAGGAGCTTCTCGTACGAGACCTTCTTCGGGTCGAAGAGGACCTGCACCGCCTCCGTGTGGCCAGTGCGGCCGGAGGATACCTCCTCGTAGGTCGGGTTCGTGCGCATGCCGCCCGTGTATCCGGCGGTCGTGGCCAGCACGCCATCGATCTTGTCGAACGGTTGTTCCATGCACCAGAAGCAGCCGCCGGCGAACGTCGCGACCGCGCTGCCGGGCGGGGCCGCCGGCAGTTTCGCCGGCTGCGCAAATGCCGTCGCCGCACCGAACAGCGCGACAATCGACGCCAGGACATGCAGGGCGCGGCGGAGGGTGAAAGGTCGCTGGCTCATCGGTTTCCTCCCGGGATCGAAGCGGCGGCACGCGGGCGCCACCGACATTGGTCGAGCCAACCCGCAGTCGCCTTACGCAACCAGCGAGCGCGCGCCGGTACCGCGGCGTTGCTCCGATTATAGTCGACAGCCCTGACGCGACGTGGTCACGCCACCTACCGGACGTGCGCGAGGCGTACGGCGGCGAGCGCGCGCATGACCACGACCGAATCGTCGTCACCACCGCAACCCGCGGCGACGGCGTCGGCGAAGCGCGCTCGCGCAAGCTGCGCGAACGGGGCGTCGACGCCCAGCCGGTGCGCGAGATCCGCGGCGATGCCGGCGTCCTTCCACAGGAGCGTCGTCGCGGCGTGCACGGTGCGCTCCCCGTCGAGCGCACGCGGCGAACGATCGCTGACTATCCAGCTCGCGCCGGAGCTCGCCGCGACGACATCGTGCACCCGGCGCAGATCGAGTCCTGCGGCCGCGGCGATCGCGAGGGCCTCGGCGCCTGCGGCGAGGTTCGCCGCGGCAAGCAGGTTGTTCACGATCTTGAAGGTCGATGCGTCGCCGGCGCGTGGACCGAGCGCGAACAGGCGACCCGTGATCCGTTCGAGGACCGGACGCGCGCGCTCGAAGGCGTCGTCGTCCCCCGAGACCATCATCGTCATCGTGCCCGCGGCCGCCTTGGCGGGTCCGCCCGACACCGGTGCGTCGAGCAGTGCGATGCCGAATGCGGCGAGTCGCGGCACGAGATCGGCGACGTACGCCGGATCGACGGTCGAGGACACGAGCACGATGCCCGCGGCCGGCTGCGCGCTGGTGAGCCCGTCGGCACCGAACAGCACGGTTTCGACCTGCGCGGCGTCGACGACGAGGATCACAGCGGCGTCGACAGCACGGCCGAGATCGGCCGCCGTCGCGGTACCGATGGCGCCGTGCCGGATGGCGAGCTCCTGCGCTTCCGCGCGAATGTCGCGGGCGAGCGTGACGAAGCCGGAGCGCACGAGGCTCTGCACGACCCCGCCACCCATGGCGCCCGTGCCCACGACACCGACCCGTCGCACCGGAGCGTCGGCCACGATGCTACTTCGGAATCTGGTACGGCTCGCAACTCTCGAGCGGAGTGACCGTACCATGACGGGTCAGCTGCAGGTCCATGCCCTTGCCGCGCAGCTCGAGGTTGCCGTTCGTATAGCGGATGCCCGACGCGGCCGCGATCTGGTAGAGCACGATGCGATCACCGCCCGGCATCAGCAGTCGCGCCTCGCCCGCATCGAACCGGATCACGAGGCGCTCGCCGGCGAGCTGGCAGTTGACCGTGTTCTTGGCCGCTTCGAGTTCCTCCTTGCTCGGCGAACTCTGGCAGGCGAGGAGTCCCCATGCCGCCAGCGCGGCGCCCAGATACGCCAGGCGCGACGGATACCGAGGCGATCGTTCGGCGCTCATGCGAAATCTTCGAAAATCCCTGGCAACGCGACGTTTTCAGGATAGCACGCGCGGCGCGCGCCGGCCGGTCGGATGCGCGAAGCGGACGGTGCTCGGGTACGAGAGCACTTCGACGACGCCGCCGGTGCGGATTTCCCGCTGCGTTGCCTGCCACCATTTTGGATCGAGCAGGTCGGCATGGAAGTGGCGGAAGCATTCACGCGTCCTCGGATCGGTGAGCAGGAACGTCTCGAACTCCTCGGGAAAGACGTCATGGGAGCCGACGGGGTACCAGACGTCGTCCGACATGTCGTCCCACCCCGGCGGCGGCGGTGGAATGCTCCGGAAATTGCAGTCGACGAGATATTCGATCTCGTCGTAGTCGTAGAAGACGACGCGCCCGAAGCGCGTTACGCCGAAGTTCTTGAACAGCAGGTCGCCGGCGAAGATGTTGACCGCAGCGAGCTCCTTCAGCGCATCGCCGTACTCACGCAGGGCGTGCGTGCGCTGTGCGTCGTCGGCGTGCTCGAGGTACAGGTTGAGCGGCACCATCCGGCGTTCGATGTACAGGTG
>CAWAOF010000003.1:0-141282 GCA_963783525.1 uncultured beta proteobacterium
GGGAACGCACATTCGGACAGTCCGCGGCGTGCTGTGTGCAACTGACCCGGGCCAACTTCGGCTCGCCCACGGCGAACCAGAAATGAACGACGAACACGATGTTATTCGTCGCGTAGGGGGCTGTGAGCAATCCCCGCTCGCCGTTCCGTGCAACGGCGGGAGTCTCCGCGCGCACCGCAACGCCCCTCGACGCGGCAATGACGTGCTCCGGGGACATGCCCCATGTCGCGTATTGCCAGTCCGCATGAGCGGATATTGATACGATCACCATGCAAAGGCAAAGGCTCATGCGTGAGAGCATCGCGATCTCCAGGACGACGAACGTCGAGTTTCGACGAAGTTCAATGCGTTAAATAGACGCTAGAGCGGCGTTTGCAACCGCGACGCGTGCAACCTCCGCAGCGAGGTCGGGCTCGCGCGTCATCTGGTAATGCCATCGATTTCGCTCATCGGCTTGCCGCCCGTGCCAAGCGCGCGCGATCACATCACCGCCTCAAACAGCTACGGTCTGCGGCTGTTTGTAAGCATTTCCATTCGCACGTTCTTGCGGTGATGCCAGGAGTCAACGAACGTCTGCTTCAGGCAGGATTCGAATGCGTAAGCTCGTGTTTGTCGGAGTTCCCCCACTTCCACCGGCGTCATCTTCTCCCCGCTCATCCCCTCGATGAATGCCACGGCGTCCTTGAGGTTGCGGTAGTTCCCGGGCGCAGGCCGGTTAGAATCCGTCTGTGCCGCGACGCACCCGCTTCCGGAAGGAGTCGTCGCGCGTACCCTAGTTCGAGCGCAGACAACCATGACAACCGTGACAATCGACCGTGCGCGCGAAACGGTGGGCCGCGTCTTCCTTGAGCGCTGCTTCTACCTGTTCATCGTCATCCTGGTGCTGGTTGCCGGAGCCCCGCTCGTCGAGCCGACGCCGACCAGCCGGCTCATTTTCAACGCCGTGAATCTCCTCGTCGTCATCTCCGCCGTGGCGGCGGTCGGACGGACCGTGTTCTCGTTCGCCGTCGTGTTGCTGATCGCGGTGCCGACGCTGGTTTTCCAGTGGCTGTCGTTTTACTCGGGGGACATCGAGTATCTGTTGGAGTCGTGGTGGCTCGGCACATTGCTCTACGCAACGACGCTCGCGTACCTCCTGCAGTACGTCTTCCACCGGGACGTCATGACGGCCGACAAGCTGTGGGGCGCCGGCGCCGCATTCCTGATGATGGGCGTGATGTGGGCCTACCTCTATGCGATCGTCGAGCACTACTACCCCGCGTCGTTCGCCGTCGGCGGAACGCCGGCGGATCTGACGATGCCCGCGTTCGTCTACTTCAGCTTCACGGTGCTGACGACCACCGGATTCGGCGACCTCACGCCGCTCACGCGCCAGGCGCGGTCGCTGTGCATCGTCGAGCAGATCACCGGCGCGCTGTTCCTCGCGATCCTCATCGCGCGGCTGACGGGCGTGTATCCGCCGCGGGGGGAGAAGGGCGGCGACTGACGCCGCGTCGGGCGCGACGAGGATTGGCGTCAGTCGCGCAGCACGAACAGCAGCGCCGCGAGGACAACGCCGATCGAACGGCGGGTCGCCATTGGTCGCCTACCAGAAAGGCCCAGTGCTCGCTGTCTACGAGGAGGGGGAGCTTACGGGCGCACCAGCCGTGACGCGTCGTCCACACCCAATCTTTTCCGCGTCACCGCAGATGGTGGATCTCCTGGCCCAGCATCTCCGGAATGATCAGCGTCACACCCCGATCGGTCACGTGGAAGCGCCTCCGGTCCTCGGCCGGGTTGAGCCCCACGACGAGGCCCTCGGGCAGCCGGCAATGCCTGTCAACGACCGCACGCTTGAGCACGACATGACGGCCGACCTCGACATCGGGCAGGATCACCGAGTCCTCGATCGTGCAGTAACTGTGCACCTGCACCTTGGAGAAGAGCAGCGAGCGGCGCACCGTCGACCCACTGACGATGCAGCCGCTGCCGATGATCGAGTCGAAAGCAGTGCCGCGGCGGCCGTCCTCCTCGAACACGAACTTCGCCGGCGGCAGCTGTTCCTGGTACGTCCAGATCGGCCACTCCTCGTCGTAGAGGTTGAGCTCGGGCTCGACTTGGACCAGCGCCAGGTTGGCCTCGAAGAACGCATCGACCGTGCCCACGTCGCGCCAATACGGAACGCCTTTGCTCATGTTGACGCAGCTGTGGACGTAGTCGTGCGCCCGGACGCGCGCGCCCTCTGCGATCAGGCGCGGGATCAGGTCGCGACCGAAGTCGTGGCTCGAGATCGGATCGTCGGCGTCGCGCAGCAACTCGGCATAGAGGAAGGCGGCATCGAACACGTAGATGCCCATGCTCGCCAGCGCGCGGTCGGGATGTCCGCGCATCGGCGTCGGGTGCTCCGGCTTTTCCTCGAAGCTCACGATCCGGCCGTTGGCTTCGACGCACACCGCCCCCAGCGAGCGGGCATCGTGAAGCGGCACATCGATGCAGGCAATCGTCATCTGCGCTCGGCTGGCGACGTGCTCCTCGATCATCCGACCGTAGTCCATCTTGTAGACGTGGTCGCCGGCAAGGATCAGCACGAAATCCGGCGCATGGATGCGCAGGATGTCGAGGTTCTGGTACACCGCGTCGGCGGTGCCTTGATACCAGCTCGCCTCGACGCGCTGCTGCGCCGGCAACAACTCGACGAATTCGTCGAAGCGGCCGTCGAGAAAACTCCATCCGCGCTGCACATGCCGGATCAGGCTCTGCGACTTGTACTGGGTGCAGATCCCGATACGCCGGATGCCCGAGTTCACGCAATTGGACAACGCGAAGTCAATGATCCGGAACTTGCCTCCGAATGGGATCGCCGGCTTCGCCCGCCAGTTGGTAAGTTCCTCGAGGCGGCTCCCCCGTCCGCCGGCAAGAATCAGTGCGAGCGTGCGCTTCGTCGGCGCGGCCAGCGAATGCCGGGCATGCACGCCCAGCGGAAAGATCGCACCAGTTCCGTGCTCGTGGACGATATTCATCAGGATGCCAATTTCGGCCTTCCGGGCAGCAGCTGCTCGAGGGTGTTCACGCGGCGGGGGTCCGGTTCCTCTCCACGGCGCGAAAATGCAGCGGATCTCGGAGATTCTGCAGTTCCCGGTAGTAGTAGAGCGGCGTCGGCCGCCTTCCTTTGACCATCAACCTTCTCAAAAACTCGACTTCTTCCTGAGTCGCGTTACCGCTGAGTGAAGCATCTTTTAGGAATTCGTTGAGCCCTGGCTCGCCGCCGAAAGGCTCATCGGATTCCTTTTCAACAAACTCAAATCGCCTCGAATGGCCCGGGGCCAATCTTCGGTTAAGCACAATTTGCATAGCGAAGTCCGACAGGTCGATATCCCAGGACTCGATCAGCGGATCGAGGAAGGAAACGCAGTTCTCCAATGACACGTGGAACACGTCCGTGTCCAGGAATTCGAGGATCACGACCCGCATCTGCTTATAGTTTCGGCCGCTGAGTCGAGCCACCGAGTGGAGCCACTTTTCACTTTTCAGTTCCTCCCTGGCGACGCGCTTGATCACATCCAGAAGTTTCTGCGTGACAAGGCGTTCGAGTTCACCAAAGGGCTGCTTCTCAAAGATCGCTCGTATCTCTTGCTGCTTTTCAGGCGTGCACTTCCCGAGCACCAGCTCGCGAACCTCATGAAACAATGGCGCCGGCGGGTCGGCGAAATTTCTCTTGAGCGCATCCATTCGCTGTAACTCAGCCAGCTTCGCCAGCTTTCCGCTCGACAGCTTGAGGAACTTACCCATCTTCTCGTAGATGTCTGTTCGATCGGGCGCGGGGGGCAACTTCTTCCGCGTCAGCAGCTGAGAGACATAGGACTCGGTGACTTCGGCGGCCGCCGCCAAGTCCTTCTGTTCGAAGCCCAATTGCTCCAGCCGTTGCTTGATGACTAAACAGACATCCACCGGACGCCTCCCGCAATTAACCACCGCCGCTTAATCCGGGCCAATCTTCCAAGATAACGCTTGACAAGTCAAGTTACTTTACCTATCCTAGTAAATGACTGAGGGAGTCTTCCAGTTCCAATAACTAGAGATGGTTATCTGCAATGCCCCCTTGGCCATGACAACCAAGGAGACCTATATGTATGCACGTCGCGTATCCATGAAGTTGAAGCCCAACAGCACGGCCGAGTTTACCCAACGGCTGGAAAAGGAAGTCATCCCCATGCTTCGTAAACAAGCCGGATTTCGGGATGAAATTACGTTCGTTGCCCCGGGTGGAACCGAAGCTTTCGGCGTGAGTTTGTGGGACAACAAGCAGAATGCGGATACCTATGACCGCGCGCATTACGCAGAAGTGAACAAGATCCTGGCGAAGCTGGTTGACGGAACTCCTCGGGTTGAAACCTACGAGGTTGCCAACTCCACTTTCCATAAGATCGCCGCCGCTGCGATGGCGTAAAGCCCGCAGGGGTCTTAGCGGGTTTGAGGGGGGAGATCACTCCTAGCGCAACAAACGTGGCGATGCCACCTACTTCTTCTCTTGGCAGTGGCCGACCCTCAACCCGGCCAATTCTTCTTGGGAGGACCCGAATTGTAAGCAGGAGTTTGGGGTCCGGCCCGTCGCATGACTATTCAGAAGGAAGGCAATATGCAAAATCTTATCTCTTATGATCCAAGGACTGATACCAGTTACGACGAATTGTTCCGTGGATTCTTCAAGCCCGTACGCATGGAGAGTGCGCCTGCCCCGGTGACGATCAAGATGGATGTGACGGAAACCGAGAACGGTTACGTGGTTCATTGCGAATTACCAGGGGTAAAGAAGGAAAACATCGACGTCGCCATCGAGCGCAACCAGGTCACCGTCACGGCCGAAGTGAAGCGTGAATGGGAAAAGAAAGAAGGCGACCGCACACTTCGCAGTGAGCGATATTTCGGCAACATCTATCGCAGTTTCACGCTTCCGGTCGAGCTCGATGAGGCGGCGTGCGAGGCCAAGTACAACAACGGTGTCCTCGAACTTAGGCTGGTCACGAAGGCCGCGGCCCCGGGGAAGAGGCTGGCTATCGGGTAACCAACAGCAGACTAAAAGGATCACGTTCTTCTGACAGTGGCAAATTGTCGTAAAGCCGCGTTCGCGTGGCCGGCAGTTGCGATGTCGGGGTAGCGGAATCGTCAGCATTGCCGGCATGCCCTGATCCTGGCTTGTCGGCGGCGTCAGTTTCGTTAAGGGCCCTGGTCATGTAACTGGGGCTCTTGCGTTTCCATTGTCTCCGGTCGCGCCGCGGCCCTCATTGCCGGGGCACGTTGCGGCACGCTTGATCCAAGGACGCGGGTTATCGCAGCACACATTGGATCATTGTGACCCCCCCGCCTATGCCCATCCCGCGGTGGCGACAGGCTCGAGATCGGCGCGGAACGCGAGCTTGCCGCATGCGCGGCGGCCATCACGCGATCGGCTTTTCGGGTATTCTGACCCGGTGAATCGCCTGCAACGCCCCTCGCTCGCGCTCGTGCTGGCGGTTCCGGCGCTGGCGGCGCTCATGGTCTATCTGCCGACGCTGCCGGGCGCATTCCTGTCCGACGACTACAGTCAGCTCCACCGATTCGCCGATGCCGACGTCGCCGAGCTCGTGGCGCGCGTGGGCAAGACCTTCGTTTCCGGCGTCGGTCCGCCATCGAACCAGTACCGCCCGCTCACGATGGCATCGTTTGCCGTCAACACGCTCCTCTCGGGCGCGGACCCGGCGGCGTGGCGCCTGACCAACGTCCTGTTGCACGCGGCCAACGCCGCGCTCGTCGCATTGCTCGCGTGGCAGCTTGGCGGAGCATCGGCGCACGCGCGGCGCGCCGCGTCGATCGCGGCCGGTCTGGCGTTCGCCTGGTTCGCGCCGAGCGCCGAGGCCGTCGCCTGGATCGCCGCCCGCTTCGACGGAATGGCGTTGTTCTGGATGCTCGTGGCCGCGTGCGCGTTCATGGCGAGCCGGCAGTGGCGTGATCGCTACGGTGTCGTGAGCCTCGCCGCAACGCTGGCTGCGTTCCTGAGCAAGGAGTCGGCCGCCATCGGACCGGTGCTGATCGTCGCACTTGGCTGGGTCAAGCAATCCGGCGAGCAACATCTGCTGCGCCGCGGCGTGCGCACGCTTGCCGCCGCGAGTCCGTGGCTCGCGCTGGCGGCCGCTTATTTCGCGTACCGGGCATGGATCTTCGGCGACCCCTTCCGGTTCTATCCGGGGACCACGCCGGGACTTGCCCTCCTGTCCGGGAAGTGGCTCTCCGCGCTGCCCGCTAGCCGCGACTGGTGGCCGCTCGCATTGCCCGAAACCGGCCCGCGCAACATATTCGCCATCGCCGGCCTGCTGCTCGGCATCGCTGCACTTTCCGCGGGATGGCGCGACCGGGCGGAGGCGGACGTGCTCGTCGCCCTCGGTTTCGCGTTCCTCGCGGCGCTCGCGTTGCTGTTTTCGCACTGGGGCTGGTCGACAACGGGCGAAGGCGGGCGCGTCCTCTATGCGCCGTCCGCGATCGTCGCGCTGGCGCTGGCGGTGCCGCTGCGTTCGTCCGACGGCCGACTGCGGCGCGCCTCGTGGATCGTCGCCATTGTCCTTCTGGGGTGCAGCCTGCTGCTGACCAACGGCGCGGTCGCCCGGCGCGCGCAGGCAGGCGCCGAAATGCGGGCGCTGCTCACGGCGCTGGCACAGACCGCCGACGCGATGCCTGCCGATTCCTATGCCTTCGTGATCGTTCCCGATCATCTGGGCGCGATCCCGTTCGCGCGCAACGCGCAAGGCGGGCTGATGCTGCCGCCGGTGCAGCCGCGACCGCTGTCGGGGCGGCTCGTTGTCCAGCTCGCCCACGATCTGCCGAGCTGGCCCGAGCTGCTGGAGAAGAACCTCATCGGTCGGCTGAAGACCGAGCCGCTCGCGAGCGTGACCGGGGACAGGCAAGCGCCGCCGGGCTCGCAGCACGAAAGCGCGCGGCCGCGGGCGGTGCCCGACCACTATTTCTGCTGGAGTCCGCGCACGCATGGGCTGGTCGCGTTGCCGCTCGCGTTCGCACCGGATTTCCGCGACTGGAACGAAGTGTGGGCCGGCGCGCTCGATGCCGCCGGCTGCCGCCCATGATCGCGCTGAACGACCTGGCCCGGCACCACGCGCCGTTGCGCCCCCTCCTCGACGAGGCGATCGCCCGTGTCTGCGATCGCGGCTGGTTCATTCTCGGACCCGAGGTCGAGGCGTTCGAGCGCGAGTTCGCCGCGTATTGCGGCGCGGCCGAGTGCATCGCGGTCGGCAACGGAACCGATGCGCTCGAGCTTTCCCTGCGCACGCTCGCGATCGGCCCGGAGGACGAGGTCGTCACCACCGCGAACGCGGGCATGTATGCGACCACCGCGATCCGCGCCGCGGGCGCGGTGCCCGCCTATGTCGACATCGACGAGTCGACGCTGCTGATGGAGCCCGTGGCGCTCGCCGCCGGGCTCGGGTCCACGCACGCGCGCCGTCATCGTGACCCACCTTTACGGACGCCTCGCCGACGTCGAAGCGCTCGGCTCCATCGCCCGCGAGCGCGGAATCGCCGTGATCGAGGATTGCGCACAGGCGCATGGCGCGCGGAGCGGCGGCAGGATGGCCGGGACCCGCGGGACGCTCGGCTGCTTCAGTTTCTATCCGACGAAGAACCTCGGTGCGCTGGGCGATGCCGGCGCCGTCATCACCGACGACCGCGAACTTGCGGCCAGACTCCGCTCGCTGCGCACCTACGGCTGGGGAGCGAAATACCATTGCACGATGGCGGGCGGGATGAACTCGCGGATGGACGAGTTGCAGGCCGCGGCGCTGCGAGTGAAGCTGCCGCTGCTCGATGGGTGGAATCGCCGGCGGCGCGACATCGCGGCGCGCTACGGCGCAGCGATCGGGCATCCGGAGATCACGATGCCGCCACCCGCGCGGGACGAGGCCGACGTGTGTCACCTCTATGTCGTGCGCAGCCGCAGGCGCGATTCGCTGCGCGCGCACCTCGCCGGGGCCGGTGTCGCGACGGATATCCACTATCCGGTCCCCGATTACCGGCAGGCCGGCATGGTGCCGGTACGGGGACTCGCGCGTACGGAACGTGCGTGCGCGGAGGTCCTGACCCTGCCGTGCTACCCTGAGCTCACCGACACCGAGATCGACGAGGTCGTTGCGGCGTGCAATCGATGGCAACCCGTTACTCGCTCGTAGTTCCGGTCTACCGCAACGCGGAGACGATCCCCGATCTGCTCGCTGCGCTGGCGGACATCGACCGCGCGCTCGACGGCGCGCTCGAGGTCGTGTTCGTCATCGACGGCAGCCCCGACCGGTCGCTTGCCCTGCTCGTCGACGCACTGCCGCGTACGGGTCTCACCGCGAAGGTGCTCGAGATGTCGCGCAACTTCGGCGCCTTTGCCGCGATCCGCGCCGGCCTGCTCGAGGCAGCCGGGCCTCTTTTTGCCGTGATGGCCGCCGACCTGCAGGAGCCGCCAGAGCTCCCGGTGGAATTCTTCCGCCGGCTGGAACAGGATGCCTGCGACGTGGTCTGCGGCGTGCGCGCGGCGCGTGACGATCCGCTGCGCTCGCGGCTCGCCTCGAACCTGTTCTGGTTTCTCTATCGCCGCCTGGTGCAGCCGGAGATGCCCCGCGGCGGCGTCGACGTCTTCGGCTGCAATGTACGCGCGCGCGATGCGCTCGTCGCGCTCACCGAGGCGCACTCCAGCCTGATCGGCCAGCTGATCTGGATCGGAATGCGGCGCGAGGAGATCCCCTACCACCGGCGCGCCCGGCAGCATGGCAGGAGCGGGTGGACGCTGCGCCGGAAACTCGCCTACATGCTGGACAGCAGCCTTGCGTTTTCCGACCTGCCGATCCGGGTGCTGTTCGGCGTCGGGATGCTCGCGCTCGCGGTCGCCTTCGTCTACGGCACCATCGTGCTCGTCGCACGGTTCACCGGTCTCATCGTCGAGCCCGGCTATGCCCCGACGGTGCTGCTGATCGCGGGATTCGGCGCGCTGAACGCGCTGGGACTTTCGGTCGTCGGCGCCTACGCATGGCGCGCGTTCGAGAACACCAAGGGCCGTCCGCTCGCGATCGTCCAGCGCCGGTTCCGGTTCGGGGAGGACCGGTGCAGCGCAGCGCCGCAAGCCGCAAGCGCGGGGGTACACCGATGAGCTACTTCATGCACCCGCAGGCGCTCTGCGAGACGATCGAACGTCGGGCCACGGACCCGCATCTGGGCATTTGCCCATCTGCTGCCGGGCGCGCGCGTCGGCGCCGACTGCAACATCTGTGACCACACGTTCATCGAGAACGACGTTGTCGTCGGCGACCGCGTCACCGTGAAATGCGGCGTCCAGCTGTGGGACGGCGTGCGGATCGAGGACGACGTGTTCATCGGCCCCAACGCGACGTTCGCGAACGACCGCTTCCCGCGCAGCCGGCGGCGGCCGAAGACCTTTCTGGTCACCGCTCGTGAAACAGGGCGCGTCGATTGGCGCCAACGCCACCATTCTTCCGGGGATCACGATCGGCCAGGGCGCAATGGTCGGAGCCGGCGCCGTCGTGGTCGCTTCGGTGCCGCCGTATGCAGTCGTCGCGGGCAATCCGGCGCGGATCGTGAGCTACTGCGACACCGGTCCCCCGGCGGCCGCGCAGACGGCCCGCACCCGGACCGCGCGCGCCGGAAAGAGCCGCGTCCGAGGTGTCTTCGTCGAGCGACTGGCCGCCGTGGAGGACCTGCGCGGCAAGCTGGTGGCCGGCGAGATCGACACGTTCCTGCCGTTCAAGGTGAAGCGCTTCTTCGTCGTCCATGGCGTTCCGGGGCGCGAAGTGCGCGGCCAGCATGCGCATCGCACGTGCCACCAGTTTCTCGTGTGCATCCGGGGGAGCTGCCGCGTGATTGCCGACGACGGAAGGCACCGGCAGGAGTTCCTGCTCGACGGTCCGGCGACCGGCGTCTACCTGCCGCCGAAGACCTGGGGCGTCCAGTACGATTACAGTCCCGATGCCGCGCTCGTCGTCTTCGCGTCGCATGCGTACGATCCGCGCGACTATGTGCGGGACTACGACGCGTTCCTGAAGCTCGTCCGGGGCTGATCCGGATCGCGCCGGCCTGCGCCCCCGATCGTGCAGTTCGCCCGCTTTCTCGTCGTCGGCGCGGCCAACACGATTGCGAGCTACGCCATCTATCTGCTGCTGCTCGCTCGTCGTCGACTACCGCGTCGCGTATACGATCGCGTTCGTCGCCGGCCTCGTCGGCGGGTATCTGGCGCATGCCCGCTTCGTGTTCGGCGCGCGACCCGGGGCGCGTTCGGCGGCGAGTTACCTCGCGACCTACGGCGCGACGTATCTGCTTTCGCTCGGCGTGCTCTACGTCGCGGTCGACCGCCTTTCCGTGCCGAAGGCGTATGGCATGCTCGTGGCGCTCGCATTCACGGTACCGGCCTCGTTCGTGCTGCTGCGGCGGGGCTTTCGTCGGCCATCGATCGAAACCAGGGAGGACTGACCGACATGACGAATTCGCAGAGCACGAAGAGCGGCGTCCGCGCGACCGGCAGCTGCCTCTGCGGCGCGGTTCGCTACGAGGTGACCGGCGCGCTGCGCGACGTCGTCGAATGTCACTGCGCGATGTGCCGCAAGACGCACGGCCACATCGGCGCCTACACGGCGACGCCGAAGGACTCGCTGCGGATCACCGAGACGCGCGGCCTCAGGTGGTATGCGTCGTCCGCGCACGCCCGCCGCGGATTCTGCGGCGAGTGCGGCGGAAGCCTGTTCTTCGACCCGATGAACAAGGACTACATGGCGATCGCCGCCGGCACGCTGGACCCGCCGACGGGGTTGAAGACCGTCGTGCAGATCCACGTCGCGAGCGCGAGCGACTACTACCGCATCGACGAGAGCATCCGCCAGCGTCCGGATTGAATGACGCCCGGCGGAACCGGCGACGCGCCGCCGGATCGCGTGCTCCTGGCCGAGCTCAGAGCTTGTTCGCGTAGTCCTTCTGCACCTTCTTGATCCGCTCGTGCGAGCCCAGGAAAGCGTGCTTCGACATGTCCGCCGAGTACTTGCTCGCGGGCGGACGCTTGCCCACGGCCTCGGCCAGCGCGCGGATGTGATGCGGCCCGGCGCCGCAGCACACGCCGAGGTAGCGGATGTCGAGCGCGATCGCCTGCCGGCCGAACTCGGCGATCTCGAAACGGTTGCAGGTGAACGGGTCGAGCGCGATCGGGAACGGCCGGCTGCCCTCGTCGTAGTGCCAGTGCGTGTCGCACAGCGACTGGAACGACGGCTCCTTTTCGCTCGTCCGATACGGAACGGGAAGCGCGGCCATGTGCGTCTTCACCGGCCGCGCGGATCTCGCGCAGCAGCGGCATCATCGTCGCGGGACCGCGGATGCAGTTCAGGCCCGACCACGTCGGCGCCCGCGTCGGCGAGCCGCTTGCACGCGTCGGCGACCGTCCAGTCCTCGCGCGTGACGTCGGCCTTGTGCATCGCCAGCGTGATCACCGCCGTCTGCTTCGCCGCCTTGATCACGTCGAGCGCGATCAGCGCCTCCTGCGGCCCAGGAGAAGGTTTCGCCGACGATGTAGTCGACGCCCGCGTCGACCGCCCAGCCGACCTGCTCCTCGAACATCGCCCGCACCGCCTTGTGCGACGCCGGGTCGGCGGGATCGTAGACATTGGTGTTGCAGATGTCGCCGGCGAAGAGCGCGCCGCTCTCCGCGGCGACCGCCTTCGCGAGCTCGAGCGCGCGGCGGTTGATCGGTTCGAGATCCTGCTCGCGTCCGATCACGCGCAGCTTCTCGCGATGCGCGTAATAGGTGAGTGCCTCGACGACGTCGGAGCCGGCGTGGACGAAATCGCGATGCAGCTGCGTCACGACTTCGGGATGCTCGAGCACGACCTCGGGCACGAAGGCGCCGGCCTGCAGGTAGCCGCGGCGCTCGAGCTCGAACACGTAGCCCTCGGCGCAGATGACGGGCCCGCGGTCGAGGCGTTCGCAGCAGGGAGAGTCGCGGCGGCGTCGGTGGGTCCATGTGCGATCGGGCGCTTGGAGGATGGACGGCCGGCAGAATATCTCACGTTTGAGCCGGGATCGCGAGCCAGATCCGGCCTGGCGCGCGCCGGACCGCGGCGCGGCCGACGGCGATGGACAAAGCCATATCGCCTTTGAAACACTTGCCGGCGACTCGAGCAGAAAGCGATGGAAACGCTGACGTTCATCCTGCACAACCTGCCCGCGATCGGCGAGCGCACGCTCGAGCACCTCTCGATCGTCGGCGTGGCCGTCGGCGTCGCGATCCTGACCGGCGTGCCGCTCGGGAATCGCGATCACGCAGAGCCAGCGCGTCGCCGACACGGTCCTCTACCTGGGCTCGATCGTGATGACGATTCCGTCGATCGCGCTGTTCGGGGTGCTGATCCCGATCCTGTCGAAGATCGGCCAGGGGATCGGCTGGCTGCCCGCGGTGATCGCCGCGATGCTCTACGCGCAGCTGCCGATCATCCGCAACACGTACACGGCGATCCGCAACGTCGATCCGGCGCTGCGCTCGGCGGCGACCGGGATGGGGATGTCGGTGCCGCAGCGCCTGGCGCGCGTCGAGATTCCGATCGCGCTGCCGGTGATCATCGCCGGCATCCGGATCGCCGTGGTCATCAACATCGGCGTCACCGCGATCGCCGCGTACATCGGCGCGGGCGGACTCGGCACGTTCATCTCGCGCGGCATTTCGCAGACGGACATCCGGCAGCTCATCACCGGGGCGCTGACGCTCGGCTTGCTGGCGATCGCCTGCGACTACTCGCTGCTCTGGCTGCAGCGGCGACTGACGCCAAAGGGCGCGTCGCTGCGCGGCGCCGGGTCATGATCCGTCTCGACGCGCTGACCAAGGTGTACGCGACGCCGCAGGGGCCGGTCGCCGGCCGTCGATCGGGTGAGCCTCGAGGTCGCGGACGGCGAGACCTGCGTGCTGCTCGGGCCGTCCGGCTGCGGCAAGACGACGACGCTGCGCATGATCAACCGGCTGGTCGCGCCGACCTCCGGCAGGATCACGATCGGCGGCCGCGACACCGATGCCGTCGACCCGGTCGAGCTGCGGCGCGGCATCGGCTACGTGATCCAGCAGATCGGGCTGTTTCCGAACATGACGGTCGCCGAGAACATCGGCGTCGTGCCGCGGCTCCTCGGCTGGAGCGTCGAGCAGTCGCCGCCGCCGCGCGGAGGAGCTGCTCGCGATGCTGGCGCTCGATCCGGCGCAATTCCTCGACCGCTATCCGAACGAGCTGTCCGGGCGGCCAGGCGCAGCGCATCGGCGTCGCCCGCGCGCTCGCCGCCGATCCGCCGGTGCTGCTGATGGACGAGCCGTTCGGCGCGCTCGATCCGGTCAATCGCGAGGTCATCCAGGACGAGTTCCTGCGCATGCAGCGCAAGCTGAGGAAGACGATCCTGTTCGTCAGCCACGACATCGACGAGGCGGTGAAGATGGCCGACCGCATCGCGATCTTCCGCGGCGGCCGGCTCGTCCAGTTCGCCGCTCCCGACGCGATGCTCGCGCATCCCGGCCGACGACTTCGTCGCGGGCTTCGTCGGCAGCGACCGCACGCTGAAGCGCCTGCGCCTGATTCGCGTGCGCGAGATCATGGCGCCCGGTCGACAGCCGGTGACGGGGACGCGCCGCCGGACCGCGCGTCACGCCGGACGACGATCTGCGTCGCGTCGCCGCGCTGTTTCTCGAGCACGATCTCGACGCGCTTCGCTGTGTCGGTCGCCGACGGGAGCGTCGTCGGCCGCGTGACGCGCGCGGCGGTCGCCGCTCGCCTCGCGGAGGGCGCGCGATGAGCGTTGGGGACGTCGAGACGTGCGAGCGCGTGCCACAGCAGGCGCGTCACCATGCCGCGACGGTCGGCGATGCCGCCGCTGGTGCTGGGCACGATCGCGCTGGCGATCGCCTGGGGTCTCTACGCGAGCGGGCTCGCCGCCGACATCCTGCGCTACCAGAAGGACATCCTCTACCTCGTCAGGCAGCACCTGGTGCTCGTCGGCATTTCCGGGTCGCTCGCGATCGTCTGCGGCGTCGGCATCGGCATCTGGATTGTCGCGGCCGTCGATGGCGCGCTGGGCGGAGGGCACGATCCAGGCGGTCAACATGGCGACGTCGATTCCCACGCTGGGCAAGCTCGCGCTGATGATGAGCCTGCTCGGCATCGGCGCGCTGCCCGCGATCGTCGGGCTGTGGATCGCCACGCTGCTGCCGATCATCCGCAACACCTACGAAGGAATCCGCGCGGTGCCGGAGCATCTGGTCGACGCGGCGCGGGGAATGGGCATGGGCCAGGCGGCGATCCTCGCGCGCGTCGAGCTGCCGAACGCGCTGTTCGTGATCTTCGCCGGCGTGCGCACGGCGATGGCGGTCAACGTCGGCACGGCGCCGATCGCGTTCCTCATCGGGGGCGGCGGACTGGGCGAGCTGATCTTCACCGGCATCGACCTGCAGGAGCACGGCATGATGCTGGCCGGCGCGATTCCGACTGCGCTGCTGGCCGTGGCCGTGGATTTTTTGTTCGGGCAGGCGCAGTATTGGCTCGTTCCGCGCGGCGTCAATCCGCTGCGGAATTCATGAACAATCGAGCGGGCAAGGAGGAGACGATGGGCAAGGCAATGGGGGAGGTGTGCTGGCCGGGCATCGCGCTGCGGCGCCTGTGCTGGGGCGGCGGCGCCGCCGCGCAGACGATCGTCGTCGGCGGCAAGGCGTTCACCGAGCAGCAGATCATGACGGCGATGACCGTCGCGCTGCTCAAGGCCAAGGGCTTCACGCCGGACCGCAAGGCGGGCATGGGCAGCGCCGCGGTGCGCGCGGCGATGGAGAACGGCCAGATCGACGTCTACTGGGAGTACACGGGAACCGGGCTCGGCGTCTTCAACAAGATCACCGACAAGTTCGCCTCGGCCGAGGACGCCTACAAGAAGATCAAGGAGGTCGACGCGGCGAAAGGCCTCGTCTGGCTCAACATGTCGGCGGTCAACAACACGTACGGCTTCGCGATGAACAAGGACGATGCGCAGAAGCGCGGCATCGTGACGGTGAGCGACCTCGCCAAGGCGGTCAAGGGCGGCGCCAAGCTCACGTTCGCGTCGAACGCCGAGTTCTACGCCCGTCCCGACGGACTGCCGGGCTGGCAGACCGCGTACGGGTTCGAGTTCGACCGCGACAACGTGAAGCGGATGGACACCGGGCTCACCTACTCGGCGCTCAAGGATCGGCAGGTCGATGTGGCGCTGGTGTTCGCGACCGACGGCCGCATCCCGGCTTTCAACTTCGTCGTGCTGAAGGACGACAAGAACTACGCCGCGCCGTACAACCTGACACCGGTCGTGCGCAAGGAAATCCTCGACAAGAATCCGAAGCTCGCCGATGCGCTCAACGCCGTCGCCGCCAAGCTCAACGACGAGACGATGGCGAAGTTGAATGCCAGCGTCGACGTCGACAAGAAGACGCCCGAGGAGGTCGCCGAAGCCTTCCTCAAAGCCAACGGCCTGATGTGAACTGAGGTGAACTGAGGTGAACTGAGCTGACCGGAAGGCAGCGATGGCCGAGGGCGATCGGGGCGCGAGCGCTGCCCTCGCCGAGCCTCGTCGCGTTTCGGCGTTCGTCCGCGAGCTCGCGTTCGCCGACCTGCCGCCGGATGTCGTCGTGCAGGGCCAACGCTGCCTGCTCGATCTGATCGGCGTCGCGGCCGCCGGCAGCCGGACCCGCGCGGCGGCGATCGCCAGCGCCTACGCGGCGACGCAGCTCTGCGCGCGCGACCGCGGCGCCCGCATCCTGTTCGACGGCCGCCGCGCGAGCGTCGCCGGCGCGGCGTTCGCCGGCGCCACGACGATCGACGCGCTCGACGCGCACGACGGCCATGTGCTGACGAAGGGCCATGCCGGCGTCGCCATCCTCCCGGCGTTGCTCGCGTTCGTCGACGACGCAGGCGCCGAGCGCGCCGCACGCGTCCGTCGACGGCCGCGAGTTCCTGACCTGTCTCGTTCTGGGTTACGAAATCGCGACGCGCGCCGGCATCGCGCTGCATGCGACCGCGCCCGACTACCACTGCTCCGGGGCGTGGAACGCGCTCGGGTGCGCGGCCGTCGCGGCGCGGCTGCTCGCGCTCGACGCGGCGCAGCATCCGGGAGGCGCTGGGCGTCGCCGAGTACTTCGGCCCGCGCGGGCAGATCCTGCGCGCCTGCGACTCGCCGACGATGGTCAAGGATGGCTCCGGCTGGGGCGCGCACGTCGGCGTCACCGCGGCGCTGCTCGCCCGCGACGGCTTCACCGGCGCGCCGGCGCTGACGATCGAGCGCGAGGATGCGACGTAGCTTCTGGAGCGATCTCGGCACGCGCTGGCGGATTCGCGAGCAGTACTTCAAGGCGTATCCGGTCTGCCGCTGGGCGCAGCCGGCCGTCGAGGCGGCGCTCGCGCTGCAGCGGACGCACGGCTTCGCCGCGGATGACGTCACCGAGGTGGCGATCGAGAGCTTCCGCGAAGCGATCGCGCTCGGTTCCGCGTGCGCGATCGCCGCGACGACCGAGCAGGCGCAGTACAGCCTGCCGTTTCCCGTGGCCGCAGCGCTGGTGTTCGGCGACGTCGGCGCGCGCCGAGGTGAGCCTGCCAGCAGCTCGCCGATCCGCGAGTGCGGCGGCTGCAGAGCGCGATGACGCTGGCGCGAGGACGCCGACTTCTCGCGCCGCTTCCCCGCCGAGCGCTGGGCACGCGTGCGCGTCACGCTGGCCGACGGCCGCACGCTCGTCTCGGAGCCGGCGCGCGCCCGCGGCAATCCCGAGAATCCGCTCGCGGACGACGAGCTGCGCCGGAAGTATCGGGCGCTCGCCGAGCCGGTGCTCGGTTCGGAGCGGGCCGCACGCATCGAGCAGGCGGTCGGTTCACTCGCGGCGGATCACGAAGCGCTGCCAGCGCTCCTCACGGAGTTGCTGCAGCCCGCCGCTTGACGAGATCGGGCCGATCGCCCGCTGGCACCGTGAAGCGCGGCGCGCGGCGCTAGGTTACCGATTACTGGGGAGAGGCTGATGATCCGAGTCGAACTGACGCACGATTTTCCAGTCCCCGTTGGTGATGCCTTTGCGTACATCACCGACACACGAAACTGGAGTGCGTTCTTCCCGAGCTTCGTTCGGCTTGATGACGCGGCCCATGCCAAATGGGACACGCCTGGCGACAGGGTAACCGTAGTCATTCGACTGTTCGGTCGTGATGTGGAGGTGAATATGGCATTGCAGACTTTCCAGAGGGACAGCCTAGTCACCTACGTGAGCCGCCAACATGGTCTGCCCGACGCCAGCCATGAGCGGTACTTCAAGTCCGTTCCGGGAGGCTTCGAGTTTCACCCGGTCGTTGCGTTCGAGCCTCGGAACGGCCTGGCAGGTCTATTCGATCGCATCTTGGTCAAACGAGCCATTGCAGGGGCATTGCGCAAGACAATCGAGAATCTCGAATCGGTGTTCAAGCGGCAACGTACGTCGACAGGATCCTGAAAGGCGCCACCCTGCCTTAGGCGAGTGGGGCCTGGCGCCCGCAATCGCTCGACCAGCAAGTCGACAAAGGCGCGCACCTTCGCCGATACCTGCCGCCCCTCGAGGTGAATGACGTGGATCGGCAGCGGCGGAGGCTCGATAGGTCGCCAGAATGCGCTTGAGTTGGCCCTTGGCCAGATGGGCCGCAATCTGGTAGGACATCAGCCGGGTGATCCCGAAGCCCGCCAGCGCCGCGTGTATAGCCGCATCGTTGCTGGTCACGCTCAGGCGGGGCTGCACCTTGACGGCGACGCTCTTCTTGCCGGCCGCGAAACGCCACTCGATGGACGGTGACACCGGGCTTGCGGCGACGATGGTGTGGCGCGTGCGAGGTCGGCGGGCTCGTGCGGTTCGCCATGCAGTTTCAGGTAGCGCGGCGAACGCGCAGACCACGCGCCGCACGAAGCCGACCGGGATCCCCCGCATCGTCGAGTCGGGCAGGTCGCCGATTCGCACGCCGACGTCGAGACCTTCCTCCATCAGATTGACGATCCGGTCCAGAATCAGCGCGGACACGGAAGCCTCCGGGTATCGATTGAGAAAGTCGACGATGCCGGGCATGACAAACAGGTTTCCGAACAGGACCGGAGCCGTCACTGCCAGTTGCCCGCGCGGCGTGGCATGAACACCGGCCACTGCCTCGTCGGCCTCGTCGGCCTCCGCGAGGATGCGCCGCGAGCTTTCGAGGTAACGGGCGCCGGCATCGGTCGCGCGGACGTAGCGGGTCGTCCGATTGAGCAGCTTCACACCCAGGTGATCCTCCAGTGTCGCGATGGCCCGGGTCACCGCCGGTGGCGAAAGGCCCAGCCGGCGCGCCCCGCCCGCGAAGCCCTGCTCCTCGGCGACTGCCACAAAGACATTCATCAGATGAAATCGATCCACGGCATTATTCCATTTGGAGGAATAATAAATTACTCATGTTACATATTCTTCCGTTGTGAGGAATTCGGCAAGATGCCTCCCGTTGCGCCGCGCAATCCGCGCTGTGACCGAACCCGACCCTCCAAGGAGATCCGCCATGTCTCGAATCAGCATTCCCGCCCTCGACCAAACCCCGGCCCCAACCCGGCCGCTGCTCGATGCCGTCAGGAAGCAGCTGGGAGTCGCTCCCAACCTGATGCGCGTCCTCGGCAACAGCCCGGCCGCCCTGGGTGGGTATCTTGGCCTCAGTGGCGCATTGGCCAAGGGCGCCCTCGGCGCGAAGACCGGCGAGCGCATCGCGCTCGCCATCGCCGAGATCAACGCGTGCGGCTACTGCCTCGCGGCCCACACCTACCTGGGCAGGAACGTCGCGAAGCTGGACGACGCGGAAATCGCCGCCAACCGGAACGGCGCCTCGAACGATCCAAGGGCCGACGCGGCCGTACGCTTTGCCACGAGCGTCGCCATCGGAACGCGGGCACGTCTCCGACGCCGCCGTCCGCGACGTCAAGGACGCTGGATACAGTGACGCGGAAGTGATGGAAATCGTGGTTCACGTTGCGCTCAACACGCTGACGAACTACGTGAACGTGGTCGCGCAAACCGAAATCGATTTCCCGGTGGTGGACCTCCGCGCGCCGCGTGAGGCTTCGGCGCGAGCAATTCACGCACCAACACCCTGACCCGAGCCACCGCCATGCCCAAGAACTCGCCCGTTGCAAGCGACATCGCCTTCACGCCCACGGTCAAAGCGATTCAGGCGCGCAAGGGCTCGCGCTGCGCGTACGCGCGGATGGAAGGTGGCCAAGGCTGGAATTCGACGATTACATCGGAGCTCGCCACCTTCATCGCCGCCCAGACCAGCGTCTTCCTCGCGACGGCAAACGCTGACGGCCAACCGTACATCCAGCACCGTGGCGGACCGCCCGGCTTCCTGCGCGTGCGGGACGAGCACACCATCGCCTTCGCGGATCTTCGCGGCAACCGCCAGTTCATCACGCAGGGCAATCTCGAAGAGAACCCCAAGGCATGCCTGTTCCTGATTGACTACTCTACGCGGCAGCGGATCAAGCTATGGGGTGAGGCGAGAATAATCGAGGACGACGCTGCGCTGCTGGCCGAACTGACGCCCAACGACGGCAAGTCTCGCGGCGAGCAGGTCCTCGAATTCCGGGTGTTGGCGTGGGACGCGAACTGCCCCAAGCACATTCCGCAGCGCTTCGATGCGCTCGATATTGCGCGAGTGCTCGAGCAGCGCGACCGACGTATCGCCGAGCTCGAGGCGGAAGTTCACCGCCTGTCGAACCCGCGGGCGCGTGAGTAGGGTCGAACGCACACGATGCGCCGCTCGACGGCGCGCCGTGTGGTCTATCGAAACGGCACAGCCGGCAATACGTCGTAGCCGTACTGCGCGGCCGATACGCACAGCGCTCGCCAGATGCTGCGTCGCGTAGCTCCGCCCGACGATCAGTGTGAACGTCGAGGCGTCGCGCCGGTAGAAGAGCGTGTTCACGCGGCCAAACAGGCTTTGCGCGCAGGTGCCCTCGGCAAAGGCGCGCGGATGGAAATCGAGCGGGCAGCCCTTCGCGAGGACCGTCGTGGCACGCGCGCCCGCGATGGTCCACGCGAGGCATGTGGCCGTGATATCGAACAGCGCACCGCGGGCGCCGTTGAGCCTCGCGCGTTTCGCGTCAAAGTCGGTCAGTGCCGAGGCATCCGCGGCGACGAGCAGCCACGACGTCGGGCCGAGCCACAGCGCCGTCAGCGCATCGGTCCGCGAAACCGTGTTCGGTGTCGTCGGCAGCGCGAGACCGAAAAGCTGCCGCGCCGTTTCGGCGACGATGAACAGCTCCGCATCGCCCTGCACGTTCCACGCACCGGCGAACGTCGTTTCGGCGAGTGTCACGCCGGTGGACGCCGCGCCGTAGTGACCGGGCGCGGTCGCGCCGATCCCTGCCCCGTCCTGCTCAGACACGATTCCTCCGTTCGTCCGCTGCGATGGAGTGTGGCATGCCGACCACCGAGGCGCCACGGTCAGCCACGCAGCCGCTCGCCATCGGGATCGATGAAGCACGGCGGACCGACCTGCACCCGCACTCTTGCGCTCGCGAGCGGCGAGACCGCCCAGACGATCTCGCCATGGCGCGCGCGGCCGTCGGCGAGGAGCGCGAGCGCGATCCAGGCGTCGAGATTGGGACTCCAGCACCACGATGTCACGTGGCCCAGCATCGGGTTGGGCAGCCGACCGTCCGGATCGGCGACGATCTTCGCCGCGCGCGGCATCGCCATTCCGTCCTGCGCCGTGAGTCCGACCAGCTGCCAGCGGCCGGTAGCGGTGAGCGCCGGACGAGCGAGGAGCGGTTTGCCGACGCACCATTTGGCCGCCGTTGACGAGCTTGCCCAGACCAAGATCGTCCGCGGTCGTCCGTCCGTCGGCTTCGGGGCCGATCACGATATGGCCCTTCTCGATCCGCAGCGTGCTCATCGCCTCGGTACCGTACGGCATGATGCCGAACTCCGCGCCGGCTTCGATCACCGCTTCCCACATCGCCGGCCCGTCGCCGGCGGGAACATGGAGCTCGTAGGCGAGCTCGCCCGAGTAGCTCATCCGGAACACCCGCGCGGCGATCGGTCCGTCCGTCCCGCGCAGGTGACACTGGGCGACGGCGAGAAACGGCAACGCGTCGTTCGCAACGTCGATGTCGACGAGCTTCGCAAGCACCCGGCGGGCGTTCGGCCCGGACAGCGCCGCCGCCGCCCACTGTTCGGTCACCGAGGTCACGAAGACCTCGAGCTCCGGCCAGTCCGCCTGCAGCAGCAGCTCGAGATGCTGCATCACCTTGCCGGCATTCACCGTGGTCGTCGTCATCAGATAATGCGTGGCGGACAGTCGCGACGTCGTGCCGTCGTCCAGCACGATGCCGTCATCACGCAGCATCACGCCGTAGCGGCATCGGCCGACGGCGAGCGTATCCCAGCGGTTGACGTAGACGCGGTTCAGGAATTCGGCGACATCGGCGCCCTGAAGCTCGATCTTGCCGAGCGTCGACACGTCGACGACACCGACGTTCTGGCGGACGTTCCTCGCCTCGCGCTTCGCCGCGTCGTCGGGCGCTTCACCGGCGCGCGGATACGAGTGTGGCCGCTTCCAGAGCCCCGCGTTGACGAAGCGCGCTCCGTGCGCGACATGCCAGTCGTGCATCGGCGAATGGCGCGTCGGCTCGACGTGCGGGCCGGCGTCGTGCCCCGGAAAGGCGGAGAGCGTCACCGGCGTGTACGGCGGCCGGAACGTCGTCGTGCCGACCTCGCGGATCGGCCGCGCGATCGCCTCGGCCAGGAGTGCCAGTCCGAGGACGTTGCCCATCTTTCCCTGGTCGGTGCCCATGCCGAGGGTCGTGTATCGCTTCAGGTGCTCGATCGACGTGTAACCCTCGCGCGCGGCGAGCGCGATGTCGTCGGCCGTCACGTCCTCCTGCAGGTCGACGAAGCGCTTGGCACCCTTGCGCGGCGCTGGCGATGCTCCATGTCGGCGTGCAGCGCGCCGGTCGCCACCGCGTCCGCCAGCGGCGGTCGCGGCGAGGCCGGCGCCGCTCCGGCAAGCGGCCGCGGCAGCGCACCCGGCGGCGTGCCCGTCCGCCAAAGCGGCGGCGAGGCCGAAGCGGCCATTCGCGGCGCCAGCCGGAACGATCGGCAACGGCGAGCCGTCGGGCACGAAGGTCGCCAGCGCCTCGTCGTAGCGCAACGCAGCCGCGCGCCTGGGAGAACAGGTGGACGACCGGATTCCAGCCTCCGGAAACACAGACCAGGTCGCAGTCGATCCGGCGTGCCGCACCGCCGGAGAGCGGGACGACGTCGACGGCGTCCACGCGCTTGCGGCCATGCGCGAACGCGATCGCGGCGCCAGCGACGATCGGCAGGCCGGCGGCCGCGGCCCTGCGCGGCAGCATACCGCCGAGGCGGCTATCGGGGCGCAGATCGATGATCGCTTCGATCGGCGTTCCGGCCGCCGTGGAGCGCCAGCGCCGTCGCGTACGCGCTGTCGTTGTTCGTGAACACGATTGCGCGCGTGCCGAGGCGCACCGCGTACCGGTCGGCGTAGATCCGCGCCGCTCCGGCGAGCAGCGTGCCGGGAAGGTCATTGTTCGCATAGGCGATGCCGCGTTCGTGTGCACCGCTGGCGAGCACGACCGCGCGTGGCGCGGATCTTCCACAGGCGCTGCCGCGGCGCGTGCGCCGGTGGCGCCTCCAGATGATCGGTGACGCGCTCGATCAGGCCGACGAGGTTGCCGTCGTAGTAGCCGAACGCCGTGGTCCGCGGCAGCAGCGTGACTTCGGGATGGGCGGCGAGGCGCGCGCGCGCGGCGTTGATCCACTCGCCGGCAGGCTTCCCGTCGACGCTCGCCGCCTCGCCGAGCAGGCCGCCCCCGAGGACCGGGTTCTCGTCGCAGAGCACGACGCGCAGGCCCGGCTGCGCCGCGGCCGTGGCAGCGGCGAGCCCCGCCGGTCCGGCACCGATCACCAGCACGTCGCAGTGTCCGTACTGGTGCTCGTAGCGATCGGGATCGGCCTCGAGCGCGGCACGACCGGTGCCGGCGGCGCGGCGGATCACGTGCTCGTAGCGCAGCCACCACTTCGGCGCGGAGCGGCCACATGAACGTCTTGTAGTAGAAACCGGCCGGCATGAATCGCGACAGCGAAGCCGTTGATCGCGCCGACGTCGAAGCGCACCGACGGCCAGCAGTTCTGGCTCGTCGCCGCGAGCCCCGTGCGCAGCTCCAGCGTCGTCGCGCGCACGTTGGGCTCGGTGCGCGCGCCGCGCGCGAGCTGCACGAGCGCGTTCGGCTCGTCGGCGCCGGCGGCGACGATGCCGCGCGGCCGGTGATACTTGAAGCTGCGGCCGACCAGGTGGACGCCGTTGGCGAGCAGCGCCGAGGCCAGCGTGTCGCCGGCGTAACCTTGGTAGTCGACGCCGTCGTATTCGAAATGCGACCGGCTGCGAGCGGTCGATGACCCCGCCCTGAGGGAGGCGAAATCGCTGCGTCACCCCGCGCGCTCCGGCGGGCGCCTCGCCGACGGGCCGCGCTGCCGAGTATGTCGTGCGTGCGCGTGTCGCGGCGCACGCGGAACCAGCGCCGGCAGCCGGCGCTGTGCAGCCACAGTTCGTCGTGGGGCCCGGCCGGATTGTCGCGGAGGTAGACGAACGCGACCCAGACCGCCTCCGGCGCATCGGTGCCCGGTCGCCGCACCGTCGCGTCGCCGCCGTACGTGAACTCGACCTGGGCGCGCGGCCCGCACCAGGGACAGGGGATCAGCAGCACGGCAGGGGCCTCTTCACCTCAATGCGCCCAGGGCACCGGACCGACGCCCTTTTCGTCGATCGTCCTGCCTTGCGCGAAGCGCTCCAGCGTGAATGCGGCGTTGAGCGGATGCGGCTCGTCGCGAGCGATCGTGTACGCGTGCAGCCAGCCGCGAGGCGGGCGTGGCCTTGAAGCCGCCGTAGCACCAGCCGCCGGTCATGTAGAGCCCCTTGACCGGCAGCTTGCCGATGATCGGGCTGCCGTCCATCGTCATGTCGCAGATGCCGCCCCAGGTCCGCATCACCTTGAGCCGGCCGAAGCGCGGGAACAGCGCGAGACACGCGCTGACGACGTGTTCGATGATCGGCAGGTTTCCGCGCTGCGCGTACGAATTGCAGAAGTCGAGATCACCGCCCATCACGAGCTCGCCCTTGTCCGACTGGCTGATGTAGAAATGCACGGCACCGGAGGTGACCACGGTGTCGAGCACCGGTTTCACCGGGTCGGATACCAGCGCCTGCAGGACGTGCGTTTCGATCGGCAACGTGAGTCCGGCCATTGCCGCGAGGCGTCCGGTGTTGCCGGCAACCGCGAGTCCGAGCCGGGACGTTGCGATGAACCCCTGCGTCGTGTCGACACCGGCGACCGCCCCCCCTTCGATCCGGATGCCCGTGACTTCGCACTGCTGGATGATGTCGACTCCCCGCGCATCGGCCGCGCGCGCGTAACCCCACGCGACCGCATCGTGGCGGACGGTTCCGCCGCGCGGCTGCAGCAATCCGCCGTAGATCGGAAACCGCGCAGCGGGGGAGCAGTCGAGGTCGGGAATCCAGCGCGCGATCTCGGCGGTGGTCAGGAACCGGGCGTCGATGCCGTTCAGCCGCATCGCATTGCCACGCCGCATCGCCGTGTCCATGTCGGCGGGCGAGTGCACGAGGTTGAGCACGCCACGGGCGCTGTACATCACGTTGAAGTTGAGTTCGCGGGACAGGCCTTCCCACAGCTTCAGCGAGAACTCGTAGAAGTGCGCGTTGGGGTCGAGGTGGTAATTCGAGCGCACGATCGTCGTGTTGCGCCCCGTGTTGCCGCCGCCGAGATAGCCCTTTTCCAGCACCGCGATGTTCGCGAGGCCGTGCTCCTTCGCGAGGTAGTAGGCGGTCGCGAGGCCGTGTCCGCCGCCGCCGACGATGACCGCGTCGTAGCGCGGCTTCGGGCGCGGGACTGCGCCACGCGCGCGGCCAGTGCTCGTGATGCGAGAGCGCGTTGCGGGCGAGGACGAAGATCGAGTATTTCAAGCGGGCGGCGAGATCGCTGACGGCGGGACGAGCCCGGCTGTCGCTCGCTGCCCGGGATCGCTTATTCTAATGGCCCCGAGGGTAGCGCGGGCCAACCCGGCACCCGGTCCGTTCGCTTTGAAGGAGGAAAACATGCAGATCGGAAAGTGGTGGCGTTGGCTTGGCGCGGCCGCCGCGCTCGCGCTCCTCGCGTCGAGTGCCGCGTGGGCGCAGGTCGATACGATGGCGAGCGTCAAGCAGAAGGGCAAGATCGTGGTCGGCGTCAAGGCCGACTACAAGCCGTTCGGCTACACCGATCCGTCGGGCAAGATCGTCGGCCTCGAGATCGACCTCGCCAACGACGTCGCGAAGCGTCTCGGCGTGCAGATCGAGCTTGTCCCGGTGATCGCGGCCAACCGGATGGAATTCCTGAAGCAGGGCCGGATCGACATGATGATCGCGACGATGGCCTATCGCCCGATCGCGCCGAGGTCGTCGCGATCCCGCAGCCGTTCTACTACGCCGGCGCGGCCAACGTGTTCGCGAAGAAGAATTCCGGGCTCAAGAACTGGACCGATCTCAAGGGCAAGCCGGTCTGCGGCGTCCAGGGCGCGTACTACAACCGGCGCACGGGCGAGGAGTTCGGCGCGCAGCTCGTCGTGTTCAAGGGCGTCACCGAGGCGATGGCGGCGCTCGAGGGCGGCAACTGCGTGGGCACGGTGTTCGACACCACGTTCTTCGCCGGCATCATGGGCGACGCCAAGTGGGCGGACTACGCGATGATGCTGCCGTCGATCGATCCCGAGCCCTGGGGCCTCGGCGTGCGCAAGGAAGACACGAAGTTCGCCCAGTACATCAGCGACGTCTCCAAGGAGTGGCACAAGACCGGCTTCATCCTCGAGCTGGAAAAGAAGTGGGGCATCCCGCAGTCGCCGTTCCTGGTCGAGCAGCAGGCGAAGTTCAAGTAGGAGCGGCCGACAGGCTCGCAGATCTCGCGCGCAGCCCGTTGCGCTCACTGTCGCTGCCGAGGCCGCGCCGTGGATGACGTCGCGGCCTGGTTTCTCTGGCTGTACAAGACGACCGGCATCAAGCTGACGATCTTCTACGACGGCTACGACCGCGGGCGGTTCGTCGAGGGCTTCGTCACCACGATCAAGCTGTCGGCGTACTGCCTCGTCCTGAGCCTCGCGCTGGGGGCGGTCGCCGCGTGGCTCGCCGGCTCGCGCATCGCCGTCGTCCGAGCTGCGGTCAACGGGTTCGTCGCGCTGTTCCGCAACACGCCGCCGCTCGTCCAGCTCTACTTCTTCTATTTCGCGCTCGGCCCGCTGCTGCCCAAGGTCGGCGGCGTCCCGCTGCTCGGCTCGTTCGGCTGGGCGGTCGTGTCGCTGACGCTGCTCGAGACGGCGTTCGCGGCGGAGATCTTCCGCGCCGGCATCGAGGCCGTGCCGAAGGCGATGATCGAGGCCGCGGAGTCGCTCGGCTATTCGCGCGGGCAGATCTTCCGCAAGGTCGTGCTGCCGCTCGCGCTGCGGGTGACGATGCCGGCGATGACCAACAATCTCGTCAACCTGGTGAAGACGACCACGCTCGCCTACGCGATCGCGGTGCCCGAGCTCCTCTACATGTCGGCGCAGGTCTGGTCCGAGCAGGTCAACGTGCCCGAGATGATGATCGTGCTGCTGGTCTGCTACGTCGGCATCGTCGGCATCATCAACCAGTTCATGCAGTGGCTGGAAGCGCGGCTGCGCGTGCCGGGGTTCGGCCAATGAGCGTTGCGGCCGCCAGCGGCTCGCTCGCCGATGGGCGCTGCCGATGGCGCTGCGGCGCTGTCGCCATCAGGCCGGTGCCGGCTGAGCGCCGCAGGGCGACCGGTCGAGCGGCGCGGTCCTGTTCGGCGCGCGCACGGGCCTCGCCCTGCTGACGGTGTTCGTCGCTTCGCTCGTCGCGGCGCAGGTGCAGGCGCCCGCCGGGAAGCCGTCCGTCGTCGAGCTGCTTGATCAAGTGGACGCCGCTGCTGGCCAGCGGCTTCCTGTTCAATCTGCTGATCAGCGTGTTCGCGATGGCGGCCGGCACCGCGACCGGCGTGCTGCTCGGCTTCGCCCGGATCTCCACGGCGGCGCCGGTGCGCGGCGCGTCGTGGACCGTCGTCCAGTTCTTCCGCAATTCGCCGTGGCTCGTCCTGCTCTTCTTCGTCATGTTCCTGATGCCGTTCCAGATGACCGTGGGAGGCACGACGATTCCGTTCCCCGACTGGATCAAGGCCACGTTCGGCCTCGCGCTGCCGATCATGGCCAACATGGCCGAGATCGTGCGCGGCGCGGTGCAGTCGATTCCGACCGCGCAATGGGAGGCGGCGCGCTCGCTCGCGTTCTCGCGGCGGCAGACGCTGTGGAAGATCATCCTGCCGCAATGCGTCAAGCGGATGCTGCCGCCGTGGATGAACTGGTACGCGATCCTGACCATGGCGACCACGCTCGCGTCCATCGTCGGCGTCAGCGAGGTGATGACGCTCACCGGCGCATCACCAACGCCGAGGGCCGCACCGATCTGCTGATTCCGATCTACAGTTACGTGCTGCTGTGGTTCTTCGTCTATTGCTACCCGATCTCGGTCTGGACGCGGCGGCTCGAAGCCCGCTACGCGGAGCGCTGATGAGCGCCGCCGGGCCGCCCCAAGGCGCGAATCGCTCCCTCCTGGAGGGAAGGCGCGTAGCGCCAAGGGAGCACCTGTGAACCTCGACGCGCTTCCTGCAGCAGCACGGCATCGCCCCGGCCCGCCACGAGCATCCGGCGGTGATGACGGTCGAGGAGTCCGAACGCCTGGTGCCGAAGCTGCCGGGCGCCAAGACCAAGAACCTGTTCCTGCGCGACCGCAAGGGCAAGCGGCATTTCCTGGTGACGGCGCCGCACGACGTCGCGGTCGACCTCGAGGCGCTGGGCGAAGCGCTCGGCGCCGGCCGCCTCTCCTTCGCGTCGCCCGAAAGGCTGCAGAAGCACCTCGGCCTCACGCCGGGCGCGGTCAGCCTGCTCGGGCTCGTCAACGACGAAGCCCGCGCCGTGGAATTCGTCATCGACCGCTCGCTGTGGAACGCGACGGCCGTGCACGCGCATCCGCTGGTGAACACGGCGACGATGGTCATCGCGCACGCCGACCTCGAGCGCTTCCTCGCCGCGACCGGCCACGAGCCGCGGGTGATCGACATCCCCGCGCCGGCGCGATCCTGACCCCGGTCGCCGAGCCCATCGAACGACCCGACATGACCGATATCGCGAATGCCGCACCGGTACCCGGCGACGACGCGCGCATCCTGCGTCTGGTCGACGTGCACAAGTCGTTCGGCGCGACGGAGGTGCTGCGCGGAATCTCGCTCACCGTCGCCAAGGGCGAGGCGGTGTGCATCATCGGGCCGTCGGGCTCGGGCAAGTCGACGCTGCTCCGCTGCGTCAACGGCCTGATCCCGGTCGATCGGGGCGAGGTCTACGTCGGGCCGCACGCGGTGCATCGGCTCAAGACCGACCGCGAGATGATCGCGCTGCGCAAGGACGTGTCGATCGTGTTCCAGCAGTACAACCTCTTTCCGCACAAGACCGCGCTCGAGAACATCATGATGGCGCCCGTCGACGTGCTGGGTCAGCCGAAGGCCGAGGTCGAGGCCCGCGCGCACGAGCTCCTGAAGAAGGTGCGGCTCGCCGGCAAGGAGCAGAGCTATCCGGGCGAGCTCTCCGGCGGGCAGCAGCAGCGCGTGGCGATCGCCCGCGCGCTCGCGATGCGGCCGTCGCTGATGCTGTTCGACGAGGTGACCGCGGCGCTCGACCCGGAGACGCGCAAGGAAGTGCTGGTGACGATCCGCCAGCTCGTCGAGGAGGGGATGACGTCGATCCTGGTCACCCACGAGATGGCGTTCGCGCGCGAGATCGCCGACCACGTGTATTTCACCGATCACGGCATCATCGTCGAGGACGGGCCGCCGGCGGCGCTCTTCGGCAATCCGCAAAAAGAGCGCACCCGCGCATTTCTGGAGCAGGTCCTGTGAAATCCCATGCACAAGTCGTCGTGATCGGCGGCGGCGTCGTCGGCGCGAGCGTCCTCTACCACCTCGCGAAGGCGGGCTGGACCGACGTCGTGCTGATCGAGCGCGACGAGCTCACGTCGGGCTCGACGTGGCATGCCGCCGGCGGCATGCACACGCTGAACGGCGACCCGAACGTCGCCAAGCTGCAGGAGTACACGATCAAGCTCTACCGGGAGATCGAGGAGGCGTCCGGACAATCCTGCAGCATCCACATCACCGCGGGCGTCGATCTCGCCGGGACCCCGGAGCGGATGGACTTCCTGAAGCTCGCCTGCGCGCGCGCCCGCTATCTCGGGCTCGACATGGAGATCATCTCGGTCGACGAGGCCGCGCGCATCTTTCCGCTGATGGACAAGCGGCACTTCATCGGCGCGCTGTACAACCCGCTCGAGGGCCACGTCGACCCGGCCGGCGTCACGCAGGCGTACGCGAAGGCCGCGCGCAAGCTCGGCGCCGAGGTCTACCGCTTCACGCGCGTCACCGGCCTCGTAGCCGCTTCCCGACGGCTGGTGGGACGTGATCACCGACAAGGGCAACGTGCGCGCCGAGCACGTCGTCAACGCCGCCGGCCTGTGGGCGCGCGAGGTCGGACAGATGGTCGGCCTCGAGCTGCCGGTGCTCGCGATGGAGCACCAGTACCTCGTCACCGGCGACATGCCGGAGGTCATCGTCGTCGGCGCAGGAGGTGCTGCACTGCATCGACTTCGAAGGCGAGATCTACATGCGCCAGGAAGGCCGGGGCATGCTGATCGGCACCTACGAGAAGAACGGCGTGCCCTGGGCGGAGACGAGCACGCCGTGGGACTTCACGCACGAGCTGCTGCCGCCGGATCTCGAGCGCATCGCGCCCAGCCTCGAGGTCGGCTTCCGCCATTTTCCGGCGCTGGAACGCGCGGGGATCAAGCGCATCGTCAACGGACCGTTCACGTTCGCGCCCGACGGCAATCCGGTCGTCGGGCCGATCCGCGGCCTGCGCAATTACTGGGTCGCGGTCGGCGTCATGGCCGGATTCAGTCAGGGCGGCGGCGTCGGTCTCGCGCTCGCGAACTGGATGGTCGAGCGGCGATCCCGGCTTCGACGTCTGGGCGATGGACGTCGCGCGCTTCGGCGACTGGGCGACGCCCGCGTACACGAACGCCAAGGTGCGCGAGAACTATTCGCGGCGCTTCCGCATCCGCTTCCCCAACGAGGAGCTGCCGGCGGCGCGGCCGCTGCGGATGACGCCGGTCTACGATCGGCTGAAGGCGAACGGCGCGGTGTTCGGCGCGGCGTTCGGCCTCGAGCACGCGCTGTGGTTCGCGCCCGCCGGCGTCGAGCCGCGCGAGGACGTCACCTACCGCCGCTCGAACGCGCACCGCTACGTCGGCGACGAATGCCGCGCGGTGCGCAACGCCGTCGGCCTGCTCGAGATCTCGACGTTCTCCCGCTACGAGGTGAGCGGCGCCGGCGCCGCCGCGTGGCTCGATCGCGTGCTCGCCGGTCGCCTGCCGCGGGAGGGGCGTCTCGCGCTCTCGCCGATGCTGAACGACGACGGCCGGCTGATCGGCGACTTCACCGTCGCCAACGCCGGTCGGCCGGTACTTCGTGTTCGGCTCCGGCATCGCCGAGCAATATCACCTGCGCTGGTTCGAAGCGCATCTGCCGCCGTCCGGCGTCACGCTGCGCTCGCTGCGCACCGCGATGCTCGGTCTTGCCATCGCCGGGCCGAAGTCGCGCGAGCTGCTCGCGCGCGTCTGCCGCGACGACGTCAGCGACGCCGCGTTCCCGTTCCTGTCGTTTCGCGCGATCGAGGTGGCGATGCTGCCGGCGCTACGTCGGCCGCATCTCGTTCACCGGCGAGCTGGGCTACGAGATCTGGGTGCCGGCCGATTGCCAGCTGCGGCTCTACGAGGCGCTGCGTCGAAGCGGGCGCCGATCTCGGGCTCACGCATTTCGGCGCGCGGGCGCTGCAATTCGTTGCGGCTGGAGAAGAGCTTCGGCACCTGGGCCCGCGAATTCCGGCCGATCTACACGCCCGACGGAGGCCGGTCTCGATCGCTTCGTCGATCTCGCGAAGCCCGGGCTGATCGGCGGCGCCGCCGCGGCAGCGCGCGCGCGACGCCGGGCCGGCGCGCCGGCTCGTCACCTTCGTCGTCGACGCGAACGATGCCGACGCGATCGGCGACGAGCCGGTCTGGCACGACGGCAAGGTCGTCGGCTGGGTCACCTCCGGCGGCTACGGCCACTGCGTCGGCAAGTCGATCGCGCTGGGCTACGTTCCGGCCGCGCTGGCCGGCGCGACCGCCGGGTTCGAGATCGAGATCCTCGGCGAGCGGCGAGGGGCGGAGCTCGCGTCGCAGCCGCTCTACGATCCGGCCGGTGAGCGGATGCGGTCATGAACGGTCGGCGTGCCTGGCGCTTGAACGCGGCCGCGTCCCCGTGCGACACTTGACCCGTTTTGTCGTCGTCACCCACACCGAGGATCTCCATGCCATCCAGACTCTCCCTAGCCCGCGCGATCGCCCGGGCATCTTTCGCGACGGCGCTGGCCGCGATCGCGTTCGCAGCCGGCACGACGAACGCGCAGGACATCAAGTTCTTCCGCATCGGGACCGGCGGCACGGCGGGCACCTATTACCCGATCGGCGGCCTGCTCGCCAACGCGATCTCGAATCCGCCGGGCTCGCGGCCGTGCAACGAAGGCGGCAGCTGCGGCGTGCCTGGGCTCGTCGCGACGGCCGTTGCCTCGAACGGTTCGGTGGCCAACATCAACGGCATCACCTCGGGGCAGCTGGAGTCGGGCTTCACGCAGTCGGACGTCGCATACTGGGCGTACACGGGAACCGGCGTCTACGAGGGCAAGCCGAAGGTCGCCGACCTGCGCCTGATCGGAAATCTCTATCCCGAAACGATCCACATCGTCGCCCGCAAGGGCGCCGGATCCGCGGTGTCGCCGATCTCCGCGGCAAGCGCGTGTCGCTCGACGAGCCCGGCTCGGGCACGCTGGTCGATGCGCGGATCATCCTGGCGGCATTCGGCATCACCGAGAAGGACATCAGGCCCGAGTACCTGAAGCCCAACCAGGCGGGCGACAAGATGAAGGACGGCGGGCTCGACGCGTTCTTCTTCGTGGGCGGTTACCCGCACCGGAGCGATCTCCGAGCTCGCGTCGTCGGGCGCCGGCATCGAGCTCGTGCCGGTCACCGGCCCCGAAGTCGACAAGATGCTCAAGGAGTACGGATTCTTCGCGCCGGACACGATCCCCGCCAACACCTACAAGGGCGTCGGCGACGTGAAGACGATCGCCGTCGGCGCGCAGTGGGTGACGTCGACCAAGCAGCCGGATGCGCTGATCTACGAGATCACGAAGGCGACGTGGAACGACAACACGCGCAAGCTCCTCGATGCCGGTCACGCCAAGGGCAAGGCGATCCAGGCGGCATCGGCGACGGCGGGCGCGGGCATTCCGTTTCATCCGGGGGCGGAGAAGTTCTACAAGGAAAAGGGGCTGCTCAAATAGCAGTCGCCGCGCAGCCGCGCGGCTGCCGAGACGAGCGACGGGGCCGGTCATGCGCCGGCCCCGAATGCTTTTGCGTGCGACGGAGCGCGGGTTAGGGCGAGCGGGGAAAGAGCGGGCGTGCGCGAAATCGATCCGACCAGGGTCATCGAGCTCGAGGAGAAGTACGACCCCGAGATGCGATTCCGGCCGCTGCTGCACCCGGCGAGCGCGATCGTCGCCGGCCTGCTGATCGTGCTGTCGTGTTTCCACTATTACACGGCGGGCTTCGGGCTGCTGCGCGAGACCACGCACCGCGGCATCCACCTCGCGTTCGTGCTCGGGCCTGGTCTTCCTCGTCTTCCCCTCGCGCAAGGCGCTGCTGGACAAGGCGCGGCCGGCATTCGTGGCTCGCGCCGGGCGGCGTGCCGCTCGTCGACTGGGCACTCGGCCTGGCAATCGCGGCGTCGGTTCTGTACATCCCCTGGATCTTCGAGGATCTCGCGTTCCGGGTGGGCAACCCGCTGCCGCTGGACGTGGTGATGGGCTCGATCCTCGTCGTGCTGCTGCTCGAGGCAACGCGGCGGCGCGATGGGCTGGCCGCTGCCGCTGATCGCGATCGTGTTCATGATCTACGCGCTGGCCGGGCCGGTGTTTCCGGGACTGCTCCAGCACTCGGGGGCGCCGTGGTCCTCCCTCGTCAATCATCTCTACATGACGAGCCAGGGCAATCTACGGGATCGCGGTCGGCGTCGTCGCGACGTTCGTGTTCCACTTCGTGCTGTTCGGCGTGCTCGCCACCCGCATCGGCCTGGGCAAGCTCTTCATCGACATCGCCTCGTCGATCGCGGGCCGCTACGCCGGCGGTCCGGCGAAGGTCAGTGTCTTCGCCTCCGCGCTGTTCGGAATGCTTTCCGGCTCGTCGGTCGCCAACGCCGTGACGGTCGGCTCGCTGACGATCCCGGCGATGGTCCGCCTGGGCTATCCGCGTCACTTCGCGGGCGCGGTCGAGGCGGCCTCCTCCGACCGGTGGCCAGATCACGCCGCCGATCATGGGCGCGGCGGCGTTCCTGATGATCGAGTTCCTGAATCTTCCGTACCAGACGATCATCATCGCCGCGATCGTGCCCGCGTTCATGCACTTCTTCGGCGTCTTCATGCAGGTGCACTTCGAGGCGAAGCGCAAGGGCCTGCGCGGCCTCACGCCGGAGCGAGCTGCCCGACATCAAGAAGGAGCTCGGGGCCAATTGGCCGACGCTGATCCCGCTGGTGCTGCTGATCACGATCATCACGACCGGCGTCGACGCCGTATCTCGCCGCGTTTACCGGCATCTCGTCGGCGACGCTGGTCGGACTGTTCACGGCGCGCGGCCGGACGACGGCCGCGCAATGGCTGGTGCTTGCCGTCGAGCCACGCGGTGCTGCTCGCGCTCATCACCGGCCGGTTCGGCGACTACAACGTCCACGTGTTCATCGCGATGCTCGCGGCCGTGCCGCTCGCGCATCGGGCGCTTCGAGCGCAAGTCGCGAATCGCGCAAAGGGATCTGGTCGAAGCGTTCGAGACCGGCGCCAAGTACGCGCTCGCGGTCGGTGCGGCGGCGGCGACGGTCGGCATCGTGATCGGCGTCGTGACGCTGACCGGCGTGGGCTTCAAGATCTCCTACATCGTCACCTCGGCGGCGCAGACGATCGCGGCGACGGCGATGGCGTTCCTGCCGTCCGGTCTGGCCGACGCAAAGACGCTGACGCTCTTGGCCGCGCTGTTCATGACCGGGCTTGTTTGCGTGCTGCATGGGCTGCGGCATCCCGACGACGGCCAACTACATCATCATGGTCACGGTCGCCGCGCCGACGCTCGTCCTGCTGGGCGTGCAGCCGCTGGTCGCGCACTTCTTCGTCTTCTACTATGGCGTGCTCGCCGACATCACCCCGCCGGTCGCTCTCGCCGCGTACGCTGCGGCCGGAATGGCCGGCTCCGACCCGTTCAAGACCGGCAATACCGCGTTCCGGCTCGGATTGGGCAAGGCGCTCGTGCCCTTCGTGTTCGTCTTCGCCCCGTCGCTGCTGCTCGTCACGTCCGGATTCAGCTGGCAGGAATTCGCGATCGCGTTCGCCGGCTGCGTGCTCGGCATCACGTTCCTCGCGGCGGCGCTCTCCGATTATCTCCTGGTGCGGATGCGGACCTGGGAGCGGTGGATCTGCGGCGGCGCTGCGTTCCTGATGGTCGTGCCGGGACTCGTGAGCACGCTGGTCGGGCTCGCGCTGGTCGTGCCGGTACTGCTGCGCCATGTCGCGTCGATGCGGCGGCCGGCGGCGGCACCCGCGTAGTCGACGCGCAAGGCCGCGGCTGCCGCGCCGTGATGCGCGGTCAGAGCACGCGCGCGAGCCACTCCCGGAGCCGCGGCCCGAAGACGTTCACCGCCAGACCGACGAAGACCAGCGCGACGCCTGCGGCCTGCACCGCCGAAAGCGACTCGCCGAGCACGAGCGCGCCGCTCACGAGACCGGAAACCGGGATCAGCAGCGCGAACGGCGAGATCAATGCGGTCGGATAGCGATGCAGCAGCGCGTTCCACGAGCCGAAGCCGAAGAGCGTCGCGCCGTAGGACATCAACAGCACGCAGCCCCACGCGAGCAGGCTCATCGACGCCACGGCCTGCACGACGTCGGCTCCCCCCTCGAACGCGAACGCCAGCGCCGCGAGCGGCAGCGGGGGCACGAGGCTCGACCAGACGGTGAGCGCGAACATGTCGGCGCCGTGGTCGCGCGCGCCGCGCATGGCGATGATGTTGCCGACTGCCCACGCGAATGCTGCGGCGACGACCAGCGCGAAGCCGACAAACGTGCCCGTCAATCCGCTTGCGAGCTTGTACGCGGCCAGCACGACCATTCCCGTCGCGGCGATCCCCGCGCCGACGAGGTTGTGTCGACGCAGACGGTCACCGGCGAATGGCGACGGCGAGACCGATCGTGAAGAAGACCTGGACCTGGATCACGAGCGAGGAAAGTCCGGCGGGCATCCCGAGCGCGATTCCGAGGAACAGGAGGCCGAACTGGCAGACGCCGATCGCGAACCCGTAGGCGATCACGATGTGCGCCAGGGCATCGCGGGGGGCGCACGAAGAACACCATCGGCACCGCGGCGAAGAAGAAGCGCAGCGCCGCCAGCGTGAACGGCGGCGACCTCGGCGAGCGCGACCTTGATCGGAACGAACGTGTAGCCCCAGAGGGCGACGACCGCGAGCGTCAGCGCGAAGTCGCGCGGGGAGAGGTGGGTCTTCAACGACGGGAGCGGAGATTGCGGATCGCGCGGTTACCGGGCGCAAACGGCTGCCGGAGCGATGGGACCGCGAGGTCTACGCGGCTGCGACCGGATAGCGGCGGATCCGCCGCTCACTTCACCTTCGCGAAGTCACCGGCGTACGACCAGGCCCAGCCGCTGTCGGTGACGTACTTGCGCAGCACGGCGTTGGCCTTTTCGACAGTGACCGCCTCGAGGCCCGCGTCGATCTTCGCGGCGAAATCCCACGTGCGTCCGAGAAAGGATTGCTGCGCGAGCGCGCCCGCGAGCGCGGCGTCCTGCGCCCGCGCGATCCGGCGCGCCTGCAGCAGCGCGCGTTTCGCGTGGGTCACCTCGTCCTCGGTGAAGCCCCCTTTGAGCGCGCGGGCGAGCTCGTCGGCGATGCCGGCGCGAACCCGGGGCCGGTTCTCCGGGGCGAAGATCGCGTACAGGAACATCGGCGTATTCTCCTCGAAGCTGGAGACCGCGAGCCAGGTCTGGATCGCGTAGCTCAGCCCATCGCGCTCGCGCACGCGGTCCGGAATTCGCGATTCCGGCGACGCGCCGAGAATCTTGTCGGCGACCATCAGCGCCGGCAGGTCCTCGCTGCGGTCGTTGATCGGCAGCGGCAGGCGCCCCATCAACATCGCATTCGCCTTGTCCGGTGTCTCGGCGGTGAGCACGGTCGGCGCGGGCGGGCGGAACGGATTGGGGACGCGGGCATACGGCGTGGGATTCGCCCAGCCACCGAACAGATCCGTGGCGAGGACGCGCATCGCGTCCGGATCGAAGTCGCCGACGATGGCGAGCTCGGCGCTCGCCCCGCCCACGAAGCGGGTGTAGAACGATTTCACGTCCTCCAGCGTCGCCGCGTTGAGCTCGGCGATTTCCTCGTCGTAGGTCGGGACGTAGCGGACATCGCCCCTGGGATACGGGTTGTCCCAGCGCTCGAGCGCGCGCTCGGCGACACCTTCCGGATCGGTGCGCTGCTCCTCGAGTGCGGTGGTGCGCTCGCGCTTCAGCTTCTCGAATTCAGTCGCCGGGAACGCCGGCTCGCGCAGGGCTTCGGTGATCAGGCGGAGCAGGTCTGGAAGATGGGCGCGCACGGTCTGTCCACGTGCCGAGGTTTCCGTCTCGCTTCCGCTGATCGTGAGTTTCGCCCGCAGCGCATCGAGTGCGTCCTCGAACGCCTGCCGATCGCGTTTCACCGTTCCGGAAGCTCAGCATCGCGGCGGCGAGGCTGCCGCGCGGAGACATCCCCTTCAGCGTGGTCTCGTCGCCATGGTGGAGGCGCAACTGCACCTGCACTGTCTCGCCGCGCGTCTTCTTCGGCAGGAGCGTGACCTTCATTCCGTTCGGCAGCGTGAACCGCTGCGTCCGGGCCTCGAGGTTGGCCGGCGTCGGCTCGAACGCTTCGCCGGCGACGACGCTGGCGTCGCCCTTGTAGTCCTTGACCATCGCGGCAACGTCGACCGCGGGCGGCGCCGGCGCGCGGTCGGGCTTGGCGTCGGGGATGAACTGACCCAGCGTGCGGTTGGCGGGTTTGAGGTATTCGAGCGCGACCCGCTGCACCTCGGTCGCGGTCAGCTTGCGCCAGCGGTCACGCTCGAGGAAGAAGAGCCGCCAGTCGCCGAGCGAGATTGCTGCCGACAACGCGACCCCGAGCCGCTGCGGATCGTTGAACGTCTCATCGAACTGGCGTAGCGCCTTCGCCCGAACGCGATCCACCTCGGCATCGGTAATCGGCTTCGCGCCGACGTTCTCGACGGTGGCGATGAGTCCATCCCGCGCGGCGAGCGAGCGAGTCGCTCACCGGGACCTGCGCCCAGAAGATGATGTTGCCCGGGTCCGCGAGCGAGAAGCTCCACGCCTCGACGGCGCTCGCCTTCTTCGTTTCCACGAGTGCCCGGTACAGTCGGCCGGCCGGCTCGACGGTCATCACCTCGCCGAGCGCGTCCAGCGCGGTCGCGTCCGGATGCGCGCCGGGAACCGTGTGGTAGAGCGCGGCGACGAACTGCGCCCCGCCGACGCGGCGCACGGTGACCGTACGTTCGCCGTCTTGCACCGGCTCCTTTGTATACAGCGCGGGCAGTGCCCGCGTCGGCCGGGGAATCGGACCGAAAGTCTTCGCAATCTGGGCGAGCACGCGGTCGGGGTCGAAGCGCCCGGTGACCACGAGCACGGCGTTGTCCGGCTGGTAATAGCGGCGATAGAACGCCTGCAGGCGTCCGATGTCGACGTTCTCGATGTCGGAGCGCGCGCCGATCGCCGTGTTGCCGTAGTTGTGCCAATCGAAGGCGGTCGACTGCATCCGCGCCCAGAGCGCCTGCTGGGGACTGTTTTCGCCGCGCTCGAACTCGTTGCGCACGACCGTCATCTCCGTGTCGAGATCCTTCTTCGCGATGAACGAGTTGACCATCCGGTCGGCCTCCATCGCGAGCGCCCAGTCGAGGTTCTCGTCGGATGCGGTGAACGTCTCGAAATAGTTCGTGCGGTCGAACGACGTCGCGCCGTTCATCCGCATCCCCCGCCGACCGAGCTCCTGGAAGATGTTGGCGATCGACGGCGTGCCCTTGAACATCAGGTGCTCGAGCAGGTGCGCCATGCCGGTCTCGCCATAGTTCTCGTGGCGCGAGCCGACGAGGTAGGTGACGTTGACGGTCACGGTCGGCTTGCTCGCATCCGGAAACAGGAGCACGCGCAGACCATTGGTCAGCGTGTACTCGGTGATGCCCTCGACCGAGGCGCCCTGCGTGACGCCGGGCGGCAACGCCGCGTGGGTGGCCAAGGCGAGAAGGGCGAGTGCCGCGATGGCAACGAAGCGGGTGGCGTAGCGGTTGACGGCGACGGGCATGGGGGTTCGCGCGGGAGTCGGGTGAGCGGGGCGTGATTGTAGCCGCGTGGCGCGAACTTGCCGCACTATGACGGGGCGCCGCGGCGGGTGTCGTACGACCGCGGGGTCGACGATCGGTTCAACGGCCGGGCCTGACCCCTCGCCGCGCGGCGGGCCATTATTGACGTTTACGTAAACGTAATGTAGCGTCCCGGGTGCGGGACCCGGCCGCTGTCGAGGAGGGGTAAGCTTCCCCCGCTATCGAGGAGGGGTAAGCTTACCGTTTTACCGCGGCGCGCCGGCCGCGCCCAGGTCGTGCAGGAGCCCGCCATGAACGACGCCAGCCGTCCGCCGCTCGTCTACAAGCCCATCAACAAGGTCCGGTTCGTCACTGCGGCGTCGTTGTTCGACGGCCACGACGCGTCGATCAACATCATGCGGCGCATCCTGCAGGCGACGGGCTGCGAGGTCGTCCACCTCGGCCACAATCGTTCGGTCGAGGAGATCGTCAATTGCGCGATCCAGGAGGACGCGCACGGCATCGCGGTCTCGTCCTACCAGGGCGGACATGTCGAGTTCTTCAAGTACATGCTGGACCTCCTCCGGCAGCGCGGCGCGCCGCACATCAAGGTGTTCGGCGGCGGCGGCGGGGTCATCGTCCCGGCCGAAATCAAGGAACTGCACGACTATGGCGTTGCCCGTATCTTCTCGCCGGAGGACGGGCAGCGGCTCGGCCTGCAGGGAATGATCAGCGAGGTCGTAGCCGTGTGCGACGTCGACCTCGGGCAGGAGGTGCCGGCGGATGCGACGGCGCTGGTCACCGGCAGCCACCATGCGCGGACGCGCGCGCTGGCGCGAATGATCACGGGGCTCGAAGCGGGCACCGTCTCCCCGAAAACGCGTGGCGTCGTGCTCGCGGCAGCGACCAAGGCGAAGACGCCGACGCTCGGCATCACCGGCACCGGCGGAGCCGGCAAGAGCTCGCTCACCGACGAGATCGTGCGGCGTTTTCGCCTCGACCAGCAGGATCGCCTCCGGATCGCGATCATCTCGATCGACCCGTCGCGACGCAAGACGGGCGGCGCGCTGCTCGGCGATCGCATCCGGATGAACGCGATCGAACATCCGAACATCTACATGCGTTCGCTGGCCACGCGCGACGCCGGGAGCGAAGTCAGCAAGGCGCTCCCGGACGTGATCGCCGCGTGCAAGGTCGCCGGCTTCGATCTCGTGCTCGTCGAAACGTCGGGTATCGGCCAGGGCGACGCAGCGATCGCGCCGCTGGTCGACGTGTCGCTGTACGTGATGACGCCAGAGTTCGGGGCGGCGACCCAGCTCGAGAAGATCGACATGCTGGATTTCGCCGACTTCGTCGCGATCAACAAGTTCGACCGCAAGGGCGCGCAGGATGCGCTGCGCGACGTGCGCAAGCAGGTCCAGCGCAATCGCGAGCAGTTTGGCGTGGCGCCGGACGAGATGCCGGTGTTCGGGACGATTGCGGCGCGCTTCAACGACGACGGGGTGACGGCGCTCTACCACGCGCTCGCCGCGAAGCTCGCCGCCAAGGGGCTCAAGCTCGCGCCGGGCAGGCTGCACGCCGTTGCGACCCGGCATTCGACGGCCCAAGCGGTCCTCGTGCCGTCGTCGCGCGTCCGCTACCTCGCCGAGATCGCCGAGACCCTCCGGCATTACCACCAGTGGGCGGACGGGCAGGCGCGGATCGCACGCGAGCGGCAACAGCTGCGCGCCGCGAAGAGCATGCTGGCCGCCGAGTGCAGCAAGGAAGTCGCCGAGCTCGGCGCGCTCGCCGCCGACCGCGAAGCAAGGCTCGATCCCCGCGCCCGGAAGCTCCTCGACATGTGGCCGAAGACCCGGGCCGCGTACGCGGGCGACGAATACGTCGTAAAGATCCGCGACCGCGAGATCCGGACCGAGCTCACCACGACGTCGCTGTCGGGCACGAAGATCCGCAAGGTCGTGCTGCCGAAGTTCGAGGACGACGGCGAGATCCTGCGCTGGCAGTTGAAGGAGAACGTCCCCGGAAGCTTCCCGTTCACCGCCGGCGTGTTCGCGTTCAAGCGCCAGAACGAGGATCCGACGCGGATGTTTGCCGGAGAGGGCGATCCGTTCCGCACCAACAAGCGCTTCCACCTGCTCGCCGACGGGATGCCGGCGAAGCGGCTGTCGACAGCCTTTGACTCGGTCACGCTGTACGGCAACGATCCGGACCGCCGGCCGGACATCTACGGCAAGGTCGGCAATTCCGGCGTCTCGATCGCGACGCTCGATGACATGAAGGTGCTGTACTCGGGCTTCGACCTGTGCGACCCGGCGACCTCCGTGTCGATGACGATCAACGGCCCTGCGCCAACGCTCCTCGCGATGTTCGTGAACACGGCGATCGACCAGCAACTCGACAAGTTCACGCGCGACAACGGCCGCGAGCCGACCGACGACGAGGCGGAGAAAATCCGCGAGTGGACACTGACCTCGGTCCGCGGCACGGTGCAGGCCGACATCCTGAAGGAGGATCAGGGACAGAACACCTGCATCTTCTCGACCGAGTTCAGCCTGAAGGTCATGGGCGACATGCAGGAGTTCTTCATCGCCAACAACATTCGCAACTTCTATTCGGTGTCGATCTCCGGCTACCACATTGCCGAAGCCGGCGCGAATCCGATCTCGCAGCTCGCGTTCACGCTCTCGAATGGCTTCACGTTCGTCGAAGCGTACCTCGCGCGAGGCATGCGGATCGACGACTTCGCGCCGAACCTGTCGTTCTTCTTCAGCTACGGGATGGACCCGGAGTACACGGTGATCGGCCGGGTTGCGCGCCGGATCTGGGCGGTGGCGATGAAACAGCGCTACGGCGCGAACGAGCGCTCGCAGAAGCTCAAGTTCCACTCGCAGACCTCCGGCCGCTCGCTGCATGCGCAGGAGATCTCGTTCAACGACATCCGCACCACGCTGCAGGCGCTGATCTCGACCTACGACAACACGAATTCACTGCACACCAACGCCTATGACGAGGCGATCACCACACCGACCGAGGAGAGCGTGCGCCGCGCGATGGCGATCCAGCTCATCATCAACCGCGAGTGGGGGCTGGCGAAGAACGAGAACCCGAACCAGGGCAGCTTCATCGTCGAGGAGCTGACCGACCTCGTCGAGGAGGCGGTGCTGAAGGAATTCGAGGCGATCAGCGAGCGCGGCGGAGTGCTGGGGGCGATGGAGACCGGCTATCAGCGCGGCAAGATCCAGGAGGAGTCGCTGTATTACGAGCACCGCAAGCACGATGGCAGCTATCCGATCGTCGGCGTCAACACGTTCCGCAATCCGCATGCCGACGAGACTCCGCATACGATCACGCTTGCCCGCTCGACGGAGGCCGAGAAGGAGTCGCAGCTCGACCGGCTCGCCGATTTCCATCGCCGGCACGCGGCCGAGGCCCCCGGGGCGCTCGCGCGCCTGAAGCAGGTCGTGATCGAGAACGGCAACGTCTTTGCCGAGCTGGTCAATTCGGTGCGTGTGTGCTCGCTCGGGCAGATCACCAACGCGCTGTTCGAGGTCGGCGGCCAGTACCGGCGCAGCATGTGACGCCGGTTGCGTGCCCCGGACGGGCCAGCTAGGCGGCGGGCGGGCGCGTCGCCACCATCGACTCGCGCGCGCCGAACCGCTCGAGCCACGCCGCCGCGACGGGATGCCGTGCGCGCCAGGCGAGCGACGCAAATCGGTAGTCGAGGTAGCCGAATGCGCAGCCAATGGCGATCGTGCCCACGTCGATCCGGTCGCCGAATCGGTCGGCGCGTCGCTCGATCTCCGCCAGACCGCAGGTCACCTTGTCGAGCTGGCCGGCGGTCCAGCCGTCCCAGCGCCGCTCTTCGGGACGGACGGCCGTCTCGTAGCGCGCGAGCACCGCGGCGTCCATGATGCCGTCCGCGAGCGACTGCTCGACCAGCGCGTTCCAGCGCGCTGGCGCATCGCGCGGGATGAGCTGGCCGCCCCCAAGCGCGTTCAGGTACTCGCAGATCACGCGACTGTCGTAGAGCGCGGTGCCGTCGTCGGTGATGAGCGTGGGCACCTTGCCGAGCGGGTTCACCGCGACGATCGTGGGGTCGCGATTGACCGGGTGCGCGGCCGCCGGCACGAGCTCGACACGCTCGCGCATTCCCAGCTCATGGGCGGCGACCAGGCATTTGCGGACGAAGGGGGAGAGGGGAGAGTAGAAGAGCTTCATCGGCGTGGCTTGAAAGTGGTTGCTGCCGGGATGGCGATCGAGGAAGCGGCGAGCCGGAAGCGCCATTATGCGCTGACGCCGGTCGCGACCATGGAGTCCGCGCGCTCGAGCAGGAATACGCGGCCTTCAGATCACCACCGGCAGCCGCCGTTGCCGACCGTGCTGGCAATCAGTGCCGGCACGGCGAGCAGTCCCATGCCTGCATAGGCGTCGCGGCAGTCCGGTTTGAGCGCCTTCTCGATCGCGTCCGCCAGTTTCGATTTGCCCTCCGGAGGCGGCGGCGGTGCCGGCAGCGGCACGACGCCGCGATAGCCCGATGCCTCACGGGCGATCTCGCGCGCTCGCTGGCGGGTTGCCTCCAGGTCGATGCGCGGTGCGGCGCCGGGCTCCGATGGCGGGGTGACGACGTCGCGACGGGGCGTGAAGATTTCATTGCCGGGGTCCGGAGTGCCATAGCGCAGCCGGGGCGGAGGTTCGCCGGGCGGCGCATCGGAACGCGCCGGCGGTTGTGCCGTCGCTGGCTTGCTCGAGATGTCGGCAGGCGGTGCCGGGCGTTCGCCACTCGGTGATGCCTCGGCAGGCGCGCTTTTCGGTACGTGGTGCCGGTGCTGTGCGAGCTGCCGGCGCGGGCTCGGGTTCGTGGCGGTGCGATTCGCGCCGGCGGCGAGGTAGCCTCAGCGGGTACGTGTCGGGTAGGGGCACTTCGGTCGCTGGCGCAACTTCACGCTGGATCCGCGGTGGCGCATTCCGCTCTGCCGGGGGGGTCGGTGGCGCCGGCAGTTCGCTCGGCGTTGCCTCGACCGGCTGCACAATTTCACGCTCAACCTTTGGCGTCGCGATTCGCTCGACCGGTGAAGCCGGCAAGAGCGGCGCCTCGCTCGGAGTGGGCTCATTTGCTCTCACCGGCGCTCGCTCGACAGGACTTGGCGGGACCGGCTCGTATGTGCTCGCCGGTGCAACTGGCGCGTCGCGCGGTGGCGACTCGCGCGGTGACGATTCGCGCGGTGGCGATTCGCGCGTGGCGATCGCCGGATTCGCGCAGTGGCGATTCGCGCGGTGGCGACGCGATGGGCGGAGCGGCAGGGCGCTCGTCTTGTGGCGCCGCTGTTACCGCCGGCGCCGATCGGACAATTGGTTTGTCGACTTCCTCCGGCGCGCTGCGATTGAGTTGGGGCAGCGCCGGAAGTGGCGGCTGCGGACTGGGTGGCGCCACCTCCTCTGTGGGAGGTGCAGCTTCCGCCGGTTGCGGAGGTTGCTCGTTTGGAATTGCGTCCGCCGCCATCGGCGGGGGCGCCGCAGGCGATTCGCCGGGCATGGCTGCGGGCATTGGGGTTTTCGCGGTCTCCGCCGGACGCGAAGGGGGCGGCGTGCGGGCCGCGCCGCCAAGACGCCGCAAGATCGCCGCAGCGGGCGAGCGCGTGTCTGCGCCGGGGGCCAACCTGAATGAAGCGCCCGGTTCCGATTCCAACGGTCGCAGCGTGACCTCAAGCGAGCCCGATGATCCGCCCCCGCGACGCGTGCTGCCGCCCGGCGCACTGCCGAAGACGGCGAGCACGAGGAGGTGCACCAGCAGCGAGAGGAACACGAACCGGTACAGCGCTCGCGTCTCGATCCCCGGCGTTGGTGAGGGCGGGTGAGCGGGCCTGCGGGGCTCGATTACAATCATTGGGTTGCAGGCGACGATGCCGGGAGAGCATCAGGGGACGAGCTCACGCTCCGCACACGGTGGCATCGCAGCGCATCCTAGCGGTGTCGCGTACCATTGGAAAGACACGGGCGGCCTGCGCCCGTCCCGGATGAGCGTTTCCGTGTCCCAATCCCCCCGCTGGGCATTCCCGCAGGAATTGCAGCCGACGCAGGACGACGTCGACTTCGACCTCAGGTCGGCATTGGACGCTGTCGTCGCGCTCCGCGCCGAGATTCCCGAGGACGCGTTCACGGCGCCGATTCTCGGGGCCGAGCGCACGGGCAGCGGCGTCGTGATCCGCGCCGACGGCCTCGTCCTGACGATTGGCTACCTGATCACCGAAGCGGCGTCAGTCTGGCTGACCGCGAACAACGGCGCGGTCGTCGAGGGCCATCCTCTGGCCTACGACTTCGCCACCGGATTTGGCCTCGTTCAGCCGCTCGGTCGTCTGTCGTTGTCGCCGCTGTCGCTGGGCTCCGCCGCGTCGGTCGCTGCGGACGACGACGTGTTCGTGCTGGGTCACGGCGGCCGCACGCATGCGTTGAAGGCGACGGTGTTCGCAAAGCAGGAGTTCGCTGGCTATTGGGAGTATCTGCTCGATGAGGCGCTGTTCACGACACCGCCGCACCCCGAATGGAGCGGCGCGGCGCTCGTAGATGACACGGGCCACCTCGTCGGCATCGGTTCGCTGCTGCTGCACGAGGCTGCCGGCGAGAATGCGGTCGAGGGCAACATGTTCGTTCCAGTCGACGTGCTCGGACCGATTCTCGACGACCTGCTGCGCACCGGACGATCGGCGCAGCCGCCGCGGCCCTGGCTCGGCGTGTACACGGCCGAAGCGCAGGGCCGCCTTGTGATCAACGGTCTCGCACGCGGCGGCCCCGCCGACCGCGCAGGGGTTGAAACGAGCGATCAGGTGGTCGCGGTCGGCGGGGTGCGCGTCGGGAGTCTGGCCGAGTTCTTTCGCGCCGTCTGGCGGCTTGGGCCTGCTGGCGTCGAGATTCCGTTGACGCTCGCGCGTGGCGGCTCGCCGGTCGACGTGCGGATCCGCTCCGCCGACCGCCACGATTTTCTCAAGAAGCCGAGCCTCCAGTAGCGCGACCGCGCGCGCGACGGGCGCCGAACGTCAATGCGGCAAGGGCCAGTGCCGCGAGTGGAAGCGTCGATGGCTCCGGTACATTGTTGAGACGGATGACCGTGCATCCGTTTGTGCCGGCGCACCCCGTGACCTGCAAGTTGTCGATTCCGATTTCGGCCGGCCAGTCGACGAATCTCAGTTTGGTGACGCCGCCGCTGACGCTGCTGAGATCGACGCTCGCCGTTCCCATCCCCTGGGGGTCCTGACCCGGGACGAAGGTGGCGAGCATGCCCCATCGCGCGGTCGATTCGTTGTTGACGAAGAGCTCGATGTCGGGCCAGTTCGAATTGCTCGTCTGCCCGTATTTTCCGCAGTTCGTGGATTTCGAGCAGGTGTTGTCGGGGAAGATCTCCCAGTCGAAGGACAGCGCCGTGATCGTATAGTTGGTGAACGTCATCCAGAACTGGTCCGACGCACTGGCCCCGATCGCGAAGTTGTTGTTGATGATGAAGATGTCGGGACTTCCGTTGTGGTGGACGCCGCCATCGGACGTGCCCAGCGTATCGCCGACGACATGTCCTTCCCCGTTGTATTTGGCGGTTGCCAACGCGCCGCCTACGGCAACCGTCGACCCGGAGGGGAGCTTGGTGTTCATGAAGTTCGCGATCGCCGTCGAGGATCCGACGGTGGAGCCCAGACCGTTGCTCGAGTTGTTGGGGTTGCTCACGCCAAGCGCGACCGAATTGAAATCGAACGTCACCAGCGCCGCCATCGATGCCGTGCTTCCGAGGAGGCAGATCGCGGCCAGCGCAGCCGGGAGGACCCGTACACGCCTCGATCCGGCACGGCGGCCAGCGGATGGATAGCACGACATCGCGCTGGTTTTGTTCGACAGCGGCGTTTCAAACTGTGCTGCACCACACTTCTCAACAATGGCACAAGGGGCTTGCATGAATGTTCTCCGGAAATTGTAATCTCCCGGCATTCCTGTAGCAGTGGTCGTGCCATGCTAAATTAGCTTATCAAATTCAATGGATTGATTCATGGCCTTGGACGAGTGACGATCGCAGCGTAAGAAAAGTCGACATGTTTTTTTGTGCGTGTTTCTTCCTGTTTACTACGCATGGTCCAAAACATTACGTTTCTCCGACCTGCGCGTCTCAGGATGTGAGCTCCGGCGCACCTCCGCTGCGGAAAGCGCACCTGACGGCGGCACCGGCACGTCGCCATGCCCCGACTATGGAGTTGGGGTAAGCTCTCGGCCTCCCCGGCCACCCGCTGCCGCAGGATTCACGACCATCATCGGAGAGACTCATGACGATTTCACGCGTTGCCTTTGCCGCCGGCATCGTCGCCCTCGGCCTCGCCGCGTCCGCGCTCGCGCAGGACAACAAGCTGAGACTCATCACCTGGGCGGATTACGTGCCCGCCGACGTTCTCGCGCAGTTCAAGAAGGAGACCGGGATCGACGTCGAGGTCACGCTCTCTAACAACGAGGAGATGATCTCCAAGCTGCGCGCCACCGGCGGCGCCGGATTCGATCTGGCGCAGCCATCGCAGGATCGCATCGTCGGACCGCAGCAGGAGTTCGGCATCTACAAGCCGATCGACCTGGGCAAGATCAAGACGGAATTCTTCATTCCGTCGATGCTCGACGCGACCAAGAAGAACACGACGCTCAAGGGCCAGGTCTACGGGCTGCCGCACATCTGGGGCACCGACGGTCTCGTGGTCAACACGAAGCTGGCGAAGATGGTCGACTACCCGGACCTGTGCAAACCGGAATACAAGGGCAAGACCAGCATGCGCCTGAAGCGGCCGACGCTGCTCGCGTTCGCCTTCGCGAGCGGCAAGGACCCGTTCGCGCTGTACGGCGATCCGAAGGCGTACTCCGCGCTGATGGACGAGGTGGGCAAGACGCTTGCCGCGTGCAAGGGCAACGTGCGGTTCTTCTGGGACAACAAAGACCAGCTGCTGAACGGCATGCGCGCCGGAGAAGTCGTCGGGGCGATGATGTGGGATACGGGCGGCTGGAAGCTCAACGGGGAGAATGCGGAGATACAGTACATCGCGCCGAAATCCGGCGCGCTGGGCTGGATCGACACGTTCGCCATTCCGGCGAAAGGCCGCAACGACGCGGCGGCGTATGCGTGGATCAATTTCAACCTGCGGCCGGAGATCGCGGCGAAGGTCGCCGGATCGGCCGGCAACTTCACGGCGGCCAAGGGTGCGGACCAGCTGATGGACGCGAAGCTCAAGGCCCAGTTTGCGAAGAGCTTCCCGGAGGAGGCGCTGAAGAATGTCAGGTGGTATCCCGCGGTGCCACCGGGCATCGAGGATATCGAAGGGAAGGTACTCGATCGCGTGAAGGCGGCGAAATAGGGTGAACGGTCCCCCCGCCTACCGCGTTCGCTGCCGCCCGAGGGGGCGCACGGCGTCCGGCAGACGGCGGTGCGGACGCTGAGTCCGCGCTGACGTCGGACGCGCGACGAGCGGCGTGCGCGCACGCGCCGTCGTCGCTCAAGGACCTCGTTCGGCGCGGACGGATCGTCGCATGCAGCAGGATCTCGAAGTCGATCGCGTCACCAAGCGCTACGGTGCGCACGCGGCAGTCGACAACCTGTCCCTCGCCGTGGCGCACGGCAGCTTCTTTTCGATCCTCGGACCGTCGGGCTGCGGCAAGACGACGCTGTTGCGGATCGTTGCCGGCTTTCTCGCGCCGGACGCGGGCGAGGTCCGGATCGGCGGCCGCTCGATGCAGGGCGTTCCGCCGAACCGACGTCCCGTCAACATGGTCTTCCAGCAGCTCGCGTTGTTTCCGATGATGAGCGTCGGCGAGAACGTCGGCTACGGGCTCGCGCGGCGCGGCGTGCCCCGCGCGGAGATCGTGGCGCGTGTGACCGCGATGCTCGACCGCGTCGGCCTGCCGGGCGCTGCCGACCGGCGGATCGATCAGCTGTCCGGCGGGCAGAAGCAACGCGTCGCAATCGCAAGGAGTCTCGTGCTCGAGCCGACACTGCTTCTCCTCGACGAGCCGCTGGGAGCATTGGACCTCAAGCTGCGCGAGCACATGAAGATCGAGCTGAAGCACCTCCAGGCCGACTTCGGAACCACGTTCGTCTACATCACGCACGACCAGTCCGAGGCGCTCGTGCTCTCCGACCGCGTCGCCGTGATGAATTCCGGACGCTTCGAGCAGGTCGGCACGCCGCAGGAGCTCTACTATCAGCCGCGCACGCCCTTCGTCGCGGGGTTCGTCGGCGCCAACAACCGCGTCGCCGGACGCGTCGCGCGCGTCGATGGCGACGTGGTCGAAGTCGTCACCGCGGAGGGGCTCGCGGTCCGCGCGCGGACCGCCTCGCGGCTTGCCGCGGGCGAGGACGCGCTCGCCTACGTGCGTCCGGAGGTCATCGATCTTGCCCGCGATGCCGGCGGCGCTGCCGCCCGCTGCGCAACGATGGACCGGCCGCGTCGAAAGCCTGCTGTTCGACGGTGCCAATTCGGCCGTGCTCGTGCGCGAGGAGGCCACGCGCACCGAGATCCGGATCGCGCTGCCGCAGACCGGCCGCTACGCGGATCTGCGCGTCGACGAGGCCGTCGCATTCGGCGTCGATCCGCAGCGCGCCGTGTGCTTCCCGGCTTCCGGCCATGGCGGCTAGCGCCGCGACCGTGTCGGGCGGGCCAAGCGCCTGGGGCCTCTCCCCGACGCGCGCGTCGATCCTGCTGCTGATCGCGCCGGCGCTGGTGTGGCTCGCGGGTCTCATCGTCCTGCCGCATCTGGAGCTCGCGGTCCTTTCGCTGCGCGCGCGGGTCGCGCCGCGTGTCTACGAGATGAGCCTCGCGCAATACCGGACCTTCGTCGAGGAGCCTCTGTACTGGCGCACGTTTGTGCGCACGGCCGGCATCTCGATCCTCGCAACCGCTTGCACGCTGCTGATCGCCTTTCCGGTCGCCTGGCACATCGCGAAAATCGCCCGCGGCCGGGCGAAATCCGTGCTGTTCGTCCTGTGCCTGATCCCGTTCTGGGTGAGCGAGACCGTGCGCACGCTGGGGTGGATGATCCTGCTGCGCGAATCCGGCGTGCTGCCGCAGCTCCTCGTCGGCCTCGGAATCACCGCGGCGCCGGTGGAGATGCTCTACCACGATGCGACGATCGTGGTCGGGCTCGTCTATACATCGATGCTGTTCATGGTCGTCCCGCTCGTCAGCGCGTTCGAGAGTCTCGACGATTCGCTGATCGAGGCCGCCTACGACCTCGGCGGCAACGCGTGGTCGATCCTGCGCCACATCATCGTCCCGCATGCGGCGCCGGGGATCGCGGCGGGTTCGATCGTCGTGTTCATGCTGACGCTGGGCAACTACCTGACGCCGACCCTGCTCGGCGGCAAGAACTCGCTCTGGTTCACCGAGCAGATCTACGCGCAGTTCATCACGCGCTTCAACTGGGAGCAGGGCGCGGCGTTCGGCTTTCTGCTGCTGATCCTGTCCACCGCGATCGTCTGGCTCGGACTCACGCTCACCGGGCAGCGCTTCGGCGACGTGATGAGGCGCGCGTGATCTCGTCGCTGCCGGGAATGGCGCCGGTCCGGTACGCGAGCGCCGCCTACGTGGCCGCGTTCTTCGTCTTCCTGTTCCTGCCGCTCGTCGTCGTCGCCGTCTTCGCGTTCAACGACGCGAACTATCCTGCGCCGCCGTGGCGCGGTTTCACGCTCGACTGGTTCGCGGGCCGGGGCGCGCGCGGGCGAACCGGCCTGTTCGCCGACGGGCCGCTGCTCAGGAGCATCGCCACCAGCATGGTCGTCGCCGCCTGGGTGACGGTGCTGGCGGTGGCGGTCGGAACGGCCAACGCGTTCCTGCTCGATCGCGCCGAATTTCGCGGCAAGTCGGCGTTGTCGCTGCTGATGCTCTCCCCGCTCGTCATCCCGGGCGTGATACTCGGCATCTCGATTCTCGCCTTCGCGAGCCGCCTCGCGCAGTTCGCCGACGATCTCTGGGGCCTCGAGCTCGACTTCCTGCGGCCCGGCCTGCCGCTGGTCATCGCCGGTCAGTTCTCGTTCATCGTGTCGATCGCCACGCTGACGATAGCCGCACGGCTCAAGCGCTTCGACGCAACGCTGGAGGAAGCCGCCTTCAATCTGGGCGCGTCGCGTGCGGCGGTGCTGCGGACGGTGACGCTTCCGTTCCTGCGACCGGCGCTCGTCGGCGCGGCCGCGATCTCGTTCCTGATGTCGTTCGAGAACTTCAACACGACGCTGATGCTGGTCGGGTCCGATCCGCCGCTCACGATCATGATGTACGGCCGCATGCGCGAGGGAGCGAGTCCGGTGCTGAACGCGGTGAGCCTGTTCCTGATGGTCGCCTCGGCGTCGATCGCGCTCGTCCTCATGCGGCGATCCGAGCGCTGAACCCACCGCCGGTGCGTTCGGGTTCGCCCCGTTCAGCGCCCGGCGGGGATCAGTCTAGTACGCAGCGGTGTAGATCTCCTGATCCCATCCTCCGCCCAGCGCCTTCGCGAAGTCGACGATCGAGACCCGGGCGTCGCGCGCTGCCGCAATGCGCAGCGTTTCCGCGGCGAGCAGCGTGCGCTGCGCGTCCAGCACCTCGAGGTACGACGTGCGTCCGGCTTCGTAGCGGAGATTCGCGACCGCCAGCGCCTGGGCAAGCTGGTCGCGCCGGTACGTTTCGGCCGCGAGCACCTCGCGCGCTGCGCGGTTCGTCACCAGCGCATCGTGCACGTCCCTGAACGCGGACTGCACCGTCTGCTGGTACTGGACGGTGACGCCGTCGCGGCGCGCCGTTGCCGCCACGACGGCGCCTTCGATCGCCTTCAAGCCGATCAACGGTTGCGCGAGCGCCAGGCCGAGCCGCCAGACGGCGGCGGGTCCGGTGAAGAGGTTGCCCAGCGCGGCGGACTCGCTGCCGAACGCTCCGGTCAGGGTCAGGCTCGGGAAGTAATCGGCACGCGCCTGCTGGATGCGAAGTTCCGATGCCGCGAGCTCGGCCTCGGCGCGCCGGATGTCCGGACGCCGTTCCAGCAGCCCCGACGGCAGCCCCGACGGCAGATTCGGGACCGCGGTCGCCGCCTCGATCGAGCTGCCGCGCGCGATTTCCGGGGTGAACACGGCCCGCGGCGAGCGTCCGGTCAACGTCGCGAGCGCGCCTTCGGTGAGCTCGATCGCCTGCCGCGCGCGCGCGATGTCGGCGACGACGGCGGACAGCTCCGCTTCCGCCTGACGCAGGTCGTACTCCCCGATGAGGCCGCCGTCGAACCGATCGCGTTGCAGCGCCACGGTGTCGGCGCGCGCCTTGCGCGTGTCCTCGAAGACCACGAGCAATGCGTCGGCCGCGCGCAACCGGAAGTAGGCGTTGGCCACGTCGGCGGCGACCGCGATGCGGACCGTCTCGCGGTAGTAGCGGGAGGCGGCGAGATCGTTGCCGGCGGCGAGTGCCCCGCTGCGGTACTTGCCCCAGAGGTCGAGCTCGTAGGACATCTCGAGGCCGACGATGAGGTCGTTGCTCGGGCCGGTCGAGCCACTTTGCTGTGACGACTGAAACACCGCCTGCGATTCGCGCGAGCGCGACGCGCCCGCGCGCAGGAAGACATTGGGGTACAGGTTCGACTGAGCGAGCAGCAGCAGTGCGCGAGCGGCTTCGATGCGCGCCAGCGTGGCACGCAGGTCGAGGTTGTTCGCGAGCGCCTCGTCGACCAGTCCGGTCAGCACCGGGTCGTCGAACGCGGTCCACCAACGCGCGAGGAGTGCATTGTCGGCGGGCGTCGCGGTCGATGGGGGCAGGTCGAGTTGCGGCGGCGCCGGCTGGTTGACTGCGCAGCCGGCGAGGCCGAGCGCGAGCACGATGGCGAGGAAGCGCTTAGGCATGGTCACCCCCATGGTCCGGTTGCGGCGGATGGCCCGGAGTCGCCACCGGAATTCGCGCGTGCAGCTCCCGCGCATGTTCGATCTCGGTGTGGAGCTCGGCGCGGCTGCGGGGCTCGCTGATGCGGCCCTCGAAGATCAGCCGGAAGAACCAGGGCACGAAGAAAATCGCTAGAAACGTCGCCGCCAGCATTCCGCCCATGACCCCGGTGCCCACCGAATGGCGGGCACCCGCGCCGGCCCCGGTGGAGATCGCGAGCGGCAGCACGCCGAGGATGAACGCGAGCGAGGTCATCAGGATCGGACGGAACCGCAGCCGCGCCGCCTCGATCGCGGCCGCCGACGTGGACAGACCCTCCTGGTGTTTCATCAGTGCGAACTCGACGATCAGGATCGCGTTCTTGGCGGCGAGGCCGAGCAGCGTGACGAGCCCGATCTGGAAATAGACGTCGTTGGTAAAGCCGCGCAGCCACACGGCGGCGAGCGCGCCAAACGTGCCGAACGGCAGCGCGAGCAGAACCGAGAGTGGCAGCGACCAGCGCTCGTACTGTGCAGCGAGGATCAGGAACACCATGATCACCGCGAGCACCAGCGCGAAGGTCGAGGCGCCGCCCGAGCGCTTCTCCTGATAGGACGCCCCGCCCCAGTCGAAGCTGAAATCGGGTGGCAGCACTTCGGCGGCGATCTGCTCGACGCGCGCGATCGCCTGGCCGGAACTGAAACCCGGCGCCGCCTGGCCGATGATCTTGACGGCCGGCAGGTTGTTGAAGCGGTCGATCGAGTCGGGGCCGGACGAAAACTTGACGGTCGCGAGCGAGGCCAGCGGTATCATCTCGCCCCCCCGCGCGCGGACGTAGATCGCGCCGATGTCGTCCGGCCGCTTGCGATAAGCCGGGTCGGCCGACATCAGCACCTGCCACGTGCGGCCGTACTTGTTGAAATCGTTGACGTAATAGGTACCGAGCGTGCCGGCGAGCGCGCTGTAAAGCTCATCGATCGGCACGCCCACCTTCTTCGCCTTTTCCCGATCGACGTCGACGTAGAGCTGCGGCACCGTCGCCCGCCACAGCGTCTGCGCGCCCGCGAGCTCGGGGTCGGCGTTGGCGCGGGCGAGGAATGCCTGCGCGACCTCGGCCAGTCGTTTGGTGCCGCCGTCGCCGCGGTTCTGGATATAGAACTCGAATCCGCCGGCCGCGCCGAGGCCGAAGATCGCCGGCGGATTGAACGCGAACACGAGCGCTTCCTTGATGCCCATCGTGCGGCCGAAGAGCTCGCCGACGAGATCCGACGCCTTCACGGTACGCTCGTCCCAGGGAATCTGGGTCACGAAGATCGTTGCGGCGTTGTTGCGAAAGCCGCCGCCGATGAAGTCGAAGCCGGTGAACGAAACCACATCCTGGTTGGCGGGATTGGCGCGGATCGCCTGCTCCACCTGCGCGACGACCTTGTCGGTGCGCTCGAGCGTTGCGCCGTCGGGCAGGATCACGGCGCCGATGTAAAAGCCCTGGTCCTCGTCGGGCACGAGACTGCCCGGGGTCAGCTTCCACAAGCCGGCGGTGACGGCAACCATTCCGGCAAAGAGCACCATGCCGACGGCACCGCGCCGCAGCATCCAGATCACGCCGTCGGAATACCGGTGAGTGACCTTCGCGAACCAGGTGTTGAACCACCTGAAGAAACGGCCGGGCGGTCGATGCGCGTGCTGCAGCATCAGCACGCAGAGCGCGGGCGAGAGCGTCAGCGCGACCATGCCGGAGATCACGACGGAGATCGCGATCGTCACCGCGAACTGGCGGTAGAGCTCACCCGTCAGGCCGCCGAGGAAGGCGATCGGTACGAACACTGCGCACAGCGTCAGGACGATCGCGATGATCGGTCCCGTCACCTCGCGCATCGCCTTGACTGCGGCCTCGCGCGGCCGCACCTTCTCTTCGCGCATGATGCGCTCGACGTTTTCCAGCACGACGATGGCGTCGTCGACGACGATGCCGATCGCGAGCACCATCCCGAAGAGCGTCAGCGTGTTGATCGAGTAGCCGAGTACGTAGAGGCCCGCGAACGTGCCGATCAGCGATACCGGCACCGCGATGAACGGGATCACCGCCGCGCGCCAGCTCTGCAGGAACAGGTAGACCACGAGGAAGACCAGCAGCATCGCCTCGGCCAAGGTCTTCACGACTTCCCGGATCGAGACCTCGACGAAACGCGTGGTGTCGTAGGGAATGGCGTAGGCGAGGCCTTCGGGAAAGCGCTTCGCCAGCGCGGCGACCCGGCTCTGCACGCTCTTCGCGACGTCCAGCGCGTTGGCTCCCGGTGCCAGGAAAACACCGATCAGCGTCGCGGCCCGGCCGTTGTAGCGCCCGATGAATTCGTACTCCTTCGAGCCCAGCTCGATCCGCGCGACGTCGGCGAGCCGCACCGTCGAACCGTCCGGATTGGCGCGGACGATGATGTTGCCGAACTCCTTCGCATCGGCGAGGCGGCCCTTGGTCGTGATCGTGTAGACCAGGTCCTGTTTGCCGCCGCTCGGCGCCTGACCGACCTTGCCCGCGGCGAACTGCGCGTTCTGCTCGGCGATCGCATTGGCCACGTCGGCCGGCGTCAGCCTGAGCTGCGTCAGGCGGTCGGGAAGGATCCAGATCCGCATCGCGTAGTCCTTCGCGCCGAAGATCTGGACGTTGGTCGTGCCCGGGAGGCGCTTCAGCTCGTCCAGGATGTTGAGCGTCGCGTAGTTCGACGTGAACAGGTCGTCGTAGCGGCCGTCCGGAGAATAGAACGCCAGCACCTGCAGGAACGACGAGCTGCCGCGCTCGACGGTGACGCCCTGCCGCCGCACCTCGAGCGGTAGCCGCTGCTCGACCTGCTTGACGCGATTGCTGACGTTGATCGTCGCCTGATCGACATCGGTCCCGATCTCGAACGTGATCTGTATCTGCACGCTGCCGCTCGCATTCGACTGCGAGCTCATGTAGAGCATGCCCTGCACGCCGTTGATCGCGTTCTCCAGCGGCGCCGCCACGGTCTGCTCGATCACATCGGCCGACGCGCCGGGGTAGAACGCCTGCACCGTTACGACCGGCGGCGCGATCTCCGGATACTGCGCGATCGGCAGGTTGCGCATCGCGGCCAGGCCCGCGAGCACCAGCAGCACGGAGATCACGGCCGCAAAGATCGGCCGGTCGATGAAGAACCGCGAGAACATGTCCGGCGCCCGCGATCAGGATTTCGGACCGGCCGCGGCCGCATCCTTGGCCGGCGGCCCGCCGGGCGCGCCAGGTCCCCGGGTCCACCAGGGGCGCCGGGACCGCCGAGCTGAATCGGGGCCCCGGGCTGCACTCGCGCGATGCCGTCGACGATCACTGCATCCCCGGCCTTGAGGCCCGACTCGACGATCCAGAGATTGGCGCCGTCGACCGTGACCCAGTCGCCCAGCGCGACCGGGCGGGGGACGGCGACATCCTTGCCGTCCTTGTCCTTGCCCGTGACGTACACGAACTTGCCCTGCGGGCCGTCGAGCACGGCGACCTGCGGCACTGCCAGCGCATCCTTGCGCACCGCGCCCTTCAGCTCGACGCGGACGAACTGTCCGGGTTTCAGGACTCCGTCCGCGTTCGCGATTTCTGCGCGCATTTCATAGGTGCCAGTCGCCGGATTGACGCGCGTGTCGCTGAAATTGATCCGGCCTTTGCGCGGAAAAACAGTGCCGTCGGCGAGCTTCACCGTGACCTCGAACGCGTTGTCCTTGGGCAGCGTCAGCTTGCCGGCAGCGACCGCACGGTCGAGCGCGAGCCGGTCGTTCTCGGACACGTTGAACGGCACCCAGACCGGATCCACCTGCCAGATCGTGGTCAGCAACGTGTCGTTTGCGGTAACGAGGCTGCCCTCGGACTTGATCGAGCGGCTGGTGAGTCCGGTGATGGGCGCGACGACCCGCGTGTAGCCGAGGTTGAGCCTTGCCTCGGCGAGTTTGGCGTGGGCGGATTTCACCGCCGCCCGGGCGAGTTCGGCATTGGAGACGGCGTCGTCGGCTTCCTTCTGGCCGATGGCGCGACGCTCGGCCAGCGGTTTGAGGCGCGCCACCTCACGCTCGGCCTGGGTGACGAGCGCGTTGGCGCGCGCGACTTCGGCCTCGGCGAAGGCCGCCTGCGCTTCGAACGTCCTGGGATCGATGACGAAGAGCGTCTGTCCGGCGCGCACGTGCGCGCCTTCCTGGAACAGACGCTTCTCGAGGATGCCGGTCACACGCGCCCGCACCTCGACCTCCTTCGAGCCAGCCGTCTGGCCGACGTATTCGTAGCTCACGGGCAGCGTCTTCGGCTGCACCGCGAGCGTCGTGACGGCGGCCGGCGGGAAGCCGTGAAAGCCGCCGCCCTGCTGCGAGGGGCCGCAGGCGGCGAGCGCCAGTGGGACGAGGGCGGCAAGCAGGAGACGAAGCGTTGGCGTACTTGCGGGCATGAAACGGCTCCCGAATCGGGTTGCGCGTGCGGCAGGGTGCCGCAGATTGACACTCGCGACGAGAATACATACATTCATGGATGTTTGCAACGGACGGGTGCGAGTGTGCTGTCGGAGTTTGGCAGGTTCCGGTCATGGTGAGGCGGACGAAGCAGCAAGCCGAGGCAACGCGCGAGGCGCTGCTCGACGCCGCCGAGCGTGTGTTTCGCGAGCGCGGCGTGGCGCACGCATCGCTGGCCGAAGTTGCGGCGGCGGCGGGCGTGACGCGCGGCGCCGTGTACTGGCATTTCCGCGACAAGACCGAGCTGCTCGATGCGCTGTGCGGCCGCGCCACGCTGCCGATGGAGGCGATGCTCGCCGGCGCCAGCGCGGTGTGCCAGGAGAATCCGCTCGCCGCACTTGCCTCGCTCGCGGTGCTCGGACTGACCCGGCTCGCGACTGACTCGCGCACGCAGGCGGTGCTCGACGTCGTCCTGAACAAATGCGATTGTGATGCCGAGGATGCACCGCTCGCTGCGCGCCGTCGCACCACCGACAGCGGCTGCCGCGCGCACGTCGAGCGCCTGTTGCGGCAGGCGGTTGCCCGCGGGCAATTGCCGCCGGCGACCGACACCCGGCTTGCCGCGGAAATGATCAATGCGTTCATGCTGGGCGTGATGCACCAGTGGATCAAGAATCCGGGAGCGTACGACCTCGCCAAGGCAGCGCCGGCGATGATCGATTCGCTGCTCGCGGGACTCTCGGTGCGGCCGCCGACGCGAGCGCCTCGGAAGCGGGCGCGACAACCTGTCGCGGCCAAGCCCGCGCTGCGGCGCGTCGGCGCGCGAGCCTGAACGCACAGCCCGGCGCGGGCGCAAGCCCACGACGGCCGGCTGCGCCGCGGGTGACGCCTGCGTCCTCGGGCGCGCATAATTGCTCTGTCTCGTTCACCCTGCGAAAAATCCCATGAACACAATCCGAAAGGTAGGCGTCATCGGCGCCGGTACGATGGGCAACGGCATCGCCCAGGCATGCGCGGTCTCGGGTCTCGACGCGGTGATGGTCGATGTCGCGGAAGCCGCGGTGCTGCGCGGGCTGTCGACGATCACCGGCAGTCTCGACCGGCTGCAGAAGAAGGAGAAGATCTCCGCCACGGACAAGGAGGCTGCACTCAAGCGCATCAACGGCACGACCAACTACGATGCGCTGAAGGGTTGCGATCTCGTCATCGAGGCAGCGACCGAGAACGAAGAGCTCAAGGTCAGAATCCTGAAGCAGGTCGACGCGCTGGTGCGCCAGGACGTGATCCTTGCAACGAACACGTCGTCGATTTCGATCACCAAGCTTGCCGCTGCCACGTCGCGGCCCGGCAAGTTCATCGGCATGCACTTCTTCAATCCGGTCCCGATGATGGCGCTGGTCGAGCTGATCCGCGGCCTGCAGACCGAGGACGCGACCGTCGCCGCGGTCGAAGCGCTGGCGAAAGCGCTCGGCAAGACGCCGATCGTGGTCAGGAACAGTCCGGGTTTCGTCGTCAACCGGATACTCTGTCCGATGGTCAACGAAGCGGTGTTCGCACTGCAGGAGGGCCTCGCATCCGCCGAGGAGATCGACAACGGCATGAAGCTCGGCTGCGGCTTCCCGATCGGTCCGCTGGCACTCGCGGACCTGGTGGGCCTGGACGTGATGCTCTCGGTGATGGAGGTCTTCTACCGCGATTTCAACGATCCGAAGTACCGGCCCGCGTTGCTGCTGAAGGAAATGGTTGCCGCCGGCCGGCTCGGACGCAAGACGGGCCGCGGCTTCTACACCTATTCGTGATCGCGACCTGACCGATGACCTACCAAACGATCGTTCTCGGTCAGCCGGAGCCGGGGGTCTGGCTGCTCACCGTCAACCGCCCGAGCGCCCTCAACGCGCTGTCGCCGCAGGTGCTCTACGAGATCGCGACCGCGGTTGCCCATGTCAACGCCGATCCGGGCGCGCGCGTCCTGCTCGTGACCGGGGCCGGGGACAAGGCGTTCGTCGCCGGCGCCGACATCGCCGCGATGAGCTCGATGACGGCGATCGAAGGCCGCGAATTTGCGCTGAAGGGTCACGCGGCGCTGCGCTCGCTCGAGCTCTCCCCGTTCCCGGTGATCGCGCTCGTCAACGGTTTCGCGCTGGGCGGCGGCTGCGAGCTCGCGCTCGCCTGCGACTGGATCATCGCATCGGAGAAGGCCGTCTTCGGGCAACCCGAGGTCAATCTCGGGATCTGCCCGGGATTCGGCGGCACGCAGCGCCTGGCGCGCGTCGTGGGCCGGGCGATGGCGCTGGAGATCGTCTGCACCGGGCGCCAGGTGAAGGCCGACGAAGCGCAGCGAATCGGACTCGCGAATCACGTCGTCCCGCACGAGAGGCTGCAGGAGGAGGGGCTGAAGATCGCGCGGATGGTGGCGGCGAAGGGACCGATCGCGGTCAAGATGTCGAAGCACCTCGTGCAAAGGGGCCAGGACCTCGACCTCGCGAACGCCAATGCGATGGAGGCCGACGTCTTCGGCTTCCTGTGCGCGACCGAGGACCGGCACGAGGGCATGGCAGCGTTTCTCGGCAAGCGCGCGCCGGCGTTCAAGGGGCGCTGACGGCGCACGAAAGCCGCGGTCAGCGGTGGCTCTCGCCCGCCTCGTTCGGGCGCGTGGTCACGTAGACGGTTCCGGTGAAGCTCGCGATCAGAGTCGCGTCGTCGCGCCGGACGTCGATTCGGTAGACGGCGATCCTGCGCAGCCGCGACACCTCGGCCGCCGCTGCGGTAAGCGTGTCGCCACGCTGCGCGGCGACGTGGTACGTGATGTGCGCGTCGATGCCGGCAGCGATCACCCCGTGCGAGTTCGCCGCGAGGCCGAACGCGGTGTCGGCGAGCGAGAAGATCACGCCGCCGTGACAGGTCCCGTTGAAATTGAGGTGTGCGTCGTCGATGGTCAGCGCCACCGTCGCGTGGCCCGGACCGGCGTCGGTGCAGCGGAGGCCGAGGAAACCGGCGAACGGATCGCGGGCCGCGAGCCGGTGGATGCGGTCGGCGGCCTGTGTCTTGTGCTCCATGGTCCCGGCTCCGGCCGCTGGATGTTTGTGGCCACTCGTCACGAGCCGGCCCCGCCTGCCCGCGTCGCTCCGCCAGGGCCGACGAACCCGGCCGGCTCGTGATCGCGAGTGCCTGCGGCCGAATCCGCTGCTTCGAATCCGCTGAAGTCGGCGAACCCCGCGACGGGCACGCGGTCGGTGACGAGCCGGTTCTCCGGCGCATCGGGGTCGGCGTAGCCGAGCGACATCGCGCAGATCAAGCTCTCGCTCGCCGGCAGCGACAGTTCGCGTTCGATGACGCGATGGAACTGCAGGAACGACACTTGCGGACAGGTATCGAGGCCACGCGCACGCGCGGCGACCATCACGTTCTGCAGGAACATCCCGTAATCGAGCCAGCTTCCACGCTCCAGGCCGCGGTCGATCGTGAAGATCAGGCCGACGGGCGCACCGAAGAACCGGTAATTGCGTCCGTGCTGGCGGTGCATGCCGGCCTTGTCGGCGCGCTCGATGCCGAGGAGCCCGTACAGGCCCCAGCCGACGCGGCGCCGTCGGCCAAGATATGGCTCGAACCATTGCGCCGGGTAGTACCGGAACTCCTCGGTGTGCTTGGCCTGCTCGTCCTCGTACGCGCGCAGCAGCGCGGCCGAAAGCGCCTGCTTGCGCTCGCCGGCGAGCACATGGACGCGCCAGGGCTGCATGTTGGTGCCGCTCGGGGCGCGGCTCGCCACCGCCAGGATTTCCTCGACCGTGATGCGGGCCACCGGATCGGGCAGGAACCGGCGTACCGAACGCCGGGTCGTGATCGCCCGATCGACCGCTGCGATGTCGTCGACCGTGGTTGCCGGTCGCGCGCCGAGCCGGCGTCCGCGCCCGGTTCGCGCCGCGTGCGCGAGGACGGCGTCGACGACGTCGGCGATGCCCGCGCCCTGCGTTGCGGCGGTCTTCAGCACCGCGACCGGCGCGGCGCCGGCGCGCCGCAGTCGGAGCATCTCCTGGAGATCGCGCACCGCGGCCTCGGCCGCCGGCAGGTCCCCCTTGCTGACGACGAGCAGGTCGGCGATTTCGAGGATGCCGGCCTTGATCGCCTGCACGCTGTCGCCGAGGCCGGGCGCGCAGACGACGAGCCGCGTGTCGGCGAGCCGCGTGATCTCGACCTCGGATTGACCCGCGCCGACCGTCTCGACGATGACCGTGTCGAACCCGGCCGCGTCCATCACGTCGACGATCTGTCCGGTTGTGCGCGACATTCCGCCCAGATGGCCGCGGGCGGCGACCGAGCGGATGAAGACATTCTCGTGCGCGCCGTGATCGCCCATGCGGACGCGATCGCCGAGCACGGCCCCGCCCGTGAGCGGACTGGACGGATCGACGGCCACGACCGCGATGCGCTGGCCGCGCGCGAGCAGTTCGCCGAGGAGCGCGTTGATCAATGTCGACTTGCCGGCGCCGGGCGCACCGGTGACGCCGAGCACGTGCGCGCGCCCGAGATGCGGGGCGATCGCGCCCGCGATGGCGCGCGAGTCCGGGTCGCCCTGTTCGATCGCGCTGATCGCGCGCGCGATCGAGCGCCGGTCGCCGGCGAGTATCGAGGCCACCTGCACAGCCGCCTCAGACGTGCGCCTGAACCTGCCCGAACCCCAGCTCGCGCCGCAGCGTCGCACAGATCTCGCCATGCGTGCACCCGGCTTCCGCCGCGGCGACAACCTGCGCGAAGACGTTCTCCCCGGGATCGTTCGCCGCGCGCGCGAGCGTGGCCTGCGCGCGGCCAACCGCGTCCATCGAGCGCGCTGCCTTGTACGCGCGGAACGCCGCAATGTGCTCGCGCATCTTCTGCGGATCGGGCTTCGGTTGTGCCGGCCGGGCGCTGCGGTCCTCTTCGATCCGGTACGCGTTGACGCCGACGACCGTCTGTCGGCCCGATTCGATTTCGTCCTGGAACCGGCGCGCAGACTCGCCGATCTGCTTCTGCACGAGTCCGGCGGAGACGGCCGCGTACATGCCGCCGGCGTCCTCGACCGATGCGCATCGTGCGCAGGATCTCGGCCTCCATCTGGTCGGTGAGCGTCTCGACATAGTAGCTGCCGCCCAGCGGGTCGATCACGTCGGTCAGGTGTGCTTCCTCGCGCAGGATGTTCTGCGTGGCGACCGCGATCCGCGCGCCGAATTCGGTCGGGCAGGAGAGGACCTCGTCGTACGCGTCGGTGTGCAGCGACTGCAGACCGCCCAGGATGCCCGCCATCGCCTGCACGGTGACGCGCGAGATGTTGTTGAGCGGCTGCTGCCGCGTGAGGTCGACGCCCGAGGTCTGCGCGTGGAACTTGAGCCGCCAGCTCCGCGGGTCCTTCGCGCGGTAGCGTTCGCGCGTGAGCCGGGCCCAGATGCGGCGGCCGGCGCGGAAGCGCGCGATCTCCTCGAAGAACGAGAGCGAGATGTCGAAGAAGAACGTGAAGCGGGGCAGAAACTGATCGGGGTCCATGCCGCGCGCGACGCAATCGTCGGCGTTCTGCAATGCACTGGCGAAGGTGAAGGCCATCGCCTCGGCCGGCGTGGCGCCGGCCTGCTGGATGTGCTGTCCGACGACCGACATCGGATTCCATTTCGGGACGTGCCGGTTGCAGAAATCGATGTGGTCGCCGAGGATCCGGCGCGCTCCCGGAAGCGCGATCCGGAAGAACATGTGATTCGCGACGTAGTGGCTCAGGTAGTCGCTCTGGTTCGACGTGCCGCTGATCTCGCTCCAGGCGACCCCGCGACGGCGCGCGACCGCGAGCAGGAACGCGAGCAGCGTGAAGGGCGACGGATCGTTCATCGCGCAGGACATCGCGTGCGAGATCGATGCCCGCGAGGCACTCGTCCATGTGCGTCGACGGTGTTGACGACGACGCCGCAGGTGCCCAGGAGCTCGGCGTGCACCTCGTCCATGTCATAGCCGCGATACACCGAGTTGCACGGGATCAGCGAGATCGCGGTGGCGCCCTGCGCGACGATCGCGGTGAGCCGCGCGTTGTAGTCCGCCGGCGTGCCGAGCCCGATCAGCTGCCGCTGCGTCCAGGTCCGGCCCCGGTGCATCGTCGCGTAGATGCCGCGCGTGTGCGGCGGCTGGCCCGGGTAGCCGACGTCGTCGTCGAAGCGCACACCGCTCCAGTCGCGCGGCGTGTAGAGCGGCTTGATCGCGATGCCGGAGCGGTTGCGGACCGCGTTGTCGGCGCCGATCTGTGCGGCGTATTCGCGCTGCCAGCGCTCTTCGCCATGCGTCGGCTGAAGCGCCGCGGGGTCGACGGGCTTGTTCATGCGCTCTCCTCGGACTGCATGGTCAGCTCGCGTCTGCGGCTCCGACGCGCCGTGCGCGGATGCGGTGCGTGACGTCACGCACGTACGCGGCAATGTCCGCGAGCGCCGCCCCGGGATGGAACACCCGCGCCACGCCGGACGGCGAGCAGCATGTCCTCGTCCTCGTCGGGAACGATGCCGCCGACGATGACGGCGACATCGGAAAGGCCCGCGGCGCGCAGCGCCTCCATCAGCTTGGGCACGATCAGGTGGTCGGTCGCGAGCGACGAAATGCCGATCACGTCGACGTCCTCCTCGAGGGCGAGCTTGACGACGACGCGGAATCTCCTGCCACGGCGGCGTGTAGATCACCTCCATCCCGGCGTCGCGCAGATACGCGGCGACGATCCGGCTGCCGCGGTCATGGCCGTCGAGGCCGATCTTCGTGACGAGGACTTTCGGGCGGATCTCCACGGCTCACCCGAGTCCGTTGGGGCGCGCGCAGCAGGGTCGACGAAATTCCGGGCGATCGCGCGCGGATCGTCGCGGCCCGGCCGGTACCACGTCTGCGACCAGTTGAGCGCCCCCAGCAGCAGCAGGCGCAGGCTGCGCCGGTCGATGCGTGCGCGCGAGCGGCAGCGCGTCGACGAGCTCGACGAACAGGCGCTCGTACCCGTCGCGCAGCCGGACGAGTTGCGCGGCGACGGCCGGCACGTCGCTCGGCCGGACGCGGATCACGACCTGCGCATAGCCGTTCTCCTCGAGCAGCGCCTCGAGATGCGCGACGCACGCCGCCTCGAGCCGCGCCCAGGCGTCGGTCGCCTGCGGCGATCGCCGCCTGCACGCGCTCGGAGATGCGGCGCACGCCCTCGGCGTAGACGGCGGTGAGCAGGTCCTCCTTGGTCGCGAAGTGGTAGTAGAGCGAGCCGGGCAGCATGTCGACGGCGCGGACGATGTCGCGGATCGACGTGCCGTGAAAACCCTGGGCGCCGAACAGCCGGGCGGCTTCGTCGAGGAGGCGCGGCAGCCGGTTGTCGGCGCGTGGCGCGCGTTGCGGTCGGGACATCGTGCGGAGTCGACTCAGACAAACAAACGTTTGTTTTCGATCCGGTCGCAGGATCAGCCGCTGGCGTCGCCAGCACCGAGGGAGGCGCCAGGCCCGCAATGCCGGAGGCGCCACGCTACCGCAGCGATCGCGGGAGGCGCCGGCGGCGTGCTATTCGCCGAAATTGCGCAGCCGCGGCAGGTCGAGGATGACGATGCCGCCGTACGCGACCCGCACGAGCCCGGCGCGCTCCAGCGCCTGCAGCGCCTGATTGACGCTCTGCCGCGAGACTCCGGAAAGGTAGCCGATCTCCTCCTGCGAGATCTGCAGCTCCATCCCGGTCGTCGGATAGAGGTACGGGTTGAACATCGACGCGAGGCAGCGGGCGACGCGCGCCTCGACGTCGAGCAGGCGGTCGTACTCGACCAGCCCGATGAACTGGCCGAGACGCTCGTTCAGCTGCAGCAGCAGGAACCGGTTGAACGGGATGCTGTTGTCGAGCAGCCAGTTGAACGTCGCGCGCGGCATCAGCGCGACCCGGCTCGCGCGCAGCGCGACCACGTCGTAGCGGCGCGGCTCGTCCTTGAGCAGCGAGCCTTCGCCGAACCAGGCGCCGGCCGGGAGCCCGGCGAAGGTCGTCAGCTTGCCGGCCGCGGACAGGCTCGCCATCTTGACGAGCCCCTCGACGATCCCGATCCAGTGCTCGACACGATCGCCCTTGCGGCAGACGTGGCCCCCGGCGGCGAAACGCGCGCTCGACGATCTCCGGCTCGACGCGCGCAAGCTCCTCCGCGGTCAGCGCGCGGGCCCAGAGACTGCTCCGCAGCATTTCGGCGAGCGGAATCACGGTCCGGATGCGCGGAGATTGTCGGCGCGGACGACAGCTTTGCCGCGGAAGCGCAATTATGCTCGCCCCGCTTGCGGGGTCGCAGGTGCGGCGGAACGAGCGTCGCCGACAGCCCGCCCGCGCGGACGTGTATCGCCTTCGCGGACGAACCTATAGAATCCGCCGGATGATCCGGTCCCGACGAGGGCCGGCGACTCGCGAGGAGGAGTCACGCCGTGGCAGCCGCATCCGCATCACCGGCACTGGATACGTTTCCGCGCCTGCTGCTGCACCACGCGGAGGTCCGCGGCGGATCAGCCGGCCACGCGCGAGAAGGACCTCGGCATCTGGCAGACGTGGACGTGGTCGCAGGTGGCCGACGAAGTGCGCGCGCTCGCCTGCGGATTGGCGGCGCTCGGCTTCAAGCGCGGGATGAACCTCGCGATCATCGGCGACAACCGTCCGCGCCTGTACTGGACGATGGCGGCGGTGCAGGCGCTGGGCGGCGTGCCGGTTCCGCTCTACCAGGATGCCGTCGCCGAGGAAATGGTCTACGTGCTCAACGACGCGGACATCCAGTTCGCCGTCGTCGAGGACCAGGAGCAGGTCGACAAGCTGCTCGAGATACGCGACCGCTGCCGGAATCTCGCGCACATCGTCTTCGACGACCCGCGGGGGCTGCGCCACTACACGCAGGACTACCTCCACGGCTTCGACGGGGTCCAGGCGATGGGCCGCGCCCACCACGATACGCACCCGGATTTCTACCCGGCGGAAGTCGCCGAGGGCAGGTCCGAGGACGTGTGCCGTCATGGTCTACACGTCCGGCACGACCGGCAAGCCGAAGGGTGTCTGCCTCACCCACGCCGCGCTGATCGCCGCGGCGCGGGGCGGAGTCGATTTCGACCGGCTGACCGCGGACGAGGACGTGCTCTCGTACCTGCCGATGGCCTGGATCGGCGACCATCTGTTCTCCTACGCCGAGGCGCTGGTCGCGGGCTTCACGATCAACTGCCCAGAGTCCGGGGACACGGTGATGACCGACCTGCGCGAGATCGGTCCGACGTTCTATTTCGCGCCGCCGCGGGTGTTCGAGAACCTGCTGACGCAGGTGATGATCCGGATGGAGGACGCGGGCACGATCAAGCGCCGGGCGTTTCACTATTTCATGGACGTCGCCCGGCGCTGCGGCGCCGAGGTCCTCGACGGCAAGCCCGGCATTCCGCGCGGCCGACCGGCTGCTCTATGCGATCGGCAACGTCCTGATCTACGGTCCGCTGCGCAATGTGCTCGGGATGAGCCGGATTCGCGTCGCCTATACCGCCGGCGCGGCGATCGGGCCGGACCTGTTCCGCTTCTACCGCTCGATCGGCATCAACATGAAGCAGCTCTACGGCGCCACGGAAACCTGCGCCTATGTGTGCCTGCAGCCGGACGGCGACATCAAGCTCGACTCGGTCGGCAAGCCGGCGCCCGGGGTTGAAGTGAAGATCGCCGAGAACGGCGAGGTGCTGGTGAAGAGCGCGGCAATGCTGAAGGAGTACTACAAGCGGCCCGACGCGACCGCCGAGTCGATCGACGCCGACGGCTACTTTCACACCGGCGACGCGGGACTGTTCGATGCCGACGGACACCTCAAGATCATCGACCGGGCCAAGGACGTCGGCAAGCTCGCCAACGGGGCGCTGTTCGCGCCGAACTATGTCGAGAACAAGCTCAAGTTCTTCTCGCACATCAAGGAAGCCGTCGCCTTCGGCAACGAGCGCGAAATGGTGTGCGCGTTCGTCAACATCGACATGTCGGCGGTCGGCAACTGGGCCGAGCGGCGCGGCATCCCGTATTCGGGCTACACCGACCTGGCTGGCCGCGAAGAGGTCTGCGAGCTGATCCAGGAATGTGTCGAGAAGGTCAACGCGGAGCTCGCGCGCGATCCCGTGCTCTGCCACTCGCAGATCCGTCGTTTCCTGGTTCTGCACAAGGAGCTCGACCCGGACGACGACGAGCTGACGCGCACCCGCAAGGTTCGCCGCGGCTTCATCGCCGAGAAGTACGGGGTGCTGATCGACGCGCTCTATTCGGGGAAGAAGAACCAGTTCATCGAGACGCAGGTGAAGTTCGAGGACGGCCGGACCGGCAAGATCAGCGCCGACCTCAGGATCCGCGACGCCGCGGTGTACGAGCCGCTGGCGCAGGCGGCCTGACACGCAGACCGCACGCCCAGAACGGCACTCCGCACGCAAACCGGGCTCACGGCGCAACGACCATGACGGAACGACCGATTCAGGATCGGGTCACCCTGCACGAGGACATCGGGGCGATGGAGGCCGATTTCTCCGGGATGTCGTTCACGTCGGAGGCGGACGTCGACGCGTACTACGACGTGGCCGACGCGCGGCTCGAGGCCACCGGCAAACGATGGTACTTCCTCGTCATCTACACCGACTGTTTCATCGCCCCGGAAGTCTGGGACCGGTTCGCAGCGCGCGGCAAGAACACCAACATCAAGTACGGGCTCGGCACCGTTCGGGTCGGCACCAGCGCCGGGATGCGCGAGACGATTCGCCAACGCGCAAGGCACGAGATGTTCCGTGCCAACATCTACGATTCGCGCGACCAGGCGATCCTGGCGCTGGGCGAGATGCGCAAACGGCGCGAGACGCTCCACAGCGCCGAGGAGAGCGAGTCCGGGGCCATCGTGCGGGTCGACGGCATCCATCTGAATTTCGGCGGGGTCAAGGCGATCACCGATGTCGGTTTCGAGGTCAACCGCGGCGAGATCTCGTCGATCATCGGCCCCAACGGTGCCGGCAAGAGCTCGATGCTGAACGTCATCAGCGGGTTCTACCGGCCGTCCCGGGGCCGCATCTATTTCGAGGGCAAGGACCGCACGCATCTGCACGCCGCCGAGGTCGCGCGGCTCGGCTTCGCGCGCACGTTCCAGAACATCGCACTGTTCAAGGGGATGACCACGCTCGACAACATCATGACCGGGCGCTCGCTCAAGATCAAAGGCAATTTCCTGACCGACGCGCTGTACTGGGGGTTCGCGCAGAAGGAGGAGACCGCGCAGCGCGAGCACGTCGAGAAGATCATCGACTTCCTGGAGATCCAGGCGATCCGGAAGACGCCGGTGGGGAAACTGCCGTATGGGTTGCAGAAGCGCGTGGAGCTCGCGCGCGCGCTCGCGATGGAGCCCAAGGTGCTGCTGCTCGACGAACCGATGGCCGGAATGAACGTCGAGGAGAAGGAGGACATGGTCCGCTTCATTCTCGACGTCAACGACCAGTGGGGCACGACGATCATCCTGATCGAGCACGACATGGGCGTGGTGATGGACATCTCGCACTATGTCGTGGTGATGGATCACGGCGCGAAGATCGCCGAAGGGACTCCGGGCGAGGTCAAGGCGGATCCCGTCGTCATCCGGGCCTACCTCGGCGCACACTAGGATGAAGCCCCCGAAGCTCACTGCGTTCGCCTCCCCCGAGGGGGCGCTCGGCGCCCTTCGGGCGGCCGTGCGGGCGCCGAGGAGAGGCGATGAACTGGCCATTCTTCCTCGAGGTTCTGATTGGCGGACTGCTCGCCGGCGTCATGTATTCGCTGGTGGCGCTCGGCTTCGTGCTGATCTACAAGGCGTCGGGCGTCTTCAACTTCGCGCAGGGCGCGATGGTGTTCTTCGCCGCGCTCACATTCGTCTCGCTGCGTCGAGCGAGGGCGTGAACTTCTGGCTCGCCATCGTGATCACGCTGGCGGTGATGGTGGTGCTCGGGAATCGCGATCGAGCGGCTTGTGCTGCGACCATTGGTCAACCAGCCGCAGATCACGCTGTTCATGGCGACGATCGGGCTGACGTTCGTCCTGGAAGGACTCTCGCAGCTCTTCTGGGGGGCGCAGCCGCACGGTCTCGAGCTCGGGATCCCGGACGAGCCGATGAAGTGGCTTTCCGAAAACGCCGACATCAACATCAGCCAGTTCGACGTGTTCGCGGCGGTCGTCGCCGGCATCCTCGTTGCCGCGCTGGCGATATTCTTCCAGACGACGCGCATCGGCCGCGCGCTGCGCGCCGTCGCCGACGACCATCAGGCGGCGCTCGCCGTCGGCATTCCGCTGCGGCAGATCTGGGCGATCGTGTGGACGGTGGCGGGATTCGTGGCGCTGGTCGCGGGCCTCATGTGGGGCGCGCGCAACGGCGTGCAGTTCGCGCTGACCTTCATCGCGCTGAAGGCGCTGCCCGTGCTGATCCTGGGCGGGCTTCGAGTCGGTTGCGGGCGCGATCGTCGGCGGGCTCATCATCGGCGCCTCGGAGAAGCTCGCCGAGGTCTATCTCGGACCGTACGTTGGCGGCGGCATCGAGTCGTGGTTCCCGTACGTGCTCGCGCTGGCGTTCCTGCTGATACGGCCCGAAGGGCTGTTCGGCGAAAAGCGGATCGAGCGGGTGTAGGCCATGCTCTATCGCGAAGCAGGTCAGTTCAAGACCACGTACCCGGCCGATCAGCAGGTCTTCCCGATCCGGCAGGACCGCATCGCCGTCGCGGTCCTGCTCGTCGTCGCCTTCGTCGTGGTGCCGCTCGTCGCCAACCAGTACTGGCTCTCGGCCATCCTGACGCCATTCCTGATCCTGGCGCTCGCCACGCTGGGGTTGAACATCCTGACCGGCTATGCGGGCCAGCTCTCGCTGGGAACCGCGGCGTTCATGGCGGTGGGCGCGTTCATGGCGTACAACTTCGAGCTGCGGATGCCGTGGCTGCCGACCCTCGTGTCCTTCGCGCTGGCCGGCCTGTGCGCGGCCGCGGTCGGCATCGTGTTCGGATTGCCGTCGCTGCGCATCAAGGGCTTCTATCTCGCCGTCGCGACGCTGGCCTGCCAGTTCTTCGTGCTGTGGGCGCTGCAGCGCATCGGGTGGTTCACCAATCACAGCGCCTCCGGCGTGATCACCGCGCAGAAGGTCGTGATCCTCGGCTACACGTTCGATTCGCCGGCGGAAAAGTACATGCTGACCCTTGTGCGTCGTCGCGGTGCTCGCGGTGCTGGCCAAGAACATGCTGCGCAGCGAGACCGGGCGCAAGTTCATGGCGGTGCGCGACATGGACCTCGCGGCCGAGGTGATCGGCATCCGGATGATGCAGACCAAGCTGCTGGCCTTCGCGATCAGCTCGTTCTATTGCGGTGTCGCCGGCGCCCTGTATGCGTACACCTACCTCGGCACCGTCGAGCCGGAGGCGTTCAACCTGGACCTGTCGTTCCGGATCCTGTTCATGGTGATCATCGGCGGGGTGGGCAGCATCCTCGGCTCGTTCATGGGCGCCGCCTTCATCGTGCTGCTGCCGATATTCCTCAATACCATGGCCGGGCCGATCGAGCATCTGCTCGGCCTCACGCTGCCGGCGGGGCTCATGTCCAACCTCGAGCTGATCGTGTTCGGGGCGCTGATCATCTTCTTCCTGATCGTCGAGCCGCACGGCCTCGCCCGGCTGTGGCAGATCGGCAAGGAGAAGCTGCGGCTCTGGCCGTTCCCGCATTGATGTTGCGGCGCAATATCGCCGTGGAATGCCGCAACTGCCGTCTCGCTGTTTTCTTGCGCCTGCGTCATTGACATGGCGCCCGGTCTCGCCAATGCTGTGCAAGCTTGATTCGCTGTCGAAGATGTTTTTCCTAGGAGGAGCACCATGAAGGCAATCAGAGTCGGCCCTGCTGGGCATCGTGCTGGGCGTCGTGGCGACCGTCGCCTCGGCCCAGAACGAGCAGTTCATCCCGATGGCCGGGTACTGGGTCGGCGCATACGCGGCCGGCGGATCCGGGATCTACGGCGGCTTCATCGATTACGTCAACATGATCAACCTGCGCGACGGCGGCGTGAACGGCGTCAAGCTGACGTACGAGAAGTGCGAGACCGAGTACAACAACGCGCGCGGCGTCGAGTGCTACGAGCGGCTCAAGAACAAGGGCCCGACCGGCGCATCGGTGTTCCACATGCTGTCGACCGGCATCACCTATTCCGTGATCGACAAGGCGACGGCCGACAAGATCCCGGTGATCTCGATCGGCTACGGGCGCACCGACGCGTCCGACGGCCGCGTGTTTCCGTACATCTTCCCGCTCGTGACCAACTACTGGTCGCAGAACACCGCCAAGATCAAGTTCATCGGCATGAAGGAAGGCGGGATGGACAAGCTGAAGGGCAAGAAGATCGTGAACATCTATCACGACTCGGCCTACGGCAAGGAAACGATCCCGGTGCTCGACGCGCAGGCAAAGATGTACGGCTTCACCATCACGCACATCCCGGTGCCGCATCCGGGCAACGAGCAGGGCGCGCAGTGGCTGCAGATCCGGCAGATCAAGCCCGACTGGGTGATCCTGCGCGGCTGGGGCGTGATGAATCCCACGGCGCTCAAGGCCGCGGCGAAGGTCGGCTTCCCGAGTGATCACATCATCGGCGTCTGGTGGTCCGGCGCGGAAGAAGACACGATTCCCGCGGGCGACGCGGCCAAGGGCTACATCGCGGCCGGCTTCAACGTCGCGGGCGCCAACTTCCCGGTGGTCCAGGAGATCAAGAAGGTCGTATACGCGAAGGGCAAGGGGGAGATGGAGGACCAGACGCGCATCGGCTCGATCTACTACAACCGCGGCGTCGTCCACGGCATCATCACCGTCGAGGCGATCCGCAAGGCGCAGGAGAAGTACGGCAAGAAGTCGCTGACGCCCGAGCAGGTCCGCTGGGGCATCGAGAACCTCAACATCACCGAGGCGCGGCTGAAGGAACTGGGCGCCGTCGGCTTCATGCAGCCGCTGAAGGTCACCTGCGCCGATCACGAGGGTGGCGGCGCGGTCAAGTTCCAGCAATGGGACGGCACGAAGTGGAACGTGATCACCGACTGGATCCAGCCGGACAAGAAGCTGGTGCGCAAGATGATCGAGGAGTCCGCGGCCGGCTATGCGAAGGAAAAGAACATCACGCCGCGCGATTGCAGCAAGGAGAGTTGATAGGCACGCGTGACGGGTTGCACGCCGACGATCGGCGGGCAACGTCGTTGGCGTGACGCACTGACTCGCGGGATTCGAGCGTCGGCTTTGCCGACGTTCGATCCGGCGGATTCGTGAACCCCGGGAAGGCCTGGCTTCTTCCGCAACGCCGCATTCGTACTGCTCCGACATTCTCTGCCGCGAATATCCATGCCTGCCGCCGCCCTTGCCCCGGGCCCGATGCCGCCACCGCGTATCTGGCGATCAACAACATCGAGGTCATCTACGACCACGTGATCCTGGTGCTGAAGGGGGTGTCCCTGCACGTGCCGGAGGGGAAGATCGTCACGCTGCTCGGCGCGAACGGCGCGGGCAAGACGACGACGCTGAAGGCGATCTCGAACCTGCTGCGCGCCGAGCGTGGCGACGTCACCAAGGGCACGATCGAGTTCATGGGCCAGCGCGTCGACCGGCGCACACCGAACGAGCTGGTGCGCATGGGCGTGTGCCAGGTCATGGAAGGCCGGCACTGCTTCCAGCACCTGACGGTCGAGGAAAATCTGCTGACCGGCGCGTTCACGCGCAACATCAGCCGCGCCGACCTCAAACGCGATCTCGAGCTCGTCTACACGTATTTCCCGCGGCTCAAGGAACGGCGGTCGAGCCAGTCGGGCTACACGTCCGGCGGCGAGCAGCAGATGACCGCGATCGGCCGCGCGCTGATGGCGCGCCCGAAGATGATCCTGCTAGACGAGCCGTCGATGGGCCTCGCGCCGCAGCTGGTCGAGGAGATCTTCGAGATCGTCCGCGACCTGAACACCAAGGAGCGGGTGTCGTTCCTGCTCGCCGAGCAGAACACGATGGTCGCGCTGCGCTTCGCCGACTACGGCTACATCCTCGAGAACGGCCGCGTCGTGATGGACGGCGCCGCGAAGGACCTCGCGCAGAACGAGGACGTCAAGGAGTTCTACCTCGGGCTGTCGACCGCGGGGCGAAAGAGCTTTCGCGACGTCAAGCACTATCGCCGCCGCAAGCGCTGGCTCGCCTAGTGGCCGCAGATCGCGGCGTGATGCTTCGTTGCCGGGCGCCCGGCTTCGCTTGTGTACGTCTCATGTACACGGCGCTCGCCGCGCGCCCGCGCGCCTCGCCTGACGCCGCGCTTTGCGGCCACCGCGATCCACGTCGCTGAACGGTCGATCTCCTGCCTCCGATTGGCGCTGACAAACCCGACTCCCGTCGCAAGTCCCTGACATGGCCGAGCATTTCGATACGCTGGAGACACGCGATCCGGAGTGCGGGAACGCGAACAGCTGGCGCAATTGCCGCGGCAGATTGCGCACGCGAAAGCCCATGCGCCGGCGTTCGCGCGCATCCTCGCTGGCGTAGATGCCGCCGCGATCACGACGCGGCGCGGCGCTCGCGCGGCTGCCGGTGACGCGCAAGTCGGAACTGCTCGATCTGCAGAAAGCGGACCGTCCGTTCGGCGGCCTCGCCGCAACGCACTGGGGCGACGCGACGCGCGTCTTCGCGTCACCCGGTCCGATCTACGAGCCCGAAGGTCGCGGCGGCGGACTACTGGCGCCTGGCGCGGCCTCTGTTCGCCGCGGGCTTTCGGCGTGGCGATCTCGTCCACAACTGTTTTTCGTACCACTTCACGCCGGCGGGATCGATGCTGGAAACCGGAGCGCACGCGCTCGGCTGCACCGTGTTTCCCGGCCGGCATCGGCCAGACCGAGCAGCAGGTGCAGGCGATGGCCGAGCTGAGGCCGGACGGCTATGTCGGCACGCCGTCGTTTCTCAAGATCATCCTCGACAAGGCGGACGAGATGGGCATGATGCTCGGCGAGCCTCACCAAGGCGCTCGTTTCCGGCGAAGCGTTCCCGGCCAGCTGCGCGACGCGCTGCTCGCGCGCGGCATCGCCGGCTACCAGGCGTACGCGATCGGCTGACGTCGGCACGATCGCCTACGAGACCGAGGCACGCGAAGGGCTCGTGATCGACGAAGGCGTGCTGGTCGAGATCGTTCGGCCCGGCACCGGCGATCCCGTCGCCGCGGGGGAAGTCGGCGAAGTCGTCGTGACGACGCTCTTCAACACCGACTATCCGCTGATCCGCTTCGGCACCGGCGACCTCTCCGCCGTCCTGCCGGGCATGAGCGCCTGCGGCCGCACCAATGCGCGGATCAAGGGCTGGCTGGGTCGCGCCGACCAGACGACGAAGGTCAAGGGCATGTTCGTGCATCCGTCGCAGGTCGCGGCGATCGCGCATCGCCATCCGGAGATCGTGAAGGCGCGCCTCGTCGTCGATAACGCCGAAGGTGCCGATCGGATGACGCTCAACGTCGAGGTCGCCGGCAACCGGTCGTCGAGCGCCGACGCCATCGTCGAATCGATCCGCGAGATCACCAAGCTGCGCGGCGAGGTCGCCTTTCGCGCACCCGGGGAGTTGCCCGAACGACGGCAGGGTCATCGACGACGTGCGCAAGTACGACTGACGAGAGGCGCCCGACGCGCCGGGTTCGCTCAACGCCGCAGCGCGGCGTCACCCACGAACGGATTACTGCGCCGCTCGTCGCCGAACGTCGAAGTCGGCCCGTGGCCCGGCACGAACCGGACGTCGTCGCCGAGCGGCCACAGTTGTTCGGTGATCGAGCGCACGAGCTCGTCGAAATCGCCGCGCGGAAAATCCGTTCGTCCGATCGAGCCCTGAAACAGAACGTCGCCGACGAACGCGATTCGGCGCTCGGGTTGCACGAACACCACGTGCCCCGGCGTGTGGCCCGGACAGTGGCGCACGTCGAAGCGCAGCGCACCGACGGTGACCGTGTCGCCGCCCTCGAGCCAGCGATCGGGCGTGAATACGCGTGCGCCGGACACGCCGAAACTCGCTCCCTGCCGTTCGAGCTGGTCGATCCAGAAGCCGTCCTCGTGCTGAGGTCCTTCGATCGGCACGCCGGTCCGAGCCGCGACCTCGGCGACGCCGCCGCAATGGTCGACATGTCCATGCGTCACGAGGATCTTGGCGAGCGTGGCACCGCTCTTCTGGACTGCATCCAGCAACCGGTCGACCTCGCCGCCGGGGTCCACCAGGGCTGCCTGTCGCGTCGTCTGGCACACGACGAGCGAGCAGTTCTGCTGGAAGGGCGTGACGGGGATGATTGATACCTTCACGGCGCGAACTCCGGGGAGTGAAGCGGGAAAGCGGATGCCGGAGCGTGCACGGGTATCAGCAACACTAGCTTAACGCGGTCGCTCAGACTGCAACTCGGAATCCTCGACCTCCATTGGAAGCCTGGGGTCGTCGAGTGCCTCCGTGTCGGCCGGCGTCGTGGGACCCCTCTCTCGCAACGCCACCCTGCAGCGCCTTGCTATCAACCCGAGTCGGGACGACGTGGCTATGATGCAACCGGCGGCCGGGTTTGGCCATTGGGATGGAGTATCCGGAAGGCGAACAGCGTGACACGTGCGGACCGAATGCGCATTGGGGAAGCCGGCCGCCCTGGCTTTCGTTGCTGGTTCGATCGCGCATTGTGGATCGGCCCCGTTGCGTTCTTCTGGCCGCATTCGCGTGGAGCGTGCTCGATGCCGAATTCTCGACCGACACGTGGATGGGATTGGCGGCCGGCCGGCAACTCATGGAGCGGCTCGACTGGGGCCGGTTCTACGAGACGTTCCCACGGCAGGACACGTTCAGCTACACCTTCTACCAGCAGGCGTGGTTCAACCAGAACTGGCTCTCAAACCTCGGACAGTTCTGGATCTACGACCGGATTGGGCGCTTCGGCGGTCACCTATATCGCCTGGGCGATTGCGGGGTGCGGTCCTGGTTCTCGTCCTGCTCGCCGTGTATTGGCGCACCGAATCGTGGTTGGCCGGATTGCTGGCCGCGGCTCTGGTCGGCATAGGTGCGCGCGATTTCCTCGAGCCCCGTGCCGCGATTGTCGGGTTGCTCTGCCTCGCCGCGCTGTGGGCACTCATCTGCGCGATTGAAGGTCAGCGCCACCGGCGAAGATGGTGGCCGATCGCCCTGCTCCTGCCGCTCTTGGTGTTCTGGAGCAGCGCCCACGGCGGGTTCGTCTTTGGCTATGGATTACTCAGCATGCTATGTGGGGCACCGGTGGCCGTTCGGCTGTTCCGGGCGAAGCGTGCCGGCATCGTCCTGCTGGTCGTGCCGCTCGTTGGTCGCATCGTATCTTCTCGCCGTTTGGTACGAACCTGCCGCTCTTCGAATTACCCTGGGGCGCTGCGGTGGCTGCCGCTGCCGGTCTTCGTCGCGTACTGGGTCGGCGTTCGGTACGGCAAGTCGGACATCGCAGCGAGCGAGAGACAGATTCTTTGCGTCGCTGTCGTGCTGGTCATGGCGACCGTCATCACCCTGATGCTCAGTCCGTTCGGGATCGTAGACTTTCACGCATTCCGGCAAGATTGCGGCCAGCACGATCTTCCGGACCGTGTCGGAATGGCATCCCGCCTATTCCCATATCGGCGACCTCTACCCCCCGATGTGGCGCTTCTGGCTGATCCTCGGGTCGACGGGCATTGGCGCTTGGCCTCATCGGGTTGACGGGGATGATCGTCGCCCCGACCCGCAGCGCTGACCAAGCCGAATCGAGAAGCACCGCCCTGGAGCCTGTTCGACGCGGCAATCGTCCTGATCGGCGTCGGCATGACGGTTTGGGCACGGCGCTTTGCGCCGCTTCTGTACGTCTTGTCCGCACCGATCCTGGCCGTCTGGGTCATGCGGCTAGGCGATCCGCTGGTGCCGCACCTGCGCGGGTACGTCGAGCCCGCTCCAAAGCCGTGGCCGTGCTGGCCGCCGTGGTGATCGGCTGGGTGACATGGACCACCGCGCAGCGTGATCTCATCCACGCGTTCAAGGATCTGCCGCAAGTGGGTATTCTCGAGCGCAGCCGGGGAAATCGTGGGTTGGATGAGGCCATCTTGTTCCTGGGGGAGAACCGGCTCCGCGTCAACCTGCTCACGGATTACGGCGACGGGGGATCGGTGATGTTCTACGCGCCGCTCGTGCGCGTGTTTATCGACGGTCGCTCGGACCAGCTGTACACCGAAGAGCACTTCAGGCGCTACTGGGCCCTGATGGACAGCCGCACGCCTCCCGCCAGCCTGTTGCGAAGCCTTCGCGAAACGAAAACCGATGGGGTCCTGGCACGGATGCGAGGTGGCACGGGCACATTGCAGGATGCGCTGCTGTTCTCGCCGGACTGGGTTCCCGTCTTTCTCAATCGGGATTACATGCTGTTCCTGCGGCACGACAGTGCGGCACTTGAACAGCTGGGCGACCGGATACGGAATGGCAACGAATGGCGCCCGGTCCTGACCGAAACGATCATCCCGATGTCGAAGCGTCGCGGGCCGTAGTGCTCTTGAGGTTCCCCGTCGGATCGCGCGCAGGCGTTGCGTCGGCTCGAGCACGCAGTCGATCGCGAGTTGGCGCTCGGCGTGTGTTCTATCCGGCGATAACACGCGACTGGCGGCCGAGGGGATGGCGACGGACCAATACGTCGGTTGCCCGCGTCACGTCGATACCGAATTGGACCGAGGATACGCTCCGCATTGCTGCGTTGGCGGAAACGGGGCGCTCAGACACAGCGCGATCCCGATCCACAGTGCACGCGCATCGCCGGCGAACGCCAGGTCGTGTCCGACGACGAAGGCGATGCCCGCGTACGAGAGCAGCAGTGCGAGTATGGCGCGACGGGTGATCGGGCGACCGAGCATCACCGCCGACATCAGCACGACCAGCGTCGGGTACATGAAGAGCACGAGCCGCTCGAGGGCCGCCGTGATGTACTGAGCCCCGTGAAATCGAGCAGGCTCGCGAAGTAGTAGCCGACGAAGCCGAGCCAGACGAGCGCGCGCCAATCGCGCACGGCAATCGGCCGCGCGCCCGGTCGGCGTCCCGCCCACCACGCCATGGCGACGAAAAACGGCGCGGAAAGAGCATCCGCAGCGCGAGCAGCGTCAACGGCATCGACCGGATGCCATGCGTAGGCGAGCTTGACCAGGATCGCCTTGAACGAAAAGCCCAGCACGCCGAGGACGGCACACAACGGCCCGACCCAGCGGGGTCCCGGCGATCCGGTCAAGACCAATGCACGAGCCCGGTGTACGCCGTGCCGAGGACCACGGCGCCGAAGACGATCCGGTACCACGCGAACGGAATGAAGTCGTGGTGCGCGACGTAGCGGATCAGCCAGCGCACGCAGGCGAAGGCAGCAAGGAACGCGGCAGCGAAACCGACACCGAAGGCCGGGAGCGACTGCGCCTCGAGGAGCGTCGCGTCCTTCCACAGCGAATACCCCGTCGCCGCGAACAGCGTCGGGATGGCGAGGAAGAACGAAAACTCGGTCGCGGCAACCCGGGACAGGCCGAACAGCATGCCGCCGATGATCGTCGCGCCGGAACGTGACGTGCCGGGCACGAGCGCGAATGCCTGGGCGAATCCGACCAGCAGGGCATCGGTCCAGCGCATGTCGTCGATCGTTGCCACCCGCACGGTATCCGGCCGCGCGCGATGCCGCCGCTCGGCCCACATGATGACAAAGGCACCGACGACGAAGGCGCAGGCGACGGGGATGGGCGCGAACAGATGCGCCTTGATCGTCTTGTTGAACGCAAGGCCGAGAACTCCGGCCGGAAGAAACGCGACGACGAGATTCAGTGCGAATCGCTGCGCGGCAGCGTCGGTGAACAGGCCGCGCAGGACAGCCGACGAGTCTCCTGCGGAATTCCCAGCAGACGGCGAGGATCGCCCCGGCCTGGATCACGATCTCGAAGGTCTTCGCCTGCTCGCCGGTGTAGCCGGTGAGCGAGCCGGCGACGATCAGGTGTCCGGTGGACGAGACCGGCAGGAATTCGGTCAGCCCCTCGACGACGCCGAGGAGCATTGCGGTGAGTAGTGTCGGCTGGTCCAAGGCTCGCGCGAAATTCGGCAAAAACAAGCCGGGGAGCGGAGCCCACCCGGCCGGAGAGATAGATCCCGAGCGGATCCCGCTGCCGGCTACACCCGGCAGCGCGTTTCAGCCCGTCTTCGACTTCGTCAACATGGCCAGCGCCTGCGCCACCATATCGTTGTCGTTGTCGGGAACCTGGCCGTTCGGCGTGAACTGGTCGATGACCTGTGGCAGTACCTGGGCGAGTCCGCCTGCCGCATCACCATGGGACATCCCGAGCTGCTGGGCGATCTGACCGATGGCTCCGCTCCCCAGCACCTCCTGCAACGCGTTGCCCGAGATCGGCATGTTCTGTCCGGTGCTCTGCCACGAGGCGGCCTGATCGGCGTAGCCTCCCTGCCGAAACTTGTCGAGCATGCCCTCGATGCCGCCGTTCTGTTGCAGGAGCTGCAACGCGATCTGCATCAGCGGACTCTGTTGCTGCCCGCCACCGCGCAACATGCCGCCCAGTGCGCTTCCGAGAATTTCATCCAGCATGCCCATGGTTCACCTCCGCTGTGGCCTGTCGACTGATTGTCTCACGCGCGGCATGGCGCTGGCGATACGACGCAGCGGGGCTGCTGGCGATACGGCGCAGCGGGGCGCGCCCGGGCCCCCGGCCACGAACGCGTCAGGCGGCCTTCTGCCGCACGTATTGATGCGCTTCCGCGGCGGGGTATCCGGCGGCGCCGAACGTCTCGCGGATCGACCGGTTGGTGTCGAAATAGACCTGCCAGTAGTGCGCATTGTTGCAGTAGGGCCGCACCGCGAGCACCGGCCCGCGCTCGTTGAACGTCAGGATCTCGACCTCCGGCTTCGGCTCCGTGGCGACATTGGCGATCTTCGGCAGCGCCTCCTTCAGCCGGCGAACCGCATCGGCCGGATCCACGCTGTGATCGAGCTGCGCGGTAAGGTCCACGCGGCGATAGGGATTGTTGCTGAAGTTCTTGATCGTCCCGCCCATGACCTTGGCGTTGCCGACCATTGTCTGCACGTTGTCCGGTGTGTCGATCGTCGTACTGAAGAGCCCGAGCATCCGTACCGTGCCCTCGACGTCGCCGGCCAGCACATAGTCGCCGACCTTGAATGGCCGCAAGACCAGGATAAATACGCCGGCGGCGAAATTCGACAGCAGTCCGCCCCACGCCGCCCCGACGGCAATGCCGAGGCCCGCCACCAGCGCGGCGAACGACGTCGTCTCGACGCCGAAGTAGCCGAGGATCGCGACGACCAGGATGATGTTGAGCGCGACGGTAACGACGGATCCGATGTAACGGATCACCGTCGGCTCGACCTTCTGGCGCTCGAGCGCCTTCACGACGAGGTTCGAAGCAACGCCGATCAGCATGCGGCCGATGATGTAGGCGGCGATCGCGCCGACGACCTTGAGACCGAACGCGATCAGTACCGGCTGGGCGGTTTCGAGCATGCTTTGGATATCCATGGGTCACCTCTCGTGGTTGCTGGTCAGGAGGTCGTCGACCCTTGGGCGAATGCCGGGTCGGCGGTGTGCGGGGCCCGCATTATCGCGCGGTGCGAGGCCGCGCGACAAGCCACGTCATGGGCTGGGGGCGCCGAGCGCGGCGCAAAGCTGCTCGACTTTCTCCTTCAGCGCGGCGAGCTCGTCCGCGAGGTGCGCAACATTGGCCTTGAGCGCCACGATCTCCCCCACCGTGACCGTCTCCGCGACGCCGGTCTCGGGCGCCACGCGGCTGGCGCTGTCGACGGGAGGCGGTCCCGAGAGCAGATGCGCCCAGCGGGTCTCGCGCGCGCCGGGTTGACGCGGCAGCTCGACGACGAGCGGCCCGGCCGCCCGCGCGGCGAGTTCCTGGAGAAACGCCTCGACGGCCGATAGATCCGCGAATCGATGCAGGCGATCGCAGGCGCCACGCAGCTCGCCGACTGTCTGCGGCCCGCGCAGCATCAGCGCCGCGAGCACTGCCACCGCCTGCGACGGGATCGCCAATACCCGGTCGATGTTGTGCGCGTAACGCATCACCCGTCCGCCACTCGTCTCGACCGCGAGCGAAAGGGCCTTGAGGTGGTCGATTGCCGCCTGCACCTCGGCCTCGGTGGCGCTGAGGATCGGCTCCCGGCTCGTCTTCTGGTTGCAGCCCGCAGTCAGTGCGAGGAGCGACAGTGGATAGGTGTCGGGCACCGTGCGCTGCTTTTCGACGAGCACGCCCAGCACGCGGGTCTCCAGCAGCGAGAGGTCAGGCAGCGACATCGGCTATTTCCTGCAGACGTGCCGCATCACCATGTCCGCGGAACTGCCTACCGGCTCCTTCACGTATTCAATCTTCGTCGCCTTGTTCCGCGCGAATGCCTGATTCTTCGCTTCGTTCTCGAACAGAACCACTTCGACACCCGCGGCCGTCATGTCCTTGCAGCGCACGCGCATCTCCGAGCGCATGCTGGTGATACCGCCCTGCAGTGTGTCGATCGGCGTCTTGAGCTCGGTGCGAAACACGACCGCCGTAACATCTCCCGACGCCTTGATGCTCGCCTTGTCGACATAGATCCTGTTGCCGTTCGCGTTTTCGCCAATCGGCTGCCAGTCCGGCGCCGCTGCGAGCGCACTGCCGGCGATCCCCGCCACGACCAGTGCCATTCCGATGTGCATGACCCGCTCCCTTCGTCAGCGATGAACGAACATTGTCCGGCCGCCGCCGGACGACTGTCCATCGGGAATTCTCGTGATCCGCCCCTGCCGCCCCTTTGTCCGGGATCAAGGTCGCGCCGGTTGGCCGGTGCTGTTATCGTTGCAGGATGCGGCCGAGCGCCGCCAATCCGAGGGAGTCGGGTGCGTGCCGCGCCCGTGACGAACGATGCCACATGCCGCTGAAACGACCAACATGGCGCTGTACTGCGATTTCGAGAACATCGCGCTCGGCGTCCAGGACGCCAAGTACGAGAAATTCGATATCGGCAAGGTGCTCGAGAAGCTGTTGCTGAAGGGCAGCATCGTCGTGAAGAAGGCCTATTGCGACTGGGAACGCTACAAGTCGTTCAAGGCGCCGATGCACGAGGCCTCGTTCGAGCTGATCGAGATTCCGCATGTGCGGCAGTCGGGGAAGAACTCGGCCGACATCCGCATGGTCGTCGATGCGCTGGATCTCTGCTACACGAAGTCACACGTCGATACGTTCGTCATCATCAGCGGCGACTCCGACTTCTCCCCGCTCGTCTCCAAGCTGCGCGAGAACAACAAGATCGTCATCGGCGTCGGCGTCAAGAATTCGACGTCCGACCTGCTGATCGCGAACTGCGACGAGTTCATCTACTACGACGACCTCGTGCGGGAGAAGAGGAAGGCGACCCCGCGCAAGACGTCGGCGCGCGGGGCTGCCGCCAGCGCGAAGCCGCCGGCCAAGCCCGCGGCGGACGAGGCACCGGGATCCGCCAGGAAAAGCGATGACGAGCGCCGGCAGGAGGCGCTCGACCTCATCCTCGAGACGATCGACGCGCTCGCCGCGGAGCGTGGCGACGAGGAGAAGATCTGGGGCTCGATGGTCAAGCAGGCGCTGAAGCGCCGCAAGCCGGGATTCAACGAGTCGTATTACGGCTTCCGCTCGTTCAACGGAATGCTCGAGGAAGCGCAGCGGCGCGGCAGCCTCGAGCTCGAGCGCGACGAGAAATCGGGTGGCTATCTCGTCCGGCCGGCGTCCAACGGAGACTGACGCGCGCGTCACCAGCGCCAAGGGTTCGCCGTGAGCGCGGGCTGGTGCCGCAACCTTGCGTGGCGCGACGCGCTCGTCGTCGGCGTCCCGGCGCTCGCGCTCATCCTGTTCGCCTTCTGGTTTGCGCTTCGGTTCGTGGAGCCCGCGCCGCCCGACCGCCTGGTGATGGCCACCGGGGCGCCCGGCGGCGCGTATCAGCGGTACGGGCTGGAGTACCAACGTTACCTCGCGAAGTACGGAGTGACCCTTGAGCTCGTCCCGACAGGGGGTGCCGTCGAAAACTTCGCGCTCCTTCGCGATGGCGGGGCCGACATCGCCTTCGTGCAGGGTGGCGCGGGAGGAGCGCCCGGGACCGACGAGGGCAGGTTTCCGGTGGTCTCGCTCGGCGCGCTCTATTACGAGGCGATGTGGGTGTTCCAGGCTGCCGCCCGCCCGCCGGCCGAGCGATTCACCGAGCTCAAGGGCGGGCGGCTCGCCATCGGCGCCGACGGCAGCGGCACGCGGCTTCTGGCGCTGCAATTGCTCCGCGACAGCGGTATCGACGCCGGCAACACCAACTTTCTGCCGCTTGCCGGCGCGGACCTCGTCAAGGCGCAGAAGCTCGGCGAAATCGACGCCGTGTTTCAGGTCGCCGGCATCGAGGCGCCGGTGCTCATCGAGCTCTTGCAGCGGCGCGATCTGCGACTGATGAACCTGGTTCATGCGCCGGCCTACGCGAAGCGCTTCCCGCACCTGACGGCGCTGAGGGTTCCGCGCGGCGTCGCCGACATCACCGAAGACCTTCCTGCACGCGATGTTGCGACGGTTGCCGTCACGGCCAACCTGCTCGCACGCGACGATGTGCACCCGGCACTCGTGTTTCTGCTGCTCGAGGCCGCGACGACGATCAACAGCGGCCACGCCCGCCTGGCCGAGGCGGGGACGTTTCCCAACGCGCGTGCTCAGGACGTGCCGATGGCCGACGAGGCGCTGCGCTTCTACAAGTCGGGCAAGCCATTCCTTCAGCGCTACCTGCCCTACTGGGTGGCGAATTTCGTGGATCGGATGCTGATACTGCTGGTCCCGATCTTCGCGGTGGTGTTGCCGGTGACCAAGCTCGTGCCCATTGTCTACACGTACCGCCTCAAATCGCGGATTGTCGGCTGGTATGCCCGTCTGGGCGAGTTCGAGCGGGGCCTGACCGACAGCCCGGATCCGGCGCGAGTCGACGAACACCTGGCGCAACTCGATTCGATCGAGGACGAAATCACGACGGCGCGGGTGCCCAAATGGTATGCCGACGAGGCGTACCTGCTGCGCGCAGCGATCGACCTGGTGCGCGAGCGCCTCGGTAAGCTGGGCGCGACGTCGATCGCCGATTCGCGCGAAATTTGACGCTCGATGCGGCGCGGCGATGGTGGCAATGAGGAGCGTACCTTGAATCGGAGCGGACTCGGCCTCAGATAGACACATATTGAATGCGGAGGAAGCCGATGTACGAAGTTCGTCCGGCAGCCGTAGCCGGCATGTTCTATCCCGCGGCGCCGTCGGCGCTCGCCGCGGACGTGCGCGGGCACCTCGCGCGGGCGCCGGCGGTGGCCGCAGACGACGCAACGCTGCCCAAAGCGGTGATCACGCCCCACGCCGGGTATGTCTATTCGGGGCCGATCGCGGCTGCTGCCTACGCGCGGCTTGCCGCCGGGCGCGACACGATCCGCCGGGTCCTGCTGTTGGGTCCGACGCACCGGGTACCGGTCCGCGGTCTGGCCCTGCCGTCGGCGGATGCGTTCGCGACGCCGCTCGGCATCGTGCGTGTCGATCGCGAAGCAGTCGCGGCCGCGCTGATGCTGCCGCAGGTTCGCGTGAGCGACGCGGCGCACGCGCACGAGCACTCGCTCGAGGTGCAGCTGCCATTCCTGCAGACGGTGCTGGGAACCTTCGACATCGTGCCGTTTGCGGTCGGCGATGCGACGGCGGAGGAGGTCGACGAAGTCATCGAATTGCTGTGGGGCGGCCCTGAGACGATCATCGTCGTCAGCTCCGATCTCTCGCACTACCATCGCTATGCCGATGCCCGCGCCATCGACCGCGCGACGGGCGAGGCGATCCTCGCACTTTCGCCCTCGCTCGATCACGAGCAGGCATGCGGTGCGACGCCGATCAACGGCCTCCTCCTCGCAGCGCGCCGCCACCGACTGCGGGCCGAGCTGCTCGATCTGCGCAACTCGGGCGATACGGCGGGCGACAGGTCTCGCGTCGTCGGTTACGCATCGGTCGCATTCGTGGGCACGGAGGCCGGTCATGGCTGAACGTGAGCTCGGCCGCGCATTGCTGACGATCGCGCGCTCCGCGATCGGCGCGCAATTGGGTCTCGGACCGGTTGCCTCCGCGTCCCACGGCGCGCTCGGGCGGCCCGCCGCCACGTTCGTCACGCTGAAGCATGCGGGCGAGCTGCGCGGCTGCATCGGGTCGCTGAAAGCCCTTCGTCCGCTTGGCGTCGACGTGCGCGAGAACGCGATCGCCGCGGCGTTCCGTGACCCGCGCTTTCCACCGCTCGCGGCGATCGAATTCGAGGCGACGTCGGTCGAGGTCTCGCTCCTGTCGGCTGACGAACGCGTCGTCGTCGTCGACGAGGAGGACCTGATCGCGCGGCTGCGGCCGGGCGTCGACGGACTGGTCCTCGAATGCGGTCGGCACCGGGCGACTTTCCTGCCGCAGGTCTGGGAATCGTTGCCGGAGCCGCGCGGGTTCGTCGCCGCCCTGAAGCGGAAGGCGGGGCTTCGCGGCGACTTCTGGAGCCCGGAGGTGAACGTTTCGCGCTACGGGGTGACCAAATGGACAGAGAGCGAGTTCCAGGCAATCGGCGAGTATCGATGAGCAATCACCCCGGACGCTGGTGGCACCGCATGGACGACGGCCGCATTCAGTGCGACCTCTGTCCGCGCGACTGCCGCCTGCATGAAGGCCAGCGCGGCGCGTGCTTCGTCCGGCAGCGCGAAGGCGACGCGATCGTGCTGACGACCTACGGCCGCTCGTCGGGCTTCTGCATCGATCCGATCGAGAAGAAGCCGCTCAACCACTTCTATCCCGGCTCCTCGGTGTTTTCGTTCGGCACGGCCGGCTGCAATCTCGCGTGCAAGTTCTGCCAGAACTGGGACATCTCGAAGTCGCGCGAGATGGACACGCTGATGGATGCTGCGTCGCCGGAAAAGATCGCCGATACCGCGGCGAGGATGGACTGCCGGAGCGTGGCGTTCACCTACAACGACCCGGTCATCTTCGCCGAATACGCCATGGACACCGCCGATGCCTGCCACGCCCGGGGGATCAGGACGGTTGCCGTGACGGCGGGCTATATCGGCACCGATGCGCGGCGCGAGTTCTACGCCAAGATGGATGCGGCCAATGTCGATCTGAAGGCCTTCACCGACGACTTCTATGTGAAGCTCTGCGGGGCGCGGCTGCAGCCGGTGCTCGATACGCTCGTCTATCTGAAACGCGAGACCGACGTCTGGTTCGAGATCACGACCCTGCTGATCCCTGGCAAGAACGACTCGAGCGCAGAGCTTGAGGCGATGTCGCAGTGGCTCGTCCGCGAACTCGGGACCGATGTGCCGCTGCATTTCACCGCGTTTCATCCCGACTACAAGATGACCGACGTCGAGCACACGCCTGGCGCGACGCTCACCCGGGCGCGGGAGATCGCCCTGCGCGCGGGCCTCCGGCATGTCTATACCGGCAACGTGCACGACCGCACCGGCGGTACGACGTCCTGTCCCGGCTGCGGAAAGGCGGTCATCGTTCGCGACTGGCATGAGATTCTCGCCTACGAGTTGACGCCGGATGGCCGTTGCCGCCATTGCAACGCGCCGCTGCCGGGACGCTTCGAGGACTTCCGCAGACCGTGGGGACGCCGGCGCGTTCCGGTCCGGGTGGCGATGTCCGCACCGGCCTGAGCCGAGCCGTCAGCGGATGATCTCGTGATCCAGTAGCCGCGGCAGCACTTCGGCCGCGGCCCCGGCGAGCACGAATGTCGCCCGCGCCGAGAGCGGCGTCCGCGTGGGATTGACCTCGATCACCACCGCGCCGGCATCGAGTGCCGCAAACGGCAGCGACGCTGCCGGTTCCACGACGGTGGATGTGCCGATCGAGAGGAAGACCTCGGAGCGCTCGGCTTCGGCGCAGGCTGCCGCAAGCGCCGTCGCCGGCAGCATCTCGCCGAACCAGACGACCCCCGGACGCACTGGCGCGCCGCAGCGCGCGCACCGCGGAGGCGTTCCGGGTATTTCGTCGCCAGGTGTGAGCACACACCCTTCGGCAAAGCAGCGGTCCTCCATGATGTTGCCGTGCAGTTCGATCACATTGCGGCTTCCGGCGCGGGCATGCAGCCCGTCGACGTTCTGCGTGATGAGGGCGAAATGCGGGCTGCGTCGCTCCAGTTCGGCCAGCGCCACGTGGCCGGCATTCGGCTTCGCCTTCGCCACCAGCTCGCGGCGCCAGGCGTACCACTCCCACACGACCCTCGGATTGGCCGCGAAGGCCTCGGGCGTCGCGAGATCCTCGGGGCGGAACTGCGCCCACAGGCCGGTCATCGCATCCCGGAACGTCGGAATTCCGGATTCGGCGGAAACACCGGCGCCCGTAAGGACCGCAATGCGCCGGGCCGCCTTCAGCAGGCGGCGCACCTGCTCCAGCGCTCCATCCATGGGAACGGTTCTCCGCTAGAGTCTGTCTCACCGCCCACTGTAAACCGGCCGACCCCGGGGCTGGAACCTGCCTGCCGTCACGACCGACTCAGGATCGGCGAGACGCGGCGGCTCACGAAGGCGGGTGTGCCGTGACCCCGCGCGGGTCCGGGTGCGATGCCGTCATGATTCCGGAAGCGGGATGGACTCGGTCTCCCCCGGCACCGGCGCGAACCGACCCTCGGCCCAGTCCCGCTTTGCCTGCTCGATCCGCGCTTTCGAGCTCGACACGAAGTTCCACCACAGGTGACGCTCGCCATCCAGCGGCGCGCCGCCGAGCAGCATGAGCCGTGCCTCCGACCCGGCCCGCAAAGCGGCCCTCGATCCCGGTGCGAACACGATCATCCGGGACGACTCGACTCGTGTGTCGCCACAGCTGACCGCGCCGTCCACGACGAATGCCGCACGTTCCCGCGGCGCGGCGGGCATTGTCAGCTCGCCGCCCGCCGGCAACCGCGCCTCGACATAGAACAGCGACGAGAGGGTTCGCACCGGCGACGTTACGCCATACGCGCTGCCGACGAGAATCCGCAGGCGGGCGCGGTCGACATCGATTTCGGGCAGCGTGGCCGCCGGATGGTGCCGGAAGTCGGGATCGGTCTCCTCGTGCATCGTCGGCAGCGCGACCCACAGCTGCACACCATGCAATCGTGACCCCGACGCCCTCGGGCCCGCTCCGGTACGCTCCGAATGCACGATGCCGCGACCGGCGGTCATCCAGTTGATCGCTCCCGGTTCGATCGGCTGCACGAAGCCGAGGCTGTCCCGGTGCACGATCTCACCTTCGAAGAGGTAGGTGACCGTCGCCAGACCGATGTGCGGGTGCGGCCGGACGTCGATTCCGTGCCCCGGCGCAAGCGTCGCGGGGCCCATGTGGTCGAAAAAGACGATCGGCCCGACGTGCCTGCACGCCGCGGCGGGAAGCAGTCGTGCGACCGTGAAGCCGCCCAGATCGCGGGTCCTGCCCTCGATGATCGTCTCGATCGCCGGGTTCGTCATGCAGGTCGTGCAGGAGGGATCGTCTGTCGGCAGCCGGCTCATGTGCGCCCTTCAACTGTCACCTCGCCCATGCGGCCGGCGCTGTAATCGGCGAATGCCTGCCGGATCTGCTGCGGCGTGTTCATCACGAACGGTCCGTAGCCGACGATCGGTTCGTCGATCGGTTCCCCGTGCATGACGAAGACGGTGGCGTTCGAAGCGGCCTCGATCGCCACGGCGTCGCCGGCGCGCCCGAGAACGACGAGGTCGCCTTCGCGCGCCGTCTCGCTGCCGTTCACGGCGAGCTCTCCCCGGAGGACGTAGAGCGCCCCGGTGTCGCCGTCGCGCAAGTTCAGGTCGATGCGATGGCCGGCGTTGAGCCGGACGTCGAGCAGGCCGACGGGCGTGACCGTGCGCGCGGGTCCTGCCGCGGCGCCGAACTTGCCGGCGATCACGCGCACCGATCCTCCGTCCTCGGGCAGGTTCACCGCCGGAATCGTCCGGGCGACGAGCGTCTGATAGCGTGGCGCCGTCAGCTTCGACTTCGCCGGCAGGTTCACCCAGAGCTGCAGCACCTCGAACCGGCCGCCACGCTGCGCGAAGTCCCGGGCGTGCAATTCCTTGTGCAGCACGCCGGCGCCGGCGGTCATCCACTGCACGTCGCCCGGGCCGATGCGGCCGCGGTTGCCGGCCGTATCCTCGTGCTCGACCTCGCCGTCGTAGACCACGGTGACCGTCTCGAAGCCCCGGTGCGGGTGCCAGCCCACGCCGCGTTCCCTGGCGGTCGGCTCGAAGTCCGCCGGGCCGGCATGATCGAGCAGCAGGAACGGTGTCAGCTCGGGTCCCTGGTCCTGATAACTGAACACCGTTTGCACGGGAAAGCCGTCGCCCACCCAATGCGCTTCGCCGGGTCGGTGAATGCTGAGCACTTGCTTCATCTGCGCCTCCTTTGTCCGTGCCTGCTTGATGGGGCCATTTGATCATTGAACAAGTCGATAAGAAAGCGCAATAATCTGCCCATATCAATCTACTTATTCGATTATTGGCGTCCTCGATGGCGGCACCTCGCATCACCCTGGAACAGTGGCGGGCGTTCACGGCCGTGGTGGACCACGGCGGATACGCGAAGGCGGCCGCGGCGTTGCACAAGAGCCAGTCGTCGATGACCTATGCCGTCCAGAAACTCGAGTCGCAGCTCGGGGTCAAGGCGTTCAGGGTCGATGGGCGCAAGGCGGGACTCACGCCCACCGGTGAGCTGCTCTACCGCCGCGCCCGCTACCTGCTGGACGAGGCGGCCGGACTGGAGCAGTCGGCGCAGCGCCTCTCGGCGGGCTGGGAGGCCGAGGTTCGCCTCGCAGTGGAAGTCATCTTTCCGACCTGGCTCTTGCTCGAGTGCATCGACCGGCTCGGCAAGGAAAGTCCCCAGACGCGAATCGAGCTGATCGAGTCGGTCCTCGGACACCGCACCGACGCGCTCGCACGGGGGCAGGCCGACCTCGCCATCTTCGGGAGTATTCCGTCGGGTTTTCTCGGCGAGCCGCTGATGCGCCTGCGGTTCGTCCTCGTGGCGCGTCCGGACCATCCGCTGCACCGGCTCGGACGCAGGCTGTCGATGCGCGACCTCCGCGCGCACCGGCACCTCGTGGTCCGCGAGTCGAGCCCGGACCGCGCCAGCGCGCCGTCGATGGAGACGGCGCAGCGCTGGACGGTCAGCCATCTCGCCACGTCGATCGAGGCCGCGCGCTCCGGCTACGGCTTCACGTGGCTGCCGGAAGAGCGAATTCGCAAGGAGCTCGAGGCCGGCACGCTGAAGCCGCTGCCGCTCACCGAAGGTGGTGAGCGCTACGCCGAGCTCTACCTGATCTTCGCCGACCGCGAGCATGCCGGGCCGGCGACGCAGCGCCTCGCAGAGATCATCCGCGAGGGTGTGGCGAGCGAATGCAAGCGCTCCGCCGCGCCGTCGCTCGCTTCCGCGCGCCGATCCGCGGCGCCGTCGCCAACTCCCCGGCGCCACGGACGCACTGCTGTTGCGCCAAGCCGCGCGCGCTCGACGTGATCCGGAATCCCGCGCGCCGGCGGTCTGCGGGGCCTCCGCGACCCGGGCGGCGGATTGCCGCGTCAGCGCTTCAGTCGGTAGAGCATTTCTCCGGCGCGCGGGACGACCAGAATGCCGTCGCGCTCGCGCCCGCTCCAGGCGGCAATGTCGATCGATGCCGGGTCGCGGTAGCCGAGGTTGATCCGCCGGCAGTGCTCCGCGGACATCCCCGTGGCGAGCGTCACGGTCACCCGTGGCGTCTCGATGCCGGTTGCGGCGTCGAATGTCCCCTGGCCCTTGACGTGCGTCGAATGGGCCAGCACGCCTCCGGGATAGCGGGCGAAACGCTCCGGTTGTGCGACGAAGTAGTCGCGGCAATGGTAGCCCACTTCCTCGAGCAGATGCCCATGCGTGACGCTCACCTCGCGAATATGCGGCGCGTAGATGATCACTTCGCCGCCGTCGGCAACGACCGGCTCGATCTTGTACATCCCCTTGCCTGCCGTCCAGAGGTCGGCGTACATCTGCGGCATCACCGACAGCACCTGGCGCATGGGTTGGTCGAGCCAGACGATGTGCCGCTGCGCCGAAAGCGCCGCGGCGCGCTCCCACGCTTCCTGCGCCGATCCGAAATAGAGCCCGGCCATTCCCGCTGGCGTGACGACCAGCGCGAAGCACGACGTGGGCACCGACACCATCGCCGCCGCGCGGTCGATGACGGCGCGCACCGGCGTGTAGCCGGCACCGATGATCTCGTAATTCGTGATCAGCGCACCCAGCCAGTGCGTGAAGTTGATCACCTCCGGACCGGCGATGCCGGGGAAGAAGTACTTGTTGCCCCCGGAGAAGCCGACGACCTCGTGCGGAAACACCGGGCCGCAGATGATGATCTGGTCGTAATCGAAGATGCGCCGATTGAGCGAAACGGCGACCGGCTGGGCGAGCCGCCCGCCGGACAGTTGCGCAATCTCGACGGCGGAAATCTCGCCGATCGTGGCAAACGTCGCGGGATCGGCCCATTCGTGATTGAAGATGTGCGAGTCGCCGGTGCAGCCGCCGACGACCGGCGCACCGACGAGCCGGGACAGCTGTCCATCGTCCATCGGCTGGTGCGTGCCCAGTGCGACCAGGAAGTCGAGCGCGGCGACCCGCCCGCCCAGCATCTCGCGGAACAGGCGGAAGAGCTGGGGCATCGGCATCGTGCGGGTGCCGTCTGGAATGATGAACAGTACGCGCTTGCCGGCGAGCGACAGCGACGCGAGGCCCGCGCGGACGATCTCGCGCACCTCGTTCGCGGTCAGGAAGCGATCGGTGAATCCGGAGCCCACCATGGGCCGTATCCTACCGTCCGCGGTGCCGTAGCGATACGCTTGCCCACCGGCGCCCGTAGCGCGCGCCATCGCGGGCCGCCGGAGGTACACTGATTCCGGCGCGGCGCGGGACCTGGCGCGACGGACGCCGGGTTGCAACTGGCGGCGCGCAACGCGTCATGAACCGAGCGGGGGAGCGATGAGCACAGCGGCGAGCGGGGCGAGCGGGGCGAGCGTCGATCTCCTGTACGGCAAGGCGGGGATGCAGATCCGACTGCCGCAGGACGCACGCGCGACCGTGATCGGCAAGCGGCCGATGGCGAAGCTGCCGGATCCGCACGCGGCAGTGCGCGATGCGCTGGAAAGGCCCGTCGGTGCGGCCGCGTACGCAACGCTCGTGCGCGGTCGGAAGAGCGCGTGCATCCTGATCTGCGACATCACACGGCCGGTCCCCAATCACCTGTTCCTGCGGCCGCTGATCGAAGGCCTGCTCGCCGCCGGCATGCCGCGCGAGTCCATCACGGTGCTGGTCGCGACCGGCCTGCATCGGCCGAACGAGGGCGACGAGCTGACCGAGGTCGTCGGCGATGCCTGGGTGCAGGACACGGTGCGCGTCGAGAATCATTTTGCGCGGGACGACGCGGCGCATGTCGATCTGGGTGTGACCACGGGGCGGCGCACGCCGGTGAAGCTCGACCGCCGCTTCGTCGAGGCCGATCTGCGGATCGCCACCGGGCTCGTCGAGCCGCATTTCATGGCGGGCTACTCGGGGGGCAGGAAGGTGATCGCACCGGGGATCGCGCATGCGGACACCATCCGGACGTTTCACAGCGCGCGCTTCATGGAAGACCCGGCGGCGATCCAGTGCAATCTCGCCGGCAACCCGCTGCACGAGGAGCAGCTCGAGATCGTGCGGATGCTGGGCGAGGTCTACGCCGTCAACACGGTGATCGACGAGGACCGCGATCTCGTGCACGTCAATTTCGGCGAGGTCATCGCGAGCCATCTCGCCGCCGTCGGTTTCGTCGCCGAGAGCGCGCGCGTGCCGGTCGGCCGGCGCTTTGCGACGATCGTGACGTCGGCGGCCGGGCATCCCCTCGACAAGACCTACTATCAGACGGTGAAGGGCATGGTGACACCGCTCGACATCCTGGAGCCCGGCGGTACGCTGATCGTCGCGTCGGCATGCTCGGAGGGCTTCGGCTCACCCGAGTTCCGGGCGGCGCAGCAGCGCCTGTGCTCGCTCGGCCCGGATGCATTCCTGAAATCGCTGCTCGTCAAAGAGCTCGCCGATGTCGACGAGTGGCAGACCGAGATGCAGTTGAAATCGCTGCGTGCCGGGCGCGTGCAGCTCTTCACGACCGGCCTCGACCCCGACGAGCGGCGCCTCACGGGCGTCGAAACGATCGCCTCGGTGGATGTGGCGCTCGCCGCCGCGTTGGCGCGCGCGGGCGATCCGGCGCTCGCCGTCATCCCGGAGGGCCCTTATGTCGTACCCGTCGTCGGCTGACACGGTGGGCCTACCCTCACCGAAGTCGCTGGCGATACATCTCGATCTCGTCGGCGGGCTCGCCGGCGACATGTTCGTCGCCGCGCTGGTCGACGCTTTTCCCGCGCTTGCCGCGCCGGTGCTGGCCGAGCTCGCGGCCGTGCAGCCGCGGGGCGGTCCCGCACCCGGCTTTCGCGTGACGTCGACGGGCGGCCTGCGCGCGCAGGGCTTCGGTCTGTTGCCCCAGTCCGCTCGCGCCAACCGGCTGGATTCCTCCGACAAGACGCGCGCGCGCGCCGGGGCTCCGCACGCGCACGAAAATCCCGGGACACCGTATCGGACGCTGCGCGGGCGGCTCGTCGAAGCGCCGCTCTCGCCGGCGACGCGCGAACACGCGTTGGCGCTGCTCGCCTTGCTCGCCGATGCCGAGGCGCGCGTGCACGGCGTCGCTGTCGATGCCGTGCATTTCCATGAATTGGCGGATTGGGACTCGCTGCTCGACGTGGTGGCGGCCGGATGCATCGCGGCCAGGCTCGACGGTGCGCACTGGAGCGCGTCGACGTTGCCGCTGGGCGGCGGTACCGTGCGCACCGCGCATGGTGTGCTGCCCGTGCCGGCTCCGGCGACCAGCGTGTTGCTGGCTGGCTATGCCTGGCACGACGACGGCATTGCCGGCGAACGCGTGACGCCGACGGGCGCCGCCATCCTGCGCCATCTCGTACCCGCGGCGCGTTGCGGGGGGCCGCGCGACGCGGGACGACTGCTCGCCACCGGTTGCGGCGCGGGAACGCGGAAGATCGCCGGTATGCCGAACATCGTGCGCGCGCTGGTGGTCGAGCGCGCGTCCGCTGCCACCGCCGACACGGATGGGGACGTGGTTTCCGTGCTCGAGTTCGACGTCGACGACATGACGGGCGAGGAGATCGCCGTGGCGGCCGATCGCCTGCGGGCGGAAGCGGGCGTGCTCGACGTGTCGGTCGGCACGCGGCACGGCAAGAAAGGACGGCCCCTCGCGGATTTCCGCCTCCTCGCGCGGCCGGAGGCGTCCGAAGCGATCGCGCGCGCCTGCCTCACCGAGACCTCGACGCTCGGATTGCGTCTGCGCGAGGAGCGTCGGCGGGTGCTGCGGCGGACCGACGTCGCCACCGAAGTTACCAGCCCGCTCGGTGACCTTGCGATCGAAGTCAAGGTTGCCGAGCGTCCAGGCGGCGGTCGCACCGCGAAGGCTGCGCACGACGACGTGGTCGCGACGCATGGACACGGCGAGCGTCGGCGCATCCGCGCGACTGCGGTGCGGCGCGCGCTGAAAGGCGCCGAGGAATGAGCCCCCACGCTCACTGCGTTCGCCTGCTCCCTGCGGGGGTGCAAGGCCGCCCTTGGGACGGCCCGGCGGGAGGCGTGGGAATGAGCCCCCACGCTCACTGTGTTCGCTGCCCCCCGGGGGGAGCAAGGCCTCCCTTGGGACGGCCCGGCGGGAGGCCTAATGAAGAACGCCGCGCCGTCTGCAAGCGACGATCTCGCGCGGCTCGTCGCGATGCTCGACCGCCACGACCGACTCGCGCTTGCGGTGAGTGGCGGGGTCGACTCGATGACGCTCGCGCACGTCGCGTGGCGCTACTCGCGTGCGCGGACCACGATGTATCACGCGACCGGACCAGCCGTGCCGGCGGCCGCGCGCGAGCGCGTGCAGACGCATGCCGAACGGCACGGCTGGCCGCTCGTGCTGCTCGACGCCGGCGAACAGGCCGACCCCCGCTACCGCGCGAACCCGGTCGATCGCTGCTACTACTGCAAGACGAATCTCTATGCGCGCATTCGCGACGCAACACCGGATCCGATCGCGTCGGGCACCAACCGGGACGATCTCGACGATTTCCGGCCCGGCCTGCGGGCCGCGGCCGAGCGCGACGTCGTGCATCCGTATGTCGACGCGGCCATCGGGAAGACGAGCGTGTACGCGCTCGCGTCGAGTCTCGGTCTCGACGATCTCGAGCGGCTGCCTGCACAGCCGTGCCTCGCGAGCCGGGTCGAAACCGGCATCGCCATCGCGCCCACCGATCTGGCGTTCATCGACGCGGTGGAGGCCCGCCTCGCCGCGCGCCTCGGACGCGAAACGGTGCTGCGCTGCCGGTTGACGCATCGGGGCATCGCGATCGAGCTCTCGGCCCGCGATGCCGACGCCATCGCGCTCGCCCGCGAGGTCGGTGCCGACGCGTGCGCGCGGGAGGGACGCGTGTTTGCGGGAGTGCGTCCTTACACCCGCGGGGCGGCGTTCCTGCGCACGACCGGCGATGAATGAATTCCGTCTGGACTGGGGCCGTACCGGGCGTACCGGCACGAGCGAGGCGGTCCTCTGCGAGCCGAAATCCTCGGCCCAGATCGACGCGATCATCGTCCACGCAACCGAAATCGGCGAGCGGCTCCTGCTCACCCGCCTCGGTCCCCGCAAGTTCAGCCGGCTCTCGTCGCGCTCGCGCGATGCGCTCGATTACGATGCCGGAACGCGCACCGCGATCCTGGGCGGCCCGCCACCCGCGCGTGGCGCGGGCCGCGTCGCGATCGTGTGCGGCGGTACCTCGGACATGGCCGTGGCGCGCGAAGCCCTGCGCACGCTGGCCTTCGCCGGCGAAACGGCAACGCTCCTCGCCGATGTGGGAGTGGCTGGCCTGTGGCGGCTCATGGAGCGGCTCGACGAGATCCGCCGGCATCGCGTCGTCATCGCGGTTGCCGGCATGGAGGGCGCGCTGTTCAGCGTGCTCGCGGGACTCGTGCCGTGTGCCGTGATCGCGGTGCCGACATCGATCGGCTACGGGGTCGCCGCGGGTGGCCGCGCGGCACTGAATGCCGCGCTCGCGAGCTGCGCGTCGGGACTCGCGGTCGTCAATATCGACAACGGATTCGGCGCGGCGCACGCCGCGCTGCGCATACTCGGGGAGGCGCCTGCGGCGACCCCCGGGTCGGCATGACCTACTTCTGCAGCGTCGCCTCGTCGATCAGCACCTTGTACGAATAGCCCGATCCGAGATCGACGTCTGTGCGCACGGTCCCCCGCGCGACGACGACATCGCCGACCTTGGTCACGTCCTTGCTGGTGACGAGCACGTCGTGCGTGTTGTCGGCGGCGGAACCCGATCCGTCACGCAAATGGATCCAGTTCTTGCCCATGACGTCCGGCGTGTACTTGACGACCTTCCCGCGGACCAGCACGGGCCGGTTCTTGAGCGCGGCTTTCTGCTCGACGACCTCGGCCACCGTCCGCGCATCCGGACCCGTCGCCTTGGGCACCTTGACGTCGCCGATATCCACCGGTTTTGACATGCTGCCATGCATCTGGGCGAGGTCGACGTTCGCCGGGGGTGCGCCCGCGCTGCCTCCCGCCATCACCACCACGACGACCGCCAGGAATAATCTCATCGATCCCATCGCTTGTCCTTTCCGTGTGCGCTGTTCGGTACACCCTTGGCGCTGCGCGCCGTCCCTCCGAGAGGGAGCAATTCGCGCTCGGGGTGGCCCTTCGCGCTCATGCGCGCGTGAATCCCGTTGACCCGGACCGGCGCCACTGTGCCACGGACGCTCGCCGTCGACTTTGACCTGGATCGACATCCGATTGGGCCGCCGGGATAGCCGCCCCGCACCGGTCGCCGGTCAGTCGAGATCGAGGTACTTCGTCGCGCGGCCCTTCGCCTTTTCGACCGGATACTTCTCGCGATTGACGACGAGCTTGTCCCGCGCCGCGGCGATGATGTCGATGTCGAGCGCGCGGCCGAGCCCAAGCAGGTACATCAGCACGTCGGCGATCTCGTGGGCCACCTCGGCGCGCTTTTCCTTCGGCAGCGAGTACGACTCGTCCGGCGAGCACCAGAGGAAGTGCTCCATGATCTCCGCCGCCTCGATCGCGACGCCCATCGCCAGATTCTTCGGCGTGTGGAACTGCGCCCAGTTGCGCTCTTCGACGAACGCGTCGAGAGCGGCCTGCAGCTCGTCAAGGCTGTCGGGCATTTTCGGATCCTTGGGTGGTGATTCGCGGTGTCGGAAGCAGATCCGGTGCGGCTACACTTTCGAATAGATCTCGGCGCCCTTCTGCACGAACTCGACGGCCTTCGCTTCCATCCCCTTCGCGATCGCCTCGGCCTCGGCGACGCCCTGCTTCGCCGCGTAGTCGCGCACGTCCTGCGTGATCTTCATCGAGCAGAAGTGGGGGCCGCACATCGAGCAGAAATGGGCGAGCTTCGCGCCCGACTGCGGCAATGTCTCGTCGTGGAACTCGCGCGCCTTGTCCGGATCGAGACCCAGGTTGAACTGGTCTTCCCACCGGAACTCGAAGCGCGCCTTGGAGATCGCGTTGTCGCGGATCTGCGCGCCCGGATGGCCCTTGGCCAGGTCCGCGGCGTGCGCGGCGACCTTGTACGCCATGATGCCGTCCTTCACGTCGTTCTTGTTCGGCAGCCCAAGGTGCTCCTTCGGTGTCACGTAGCAGAGCATCGCGGTGCCGTACCAGCCGATCATTGCGGCGCCGATCGCGCTCGTGATGTGGTCGTAACCCGGCGCAATGTCGGTCGTCAGCGGACCCAGCGTGTAGAACGGCGCCTCGCCGCAAAGCCGCAGCTGCTCGTCCATGTTGTGCTTGATGAGGTGCATTGGCACATGGCCGGGCCCTTCGATCATGACCTGCACGTCGTGCTTCCACGCGATCTGCGTCAGCTCGCCCAGTGTCGCGAGCTCGGCCATCTGGGCCTCGTCGTTGGCGTCGAAGCCCGACCCCGGACGCAGCCCGTCGCCGAGCGAGAACGCGACGTCGTACGCCTTCATGATCGCGCAGATGTCCTCGAAGTGCGTGTAGAGGAAGCTCTCCTTGTGGTGGGCGAGGCACCACTTGGCCATGATCGAGCCGCCGCGCGAGACGATGCCCGTCATCCGCTTCGCCGTCAGCGGGATGTAGCGGAGCAGCACGCCGGCATGGATCGTGAAATAGTCGACGCCCTGCTCGGCCTGCTCGATCAGCGTGTCGCGGAACATCTCCCAGGTCAGCTCCTCGGCCCGGCCGTCGACCTTTTCCAGCGCCTGGTAGATCGGCACCGTGCCGATCGGCACCGGCGAGTTGCGGATGATCCACTCGCGCGTCTCGTGGATGTTCTTCCCGGTCGACAGGTCCATCACCGTGTCCGCGCCCCAGCGCGTGGCCCACGTCATCTTCTCGACTTCCTCGTTGATCGACGAGGACACCGCGGAATTGCCGATGTTGGCGTTGATCTTCACCAGGAAGTTGCGGCCGATGATCATCGGCTCGGCCTCCGGATGGTTGATGTTGCTGGGGATGATCGCCCGGCCGCGCGCGACCTCGTCGCGGACGAATTCCGGCGTGATGACGGCAGGGATCGCTGCGCCGAAGCTCTGGCCGCGATGCTGCCGCGTGACGATTTCGGGCAGCGTCCGCAGCATCTCCTCGCGCTTGCCGTTCTCGCGGATCGCGACGAATTCCATTTCCGGCGTCACGACGCCACGGCGCGCGTAGTGCATCTGAGTGACGTTGCCGCCGTTGCCGTTGGCATCTGCGGCGCGGCGCGGCTTGCGCTGGAGCTCGAAGCGCAATCCGGCAAGATCGGGATTGGCGAGCCGCGCCCGTCCGTAGGCCGACGTCGGCCCGGCGAGCGGCGCGGTGTCGCCGCGCTCGGCAATCCATGGCGCGCGCAGCGGCGGCAGGCCCCGGCGGATGTCGATCGCGGCCGCGGGGTCGGTGTAGGGTCCGGACGTGTCATAGACGACGATCGGCGGATTCCGCTCGGCGTCCCCGGCGGAGGACGAGGACGCCGGCGTATCGGACTGCGCGATTTCGCGCATCGGTACGCGGATGTCCGGCCGCGAACCGTCGACATGGATCTTGCGCGAGCTGGGTAGCGGCGCGATGGCCGCGCTGTCCACGAGCGCGTCGCGCGCGTAGAACTTGTCGTTGGCGTTCATTGGTAACTCCTCGGCATCGAAACGGCCCGGGGAGCGCAGAGGCAGGCTACGCTTCCCTGCGCCGGCATTGTCCGCACAGGTACCAAGGGTGTGATCTCACCCGCCGGCAACGCCGATAACCTCGCCGGCAGGACCCCTAGCGTCACCATTGACGTTACGCCAATGCGGCGGCCACGGCAAGCGCACCCTTATATAATCAACGTGGTTCAATCGATGCACGTACGCGGCAGCAGTCGTCGACAGGCTCGCCGTCGGCACGGGCATCGAACACTGCCCCGCGCGCATGCCCGTTCCCGCCCCGACACTCTATCTCGACCGCGGCCAGCGGCGCCTGCACGACGGCGCGGGCCTCGCGTTCGATCCCGCGTCGCTCGAATGGCGCGCCGAGCCCGGCGTGTTCGCGCGGGATGCGGTCGAGCCCGTTGCTGCGCTGCGCTGGCTGCAGCGCGAGAGCGGGACGCCGCTCCGGCAACCGATCGGCGTCATCGGCGGGCATCACGCGACGCACGCGCAGATCGCGACCGCGCGGCTCCTGGGAGAAGAGCTCGCGAAAGCCGGTCTCGCCGTGCTGTGCGGCGGGCGCCGTGGCGTGATGCTTGCCGTCTGCGAAGGCGTGGCCGCGCACGGCGGCATCAGCGTCGGCCTGCTGCCGGACGAGACGGTTGCCGACGGCAATCCGTTCGTGTCGATCCTGATTCCCACCGGCATCGGGCTCGCGCGCAACGCGATCATCGCCCGCGGCGCGTTCTGCCTGGTGGCGGTGGGTGGCAGCTACGGCACGCTGTCGGAAGTGGCCTTCGGAATGCAATTCGGGAAACGGGTGTTCGGGCTCGATGGCGCGCCGCACGTCGACGGTGTCGTGCATCTGCCGTCGGTCGATGCCGCGCTGGGCGCGCTCGCCCGTGTCGTGCTCGCGCTCGACGGCGAAGCCGCGCTTCCGTACGCGGATGCCGGTGCCTAGGCCGGCCGGAGGGCGTGTGACGACGAGACCGGATGTCCGCAGCGCGGCGATCGAAGCCGCGGCTGCCGCGTTCGACCGTGGCGCCTTGCTCGCTGACCTGCGCCGCCGCGTGGCGTATCGAACCGAAAGCCAGAACCCCGAGCGCGGAAGCGAGCTCGGGCGTTACCTGATCGACGAGATCGCTCCGGCCCTCGAGCGGATGGGCTTTCGCAGTTCGGTCTGGGCGAATCCGGTCGCGGGCGCGCCACCGATGCTGTTCGCCGAGCGCATCGAGCAACCATCGCTCCCGACCCTGCTCACCTATGGCCACGGCGACGTCGTCGCCGGCTGCGACTCCCAGTGGGCGGACGGCCGCTCGCCGTGGGAGGTGACCGAATGCGCGGGGCGCTGGTACGGTCGCGGCACGGCCGACAACAAGGGTCAGCATACGATCAACCTTGCCGCGATCGGCGTGCTCCTCGCGGTGCGCGGGCGCCTCGGCTTCAACGCGAAGGTCCTGCTGGAGATGGGGGAGGAGATCGGCTCCCCGGGATTGCGCGCGCTGTGCGAGACGCGCGCGCCAGCACTCGCTGCCGATGTGCTGATCGCCTCCGACGGACCGCGCCTGCGCTCCGATCGGCCGACCCTCTTCCTGGGCTCGCGCGGCGCGTTCAACTTCGATCTCGTCGTCGCGCTGCGCGAAGGCGCGCATCACTCCGGGAACTGGGGCGGCCTCCTCGCCAATCCCGGCACCGTGCTGGCGAACGCGATCGCGTCGATCGTCGACGCGCGCGGACGCATTCTCGTCGACGGTCTGCGTCCACGGTCGATTCCGGATTCGGTGCGGCGCGCGCTCGCGGACATCGAGCCGGGCGAGCCGGACGGGCCGGCGATCGACGCTGATTGGGGCGAACCGGGATTGACGCCGGCCGAGCGCGTGTTCGGATGGAACGCTTTGGAGGTGCTCGCGTTTCGCACCGGCAATCCGGACCGACCCGTCAACGCGATACCGCCGCGAGCGAGCGCGCATCTGCAGGTTCGCTTCGTGGCGGATTGCGACTGGCGCACGTTCATTCCGGCGCTGCGCGCGCATCTCGACGCGCGCGGGTTCGCGGGTGTCGAGATCCGTTCCGGTGATGCGCAAGCGATGGCAGCGACGCGTCTCGATCCTGACCACCCGTGGGTGCGCTGGGCGGCAGCTTCGGTGACGGCAACCTGTGGCGTGCCGCCCGCGATCCTGCCCAATCTCGGCGGCTCGCTGCCGAACGACTGCTTCGCCGACGTCCTCGGACTGCCGACGATCTGGGTGCCGCATTCGTATCCGGCGTGCGCGCAGCATGCTCCGGACGAGCACCTGCTCGTCCACGTGGCACGCGACGGACTGAAGCTGATGACCGGACTGCTTTGGGACCTGGGCGACCCCGGCAGCGCACCGGTCTCCGGTCGGCCGTCCGCGCAGCGGGCGTGAAAAGGCGGTACAGTGTCGCGGAGCGGATGTGAGTGGAGCGCAACGGATGGCGATGCCTGACTCGATCGAGCTGGAGTCCCGGGACGGCGCTATGGCGATGACGGCGATCGGCGACACGATCCGCATGCCCTGGTCGGCGGCGCCGGATGCCGAGGAGGTAGTTGTTCGTCCGGCGCTTGCCGTGCTCTTTCGAATTGCCGTCGGCCCGGCCGCCGATTACTACGTGCCGAAGTTCCTGCGGTACGAACAGAGCGGCCGCGCGATGCCAGGCTGGAACTGGGCGGCGTTCTTCTTCCCTGCAGCGTGGGCGTTCTACCGGAAATTGTGGCTGGCCGGGCTCATTGCCGCGCTGCTGCCGGTGGCCGGCATGCTCCGCTTTCGCGACCGTTGCGCCCGGGATGGGGCAGGACGCCGTTGCGTGGTTTGCCACCGCGGCACTGTGTGTGTGGATCGTCCCCGGAGCGATCGCCGCGACGCTCGCCAATCCGTTGCTGTATCAGAAGGTGAGGCGGATCGTCTCCGACGCGGAAGCCGAGCGCGGCGAGCCGCATGACGTGGCGACGATCGTCGCGGCAAGCAGGCCGACATCGATCGTTATCGCGATATTGCTGGGGGGCTGGGCGTTCGGTGCGGTGCTTGCCGTCACCGGCCCGCAGCTCGTCGCCCTGTACGAGGAACTCGGCGTGCGTGCCGGGGTGGCCGAGACCCTTGCTGCGATGCGGCCGCTGCAACAGCAGATCGAGGACAGCTTTCTGGGTGCCAACGCGGTGCCATCGGAGCCCGATGCCGCCGCACTGCGTACTCGCCTCGGCCGGGCGTTGATCGACACCGTCAACCTGAGCCCGATCAACGGGCGCCTGCGGCTGGTTCTCGGACCGGCGCTGCCCGAACTCTCGGGGAAGATGATCCTCCTCGTGCCGACCGAGGATGCGCGCCAGCGCATCCATTGGCTCTGCATTCCGATCGACGTCCTGGCCAAGTACCTTCCGGCGGAGTGCCGGAACCCGTAGCGCCGACGCAGGCGTCGCGGATTTCGCTACAATTCGGGGAGCTGCGGGTGTAGCTCAATGGTAGAGCAGAAGCTTCCCAAGCTTACGACGAGGGTTCGATTCCCTTCACCCGCTCCAACGAAAACGGCCCCGCGCGGGCCGTTTTCGTTTCCTTGCGCCAGCTATCGGTCCGGTGTCGCGTCCGCGGCACGCGTCACAGCGCTCCCGCGTGCGGGCGTGCGCCGCGCGCGCGGCCGCACGCTGCGTGCGGATGCCTGACTGGCGGGCAATGGGTCAGCGGCGAAGGGAAAGGCGAACGCCAGGTGCCCATACGCCCGCGCGAAACGCAGCACCGCGCTCATCATCCGCTCGCTCGCGGCCTCCTGGCGCGCGAGGCTGCCTAGCAGCACATCGCGCGCGGGTCCCGGCGGACAGTCCCTGGCCACGATGGCTGCCGCCGCGGTCGCCAGAATCGCGTGCCCTGAGGGCAGCGCCGTAGGCGTGCTCGATCTGCTGGTTCAACGCGAGATTCGCGTACCTGGACATGATGGCCATCGTCGCGTTGGCGGGCTCGGTCGCGCGCCGGGGCGCTGCGCGTGAGGCCACGCGGCCGCCTGTTCCGTGACGGGTCTGCCGGACTCGCGATGCCGTTCGCTGCCTGATGCACGCTGCTGGGTAATGTCTCCATCGGGTAACCCTTGCTCGGGATTGTTGCACTGCAACATAATGCCGATTCGACAACTTTGCAAGGACAAAATTTCCGAGCGTATCGAGGATTGTTGTCTATCAATCTGTTTAATATAGACTTTATTTGTTGCCATCGCCACCAACCGGGCGATCGATACAGCGCGCGGCTGGCAAGTTCCGTCGAAGACCGCCGCGCGCCGGGAGCATTTGATCGCGATCAACCAGGATTGCTGCACCACAAATGGATCTTTCGTAGCCTACAACAATGGCCGGATCCGCGTGGCAACATGTGCGAGCGGATGAAGGCGCGCGACCTGATCGGGTGATCCCCCGCTCGCGCGTGGTGATCCGCAGGACTAACCTGCCGTCCCTATCCTGCGGTTCCGCCCGTGAGCGAGCACGCCCCGCCGACGCGCATTCGCACCCATGCCCATGTCCCGACGTCCGCGATCCTGCTGATCACGGCGGCGGTGCTCTGTTTCACGGTCCTCGACGCCGTCGTCAAGTACCTGACGCAGCGCTACCCGGTGCCGCTGCTGGTCTGGGCGCGCTACGGGGTGCAGGCGCTCGCGATGGCGCTGTGGCTGCTGCCCCGGAGGGGAGCGGGTCTCGTACGCACGCGGCGGCTCGGGCTGCATCTCGTTCGCGGGGCGATCCTTCTCTTCTCGTCGCTGTGCTTCTTCAGCGCACTCAGGTTCCTGCCGCTGGCCGAGGCCACCGCGATCAACTATTCGACGCCGGTCCTCGTGATCGTGCTCGCGGTGTTCTTTCTCGACGAGCGGATGACGCGCTCCCGGATCGCGCTCGTCATCGCCGGCATCGCCGGCATGTTTCTGATCGTGCGACCCGGTTCCGCGATGTTCCAGGGGGCGGCGCTGCTGGCACTGGGCGCCGCGGTGTTCTACGGAACGTTTCAGATCCTGACGCGCAAACTGGCGAGCGAGGATTCGCGCGTGCTCCTGTTCTATCCCGCGATCGTCGGGACCCTGATCATGACCGTTGCGCTGCCGTGGTACGGCGTCGCGGTCGAGCCCTCGGCGGTGGATGCGCTGCTCATCGTCGTGACCGGTTTGCTCGGGACTCTGGGTCATTTCCTGTTCATCCTCGCGTTCCAGCGCGCGCCGGCATCGGCCCTGACGCCGTTCACGTACATGCAGCTCGTCTGGGCGACGCTCGTCGGCTGGCTCGCATTCGGCAATTTCCCCGACGCCTGGACGCTTGCCGGCATGGCGGTCATCGCCGGAAGCGGTCTGCTGATCGCGCTGCACGAACGGCGGCGCGCCAGGGGCCAGGCTGCGCGAGCCAACCGCCGTCGATTGAACGCGGCCGGTGCGGTAGACTCGGCGACGCGGCCCGCCGTCGCGGCCGGCCATTTCCAGCGCATGCAGAGGACACATGAACGCAGACACGAAGCCGCGCATCGGGTTCATCGGGCTGGGGTTGATGGGCCACGGGATGGCGAAGAACGTCGTCACCAAGGGTTACCCGCTCACCGTGTGTGCGCATCGGAACCGCAAGCCGCTGGAAGACCTCCTCGCGGCCGGTGCCAGGGAGGTGCGGACCCATGCGGAGGTCGCGCGCAACTCGGACATCGTGTTCCTGTGCGTGACCGGCACGCCGCAGGTCGAGGCCATCATCTATGCCGACAATGGGCTCCTTGGCGCTGCGCGTGACGGGCTGATCGTCGTCGACACTTCGACGGCGGAGCCGGCGTCGACCGCGAAGATCCGGATGGACTTCGGTGCGAAGCGCGCACTGTTCGTCGATGCGCCGCTCGCGCGGACGCCCGTCGAAGCGGAACAGGGCCGCCTCAATACGATGGTCGGCGCCGACGATGCGGTGTTCGCGCGCCTGAAGCCGGTGCTCTCCGCGTTCTGCGAGAACGTGATCCATGCGGGTCCTCCCGGGCACGGGCATACGCTCAAGCTCATCAACAACTTCATCGCCCAGGCGATCGCCACGGCGACGGCCGAGGCCTGTGCGGCCGCCGTGAAATCCGGGCTCTCGCTTTCCAAGTTGCACGAGGTGATCTCGGCGGGCGCCGTGAACTCGGGAATCTTCCAGATGATCGTGGGCAAGATGCTCGAGGGCAACGGCGACCTGACCGGCCTCAAGTTCACGCTGGTCAATGCGATGAAGGACCTGCGCTACTACACCCACCTGGCCGAGTCGCTGCCGGTGCCGTGCATTGTCGGCGAGGCCGTGCATCAGAGCCTGGTCACGGCAAACCTGCTGGGCTTTGGCGACAAGTACGTCGCATCGCTGGTCGAGGCACAGGAAAAACTCGCGGGCGTGACCATCGTGCCGCGGCGATGACCGCGGTCCGCGACGCGCAGGGCGCTGCGCGAACGGCCGAGTTTCTTGCATTCGCGCAATCGATCGCGCACGCCGCAGGCGAGGCGATCCTCCCGCATTTTCGCGCCGCGCTCGACGTGGAGGACAAGGGCGGCGCGACGGGCTACGACCCCGTCACGGTCGCCGATCATGCGGCGGAGTCGGTGATCCGAGCCGGAATCGCGCGCGCCTACCCCGATCACGGCATCCGCGGGGAGGAGCACGGTTGGCAGAAGGGCGCGTCGAACTACACGTGGGTGATCGATCCGATCGACGGCACGCGGAGCTTCATTCTCGGCCAGATGCATTGGGCGAGCCTGATCGCTCTGAACGACGGCGCGCGCGTCGTCGTCGGCGTTGCGCACCAGCCCTACGTCGGCGAGTCGTTCGTCGCAACGGCCGGCGGGATCGGCGAGTGGCGACGCGGCAACGAGCGGCGGACGCTCAGGACTCGACGCTGCCGGACGATCGGTGATGCCGTCGTCGCGTGCACCGATCCGAAGATGTTCGGGACGGCGGGCGAGCGGGCCGCGTTCGATCGCGTGGCCGACCGTGCGCGATTGACGCGCTGGGGTGGCGACTGTTACGCGTACTGTCTGCTGGCAATGGGACTGATCGACGTCGTGATCGAGGCATCGCTTCATGCCTACGACGTGCAGGCGCTGATTCCGATCGTCGAATCGGCGGGCGGTGCGATCACGACGTGGGCGGGGGCGCCGTGCGACGAGGGTGGTTCGGTCGTCGCCTGCGGTGACCGAACGCTCCTGCCGCGGGTGCTGGACCTGCTCGCCGGCCGATCCGGCTGAGCCAGCGGCGCCGCGCTGGCCGGGCCGGAGCAGGCCCCGGCCGTGGCGGGACTTGCCGCATATCGCGGCCCCAAGTCTTGGCCGGGCCGGCGATCACCCCGCGCACCGTGGTTGCCCCGGGCGGGGTCACCCGCCCTTCGCCCGCGGGCGTCCGTTAGCGCGACGGACCCCTGTCGTGTAAAATTCCAACCTTTCCCCCGAATCCAGTTTATAAGTGCTCACTCCTCTCGGATTCTCGCTTCTGCGCCAGCTTGCGGATGGCGAATTCCATTCGGGCGAGGATCTCGCCGCGAAGGTCGGGTTGACCCGCGCGCGCGTTTCGCAGGTATTGAAGGAAGCCGAAGGCGCAGGCCTCGCGCTCGAGCGGATGAAGGGTCGCGGCTATCGGCTGCTCGAGGCGCCCGATTTTCTCGACGCCAGAAAAGTTCGTGCGCGGCTGGCGGCAGTGGCCGAGACGCGGCCGGCGGCGCTACCGCTCGCGATCGAGGTGGTCGACCAGATCGAATCGACGTCGTCCGAGCTGCTCCGTCGCGCACAGCGCCGCGAAGTCCACCGCGTCGCGCTCGCCGCCGAATGGCAGACAGCCGGTCGTGGTCGGCGCGGGCGGCCGTGGACCGCAATCGCCGGGGGCAGTCTCACCTTTTCCCTTGCATGGACATTCGAGCAGGGCGCCGGCTTTCTGGCGGGACTCTCGCTCGCGGTCGGCGTCGCCGTCGTGCGTGCGCTGGAGAGCGCCGGATTCAAGGGCGTCGCGCTCAAGTGGCCAAACGATCTCATTTTCCGGCACCTCAAGGTCGGTGGAATCCTGATCGAACTGAACGGCGATGCATTGGGCCCGACGACGACGGTGATCGGCGTGGGTCTCAATGTCCGGCTGCCGCCGATTGCGCGCAGGGACATCCCCGTTCCCGTAACCGATCTCGCGTCGGTCGCCGGCAGGAAGGCGCCGCCGATCGATCGCAATCGGCTGCTGGCGGACCTCCTGGCCGAGCTTGCCAGCGTTCTCGATCTGTATGCGACCGAAGGTTTCGCCCCGTTCGCGGCCGAATGGCAGCATCGCCACGCATATCAGGGCAAGCCGGTCCGCCTGCTGCTGCCCGACGGCGCCACAGTGACCGGCAAGGTCGCGGGCGTCGATGCGAGCGGCGCGCTGGTACTCGCCGACGGCCCGCGCCGCGCGCGCTTCCTTTCTGGCGAGATCACCCTGCGGCGCGCGTGAGCCAGGTACTCGTCATCGACGTCGGCAACAGCCGGATGAAGTGGGGGCTCTACGGGTCGCGCGGGTGGCGCGCACTCGGAGCCACTCCGAATGGCGAGATCGGGGCGCTGTCCGTCCGTGACTGGCACCACCTGCCGCGGCCTGCGCGAGCGGTGGGCGTCAACGTCGCCGGCGAGGCGATGCGTGTCCGCGTGGAGGCACAGCTCGCGCGTTGGCGGCTGGTGCCGGAATGGTTGATTGCCAGCGACGCGGCGTGCGGCGTCACCAACCAGTATGCACGCCCTGCGCAGCTCGGCGCCGACCGCTGGGCGTCGCTCGTCGGCGCATGGCGGCGGGCGAACGCGATCGATCTCTTTCCGCCGGCGTGTGTCGTCGTCAATGCCGGAACGGCCGTCACTGTCGATGCCCTCGACGCTGACGGCGTGTTTCGGGGCGGTCTGATCCTGCCCGGGATACGGCTCATGCAGCAGGCGCTTTCCGAGAATACGTCCGGGCTGCGCGTGGCGACCGGCGAATTCCACGAATTTCCTGACAACACGGCGGACGCGATGTACGCCGGCGCGGTTCAGGCGGTCTGCGGCGCGATCGAGCAGATGCGCCGGCAGGTCGACGCCATCCCCGCGCATGTGCGCTGCTACCTGGCCGGCGGCGCCGCGCCCGAAATCGGCCCGCACCTCAATCCGCCGGTCGAGGTCGTCGCAAACCTGGTGCTCGAAGGCGTGCTCGCACTCGCCGGAGAAGCCGCCCTGCTCGGCGCGATGGAGTCGGGTTGAAGATTCGATGCGCACTGTCATCATCCTGCTGCTGTTCGCGAACCTGACCTTCTTCGCCTACACGCGCCTGGATGCGACCTCGGACGGTGAGGCCGCGCGGCTGCAGGAGCAGGTGCAGCCCGAGAAGATCAAGCTGCTGACGCCACAGCAGGTTGCCGCGCTGGGGCCGGCGAAGGTTGCCGCACTCGCCGATGTCTGCCTCGAATGGGGCCCGCTGAGCGATTCCGAACGTGCGCGTGCGCTCGCCGATCTCGAGCCGCTCGCCTTGGGCAAGCTGCTGTCGCAACGCCGCACCGAGGCGAGCATGGCGTACTGGGTGTTCCTGTCTGCGCCCTCGAATCGCCCCGATGCCGAGCGGCGTGTCGCCGAGCTGAAGGCGCGTGGCGTCAGCGATGTCGCGGTCGTCGACAACGGCGCGCAACGTTACACGGTGTCCCTCGGCGTGTTCCGCTCCGAAGAGGCGGCACGGGACCGCGCGGCCGATCTGGCGAAGAAAGGTGTCACGAGTGTCCGCGTCGGCCCGCGGCAGCAGACGGTCGTGCAAACCCTGCTCGTCGTTCGCGATCCGCAGGCGCCTGTCGTTGCGCGGATGCGCGAGCTCGCCGGATCGTATCCGGGTACCGACGTGAAGATCGGAACCTGCGATCGGTCGTGACGTACGTCGTTCGCGGACCGAATTGACCGATGGAGAGCGCCGCAATGCCCGCGATCCGCCAGGCCACGGCGGCGAGCGATCTCGCGCTCGCCCGGGCGCTGTTCGTCGAGTATGCCGGGTGGCTCAAGGTCGATCTGTGCTTTCAGGGCTTCGACCGCGAGCTCGCAACGCTGCCCGGTGCCTATGCTCCGCCGCGCGGACGCCTTCTGCTCGCCGGAATTCCCGGTGAGGCGTTCGGCTGCATCGCACTGCGGCCGATCGATGCGGCAGCGGCCGGCTCCGGCGCAGCCGTGACGGCGCCCGACCGGGACGCGGGCGAAGTCAAACGGCTCTATGTGCAGCCGGCGCGCCGCGGTGGCGGATGGGGGCGCAAGCTCGCCCTTGCGCTGATCGCGGATGCCCGCGCGCTCGGCTACACGGAATTGAAGCTCGACACGCTGGACTGGATGGCCGATGCGCGCCGACTCTACGGTGAGCTGGGCTTTCGGGAGTGTGCGCCGTACTACGACAACCCGCTTCCCGGCGTCGTCTATATGGAACTGCACTTGGCGGCGCTGGACTTGCTCGCGCTCGACCCGCGCGCATGACCGTTTGCGTCGAACCTGACGCGGGCAGCCTGCCCCTCTAGAGCTGCTCCCACGGCAGGCCTTCCCTGCGCCAGCCGGAGACCGTGCCGCGGTGATGGGTTTCGTCGAGCGGCCCCTCGAACCCGTCGAGCACGTTGTAGACGTCGCTGAAGCCGGCCCGTTCGAGCGCGACACCGGCGTCGAGCGAGCGGTGCCCGCTGCGGCAGATCAGCACGACCGGGCGGTTCATGCTGGCGACCTTCTTCACCTGTCCGACGAAATGCGGATTGATCTCCCAGTCGGGACCGTCGTTCCAGGCGACGTGATGGGCGCCGACCGGATGACCGACGAAGAAATACTCCATCTCGCTGCGGCAGTCGACGAACACCGCCGACGGATTGTCGTGGAGGAACTGCGCCGCTTCGGCCGGTTTCAGGTGCTTCATGACCACGGATTCAGGTACTTCATGGCCGCCAATTTAGCACGCGGGACCGTCGTGCGTTAGGCCCGTTGGTTGGGTCGTTATAACCGTTGCCGCGGAGCCCGGGCGCGTACTCCCGCGGCCGGAGTGCTCGACGCGAATGCTAGAATCCGGAGTCACAAGCCGCACCGATCGACGCTATGCAACCCGACCGCACCGCCGAACTCGTCGCCCTGCTCGAACAGCGCATTCTACTGCTGGACGGGGCGATGGGCACGATGATCCAGAGATACGATCTCGGCGAGGCCGATTATCGCGGCGAGCGTTTCGTCGGCCACGCGCACGACCTCCGCGGCGACAACGACCTGCTCGTGCTGACTCGACCGGATGTCGTCCGGGCGATCCACGACGCCTATCTCGAGGCCGGCGCCGACATCATCGAGACGAACACCTTCAACGCGACGTCGATCGCGCAGGCGGACTATCGGCTCGAAGCCTGCGTGCGCGAGCTCAACGTCGCCGCGGCCAAGCTCGCGCGCGACTGCGCGGACGCCTGGACCGCAAGAACCCCGGACAAGCCGCGCTTTGTCGCCGGCGCGCTGGGTCCGACCAATCGTACGGCGTCGATCTCCCCGGACGTCAACGATCCGGGCGCGCGCAACGTCCATTACGACGAACTCGTCGCTGCGTACGGCGAGGCGATCGAGGCCCTCGCCGAGGGTGGTGCCGATCTCTTTCTGCTCGAGACGATCTTCGACACGCTGAACGGCAAGGCGGCGCTGTTCGCGCTGCAGGCGTTCTTCGACCGGATCGGCCGCCGCTTTCCGGTGATCGTCTCCGGCACGATCACCGACGCTTCCGGCCGGACGTTGTCGGGACAGACAACCGAGGCATTCTGGAACTCGGTGCGCCATGTCCAGCCGCTGGCGGTCGGCATCAATTGCTCGCTCGGCGCGGCGCTCATGCGACCGTACATCGAGGAGCTCGCGCGCGTCGCGGACACGTATGTCTCGTGCTACCCCAATGCGGGACTGCCCAATCCGATGGCCGACACGGGGTACGACGAGACGCCTGCCGAAACCGCGCGCCTGATCGAGGACTTCGCCCGGAACGGGTTCGTCAACCTCGTCGGGGGCTGCTGCGGCACGACGCCCGCGCACATCCGCGCGATTGCCGACGCCGTGGGTGACCTCCCGCCGCGGCGCCGGCCTCCGGCCGAACCCGAGCGGCTCGCGGCTTGATCGCGTCCGGCGTGATGCGCCTGGCGGGTCTCGAGCCGCTCAACATCGGCGACGATTCGCTGTTCGTCAACGTCGGCGAGCGCACCAACGTCACCGGCTCGCGTGCGTTCGCGAAGCTCGTCCTCGCCGGCGACTACACGGGGGCGGTCGAGGTCGCGCGCCAGCAGGTCGCGAACGGGGCGCAGATCATCGACGTCAACATGGACGAGGCGATGCTCGACTCCAAGGCGGCGATGGTGCGCTTCCTGAGTCTCATCGCCTCGGAGCCCGACATCGCCCGCGTGCCGGTGATGATCGACTCGTCGAAATGGGAGGTCATCGAGGCGGGACTGAAGTGCGTGCAGGGCAAGCCGGTGGTCAATTCGATCTCGATGAAGGAGGGCGAGGCCGAGTTCCTGCGCCAGGCAGGCCTCGTCAGGCGCTATGGCGCGGCGGCCATCGTGATGGCCTTCGACGAAGCGCGGCCAGGCCGACACGTTCGAGCGCAAGGTCGAGATCTGCCAGCGCGCGTACGACCTGCTGACGCGCAAGGTCGGCTTCCCGCCCGAGGACATCATCTTCGATCCCAACATCTTCGCGATCGCGACGGGCATCGAGGAGCACAACAACTACGCGGTCGACTTCATCAACGCCACCCGCTGGATAAGGCAGCACCTGCCGCAGGCGAAGGTGTCGGGCGGCGTGTCGAACGTGAGCTTCAGCTTCCGCGGCAACGAGCCCGTGCGCGAGGCGATCCACACGGTGTTCCTCTATCACGCGATCCGCGCGGGAATGACGATGGGCATCGTCAACGCCGGCCAGCTCGGCGTCTACGACGAGATTCCCGCCGAGCTGCGCGAGCGCGTCGAGGACGTCGTGCTCAATCGGCGTCCCGACGCGACGGAGCGGCTGGTCGCGTTCGCGGAGTCGTTCAAGTCGCAGGGCAAGCAGGTCACCGAGGACCTGGCGTGGCGCGCCGGGACGGTCGAAGAGCGGCTCTCGCATGCGCTGGTGCGTGGAATCACCACGTACATCATCGAGGACACCGAGGAGGCGCGACAGAAGTTCGCGCGCCCCATCCAGGTGATCGAAGGCCCGCTGATGGCGGGGATGAACGTCGTCGGCGATCTCTTCGGCGCCGGCAAGATGTTCCTGCCGCAGGTGGTCAAGAGCGCGCGCGTGATGAAGCAGGCGGTCGGGCACCTGGTGCCGTTCATCGAGGCGGAAAAGGCGAAGTCGGGCGACGCCGGCAAGCCCAAGGGCACGATCGTGATGGCGACGGTGAAGGGCGACGTCCACGACATCGGCAAGAACATCGTCGGCGTCGTCCTCCAGTGCAACAACTTCGCGGTGATCGACCTCGGCGTCATGGTGCCGGCGCAGAAGATCCTCGACACCGCGCGCGAGCGCGAACGCCGACATCGTCGGCCTCTCGGGGCTCATCACGCCGTCGCTCGAGGAGATGGCGCACGTCGCGCACGAGATGCAGCGGCTCGGGATGAATCAGCCGCTCCTGATCGGCGGCGCGACGACCTCGCGCGTGCACACGGCGGTGAAGATCGCGCCGAACTACGCCGGGGTCACCGTGTACGTGCCCGATGCCTCGCGCGCGGTCGGTGTCGCGAGCAACCTCCTTTCCGACGACCTGAAGGCGGCGTACGTCACCGAAGTGGCTGCGGACTACGAGCAGATCCGTCGCCAGCATGCCGGCAAGAAGGGGCCGAAGCTCGTGTCGCTCGAGGCCGCGCGCGCCAACGCGTTCAAGGCGGACTGGGCGCATTACACGCCGCCGGTGCCGATGGTGCTGGGCCGGCGCGAGTTCCGCAACGTCGACCTGGCCGACCTCGCGCGGTTCATCGATTGGGCGCCGTTCTTCCAGACCTGGGAGCTCTCCGGGCCGTATCCGGCGATCCTCGACGACCCTGTCGTCGGCGAGGCCGCGCGCGGCGTGCTCGCCGAAGGCCAGGCGATGCTGAAGCGCGTCATCGCGGGCCGCTGGCTGACGGCGAATGGCGCGGTCGCGCTGTTGCCGGCGAATGCCGTCGGCGACGACATCGAGCTCTACACCGACGAATCGCGCGCGAGCGTCGCGCTCGACGTGGCACAATCTGCGCCAGCAGAACGAACGTCCGCCGGGACAGTCCGAACTACTGCCTTGCGGATTTCGTCGCGCCGCGCGCATCGGGCGTCAACGATTACCTCGGCGCGTTCGCGGTCACCGCCGGTCTCGGCATCGAAAGGAAGCTCGCCGAGTTCGAGGCGAAGAAGGACGATTACGGCGCGATCATGCTGAAGGCGCTCGCCGACCGGCTCGCCGAGGCGTTCGCCGAGTGGCTGCACATGAAGGTGCGCCGCGAGCTCTGGGGCTACGCCAGGGACGAGCATCTCGACGGTGTGGCGCTGATCCGCGAAGAGTACCGCGGCATCCGTCCCGCGCCCGGCTACCCGGCGTGCCCGGACCACGGGTCAAGGCGCCGCTGTTCGATCTGCTGCGCGCCACCGAGATCGGAATGTCGCTCACCGAGAATTTCGCGATGCTGCCGGCGGCGGCGGTGTCGGGCTTCTACTTCGCGCATCCGGAAGCGACGTATTTCGCCGTCGGACCCGATCGCCGAGGATCAGGTCGCCGATCTTGCACGGCGCTCGGGCGGGTCCTGACCGGTCGCCGGAAACAGGTTAACCTGAGCCGTTCCGGACCGAGGTGCCGCCGATGGATCGACTGGAGTTTTCCCGCAAGCTCGCACGCGACGCCGGCCGTCTGGCGCATTCGGCGTTCGGCCAATCGGCCACGTCGATGAAGGGGCGCCACGACGTCGTCACGGCGATGGACCGCGAGGTCGAGCGCTTCATTCGCGCGGCGATCGCCGCGCGCTACCCGAACGACGCGATCATCGGCGAGGAGGAAGGCGGCGGCGGCGGCGAGCGCCTCTGGCTGATCGATCCGATCGACGGCACGGCCAACTACGCGCGCGGCATTCCGCATTACTGCGTCTCCATCGGCTACCTCGAGCACGGCGTGCCGACGGTTGCTGCGGTGCACGATCCGAGTCACGACTGGCTCTATTCGGCGGCGCGGGGGGAGGGTGCCTGGCGCGACGGCGAGCGCCTCGCGGTCAGCGCCTGCTCGGACCTCGGGGCGGCCACTGTCGAATGCGGCTGGTCGACGCGGCGCAGCACCGCCGACTATCTCGCGCTGCTCGCCCGGGTGATGGCGGCCGGCTGCGCGATCCGCCGGGTCGGCTCCGGCGCGCTCGGCCTGACCGACGTCGCCGCCGGACGCAGCGAAGCGTACTGCGAACTGCACATCAACGCCTGGGACTGCGCGGCCGGGATCCTGCTGGTGCAGGAGGCCGGCGGCCACACCAACGACTTCTTCGCCGGGGCGGGCCTCACAGCCGGCAACCCGGTCATAGCGACCAACGACGCGCTTTGCGCTAAGCTTGCCGGCGTAATCGGCATCCCGACAACACGCTGATCGGAGGAGACACGATGAAACCCGTCAACTGGCTTTTCGGCGCCGCCGCCGCGCTGATGCTCGCGACACCGCTCACCGCCGCCGCGCAGGGCGAGCTGGTTGTCTACTGCACGGTCCAGGAGGAATGGTGCCGGCCGATGGTCGCGGCCTTCGAGAAGGCGACCGGCATCAAGGTCCTGATGACGCGCAAGAGCTCGGGCGAGTTCTACGCGCAGCTCAAGGCCGAGGCGGCGAACCCACGCGGCGACATCTGGTGGGGCGGCACCGGCGACCCGCATCTGCAGGCGGCCGAGGAGGGCCTGACGCTCGAGTACAAGTCGCCGAAGCTCGCCGAACTGCAGGATTGGGCGGTGCGCCAGGCCGAGGCAGTCGAAGTACCGGACCGTCGGCGTGTATGCCGGCGCGCTCGGCTACAGCTACAACACCGAGCAGCTGAAGAAGAAGAACATCGCCGAGCCGAAGTGCTGGTCCGATCTCACGAAGCCGGCGTTCAAGGACGAGATCCAGGTCGCGAACCCGAATTCGTCGGGCACGTCGTACACGATGCTCGCGACGCTCGTGCAGCTGATGGGCGAGGACAAGGCGTTCGACTATCTGAAGGCGCTGCACAAGAACGTCAACCAGTACACGAAGTCCGGCGCGGCGCCGGCGCGCGCGGCAGCGACGGGCGAAAGCCTCGTCGGCATCACGTTCCAGCACGACGCCGTGGTGCAGGCCGTCGGTGGCGCACCGGTCAAGATCGTCTCGCCGTGCGAGGGCACCGGCTACGAGATCGGCAGCATGAGCATCATCAAGGGCGCGAAGAACCTCGAGAACGCCAAGAAGTGGTACGACTGGGCGCTCGGCGCGGAAGCGCAGAGCATCGGCGCGCAGGCGAAGGTTTCCTACCAGGTGCCGTCGAACAAGAATGCGAGCGCACCGCCGCAGGCGCCGAAGTTCGCCGAGATCAAGCTCATCAACTACGACTTCGCCAAGTACGGCTCGTCGGCCGAGCGCACGCGCCTGCTGACGAAGTGGGACAAGGAAGTCTCGACGCTGCCCAAGTGATTCGACCTTAGTCACCCGGGACGCTAGTGGCGGCCTCCGCGCTCGCGCCGGCGGTTTTCGTGCCGGCCGCGCGCGATCGCGCGACGGCGGTCATCGCCGCGGTGGCCGTGGCTGCGCTGGCGATCGTGCCGTGGGCTCTGACCGGCGGCCTGCCGGCGCTGATGCGCGCCATGGCCGGCGAGCTGTCGCTGTGGCCGACCATGGTCGCGGCACTTGCTGCACTAGGGTGCGCGTGGCGGGGCATCGACCGCGGCACGGCCGTCGCCGCTGCGTTCGCGGTCCTCTGGTCGTTCGCGGCCGGATTTGCCGCCGGACCGGGCGGCACCGCGTTCGGACCGGGCGCCGCACTGGCGCTGATCGCGCTCACGATCGTCTTCGCACGCGCGATCGCGCGGCGCGGCGTCTTCGGCGGCGATCCGATCATCGCCTCGATCGTCGTCGTCGTCGCCGCGTTGCTCACGGTCTTCATCTTCTTTCCGGTGGGCAAGGCGCTGCTCGCGGCGGTGCTCGATGCGCAGGGGCGCTTCGCGCCGGCGGTGGCCGCGGAGCGCCTGTTCACCGCCGACATCTGGGGCGTGGGCTGCCTCGGCGGCGGAACGCGCTGCGGGGTCGCGATCAACTCGGCGCTCCTCGCGACGATCGTCGGCGTGCTGTCGACGCTGCTGGGGCTCGCGCTCGCGCTCGTCGTCCAGCGCGGTGGACAGCGGTACGCGGCGTTGCTGAAGCTGATGTCGATCCTGCCGATCATCACGCCGCCCTTCGTCATCGCGCTGGCGCTGGTCGTGCTGTTCGGCCGGACCGGTCTCGTGACCGGATGGCTCGACGCGGGATTCGGGATTCCCCGCTCGCGCTGGCTCTACGGTCTGCCGGGGGTGACGATCGCGCAGCTGCTGTCGTTCTCGCCGATCGCGTTCATGATCCTGTACGGCGCGCTCAGCGCGGTGAGCCCGGCGCTGGAGGAGGCGGCGCAGACACTGCGTGCGCCGCGCGGCCGAGTCTTCCGGACTGTGACGTGGCCGCTGCTTCGTCCCGCGCTCGCCAACGCCTTCCTGCTGGGCTTCGTCGAGAGCCTCGCGGACTTCGCGAACCCGATCGTGCTGTCCGGCAACTTCGAGGTGCTCTCGATCAAGATCTTCTTCGCCGTCGCGGGAGCGCAGCACGATCCGGGCCGCGCCGCGGTGCTGGCGTCGGTGCTCCTCGGGTTCACGCTCGTCGCCTTCTGGCTGCAGCAGCGGTGGCTGGGTCGGCTCTCGTACGTCACGGTCAGCGGCAAGGGCGACGGCGGCATGCCGGCGGGGTTGCCGCGCGGTCTGTGGCTCGGCTGCTTCGCCACTGCGGCGACCTGGATCACGTTCACGGTGGTCTGCTACGTCGTCATCCTGGTCGGAGGCTTCGTGAAGGACGTCGGCCGTGGCGACATGACGGTGACACTGGCGCATTTCGCGGCCGGCTTCGGCGTCGAATGGACCTCGCGCGGGCCCTTCTTCGGGGGCTCGGCGTGGGACAGCTTCTTCACCACGATCAAGGTGGCCGCCGTCTCCGCGCCGCTCACCGCCGCCATCGGGCTGCTCGCCGCGTACGTGATCACGCGCCACCGCTTCGTTGGCCGCCGCGCCTTCGAGTTCCTGACGATGGTGAGCTTCGCCGTACCGGGCACCGTGATCGGCGTGTCGTACATCGTCGCGTTCAACGTACCTCCACTGGAGCTCACCGGCGGCATGGCGATCCTTGTGCTCTGCTTCGTCTTCCGCAACATGCCGGTCGGCGTGCGCGCGGGGGTGGCCGCGCTCGCCCAGATCGACAAGACGCTGGACGAGGCCTCGTCCACGCTGCGCGCATCGACGGTGCGCACGTTGCGCCGGATCATCCTGCCGCTGCTGCGCCCCGCGATCCTCGCGACGCTCGTCTTCAGCTTCACCCACGCGATGACGGCGGTGAGCGCGGTGATCTTCCTCGCCACGGCGAAGTACAACCTCGCCACCGTCTACATCATCGGGCGGGTCGAGGCGGGGGAATATCCGCTCGCGATCGCCTATTCGTCGGTGCTGATCGTCTTCATGCTGGCCGTGCTGCTGCTGGTCCAGCGTTCGGTGGGCGAGGCGCGGCTCGGCCGCCGCGCAAACAATCTGCTGGTGACGGGAAACTAGGGCCCGTACACGGACCCCCGTACACGGACCCTTATTGGACAGACGCTGACATGGACAAGAAGGCTGGCGGAGTTGTCTTCGAACGGGTGACGAAGCGCTATGGCGACGTTACCGCTGTCGACGACGTGTCGTTCCGGGTCGCCCCGGCCGAGCTCGTCACGCTGCTCGGCCCCTCGGGCTGCGGCAAGACGACGACGCTGCGGATGGTCGCCGGGCTCGAGGCGGTGTCGTCCGGACGCATCCTGATCGGCGACACCGACGTGACGCTGCGCGCCGCGAACGAGCGCGACGTCAGCATGGTGTTCCAGTCCTACGCTCTGTTCCCGCACATGACCGTACTGGAGAACGTCTGCTACGGCCCCTTGTCGATGCGCATCGATCGGGCGAAAGCGCGCGAGCTAGCGCACGCGAAGCTCGCGATGATCGGGTTGGCGGGACTCGAGCAGCGCCTGCCATCGGAGCTGTCGGGCGGGCAGCAGCAGCGGGTCGCGGTGGCCCGGTCGCTGGTGCTCGAGCCGGCGGTGCTGCTGTTCGACGAGCCGCTGTCGAATCTCGATGCGAAGCTGCGTCGTCGCGTGCGGCAGGAGATCCGCGAGCTGCAGCAGTCGCTCGCGCTGACGGTGATCTACGTCACGCACGACCAGGAGGAGGCGCTCGCCGTTTCGGACCACATCATCGTGATGGACGGCGGGCGCATCGCGCAGCAGGGAACGCCCTACGAGCTCTACGAGAAGCCCGCGAGCCGCTTTCTCGCCGACTTCATCGGCGACGCCAACCTTGTCGACGGCGAGTTGATCGCGGGCCCGGACGGCACGAGGTTCGTCGCCGGCGGTGTCGGCGCACCTGTTCGTGGGGATGGCGTCGCACCGGGCCCGGCCACGCTGGCGGTGCGCCCGCATCGTCTGCGGATCGCCGACGCGGGCAAGGGCGTGCTCGACGGTGTCTGCAAGCGCGCCGCGTACCTCGGCAGCCGGATCGAGTATGTCGTCGCGACGCCGTGGGGCGAGCTCCTCGTCTTCGACGAAGGCACCGGTGCGCGCCGCGGTCGCGACGAACCGGTCTCCGTCACGTTCGACATCGACGCCGCGATCGTGCTGCGGCGCTGATCAGGGGAACGCCGCGGCGGCCAGCGCGTAGAGCAGCACGGCGAGGACGACGACGACGGCGAAGCCGAAATGGATCGCCAGCAGCGTCGCAAGGATCGCCGCGACGACCGACGCGCAGCCGTTGACGCCCCAGGCCCAGGGCACGAGCGAGGGGGCGCCGGACCCCGTGCGGGCGAGACCGAGCGGGAACGGCATCCCCATCGCGAACGCGAGCGGCGCGATCAGCGCGATCGACAGCGCGATGCGGAGCGCGTCGGGCAGCGGCAGCAGATGCCGGAACGATGCCGGGAGGACGGCCAGATAGATCAGACTGAGCGTGCCGATCGCGGCGACGGTGCGGATCACGGGCCGCCGGAGCGAACGGGCATCGTTCCCGCGCAGGCGCTCCGAGTAGCGGCTCCCCAGTCCGGCGAACACCAGGAACGAGCACAGGACGACGGCCACCGCATACAGCGGGTGTGCGAGCAGCAGCAGAAATTTCTGGATGAATGCGATCTCGACGAACATGAAGGCGAACCCGATCGCCACGAAATAGGTGGCGACGCGCGCGGTGGACGTCGCGCGCTCGCGCGGTGTCGTCCGCCTGGCGGGGGATGAACCGCAGCGGTAGCACGATCAGCGCTACGCTCGCTGCCAGCGCCTGGACGAGCGTGGCGATCAGCACCGGATATCCCCACTCGAGCAGCGGCAGCCCCCCTCGTCCCTTCAGCGCGTAGAGCTCAGGCAGCGTGCGCCACCTGAAGAAGTGGAAGAAGTAAGGCCGGTCGTCGGTTGCCGGCGCGATGTCGAACTTGTAGCGATCGATGAACGCGTGGCGGTCACCGCCGAGAAGTGCGAGCGCGCCATCGTGGAAGTCCGACTGCTCGAGCACGTTGTAGCGGTTGGTCTCCGCACGCAGGATGCCGGGGAAATACACGACGTCGAACGAGCGTACCCGGCTGAATTCACGCACTGCGGCGACGTCCGCCGGGGTGAACGGACCATTGCGAATCAGCAGCGTGGCGGTCTTCCAGCCGCGAATCAGGGCGAGCTGGCGCGCGGGCTCTGCGCCGCTTCGCTCGAGGGCGGCGACGGCCGTCGCGAACAGCTTGAGGATGTCCCGCGGGGGCAGGTTGACCCAGCGGGTGATCGCCAGAATGCCACCCGGTTCGAGGTGCCGCAGATAGTCCTCCAGGGCCTCGATCGTGTACAGGTAGCTTTCCGACAGGGCGTAGAGACCCGCCGACGACGCGCCGAAGGCGTCGAGCAACGCGACCTGGATCAGGTCGTAGCGGTCATGGTGCGCCGCGACGAAGCCGCGTGCCTCGCCGATGTGCATCCGCACGCCCGGCGCCGTGTACAGCGTTCCGGAAAAGTCGGCGAATCGTCGCTGGACCAGGTCGACCACCTGCGGATTGAGCTCGACCGCATCGATCGTCCGCGCATCGTGGTAGATCGCCTGCAGCACGTCCGCGCCGGCCCCCGCGCCCAGCACCAGCACCCGCGGCCGGCCGAGCAGATGGTACGGCAGGGCGGAGGTCAGCTGATCGAGGTAGGCCAGCGGCTCGCGCCGGCCGTCGTAGCGTGTGAGCGCGGTGAGGCCATCGCCATCGGTGAACACCGCAAGCTGCGGCGGCGGCTCCATCGTCGCGTTGAGGCTCATCCCCGGCGCGTGCCGGAGCGGAACGCGCACGTTTTCCACTGCCGTGACCAGACCGAGCGGTGACGAGCGCTCCGCGACGATGCGCGCGCCGTCGATGGAGAGCGTCTGCGAGAGTTCCTTGTATTCGGATGGCCGCAGGGCGATCCAGTCCGCCGGGAAGACGAGCGGGAAGGCGATCGCGGCACCGAGGAGCGCGAGCGCGAGCAGGCGCGCGCGCCGGGTGCCGCGCATCAGCGCCAGCGCGGCCGCGGCGATCCCGATGGCACCGAGGAGCTTCAGCGTGTCGGTGGGAGTGAGTACGAAGAGTGCGAGCAGGATGCCGAGGCTTCCCGCGCCCGCGCCGAGGATGTCGAAGCTGTAGATCCGGTGCGGCTCGCCGGCAAAGCGGGTGAACGTGAGGCAGATGCAGCTCGCCGCCAGGAAAAAGGGGAGGAAGAGCAATCCGTAGATGACGACAAGATGCAGGGTCTGCTCCGGATCCCACAGGATCTCGAGCGGATTGAACGCGACGCGTTGGGCGAGCGCGTAGCCGGCGACGGCGGTGACGCCGAACAGCACCGCGGCCGCGGCAAATGCGGCGTCGAACCGCGGCAGCAGCGACCGCTGGCAAAGCGCGACGAAAGTCCCGGCCGCGCCGTAGCCCAGCAACGCCACGCTGATCATCATGTAGGCAAAGTGGTGCCATTGGATGATCGAGAACAGGCGTGTCAGCAGGACTTCGTAGCCCATGGCCGCGGCCGAGAGCAGCATCACGGCCGTCAAGGGCGGGGCGCGCGGCACGATGCCGGCGGCGGGCTTCGAGGGCGCGCGGAATACGGGCGACGGACGGGGGGTCGCCACCGGAGGATGTCTCGCGCTAGCGCTGTCCGGTCAACGGCACGAATCGCACAGGCAGCACCTGGCGCGAGACGATCGTGCCGTCCGGGTTCTTTTCCACCAGCATCAGATGCTGAGCGAGGAACGGCGCACCGACGGGGATCACCATCCGCCCTCCCGGCTTCAGCTGTTTCACGAGGGGCGGGGGGACATGGCTCGCCGCGGCGGTCACGATGATGGCGTCGAAGGGTCCGCAATCCTCCCAGCCGTAGTAGCCGTCGCCGCTGCGGGTGCGCACGCGCGCGTAGCCCAGCCCGCGCAGGCGCTCCTCGGCCTGCCGCGCGAGCGGCTCGATGATCTCGATCGTGCATACGGTGTGCGCGAGCTCCGCCAGGATTGCCGCCTGGTAGCCGGAGCCGGTGCCGACCTCCAGCACCGTGTGCTCGGGGCGCACCCGCATGAGATCGGTCATCAGCGCGACGATGTAGGGCTGCGATATCGTCTGCCCGTGGCCGATCGGCAGTGGCCGATTCGCGTAGGCCGCGCGCTGCGCTTCCGCGGGAACGAACCGGTGACGCGGCACGCTGCCGAGAACCGTGATTACCCGCGCATCGAGGATCGGTCGGCCGGTTTCGGCAGCGGTCTCGCGCGCGAGGGCGGCGATCTCGTCGACCATCTGGCGCCGCGCACGGTCGAAATCATCCTGCGCATGCGCGGGAAGCGCCGACAGCCACAGCAGAACCGCTACGGCAAGCCACCCCGCGCGATCGAGTGCATCTGGCATCGCAAGCCGGCCCCCACCGCGGACGCGTCGGGACGCCCGCGACTACGCGGCCTCCTTGACCGACGGCAATCCGGCCAGCGCCATCGCGAGCTCGGCCTCGTCGTACTCGAGGTCCTTGAGCTTGCCGCCGAAATAGTCGATGTACGCCTGCATGTCGAAATGGCCGTGCCCGCAGAGGTTGAACAGGATCGCGCGCGACACGCCGTCCTCGCGGCAGCGAATCGCTTCGTCGATCGCCCCTTTGACGGCGTGGTTCGCCTCCGGCGCGGGAAGGATGCCCTCGGCGCGCGCGAACTGCACGCCGGACTCGAACACCTTCGTCTGCTGGTATGCGACGGCATCGATGAGATCCAGCTCCTTCAGATGCGAGACGAGCGGCGCCATCCCGTGATAGCGAAGCCCGCCGGCGTGGAAGCCGGGCGGAGTGAACGTCGAACCCAGCGTGTGCATCTTGGTGAGGGGTGTCAGATGCGCGGTGTCGCCGAAGTCGTACGCGTAGGTGCCGCGGGTGAGGCTCGGACAGGCCGCAGGCTCGACCGCAACGATCCGGACCTTCCGGCCGCCGCGAAGCTGGGCGCCGAGGAACGGGAACACGATCCCGGCGAAATTCGACCCGCCGCCGGTGCAGCCGACGATCACGTCGGGGTAGTCGTCGGCCATCTCCATCTGCGCCATCGCCTCCTGCCCGATCACGGTCTGGTGCAGCAGCACGTGGTTCAGCACGCTGCCGAGCGCGTACTTGGTGTCATCGCGCTGCGCCGCGATCTCGACCGCCTCCGAGATCGCGATGCCGAGGCTGCCGGGGTGGTCGGCGCGCTGCGCGAGGATCGCGCGTCCCGACTGCGTCTCGGGCGAAGGCGAGGGAATGCAGCGCGCTCCGTAGGTCTCCATCAGCGCGCGGCGGTACGGCTTCTGGTCGTACGACACGCGCACCATGAACACCTGCACTTCGAGGCCGAACAGGGCACCGGCGAAGGCGAGCGAGCTGCCCCATTGTCCGGCGCCGGTCTCGGTCGACAGCCGTTTCACGCCAGCCTCACGGTTGTAGAACGCCTGCGCGACCGCCGTGTTCGGCTTGTGGCTGCCGGCGGGCGACACGCCCTCGTACTTGTAGTAGATCCGCGCCGGCGTCTGCAGCACGCGCTCGAGCCGCCGCGCCCGGTACAGCGGCGTCGGGCGCCATTGCCGGTAGACGTCGCGCACGGGCCCGGGAATCTCGATCTCGCGCTCGGTCGACACTTCCTGGCGGATCAATTCCGTCGGGAAGAGCGGCGCCAGATCATCGGGCCCGATCGGCTTCAGCGTCCCGGGGTGCAGCACGGGCGGCAGCGCCTTCGGCAGGTCGGCCTGCAGGTTGTACCAGACCTTCGGTATCCTCGCTTCGTCGAGGACGTACTTGACGGTGTCGTTCATGGTGGAGCTCCTTGCGCGTGGCGGCGAATATCGCGGTGCTGCAGAAATCGGTATCGGAAGAGTCTGATCCGTGTCGGCGGCCTTTCAGGGAAGTCGCCGACGAAATCGCTCTTGCCGATGTCGAGGCCGTTGTGGCGAAGGATCGCGTAGGCGGTCGTCGTGTGAAAATAGAAATTGGGCAGTGCGTACTGCGAGATAGTCGATGCCGGTGAAGGTCTTCGGCGTTCCGCGGACCATCCGCGTGATCTCCCTCGTTTCGGACCCGTCGATCTGCGCTGCCGGTAAGCGTGCGCAGGTAGGCGATCGCGGCGTCGATCCGGGCCACGAGCTCGACGAAACTCTGCTCCTTGTCTTCCACCGACGGGGGCTCGATGCCCGCCAGCCGCGCGCCGGTGCCGCGCGCGAAGTCGGTCGCCAGCTGCACCTGGCGCGTCAGCGGAAACATGTCGGGAGAAAGTCGCGCCCCGAGCAGCGCCGACTCGTCGATCTTCTTCGCGGCGGCATGGGCGGACGCCTTGGTGAGGATTGCCTGGAGATTGCCGAGCATCCGGATGAACTGGGGCACCGAGGCACGGTACATGGTGATGGACATTCGATATTCCTTTGCTGGTGTCGATGAATTGCGGGAACGGCGAAAACGCGGCAATACGAACCTCCCGCGCGCGGCCGGCTCGGCAGCTGCCGAGCCGGCGGACGAACGTCAGCGTCGACGCGCGTTGCGGGCGATGCTACTTCGCGCCCAGCAGCCGGGCGGTCTTCGCCACGGCTTCGGGCTTGACCCAGAAGATCGCGCCGAACCGCCCCTTGCCGCTCGCGACGGCGTCCACCGCGATCAGGTTGATCTTGGCCGCCGCCAGCTTGTCGAACACGCGTGTCATCGCGCCGACGCGATCGTCGCCCTGGTACAGGAAGCCGGACTTCTTCGCGGAGAGCTTGAGCCCGAGCTGCTTCGCGGCGCGCTTGAGCTTGGCCGAATCCTCCGGCATCAGGTCGAGCTGCGACTGCCGGCCGCTGGGAAAGCCGGTGAACGCAAGCAGATTGACGCCCGCCGCGGCGAGCCCGGCGGCGATCTTCGATGCCTGGCCCGCCTTGTTCGGAATCATCACGTGGAAGTAATCGACCTTGCGCAGCCTGTCGCTCATCGTGTTCTCCTTTCGTCACCGGCTTCGTCCACCCGCGGGGCACATTGCGCGCGCGGGGAGGCGCCCGGCCCATCCACGAGCAGGCGCCCGGCTGATGATTATCCTCCGCTCGGGGCCCCCGGGCGCATGAATTTGGTGTCGACGTTGGGCGTCGCCTGCGAAGCCGGACTTCGCGCGGGTGGTCGCTCACCGCGATGCGCAATCGGCTCGAACAGCATGTGCGCTCCGGATCCGCCTGCTAAGTTGATGTGGCGCGCGGCGTCCTTCGCCATCCTTTTCGAAGCAACCAAAGGGAGCACAGAGATGAGCATGTCGGCGCGTCCGGCGTTTCGGGCGTGATCCTGATTCGGTGGGCGCGGCGATCGCCGTGAAGGCGCTCGGGCTCGTCAAGTAGGCGCGGCGAGGCGCAGCGCATGCACAGGGGAGTCGTCGCCGCCATCGTCCTCGCCGGTTGGCTGGCGGGCTGCGCTCCGCAGGCCCCGCCGCGTGCCGATGCCGATGGCCCCCCGCCGGCGGGATTTCCCGGCGCGCATTACCGACAGGCCGCGGCGCGGGGCCAGCCGGTGTTCGAGATCGATCCCGCCGGCTCGCTCGTCGTCATCGAAGTCCGGCGCGGCGGCACGCTCGCTCGCCTGGGTCACGATCACGTGATCGCGAGCCACGACGTGCGCGGCTATGTCGCGCCGGACGAGGGCCGTGCGGACCTCTATCTCCGCCTCGACCGCCTGGTGGTGGACGAGCGTGAATTGCGCGCCGAAGCGCAATTCGACACGCAGCCGTCGGACGACGCCATTGCCGGCACGCGCGCGAACATGCTCGACAAGCTCGGCGCCGAAATGCATCGCTACGCGATTGTCGGAGTGCGCGGCGTCGAGAGCGACGCGGCGGGGTCCAGGTGAAACACCACCGTCGAGCTCAATGGCATCACACGCGCGGAGCGCATCGACTCGCGGATCGTCCTGAGTGGCGAGGAGTTGAGCGTCGACGGCCGTGTCGCATGGCGCAGACCAGCTTCGGGATCGCCCCATTCTCCATTCTCGCCGGCGCGCTCCAGGTGCAGGACCAGGTTGCGATCCGCTTCCGGATTCGTGCCCGGAGAATGCCGGGGCGCACGCGTGCAGCGTCGATGCGCAACAGACGATCGGCGAGGGCTCGACCCGTGCCGCCCGCGACGCGATGAGCCGGAGGAAGAGGAAGGCGTCCTCCGGGAAGGCGCGCACGGTCGGACCCTCCGCCGGCGCCCCCGCGCGCCGCCCGCCGCGCCGGATCGAATGGCCGAGCACCGGCCGCGAGCGCGGCACGCATAGATCGTCGGGGCCGTCGCGCTCGCCACGCTCGCCGCACTCGCGTTGTGGTCCCAGCGTGGGCGCGTTCCGACGGCTGTCGCGCCGGCGCCCGCGGCCGTGGCCGTGGCTCCGGCGCAATACGCCGGCTCCGCGCAATGCGCGGGCTGCCACGCCCGCGAGCACGCGGCATGGAACGGCTCGGACCACGATCTCGCGATGCAGGTGGCCGACGGGCAGTCGGTGCTGGGCGATTTCGCCAAGGCGAAGTTCGCCTATGCCGGCACCACGTCGACGTTCTTCCGTCGCGACGGCAAGTACTTCGTCCGCACGGACGGCCCGGACGGCAAGCTCGCCGACTACGAGATCAAGTACACGTTCGGCGTCCATCCGCTGCAGCAGTACCTGATCGAGCTTCCCGGCGGCCGCATGCAGGCGCTGTCGCATCGCGTGGGACTCGCGTCCGAAGGCACAAGGGCGGCCAGCGCTGGTTCCACCTCTACCCGGGCCAGAACATCAAGGCCGGCGACTAGCTGCACTGGACCGGCGTCAGCCAGAACTGGAATTTCATGTGCGCCGAGTGCCATTCGACCAACCTCCGGAAGGACTACGACGCCGGCGACCGGCACGTTCAAGACGACGTGGTCCGAGATCGACGTGTCGTGCGAAGCGTGCCACGGCCCCGGCTCGCAGCCACGTCGCGTGGGCGAAGAAGCAGGGCGACTGGCAGGCGCTTCGACGCCGGACAAGGGTCTCGCGCTTGCGCTCGACGAGCGCAAGGGCGTCACCTGGACGCCGGTCGCCGAGACCGGCAATGCGAAGCGCAGCGCGCCGCGCGCGACGGCCCGCGAGATCGAGATGTGCGCGCGTTGCCACGGCCGCGCGAGCCGCATCTCCGACGACTACGTGCACGGCAAGCCGCCGCTCGACACGCACCGGCTCGCGCTGCTCGACGACGCTCTCTACTGGAACGACGGCCAGATGCGCGACGAGGTCTACAACTGGGGCTCGTTCGTGCAGAGCCGGATGTACGCGCCGGGCGTCACCTGCTCCGACTGCCACGATCCGCATTCGCTCAAGCTGCAGGGCGCCCGGCAATGGCGTGTGCGCGCAATGCCATCTGCCGGCGAAGTACGACACGCCGCAGCACACGCATCACGCCGACCGGGACGCCCGGCGCCGCATGCGTCGCCTGCCACATGCCGACGACGACCTACATGGTGGTCGATCCGCGTCACGATCACTCGATGCGCATTCCCCGGCCCGACCTCGTCCGCGAAGCTGGGGGTGCCGAACGCCTGCAACGACTGCCACGCCAAGCAGACCGCGCAGTGGGCGGCTGACGCGATCGGCAAGTGGACGGGCAGGGCGCCGACGAGCTACCAGAACTTCGCGGAAGCGCTGCACGCGGGCTCCATCGGCGCACCCGGTTCGCGCGGTGCGCTGCTGCCGTTGATCGACGACAAGACGCAGCCGGCGCTGGTTCGCGCCAGTGCGATGCCAACGGCTCGCCCACCTGCTCACGCCGACGACCTTCGATGCCGTGTCACGCGCCTTGAACGATGCGGATTCCATCGTGCGGCTGGCGGCGGTCGAGGCGCTTGCGAACATCGAGCCCGCGGCGCGGCAGCGCTATCTTCCGCGCATGCTCGACGATCCGGTGCGCGCGGTGCGCATCGAGGCCGCGCGCGCGCTCGCGGGCGAGGCCGGAGCGGCTGCCCGCGAGCCAGCGCGCGGCGTTCGACCAACGCGCTCGCAGAGTACGTGGCGGCGCAGACCTACAACGCCGACCGGCCCGAGGGACGGACGAATCTCGGCAATCTGTACGCGTAGCGCGCCGACGCTGCCGGCGCGATCGCCGAGTATCGCAAGGCGATCGCGATCGACCCGACCTTCGTGCCGGCCTACGCGAATCTCGCCGACCTCTACCGCGCCCGCGGCGCGGACGGCGAAGCCGACCGGGGCGCTGCGCGAGGGCCTCGCGCGCAATCCGCGCGCCGCGGTGCTGCACACGCGCTGGGGCTGGCGCTCGTGCGCCAGAAGCAGACCACCGAAGGCCTGAAGGCGCTGCGCAGGGCTCGAGCTCGCGCCGGAGAGCGCCCGGTTCGCGTACGTCTATGCCGTGGCGCTCAATGACGCGGGCCAGACGAAGGAGGCCCTGCAGGTACTGGCGGCCGCGCTGAAGCGCGATCCGTACGATCGCGACGTCCTGTCCGGACTCGCGTTCTTCACGGCGCAGGCGGGCAAGCGCGAAGTCGCGCTGGGCTACGTCACGCAGTTGCGCGAGCTCGACCCGGAGAATCGCAGTACGTGCAGATGGCGAAGCAGATCGGGGGCGCCACGCCGCGCTAGGAACGCGTCGGACCTGAAGTCCGGCCGGCGCCTAGAGCTCGACCAGCTTCTTCGTCCGCAGCGACTCCGTGACGGCGATGCCGATGCGCGTCGCCTCGGTGGCGTCGGCAAGCGTGAGCGGCGGCGCCCGGCCCTCGCGGACGACGTCGACGAAGGCCTGCGCTTCGTGCAGGAAGGCATCGGCGAACCGCTCGTAGAACGTCGGCGTGCACTCGTTGCGCACGCCGTGCGCGTCGCGAGATCTCGACGCGGTTGATCCGGGGGTTCTGCCCGACGGTGAGCCGCCCGGCGGTGCCGACGATCTCGGTCAGCGTCTCGTGGCCGTGCGCCATCGTCCGCGACGCGTAGATCGACGCGATCTCGCCGCCGGCGAACTCGATCATCGCGACCGCGTTGTCGACGTCGCCGACTTCGCGCAGGCCTTCGTGGACCGCGATCGTGCCGGTGGCGAATACACGTGTGGCCCCGCCGGCGCCGAGCAGCCAGCGCACGGTGTCGATGTCGTGGACGCTCATGTCGAGCAGGATCCCGCCGGACGCGCCCGCGTAGCGGACGAAGAAGCCGCTGGCGTCGTTCTGGTCGGCGGTCTGCGAGCGCGCGAGGAACGGGCGGCCGATCGCGCCGGCCCTGATCTTGTCGAAGACGTCCCGATAGCTGGGATCGAACCGGCGCACGTAGCCGATCATCGCCTTCTGCCCCGGATGCTTCGCCGCGACCGCCTCCACGCGCAGGCAGTCGGGAAGGTTGAGCGCGAGCGGCTTCTCGGAAAAAACGTGCTTGCCGGCCTCGATGGCGGCGATGATCTGGTCGGCGTGCAGCGTCGTCGGCGTGGCCAGGAATACGGCGTCGAGGCCGGGGTGGGTGAGCAGCTGCGCATAGTCCGCGTAGCCGTGCCCGACGCCGAGCGTCTCGCGTGCCCAGGCGAGCTCATCGGCAACGGGGCTGCACGCGGCGACTAGCTCCGCGCCGAGTACGCGATGCGCGAGGTTCGCCGCATGATGGCGTCCCGTCGACCCACCCCCGCGATGCCGATGCGCAGTGCCGAAGCTGTCATTGGAGATCTCCTCTATCGGCCGGGCCCGAAAAGGGCGCGGTTGTCGTGCTCTTCAGGATTGCAGGTCGGCGGTGATGCGCCGCGCGCGCAGCGGCTTTCGCGAACGCGTGCCGCGCGCGCAACCGCGGGTCGTTGACGATGCCGCCGATCGTGCCGGCGACCACCATCACGACGCCGGCGAGCGGCAGGACCAGGATCAGCCCGGGAACCCCCGCGACCGCCCCGCCCACGAATATCAGCAGCACCGTCGGCAGCGGGTGCATGTGCAGGCTGCGGCCGATCGTCAACGGCATGAATACGAAATCGTCGAGCAGCCGCACGAACAGGAACAGCCCGATGGCGGCATAGACGACCCAGGGACTGTCGGGGAAATCGGTGGCGGCGACCAGCACCACGATCACGCAGCCGATGACCGAGCCGATGAACGGCACCCAGGCGAGCACCGCGGACAGCAGGCCGAGCGCGGATGCGCTCGGCATGCCGATCGCGGCCAGCCCGACGGCGAGGCAGATCGTGTCGATCGCCGTCAGCTTCAGCAGGCCCTGGAAATAGGCGCGCGCGGTGGCGTCCACGCGGTCGACCATGTACAGCGTCCGTTCGAAGTACGCGTTCGGTACCGATTCGCCCAGGAACTTCAGGAACCGCCGGCCGTCGCGAAGAAAGAAGAACGCGAGAAACGGCGCCAGCAGCAGCGCGGGCAACCAGGCCGCCGTTGCGAGCAGCGCGTCCGTCAGGTGCTCCTTGACGTAGCTTCCGCCGAACTCCGCCATCTTCCGGCTCATCTCGGCGTGGAAGTCCATTTCCTTCAGGAATCGGAACTGGACTCCAGCATGCGCAGCGATCGATCGGCCAGCCCCCGGCCGCCGGCGATGTAGCGGAACAACGCCTCCTCGCCGCTGACGGCCTGCGCGGCGAGCCAGGGCAGCCTCGGCACCATCGCCGCGATCGCGGCGACCGAAATCCTCCGGCGACGATCGCCGCCGCCGTCTCCCGGTCGACCCCGGCGAGCGTCAGGCGCCGGACGGCGGGGAACAGCGCGTAGTACAGGATGATCGCGAACAGGAACGGCACGACGAGCCACAGCGCCTGCTTCAGCATCGCGAGCAGCAGCGTCGTGCAGGCGATCGTGGCCACCCAGACCAGGGGTCCGGACGACAGGTACGGGCTCGTGCCGATGCTCGCGTTGCGCGCGGTCGTCATAACGGCCCGCGCGCAGCCGAGGGCGAGCACTCGCGCAGCTGCCGCCCGAGCTGGCGCGCGAGTTGCAGCAGGATCTTCGACGCGATCACCGCGTGCGTCACGGGCAGGCTTTCGAGGTCGCCGCGCGACAGCGACGCCACGACGCAATCCTCTTCCGCCCGCGCCTGCAGGGCGCGCGGCGCGTTCTCGAGCAGCGCGAGCTCCCCGAAGGCGACGCCGGCGCCGATCTCCGCGATCCGGCCTGTCTCGGGTTCACCCTGCTTGCAAATCAGCACGCGACCGGTGATGACGACGTGCAGCGCCTGACCCTCCTCGCCCTCGTCGAAGATGATCTCGCCCTTCAGGAAGCGGCGCTCGTGCAGCAGGCCATCGACGACGCGCAACTCGAGCCGCGACAAAGTCGAGAACAGCGCGAGCTGGCGGAGCGTGCCCAGACGGGGCGTTTCCTTGCGGCCCTGGAAGAAAGCTAGCATCGTCGACGCTCCACGTGGCCCCGCGGTGAACGGGCAACGCCGAGCATTTCACCCCACACAGGGGGGGCAACGGCAAGCACGCCGTGCGCTTCGGGGCGACGTCGCGCGCGCAACTCGATGAACCCAACAAAAACCCCGCGGTTGCCGCGGGGCTCTCGTCCCCGCGCTCGCCCGCGGGGACTACAGGCGCTCGATGATCGCCGCGATGCCCTGGCCGCCGCCGATGCACATGGTGACGAGGCCGTAGCGGCCGCCGGTGCGCTCGAGCTCGTAGATCGCCTTGACCGTCAGGATCGCGCCGGTCGCGCCGATCGGGTGGCCGAGGGCGATCGCACCGCCGTTCGGGTTGACCTTCGCCGGATCCAGGCCGAGCTCCTTGGCCGACGGCGAGCGCCTGCGCCGCGAACGCCTCGTTCGACTCGATCACGTCGATCTGGTCGAGCGTCAGCCCGGCCTTCGCGAGCGCGCGCTCTGCACCGCGGGGATCGGCCCGATGCCCATGATCTCGGGTCGACGCCGGCATGGCCGTAGGCGACGAACCGCGCCATCGGCTTCAGGCCCTTCTTCGCCGCCGCCGCCTTCTCGCATCAGCACGACCGCGGCGGCGCCGTCGTTGATGCCGGACGCGTTGCCGGCGGTGACGGTGCCGTTCCTTGAGGAACGCCGGCCGCAGCTTGCGCCAGCCTTCGGCGGTCGATCGCCTCGGAGTGCTCGTCGGTGTCGAACGCGACCGGCCCTTGCTTGCTCTTGATCTCGACGGGCACGATCTGGTCGGCGAAGCGGCCTTCCGTGATCGCGGCGGCGGCGCGCTTCTGGCTCTCGACCGCGAAGGCGTCCTGGTGCCTCGCGGGTGATCTGGCTCTCGGCCGCGACGTTCTCGGCGGTGACGCCCATGTGGACGGTGTCGAACGGGTCGGTCAGCGCGCCGACCATCATGTCGAGCTCCTGGGTGTCGCCCATCCTCTGGCCCCAGCGCGCGTCGTGCGAGCGCGTAGGGCGGCGCGACATGCTCTCGGCACCGCCGGCGACCGCGAAGTCGGCGTCGCCGAGGCGGAGGGCCTGGACGCCGACACGATCGCCTGGCGCCGCAGCCGCACAGCCGGTTGACGTTCAATGGCCGGGTCGTGCGGGCACGCCCGCCTCCATCGCACGCGGCGCGCCTGATGTACATGTCCCTCGGCTCGGTGTTGATGACGTTGCCGAACACGCCCTGGCCGACGTCCTTCGGATCGATCTTCGCGCGGCTGACCGCCTCCTTGACGACGCGCGCGGCGAGGTCGCTCGGCGCGATGTCCTTCAGGCTGCCGCCGTAATCGCCGATCGCCGTGCGCACGCCGCTAAGGATGACGACTTCTCTCTGCTCGCTCATGGGGGGCCTCCGGAAAAATGGACGTCAATTATCCCGCGAATCGGCGGTTCCTGCATCAGGGAAGTCTCGCCGGGCGGAAGCCGCCTCGCGCCCGGCTCAGTCGGCGCCGGAGGCGGCCGGCGCCGACTGCGCGTCGGGCTTCGGCCTTCGCGCCGAGGCTGCCGCGTCCGTACAGCGGCGCGTTGACGTCGGCGAACCCGAGCATCGCGCCCATCCGCCGGTCGGCGCCGGCCTCGAAGCCGCACTCGCCGTGGAACTCGCGCCGGATTGCGGAAGGTGCCGAACAGCATGTCCCAGACCGGGAGGTCGGCGTAGTTGTACTAGTGCACGCCCATCCGGTGGTGGACGCAGTGCGCCTCGGGGCGCTGGATCAGGTAGCCGATCCACTGCGGCGTGCGCACGTTCCAGTGCTGGAAGAGGCCGTGAACGCGACCAGGTAGCCGGTCAGCGCGGCGGCGAGCGGGTCGAGGCCGAGCACGATCACGGTCGACCACGAGCTGCAGCAGCGTCTACGCCACCATCTCCGTCGGATGGAACAGCTGCGAGCCGGCGATGTCGACGCGCTGCGGGCTGTGGTGGATCTGGTGGAAGCCGCGCCACAGGAAGCCGACGTTGTGCGCAGTGCGGTGCCACGCGTAGACGAAGCCCTCCAGCACGAAGAAGCCGACGAGCGTGCCGCCGACGACGCCGAGGCCGGTGCCGTCGAAGAGCCGGTGCTGCGCGAGCCAGGCCTCGGGAATCAGCAGCGGGACGACGGTCGCCGATCGTGCTGAAGAGCACGCAGGAATCCGACGCCGATCCACTGCCAGCCGGGTCGCGGCGGGAACGCGCGCGCCGGCCAGCAGCCGCTCGGTCGAGCAGAAACGCGAAATAGGTGACGGGGACGAGCAGCCCGATGATGTCGACGGTTTCCATGGGTTCCTCCGCGATCGTCGAACGGGGTCCCGGGGTCGGATCGCGAGGATCTTACAGCGTAAGCCTTGCGTAACTATACCCTTACAATGTAAGATTGCAAGCGGAGGTGACGGTGGCGAAGATTACAGAGCCGGGGCGGCGGCGACGATCGCATGTGGGCTGCGGCATCGCCGAAGACGGCCGGCTCGGCGGCCGGGCCGCCACGTTCTGCCCGCGGGCGGCTGGCGGATGCGCGGCGGGCACCCCGCGGCCCGGGTTCCGCTGTCGCGCGAACGCATCGTCGGCGGCGGCACTCCGGCTGGTCGACGAAGCGCGGCCTGCCGGCCTTGACTCCGTCGGCTCGGCGAAGCGCTCGGCTGCGAGGCGATGAGCATCTATCACTATTTCCCGAGCAAGCAGCATCTGCTCGACGCGATGGTGGAGCATGCGCTCGCCGGCATCCGGGAGCCTCCGTCGGGCTCGATCCGATCGACCGGCTGCGCTTCCTCGGCTGGGAGTATCGGGCGATGGCGCATCGCCATCCGCGACTCTTCCACCTCGTCGCGCTGCATCGCCTCAACATGCCGGCGGGCGTCGCCTTCATCGAGCGCATGCTCCGCCACTTCCACGCCGCCGCTGCCCGACGACCGGCTGGCCGCGCAGGCGTTCCGCATCTTCGGCTATTACGTGATCGGCGCCGCGCTCGACGAAACGTCGGGTTATGCGGCGGGCCCGTCGGCGGCGGAGCCCGTCACCGACGCAATTCATCGACCGCGAATGCCCGCACCTCGCGAGCCGCGGCGCCGTTCTTCAAGCGGTCCGCATTTCGACTCGACCTTCGATCTCGGGTTCGAGATCATGCTGAAGGGCATCGCCGTGCTCCGCGCGAGCGCTGGCGACGTCGACCTCCGCCCAAGCCGGTCGTCCGTCCCAAGGCCTGATGCGCCCGGGCGACGTGCCGGTTGGATCGCGGCGCGGAAGTCGAAGTACCAGTCGCGTCGCCTCTTGCCGAATCGGCGCTCATGTCCTCCCCTCAGCGCGGCATCGCTCGGCAGCATCCTGGGCATCTTCGTCTGCGGCGTCGGCGGCGCGATCGCCGCGTGGTCGGCCGTGACGGCGCTGGGGTATCGACGGAGTATTCGGCGCGCTTCTCGCCGCCGTGATCGGCATGGTCGTCGCGACCGCGCTCTGGACCGGCGGGTCGTCGCTGCTGCGGGCGCTGGGCTTCGCTGCGTTGACGGCGGCGCCGACCGACATCGACGCGCGTCGCGGACCGGCTGATCGCCGCGTACGACGGCGTGACGACGCTCGCGCCGATCACGGCGAGCGACCCGGCCTTCGACGTCGCGGCGGGCTACGCGGTGCTGCGCGAGATCGAGGCACGGCGCGTCGCGGCCGGCTGGCGACCCGTCGGCCGCAAGATCGGCTTCACGAACCGCACGATCTGGGCGCGCTACGGCGTCTACCTGCCGATGTGGGCGCACGTGTGGGCGCACACCGTCCACCATGCGCGTCGCGAATCGCGCGACGCTCGCGCTCGCGCCGTTCGTGCAGCCGCGGATCGAGCCCGAGGTCGTGTTCGGCTTGCGGCGACCGTGCCGGTCACCGACGATGCGCGACGCGCGTGCTCGCCGCGGTCGAGTGGATCGCGCCGGGCTTCGAGATCGTGCAGAGCCACTTCCCCGGACTGGAAGTTCGCGGCAGCGGATTGCACGGCGGCCTTCGGCCTGCACGGTGCGCTCGTCGTCGGCACGCCCGTTGCGGTGACCGATCGCGAATCGCGCCGACGCTCGCGGCCGCGCTGCCGACGTTCGCGCTGACGCTGCGGCGTGCGGAGGCCGGTGATCGACACGCGGCGTCGGCGCCAACGTGCTCGACAGCCCCGCGCTCGCGCTCGTCCATCTCGCCCGCGTGCTCGCGCAGCAGCCGCAGTTCCCGCCGCTCGCCGCCGGCGAGATCGTGACGACCGGCACGATCACCGATGCGTGGCCGGTCGTGCCGGGGGAAACGTGGACGTCCGACTACGGTGCGCTGGGGCTTCCGGGCGTCACGCTGACCCTCGCCTAGGATGACGGCCCCCACGCTCGCTGGCCCCCGGGGGGCCGTTCAGCGCCTTCGGGCGACCGGGCGAGCGCTGGAACGACGATGCCGGCGGGCCTCGACCTGGACGCCTACCTGCGCCGGATCGACTGGTCGGGCGCTCTCGCGCGTCGCGGCGACCCTCGAGGCGCTGCACGTCGCCCACGTCACGCACATCCCGTTCGAGAATCTCGACATCCTTCTCGGTCGCGGGATCGCGCTCGATCTGGCGAGCCTGCAGGCCAAGCTCGTCGCGGGTCGGCGCGGCGGCTATTGCTTCGAGCAGAACCTGCTGTTTTCCGCGGTGCTGCAGGCACTGCGGCTTCGGGGTGACGCGACTCGCCGCGCGCGTGCGCCTGGGTTCGGCCGCGCTGCGGCCGCGCACGCACATGACGCTTTGCGTCGAGATCGACGACGCGCGGTGGCTCGCCGACGTCGGCTTCGGCGCGGCGGGGCTGCTCTTGCCGGTGCCGTTCGAGCGCGCGCTCGGACTCACGCCAGCACGCGTTGGCGTTCCGTCTCGTCGACGAGGAAGGGCAGCGGGTGCTGCAGTCGCTCGCGCGGCACGGCGTGGGAGCATCTCTACGCGTTCACGCAGGAGGCGCAGCACCGGGTCGACTACGAGCTCGCCAATCACTACACGTCGACCCATCCGTCGTCGCAGTTCACGCAGGTACACTCACCGCGCAGCGAATCGCGCCGACGTGCGGCGAATTCTGCGCGACCGCGAATACAGCGAGGACCGCGGCGGCGAGGTCACGCGCCGGACGCTCGCCGACGATGCCGAGGTGCTGGAGGTGTTGGCGGGGCGTTCGATCGCGTTTCCGGCGGGCACGCGATTCCGGGCGCGCGACGGGACGGGCTGACGCGCGCGAGAAGCGCGCGCGACCGCGCCGCGTCGCGAGCGGCACCCTATCGGCGATAATTCCGCCCCATCTGCGGGCGCCGCGTCCGCGAATCCGGGGACACGCGCCGATGAACTCGTTCGCACCGATCACCGCGCATCCGGCGCTCGCCAGCGCCGCGCTGCTCACGCGTATCGAATCTGTTCATGACGTTCGCGTGGTACGGGCACCTGAAGCACCTGCAGGCAGCGCATGGTGGACGGCGGCGCTGGTGTCCTGGGGGATCGCGCTGTTCGAGTACCTGCTGCAGGTGCCGGCGAACCGGATCGGCTACGCGTGATGTCGCTGGCGCAGCTCAAGATCCTGCAGGAGGTGATCACGCTGACGGTGTTCGTCCCGTTCGCCGTGTTGTACATGGACCAGCCGGTGAAGCTCGACTACCTGTGGGCCGGGCTGTGCCTGCTCGGCGCGGTCTATTTCATCTTCCGGAGCTGACGGCTGCCACCGGCCTCAGGCGGCGCGCCTTCAGCCCGACGTCCGGCAGCGCTCGGACGCGTCGCGAGCGCCTGCTGCACGATCGCCTCGATCGCGGCGCGCTCCGCGGCGTCGAGCGGAAGCCGCGGCGGGCGGGTGAGGTGCGTTCCGCGCCCCATGATGTGCTCGCAGAGCTTGATGCACTGGACGAGGTCCGGCCGCGCGTCGAGGTGCAGCAGCGGCATGAACCAGCGGTAGAGGCTCATCGCTTCGGCGTAGCGGCCCGCGCGGGCGAGCCGGAACAGCGTCTCGCCTTCGCGCGGAAACGCGTTCGACAGGCCCGAGACCCAGCCGACGGCGCCGACCATGATGCTCTCGACGACGACGTCGTCGAGCCCGGCGAACAGCACGAAGCGATCGCCGACCAGGTTGCGAGAGATCGGTGAAGCGCCGCGTGTCGCCCGAGGATTCCTTGAAGCAGACGATCGTCTCGCAATCGGCGAGCGAGGCCAGGATCTCCGGCGTGACGTCGTTCTTGTAGATCGGCGGATTGTTGTAGACCATCACCGGCAGGTCGGTCGCGCTCGGCGACGGTGCGGAAATGCGCGGCGGTCTCGTGCGGCTTCGACGAATAGACGAGCGCCGGCATCACCATCACGCCGTCGAGGCCGATGCGCGCCGCCTCCTTCGCCATGTCGATCGCGAAGGCGGACGTGAACTCGGCGATGCCGCTCAGCACCGGCACGCGGCCGCGCGCGACCGCCTTCGCCCGCCTCCATCACCGCGATCTTCTCGGCCTTGGTGAGCGAGCAGTTCTCGCCCACGGTGCCGCAGACGATGAGGCCCGACACGCCGTCGCGGATCAGGCCCTCCATGACGCGCGCGGTGGCGTCGATGTCGAGCGAGAGGTCGTCGCGGAACTGCGTGGTGACGGCGGGGAAGACACCTTCCCAGGCGACCTGCTGCGCATGTCCGCACTCCTGAATCATGGCAGCGCACATTCTGTAATAGCGATCCGGACGTCGGTGCTGGCACCGCTCAACGTACCGGCCGAGGCGCAGCGCGCGAACCGGCAGCGCGGACTGCCTCCTCATCGCATCGTCGACCCGCAGCATGCACCGCACGATCGAAGTCATCGATTCGCACACCGGCGGCGAACCCACGCGCGTGGTCATCGCCGGCGGCCCCGATCTCGGCGCCGGCCCGCTCGCGGAGCGCCGCGAGCGGTTCCGGCGCGAGTTCGACCGGTTCCGCTCGCGCCGTCGTCAACGAGCCGCGCGGCTCGGACGTGCTCGTCGGCGCGCTGCTCGTGCCGCCGATGGACCCGTCCTGCGCCGCCGGCGTCATCTTCTTCAACAACGTCGGCTACCTCGGCATGTGCGGCCACGGCACGATCGGCCTCGTGGCGACGCTCGCGCACCTCGGGCCGGATCGGCGCCGGCGAGCATCGCATCGAGACGCCCGGTCGGCGTCGTCACCGCCACGCTGCATCCCGACGGCGAGGTCTCGGTCGCCAACGTGCCGAGCTGGCGCGCGAAGCAAGGCGGTGACCGTCGACGTGCCCGGCATCGGCCCCGTCACCGGCGACGTGGCGTGGGGCGGCAACTGGTTCTTCCTGGTCGCGGACCACGGGCAGGACCTGTCGCTCGCGAACGTCGGACGCACTGACCGACTACGCCTGGCGGGTCCGGCAGGCGCTGAACGCGCAGGGCTATCCCGGACGTCGACCACGTCGAGCTGTTCGGCCCGCCGACGGCGGCCGGGGCGAGCTCGCGCAACTTCGTGCTCTGCCCGGGCAAGGCCTACGACCGCTCGCCCTGCGGCACCGGCACCAGCGCGAAGCTCGCCTGCCTCGCCGCCGACGGCAAGCTGGCCGAAGGCGAGGCGTGGGTGCAGGAGAGCATCATCGGCAGCACGTTCACCGGCACGTTTCGCTGGCTCGATCGCGCGGCGGGACCAGATCGAGCCGACGATCACCGGCACGGCGTTCGTCAACGCCGAGGCGAACGCTTGCTGCTCGACGAACGCGATCCGCTTCTGCCGGCGGCATCGGCTCGGACCGCTGCCAGTCCCGACCCGCTAGATGGGCAAACGCGTCGTCATCGTCGGCGGCGGCGTCATCGGGCTCTGCACCGCGTACTACTGCGCGCGGCGCGGCTTCGCGCGTGACGCGTCGTCGAGCGCAATGCCGAGCGGCGCGACGGCTGCTCGTTCGGCAACGCGGGCATGATCGTGCCGAGCCACTTCGTGCCGCTCGCCGCGCCCGGGATGGTGGCGCTCGGGCTCAAGTGGATGTGGAATCCCGCGTCGCCGTTCTACATCAAGCCGCGCCTGTCGCCGGACCTGCTCGCCTGGGGCTTCAGGTTCTGGCGCGCCGCCACGCCGCAGCACGTCGACGCGCGCGCGCCGCTGCTGCGCGACCTGAGTCTCGCCAGCCGCGGCTGCTTACGAGGAGCTGGCCGCGCTGCCGGGCAGCGACTTCGGCCTCGTGAAGCAAGGGCCTGCTGCATGCTGTGCCGGACACGGCACGCGCCTCGACGAGGAAGCCAGGACCGCGGAGATGGGCCGACGCGCTCGGCATCGCCGGCGGAGGTGCTCGACGCGCAGGCAGACGGCCGCGCTCGATCCCGGCGTGCGGATGGACATCGCCGGCGCCGTCTACTTTCCCGCAGGACTGCCACCTCACGCCCGATCGATTCGTGCGCGAGTCTGCAGGCCGAGCTGCCGCGGCGCTGGCGGTGCGAGTTCGTCTGGAACACCGAGGTCACCGGCTGGCGGCGTCGAGCGGCGACCGCAGTCGTGCGCCGTAGCGACGCACGACGGGGCGAGTATCGAGCCGACGAGTTCGTGCTCTGCGGCGGCGTCGTGGTCGCCGCTGCTCGCGCGCGGACTCGGCCTCACGCTGCCGATGCAGGCGGGCAAGGGCTACAGCCTCACGCTGCCCGCATCCGCGCCAGCTGCCCGCGATCTGCTCGATCCTGACCGAGGCGCGCGTGGCGGTGACGCCGATGGGCGGCGCGCTCCGCTTCGGCGGCACGATGGAAATCGCCGGGCTTGAACGAGGCCATCAACCCGGTCCGCGTGCGCGGCATCATCGAGGCGGCGCCGCGTACTATCCCGAGTTCCGGCCGCCGATTTCGACGGCATCCGGCCGTGGCGCGGGCTGCGTCCGTGCTCGCCGGACGGCCTGCCTTACCTCGGTCGCACGCGCGAAGTACGCGAACCTCGCCATCGCGACCGGCCACGCGATGATGGGGCTGAGCCTCGGGCCGGTCACCGGCAAGCTGATCGCCGGATCCTGGCGGGCGAAGTTCCGCCGATCGACATGGCGCAGCTTCTCCAGATCGCTACGCCGGCGCTGACGCCGCTTGCCTTCGCCTTCGATATTGAACACGCGCCACATCTTCAGCGCCTTCTGGGCGCGCGTATCTGTTGTCGTACCTGCTACCGGACGGTCGACGCCGTGGTTTCGCCGGAGCTGACGCACGACCTGCGCTTGGCCCCGGCCGCGCTCGGACTTCTCACCAGCGCCTATTTCGTCGCCTTTGCCGCTGTTCCAGCTGCCGGCCGGGCGTTCTGCTCGATCGTCATCGGCCGCGCCGCGTCGAGTCCTCGCTGCTGCGTGCTCGGCCGGGATCGGGCGCGCTCTTCTTCGCGCTGACGGAATCCACGCTGGACTCGTCGTCGCCGCGCGCGCTGATCGGCGCCGGGTCGCCGTCTGCCTGATGGCGCCGCTGAAGGCGATCGCCGCCTGGGCGCCGCGCGGAGCAGCAGGCGTCGCTGGCGGGCTGGATCATGACGGCTGGCAGCGCAGGCGCGCTCGCGGCGGCCACGCCCACGGAATTCGCGCTGCGCTACATGCACTGGCGCACGCTGTTCGCCGGCCTGCGCGCTGCTGACGTTCGTCGCCGCCGCGTGGATCTGGCTGCGCGTGCCCGACATCGCAAGGTCCGTCGAAAGGCCAGAGTCTCGCCGTGCAGTGGGCAGGCGTGCGCAGCCTGTTCCCCATCCGCGGTTCTGGTGGATCGCGCCGCTTGCCGGTTGTTGCACCAGTTCGTCTTCGCGCTGCAGGGACTGTGGTCGGTGCCTTGGCTCATCGAGGTCAACGGTCTCGATCGTGACGCCGCAGCCGGCCATCTCTTCTGGATGGGCGATCGCGATGCTCGCGGCTTATCTCGCGCTCGGCATGTTCGCGACGCGAATCGGCCCGCTACGGTCTGCGGTCCGCGGCATCTGTTCGCACTCGGGTTCGCGCTCAACGTCGTCGCGTTCGCGGCGATCGTCGGGCAGCTCCCCGG
>CAWAOF010000004.1:0-90543 GCA_963783525.1 uncultured beta proteobacterium
CCTGCGCCAGCGTAAGCCCGAGCACCTTGAAGGACGTCGAGCAGTCCCCACTGGCATGCAGGAGTTTGGCGAGCACCTCGGTGACCGCCATGCTGTCGAGCATGTACGACAGGCTGGCGCTGCACTGCGCGACCAGCGGCGCCGGAAAAGCTGAAGGTAGGTTTGGTAACCCGCGATTCCCAATCCGCCCAGCGCAAGGATGGCCGCGGTCCAGAGCAGAGCGCGCTGCGTCCGGCCGTCGGCGGGCGCCATCGCCGCGAGGAAGAAGACAGGTATCAATCCAAGATACGTAAACCGCTGAATGATGCACAGCGGACACGGTTCGATGCCCATTCCGTGCTGGACAAAGTAGCTTGCGCCGACGAAACTGGTGCAGACGAGTCCGAGCAGCGCCGCGACTCGGGTGGGCGAGGAAAGGAAGCGCATTATAGGTTCGTGAGCGTAGGCAATGCGGAGACGTCAACCCGGCAACGCTCGACACTTCACGCTGATCATCGATACGCCGTTTGCACTTCTTCCCTGACGAGCGCTCTGCAACTGCTCCAGGCCAAAGCTCGGCAGCGGGCGCCCGTTGACGAAGTACTCCGGGCGTCTGCGTCACCTTCAGCGTCTTGGCATCGCTTGAGCTCCTGCTCGATTCGCTGCGCCACTTCCGGGGCATTCATGTCGACCTTCAGCTGTTCCATGTTCAGCCCCAGGCCCTCCAGCGGCTTCCAGACAAACTCCGGCTGCACGGTGTGATTCCGCGCCCAGTAGGACTGACTGGCCAGCAATGCCTCCAGGGCCTGCCAGAACTTGCCCTGCTTGCGGGCGGCGTCCAGGACCTTCACCACATAATCCGAGCCGTTGTGGAACGGCACGAGGCGAAGCGTGAGGCGGACCTTGTCCGGATTGGCGGCCATGATCTGCTTGACGTGCGGATAGAAGCTCGCGCAGGTCTCGCACGCGGGGTCGAGAAATTCGACGATGTGCACCTTGGCCTCGGGATTGCCGAGCGTGGGTGAATAGAACTGCACCAGGCCGGCCTGCTTGCGCTCGACGGCCGGCGCTGATGGTTGCGTTTTCCCGCTCATGTACAGCAGCACGCCGACGAAGATCGCCATCCCGAGCACGACGGCGGAGCCGACAAGAAGAATTTTTCGGTTCATTCGAAGACTCCTGAAACGCGGCGTGAGCATCAAGGCGCAGATTGGCGAAAGAACTGGCAGAGACCGCAACGAATATTGCCGACGCGCACCCACGCTACTCGCGCAGTGAACCCAGGTCGTTGAGCTTCGCCCTTGGTTTGACACGGTTCAAAGCGGGAAGTTGCCGGCTTCTCAGGCCGCGAACCGGCCGATGTCGAAGTCGGCGATCGGCGTCGGCGTCGTCCCGTCGAGGATGAGCTCGGTGAGCACGGCGCCCATCACCGGGCCGAGCTGGAAGCCGTGGCCGGAGAAGCCGAACGCGTGGAAGAGCCCCGGCGTCGTCCGGCTCGGGCCGATGACCGGGATGTCGTCGGGCATGATGCCCTCGATGCCGGTCCACGTGCGGATGATCTGCGCATGGCGCAGGCGCGGCACCAGCGCGATCGTCTGCCGCGCGGAATCGAGGCTGCTCGCGGCGACGGGATAGGCGCGCAGCCGCTCGCGGTCGGCGATGCCGCGCCCGCCGCCGAAGATGACATTGCCGCGCGGAATCTGCCGGACATAGAACCCGCCGCCGCAGACGCCGAAATTCGGCACCATGAAATAGGGCAGCGGCTCGGTGACGCACATGTTCGGCGCGGTCACGTCCTCCGGCACGCGCTCGCCGAATTGCGCCGCGATCTCGTGCCCCCACGCGCCGGCGACGTTCACCAGCGTTGCGGCGCTGACCTCGATACCGCTCTCCGTGCGCAGATGAAATCGCGTGCCGTCGTGCTCGATCGCCGTCACCGGCGCGTGCTCGCGGATGTCGGCGCCGGCGGCCCGCGCGGCGCGGGCGAAGGCGGGCGCGACGAGCCGCGGGTTGGCCTGTCCGTCGTCCGCACAGAGCGAGCCGCCGAGCGCAGCATCGCCGAGCCATGGATAGCGCTTGCGCAGGGCCTCGCGACCGAGCAAGTTCGAGCTCCAGCCCGTACGGGCGGACGGCCTCGCGATAGGCTTCGAGCTCCGCCATGTCGGCGTCGGAGCGCGCGAGCTTCACGTGGCCGGTCGCCGTGAACTCGCAATCGGTGCCGACGATCTCGGCGAGCCGGTCCCACATCGCGCGCGAGCGTCGCGCGAGCGGCAATTCGGCGAGCGCGCGGCCCTGCTGGCGCACGCCGCCGTAATTGACGCCGCTCGCCTGGCCGCCGCACAGCCCGCGCTCGAGCAGAACGACCGACACGCCACGCCGGCGCAGGTGCAGTGCCGTCGAGCAGCCGGCGGTGCCGCCGCCGACGATCGCGACATCCGTGGTGATGCGCTCGGTCATGGGCAGGCCCTAGGGATTGGCGCAGACGCAGCGTGCGGGTTCGCGGGCGGGCGCATGCATCATCCTAAGCCCGCCCGCGAACCCACACGCTGCGAGCCTCGTCGTGGGCGGACCGGCGCACTCATGAACCCACGGCCATCGGAATGGGCTTGACCGGCGGCTGGCCGCGCAGCCTGCCGATGCTGTTCGGGCGACGCATCGAGCGCCGCCGCCAGCACGACGGCGGCGGCCGGCCCGCAGACGCGTCCCTGGCAACGCCCCATGCCGCAGCGGCTGAACGCCTTGGCACGATTGATCTCGTCGGCGTCGAGCGCGCGCGCCGCCTGGCGAAACTCGCCCGCGGTGACGCCCTCGCAGCGGCAGAGGATGGTTTCGTCGGACATCGCGGCGGCGATATCGACGGGAAAGGGAAACGCGGTCTCGAGCGCCGACTCGCACCTCGGCGATCTGCCGCAGCGCGCGCTCGAGCGCCGCCACACGCGCCTTGTCGACGGCATGGCCGCGATCCTCGAGCAGCGCGAGCGCCGCGCGCTCGCCGCCGAGCTCGGCGGCGTCGGCGCCGGCAATGCCGCCCCCGTCGCCGGCCAGATAGACGCCCGCGACGCGGCGTGCGGCCGGCGATGTCGCGCTCCGGCAGGAATTGCTGCTGCACGGGGTCCCACGCGAAGGGAATCTCCGCCAGATCGGCGAGCTGCGTCTCGGAGCTCAGACCGAAGCCGAAGGCGATCGCGTCGCAGTCCAGCCGCCGTTCCGCGCCCGCCGCGTCGCGATAGACGAAGGCCGAGACCGCGGCGTCCTTTCCCTCGGCGGCGACCGGCCTGATGCCGTTTGCCATGACGATGCCGCGGGCGCGCAATGCCGCGACGTACCACAGGCCCTTGGCGAACGTCGCTCCGCCGCGCAGCAGGCCGGGCAGCGCGCGGCGCTTCGCGGCGAAGGGCGCGGTGTCGAGCACGGCGGCGACCTCGACGCCCGCCTTCGCGTACTGGTAGGCGACGAGATAGAGCAGCGGTCCGGTGCCCATGAAGACGACGCGCGCGCCGATGGCGCAGCCCTGGTACTTCAAGGCGATCTGCGCGCCGCCCAGCGTGTAGACGCCGGGCAGGGTCCAGCCCGGAAAGGGGATGATCCGGTCGCGCGCACCGGGCGCGAGGATGATGTCGCGATACGGAACCTGCTCGCTGCGCCCGCCGGACGAGGCAGTGCAGCGCGCCCTGCCGCAGATCCCAGACGAGCGTTCCCGGCCGGTAGTCGATGCTGCCGCCGAGGCCGTCGAACGCGTCGTGCACGCGGCGCGCCTTCGCCGCCTCGAAACCGTAGATCGCGCGATACGGGCGCGTGAAGCCGGCCGGAGCGCGGCGATAGATCTGGCCGCCGCTCGCCGGCGCCTCGTCGATGACGATCGGGGCGAGCCCTGCGGCCGCGAGCGTGGCCGCCGCGCGGATGCCGGCGGGGCCGGCGCCGACGATGATCGGCGGCCTATCGCCCATTGACGGCACCCTTGGCGCTACGCGCCTTCCCTCCGAGAGGGAGCAATTCGCGCTTGGGACGGCCCGGCGCGCTCATGTCGGCATCACTGCGCGTGACGACGCGCATGCCCTCGGCGACGAAGCTCGTGCAGGCGCGCAGCCGCGTGCCGTCTTCGAGGCTGACCCAGCAATCCTGGCAGGCGCCCATCAGGCAGAAGCCCGCGCGCGCGCCGTCGTCGAACTCCGCCGAGCGCAGCCGCCGCCCGTTGGTGAGGAGCGCGGTCAGCAGCGTGTCTCCCGCCAGCGCCTCGCAGGAACGGCCGTCGATCGCGAACCGGATGACGGGTCGATCGTGCTCGGCGACGCGTCGGAATTGGGGGCCGTCCATCAGAACATGTCCTCGAGCCGGCAGTTGACCAGCAGCTCGGCGACGACGGCGTTGTTCGGCAGCGCGAGGGCGGTCGCAACCAGCTCGGCGAGATCGGCCGGCTGGATCATCTCGTCGCGCGGCACGGCGGTGACCTCCGCGGTCATGTCGGTCGCGACGAAGCTCGGGCAGATGGCCGTCGCGCGCACGCCGTGCGTCCCAGCCGAGGCGGCGCACCGCGTGGGTGAGGGCGACGACGGCGAACTTGCTCATCGCATAGCCGGCGTGGGCGTTCTTCACGCGCTTGCCGGACAGCGACGAGACGTTGACGATGCGCCCGCTCCCCGATTTCTTCAGCCAGGGCATCGCGAGGCGGATGAGGCGCAGCGGCCCCTTGACGTTGACCTCCCACATCGCGTCGTACGCCGCCTCGTCGTCATCCTCGATGCCGACGTTGAGCGCGATCCCGGCATTGTTGACGAGACCGTCGATGCGGCCGAAATGGCTCGCCGTGCGCTCGACCCAGGCTTCGCAGCTCGCGCGGTCGCGCGCGTCGAACGCGCAGGTGAGGATGCGCGAGCGGTCGAGACCGCCGAGCGCGGCGTCGAGTTTCGCCGACGTCGCGGCCGCCGAGGCTCAGGCGATAGCCCTTGGCGTGGAGACAGCGGGCCACGGCGAGGCCGATCCCGCGATTGGCCCCCGACACCATGACGACGCGGTCTTCCGGTGACAGCAGTCCTCGGCTCAGGCCGCTCGAAGGCACTGTGCCCCCTCGGGGGGCAGCGCACAGTAGCGTGGGGGCGTTCACTGGTGCAGGTGACAGGCGACGCCGCGCTCGCCGTCGATCTGCCGCCATTCGGGATAGACGTCGCGGCAGACCGGCATGACGCGCGGACAGCGCGGGTGGAAATGACAGCCCGAGGGCGGATTGACCGCCGAAGGCACCTCGCCCTCGATGCGCAGCATCACCACCTTGTACTGCGGATCGGGGACGGGCGACGCGTCGCGCAGCATCTTGGTATAGGGATGCAGCGGCTCCTGGAAGATCGCCGGGATCGGCCCGGTCTCGACGATGCGGCCGAGATACATGACCGCCATGCGCTGGCAGAAATAGCGGACGACGCCGAGGTCGTGCGAGATGAAGATGAAGGCGAGCTTGCGGCGCTCCTGCAGCCCCTGCAGCAACAGCAGTATCTGCGCCTGGATCGAGACGTCGAGGGCGGAGACCGGCTCGTCGGCCACCAGCAGTTCCGGCTCCAGCGTGAGCGCGCGGGCGATGCCGATGCGCTGGCGCTGGCCGCCGCTGAACTCGTGCGGGAAGCGCAGCATCGCGTTGTCGGGAAGCCCGACCTCGGCCAGCAGCGCTCGCGCGCGCTCTTCGCATTCCGCCTGGCCGGCAACGCCGTGCACGCGCATCGGCTCGATCAGCGCCTTGCCGATCCGCCGGCGCGGATTGAGCGAGGCGTAGGGGTCCTGGAAGATGATCTGCAGCTTGCGGCGCAACTCGCGCATGCGCGCCTTGCTCGCCGTGACCACGTTCTCGCCCTTGAAGACGATCTCCCCGCCGTCGGGCTCGACCAGGCGCAGGCCGGCGCGCCCGGCCGTCGACTTGCCGCAGCCGGATTCGCCGACCAGGCCGAAGGCCTCGCCGTCGCGCACGTGAAACGAGATGCCGTCGAGCGCGCGGACGGTGACGGTGCGCACGCGCGGAAAGCCGCGCTTCACCGTGTAGAACTTGCGCAGCCCGGTGACGGTGAGGACGGAGTCAGGCATGTCCACCCTCGCCCGGCGGCGCGCGCAGCCAGCACCGCACCTGATGATCGGGCGCACCGGGAAGCGGCACGAGGACCGGGTCGCGCTGGGTGCAGACCGGTTGGCGCAACGGACAGCGCGGCGCGAAGCGGCAGCCCGAGGGCATCGCGCTGATCGCCGGAACCTGGCCGGCAATCGTGGTGAGGCCGCCCGTATCGCGATCGACGCGCGGAATCGATCGCAGCAGCAGCTCGGTGTAGGGATGGGTCGGGCGGGCGAAGAGGTCATCGACCGGCGCGGTCTCGACGATCTCGCCGGCGTACATGGCGGCGACGCGGTCGGCGATCGAGGCGACGACGCCGAGGTTGTGGGTGATGAAGATCATCGCCATGCCGTAGGCCGTCTTGAGCTCGGCGAGCAGCGCGAGCACCTCGGCCTGGATGGTCACGTCGAGCGCGGTGGTCGGCTCGTCGGCGAGCAGCAGCTCCGGCCGGCAGGCGAGCGCCATCGCGATCATCACGCGCTGCCGCATGCCGCCCGAGAACTGGTGCGGGTAATCGGCAAAGCGCGCTCGCGCGGACGGGATCTTGACCTGATCGAGGAGCTCGAGCGCCGCGGCATCGGCCTCGCGGCGTCCCATGTCGCGGTGGTAGGAGAGCGCCTCGGCGACCTGGAAGCCCACCGTCAGGACCGGGTTCAGCGACGTCATCGGCTCCTGGAAGATCATCGAGATGCGGTCGCCGCGGATCCTGCGCAGCTCCTCCTCGTCGAGCGTGACGAGGTCGAGCTCGGCGAAGCGGATGTGCCCGCCGGCGATCCGCCCGTTGGCCGGCGGCAGGAGCCCCATGACCGACAGTGCGGTGACGCTCTTGCCGCAGCCGGACTCGCCGACGATCGCCAGCGTCTCGTTGTGCTGGACCGCGAAGCTGACGTCGCGCACCGCCGCGTGCCAGCCGCCGCCGGTGCGAAACTCGGTGACGAGGTTCTCGACCGCCAGGATCGGGGCGTCCGCCGTCGCGCCGAGGTACCCCCACACCCCCGAGGGGGCGTGATTCGCGCCTTGGGACGGCCCGGCGGCGCTCATCGCTCCCGCCCCGGAGCTTCGGATCGATGGCGTCGCGCAGCCCGTCGCCGAGCATGTTGAGCGAGAAGACGACGAGCAGGATGGCGAGGCTCGGAAAGAGCGACAGCGACGCGCTGTCGAGGATGTTCTCGAAGCCTTCGCGGATCATGCCGCCCCAGGTCGGCGTCGGCGGCCGCACGCCCAGCCCGATGAAGCTGAGCGAGGCCTCGATGCGGATCGCGGTGGCCAGCCACAGCGACCCCATGACCAGGATCTCGGCGACGATGTTGGGCAGGATGTGGATGGTCATGATGCGCAGGTCGGAATAGCCGAGCGCGCGGCAGGCCTCGATGTAGTCGCGCTCCTTGACCAGGATCGTCGGCGCCCGCGCGATGCGCGCGAAGGGGGCGATCGCGGTCAGCGCGATGGCGATCATCAGATTGCCCATGCTGGCCCCGAGCATCGCCACGACCATCAGCCCCATGATGAGCGACGGGAACGAGAGCAGCACGTCCATCGCCTGCATGACCACCATGTCGAAGCGGCCACCGACATAGCCCGAAACGATCCCGATGATGCCGCCGATCAGCATCGCGGCGAGGATCGAGACCGTGCTGATGACGAGCGACAGGCGAGCGCCCCAGAGCAGGCGGGAGAGGATGTCGCGTCCGAACGAATCGGTGCCGAACCAGTGCGCCGCCGACGGACCCTGCAGCCGCGCCAGGATGTCCTGCTCGAGCGGGTCGTACGGCGAGATCACCGGGGCGAGCAGCGCGAGCGCGACGACGAAAAGGAAGGTGACGAGGCCGACCCACGACGTCGCGTTGGCGCTGAAGGCGCGGACGACCTGCTGCAGCACGTACGAGGAGGCGCGCGGCGCGCCGGCGTCATCGTCGCTCCGCGCTCATTGCCGCTTCACCCGCGGATCGATGAAGCCGTAGGTGAGATCGGTCAGCAGGTTCACGAGCACGATCGCGAAGGCGTAGACGACCATCATGCCCTGCAGCACCGTGTAGTCGCGCTGGTTGAGCGCGCTGACCATCAGCTTGCCCAGCCCCGGCCGGTTGAAGACGATCTCGGTCAGGACCGAATTGCCGATCAGGATGCCCAGATAGAGGCCGACGACGGTGACCACCGGGATGAGGCCGTTGCGGAAGGCATGGCGCCAGATGACGGCGCGCGTCGGCACGCCCTTGGCGCGCGCCGTGCGGATGTAGTCCTCGCCCAGAACCTCGAGCATCGACGAGCGCGTCACCCGCGTGACATAGGCCGCCATGATGATGCCGAGATTGATGGCGGGAAGGGCGAGGCTGCGCAGGCGCTCGACGGGATCGTCGAGCGACCCGGCGCTGATCACCGGGAACCAGCGCAGCTGGATGGCAAAGGCGAGGAGCAGCAGGATCGCCGAGACGAAGGCCGGAAACGAAAGGCCGAGGAGCGACCCGATCCGCGCGACATAGTCGACCCAGGTATTGCGGCGCAGCGCCGACCAGACGCCGAGCGGCACGCCGATCGAGCGCGCCCAGCACGATCGCCGTCACCGTCAGGTCGATCGTGTAGGGCAGGACCTTGCGCACCTCCTCGACGACCGGCTTGCCGGTCACCAGCGAGCTGCCCCATTCGCCGCGCAGGGCGTTGACGAGGAAGTCGACGTACTGCGCGCCGATCGGCTTGTCGACGCCCAGGCGGTGGCGCATGGCGGCGAGCGCCTCCTGGCTCGCCTGATCGCCGAGGATCGTCTGCGCCGGATCGCCCGGCAGCACGCGCGCCAGCACGAAGACGATGCTGAGCACGGCGAACAGCGTCGGGATGGCGAAGAGCAGGCGCTTGAGAACGTAACCGAGCATGGGGCGCTACCCGCACGTCCCCTCCCTCTCCCCGGGGAGAGAGGGAGGATGCGCATCGATCACTGCGTGAAGTGCGTGCCCTCGTCGATGACCGGACCGAGGCTCAACGATCCCTTCAGCGGGAAGCCGAAATCGAGCGACGCGCGCCGGGCCCAGATCTGCGGCTGCTCGTAGACCGGGATCCCGCACACCTTGGCCATCAGCTTCTGCTGCGCCGTCTTCCACAGCGCCTTCTGCTTGGCAGTATCCGGCTCCACGCGCGCGGCGTCGATTTCCGCATCGGCGTCGTTGCAGTGCGAGAAGTTGGTCACCGCGGTCGGCGTGCCGACGATGCTGCGCGAATGGTAGAACTGCGTCAGGTAGACGTCGGCGACCGGGAAGCGGGCGGCGCTGTAGTGGACGATCGGGCTCATGTCCTTGCGGATGTTGGCGTGGTACGTCGCGTGCTCGACCACTTCCATGTCGAGGTTGATGCCGACCTTGCGCAGCTGCGCCTGGGTCACTTCCATCATCGACAGCATCCCGGGCAGGTTGGTGTGGATGATCTTGATGGTGAGCCCGTTCGGATAGCCGGCTTCCTTGAGCAGCGCCTTCGCCTTCTCGGGATCGTAGGGCAGGAGCGGCACGTCGGCGCTCTGTCCGAGATAGCCGATGGGCACGATCGACTGGGCGGGGCGCGAGGTGTCCTTGCCCTTGAACTGCACAGATCTGATTGCGGTCGATCGCATAGGCGATCGCCTGGCGCACGCGAATGATCGTTGAGCGGCGGCTTTGTCGACGTTGAGATAGAGCACCGACAGCTCGCCCGGATCGAAGACGTCGACGATCGTGTCCTTCTCCTTCTTCATCCGGTCGACCCAGGTCTGATCCTGCTTCCCGTACTCGAGGTCGATCTCGCCCGACGTGAAGGCGAGGTCGCGGCTCGCGTCGGAGAGGATGTAGCGATAGACGATCTTCTCGAGCTTCGGCTTGCCGCGGAAATACTGCGGGTTGGCGACGAAGCGTCACCGACTCCTTCGACTTGTACTCGCCGAACATGAAGGGACCGGTGCCGATCGGCTTCTGGATGAATTTCTCGCCCATCTCCTCGGCCGCCTTCTTGCAGACCATGTTGCCGCCCTGATAGTTGATCAGCAGCCCGAGGAGGCTCGGCACCTGGTTCTTGAGCGTGATCCTGACCGTGTACTTGTCGACCGCCTCGACCTTGTCGAAATCCTTGAAGTCGCTCGAGAAGGCGGAACGCTTGGGATCGGCGGAGCGGGCCAGCGAATAGACGACGTCATCGGCGGTGAACTCGCCATAGCCGTGATGGCATTGCACGCCCTTGCGCAGGCTGAACGTCCATTGCTTGCCGTCCGGCGACGATTTCCAGCTCTCGGCGAGGTCGCCTTCCATCACCGCCGGATCGGGGTTCATCGTCCCCTGCTTCATCCGCACGAGGCCGTTGAACATCCAGTTGAACAGCGCCTTGTCCGGCGTCGTCGCCGAAAGATGCGGATCGAGCCTGCCCGCGTCGATCGCCGCCATCCCGACATTGAGGACCGTCTTGGCCGCGAGCGCCGGTGGTGCGACCGTCGCCGCGGCCAAGACCGCTGCCAGCACCGCAGCGCAATGGATCAAACGTGCCATGAGAACTCCCCTCCACAGTGGTTTCTTCGGCGGGCAGTGCCGCATCGCGCAAACGCCCGCCAGGAAATTGCCGCTCGAGCCCGGTGCGCTCGACGTCGCCGCGGCCCTCGACCCCCGAAGGAGCAAAGGCGTGATCCCTACGCTCGCCCGCCGCACGGCCGCCCGTTCCGATTCGCCGGGGGAGCCAGCATACACCCATCATTGCGGGAAGTTTCGCCGGCGTGCCCGCCCCGACGGCGCAGCGAATCACGGCCGCCATGTGCCGAACGATTTCCAGAGCATGTAGGCGGCAAGCATGTACAGCAGGATGGCAAACGCCCGCCTGAGTTTGCGCACCGGCCACCGGTGCGCCGCGCGCGCGCCGATCGGCGCCGAGATGACGCTCGCCGCCACGATCGCCAGCAGCGCCGGCAGGTAGACGTAGCCGACCGTGTACCGCGGCAACCCCGAACGGGGGAAACCGGCCACGACGAAGCCGATCGTCCCCGCCGCGGCGATCGGCAATCCGAGCGCTGCCGACGTCGCGACGCAATTGCGCATGGCGACGTTGCACGCCCGCATGAATGGGACCGAGAGGAATGCGCCACCGGCGCCCACCATGCTCGAAATGAGGCCGATGCCGCCGCCGACCGCGATCAGTCCACTGCGACCGGGCAGTTGCCGCGACGGGCTCGGCTTCCGGTCGCGCAGGATGTTCGTCGCCGCGATTGCGACGAACGCGCCGAAGAACGCGGAGAGCCACCCCGTCGACATGCCGCCGACGATCTGGGGACCCGACGAAGGAACCGACGATGATTCCCGGTGCCAGGCGCGGCGACGACCGGCCAGAGGATCGCGCCGTGCCGCTGATGCTCGCGCATCGAAGCGACCGACGTGAACAGGATCGTGGCGGTCGCCGTCGCGATCGCCATGTGCACGACGTGCTCCGGTGCGAAACCCTCGCCGCGTGAAGACGAGCGTGAGCAGCGGCACCATCGTCATCCCGCCGCCGAGTCCGAGCAGCCCCGCGAGGAACCCGACTACCGCGCCCAGGGCGAGCAACGCGGCGATCAGCGCCGGATCCATCGGTCGGCGGGGCTAGCGTTTGCGGCCGGCGAGCTTCAGCACGAATGTCCACTCCGCCGGGTCGACCGGCGTGACCGACAGCCGGTTGCCGCGCTGCAGGATCCGCATCCGCGCGAGCTCGTCGTGCGCGCGCAGGTCGGCGAGCGGGACGAAACGCAGCTTTTCGACCAGCGTCACGTCGACGTTGAACCAGCGCGGCGCATCGCGCGTGGCCTTCGGGTCGTAATAGGGACTCTTCCGGTCGAACTGCGTCGCGTCGGGATAGGCCTGCGCCGTGACCTCGACGATACCGGCGATTCCCGGCTCGGGGCAGCTCGAATGGTAGAAGAACGCGCGATCGCCGAGGCGCATCTGGTCGCGCATGAAGTTGCGCGCCTGGTAGTTGCGCACGCCGAACCATGGGATGGTCCGCTTCTTCGCCGCGGCGAGATCATCGATCGAGAACTCGTCGGGCTCGGACTTGAGCAGCCAGTAGCGCAAGGCATCACCTACCGTATCCGAGGCAACCGAGAAAGTATCATGATTCGGCTCGCGGATCGGGTCCTCAGCCCCCGGTGACGAGCGCGAGCGATGCCGTCTCGCGCTCGAGCTCTACGATCCAGAATCGCATCGCCATCTCGCGATACATCGTCGCGGCCGCGCTCAGGTGCTCACGGGCTTTCTCGGGGTCGCCGGCGTGGGCAAACAGGCGCGCAAGCCCGGCATGGCAGTGAGCGGCGAGGGGTCGCATGCCGAGCTCGCTGGCGAGCAGCAACGCATCGAGAAAGCAGCGTTGCGCCAGTGCCGACGTCGACGCCCCGGTCGCGTGGATCTCGCCCAACAGGTGGCGCGCGTAGACCTCGTTGCCGCGCTCCTTCTGTTCGGTGGACAGCGAAAGCGCCATCGTGGCGAGCCGCATCGCCGCCGCGGGGTCGCCGGCGAGCAGGTGAATCTCGCCACACTTGACGAGCAGCAGCGAAAGGCGACTCTTTCGACCCATCTGCGTTGCCCCTGCGACCGCGGCGTCCGCGTGCGCCAGGCCCTCGGCAATGCGCCCGCAACGAGCGAGCGCAATTCCCAGGTCGGCCGCAATGGGTGGCCGCAAGAGCGGCACCTGCTCGCTTACGGCATGTCCGCGCGTGAGAATCGTGATGGCCGACTCGAATTCGCCTGCCCTCACCCGTACGCCGCCAAGGCCGAGACAGACGTGGCAGATGCTGTACGCGTGTTGCGACTGCTCCGCCAATTGCATTCCCTCCGACGCCAGACTGTGGGCCTTTTCGAAGTCGCCCAGTTCCGCGAGCGTCCAGGCGAGATGACTGCGCACGCGCACGGCCGGCAAACCCACTTGTCCGAACATGTCGGTTTCCGCGTCGGGGCCGATCAGCGTCAGGGCCCGGCTCAGAAACTCGCGCGCCTTGGAATAGTTGCCGAGTGTCCGGTAGATCTCGCCCACACTCATGTTGCCGACGATCAGCAAGTCAACGGCGCCGGCGCCTTCTCCGAGTACCAGCGCCCGCTCGCCCGTCTCGAGCGCGAGGTCCGTGTTGCCGACGTTGCCGTGGAAGTTGCTGAGAAAGGACAGGACTTGCGCGAGGCGTCGCTCGTCGCCCAGCGCCTCGGCCAGGCGCCGCGCCTCCTCCAGCACCTCGAGCAGCCGCTGATGCCGCCCCAGCGGGACGAGCGCATTGCGCAAGTCGCAGTGCAGGTCGAAAGCCGTTTCCCGCAGGCGCTGCGCCGGCGGCAGGCGATCCAGCACGGCGAGCGCACGCTCGAAATAGGCGATGGCCTCCACGCTCGCGAACTGCGCCGCCGCAAGATGGCCGGCATCGCGCAGGTAGGTGAGCGCCTGCTCCCATGCCTCACCCAATACGGCGTGGCGCGCCAGGACGTCGACCTCGTTGCTGCCGCCGAGAGCCTTCAGAATGTTCAGGTGCAGCTGCTGCCGTCGCCGCCGCAGCAGCGTGTCATAGGCGACCGCCTGGGTGAGCGAGTGCTTGAACTCGTAGGCGAGCACCCCGGCGGCCGACCGTTCGACGAGGAGTCCCGCCATTTCCAGCCGGCGCAGCGCTTTCCTGAGTTCATCGGCCGGCAGGCTGCTCACGCGCTCCAGTAGACTGACACTTGCGACTTCGCCCACCGCGGCAAGAGTTTGCAGCACGAACTTGTCGGCGCGGGCGAGGCGATCGATGCGTGCCGCCAGCACGCCTCGGACCGTTGCCGGGATCATCGCTTTCCCCGGCCGCACCGCCAGGCGATAGCGCCCCGCCTGGCCCTCCAGCTCGCCCGCGTCGACCATGCTGCGAACGTATTCCTCGATGAACAGCGGATTGCCGCCGCTCAGCCTGGGGAGCTCGTCCTTGATCGCCGCAAGCGAATCATCTGCGCCGAGGAGGTCGGTGATCATCTGCCGCGTCGCCGCCGGCGCCAGCCCGTCGAGGCGCAGTTCGAGACGCTCGCGGTCGGCAATCCAGGCATCGTCGTAGTCGGGGCGATAGGTCAGCAAGACGAGCGTGGAAGGCGGCAGTCCGTGCACAAAGGCATCGAGAAAGTCGCGCGTGTCCGAGGTCACCCATTGCAGGTCCTCATAGGCGAGGACCAGCGGCTGATTGGCGGTCATTCGGTCGGCCAGCCACTTGAGCGCGGCGAAAACCCGCTGCCGACGTTCGCTCACCGGCAATCCGAAGAACCGGTGGTTTTCGGGGAGCGCTCGGAGCAGCGCGAGGAGGGGCACGCCCACCGTGTTGGCGTCGCCGTCGAGCGCAACGATCCGGCCTGCGACCTTCTCCTGCAGCGTCCGGATATCGTCGGTCTCGCCGATCTTGAAATACTGGCGCAGGATATGCACGCCCGGCCGATACCCGGCGCCGCTGCCGTAGGGGGCGGCACCGCCATCGAGAACGAGCGCGTTCCGCCGCGCAACGGCGCGCAGGAATTCGTGTACAAGGCGCGACTTGCCGATCCCGGCCTCGCCGATAATCGCCGCAAGCCGGCCCCTGCCCTCGGCAATGAGCTCGTTGAACCACCCGAGGAGCCTTTCGAGTTCGTCGGCGCGGCCCGTAAACGGGGTCATGGCGCGGGCCGGTGCATGATCGAAGCGGGATCCACGGCCAGCGGCGCGCCGAATCTCGGCCACCTCGATGGGACGCTCGAAGCCCTTTACCTGGAGCGGACCGATCGGATGCGCCTCGATATAGCCCTCGGCGAGCCGGACGGTCTCGGCCGTGGCGAGCACCGAGCCGGGCTTGGCCATCTGCTCCATCCGCGCCGCGACATGCACGGCACGGCCCACCGCTGTGTAGCTCATGTGCAGACCGTGTCCGCTGACATTGAGCACGACCTCACCGGAATGGAGCCCGACGCGAATCTGAATCGGCACGCCACAGGTGCGCTGGATGTCGTCGCCGTAATGGCGGACGAGGTCCTGCATGCTGAGCGCCGCGTGACATGCCCTTGCCGCGTGGTCTTCCCACGAAATCGGGGCGCCGAAGAGCGCCATGATCCCGTCGCCCAGCACCTGGCTCACGGTGCCGCCGTATTTCTCGACGGCCTCGCACATATGTTCCAGCACCGGATCGAGAAGCTTGCGCGCCTCTTCCGGATCACGGTCCGCGATGAGCTCGGTCGAGCCCTTAAGGTCGGCGAACAGCACCGTGACGAGCTTGCGCTCGCCTTCGAGCGCGGACGCCATCGTCAGAATCCGCTCGACGACGTTCTTGGCGCCGCCGCCCGCCGCGACCGGATGCGCGCACTCGGGGCAGAACTTGGCCCCCGCCGGCAACTCGGTTCCGCAGGCTGTGCATTTCGCGGAGCGCGCGGCTTCGGGCATGATCAGGAAGCCGCCGCCACCCGCAATCTCGAGTGCCGGATCGGTAACTCGGAGCACTCCGCGCGCTGCGAGCGCGCGTCCGGAAAAGGTGTTCCCCGCCTGTGCCGTATTGCCCTCATCTTGAACCTGGGTTCAAGAGGGTCGCCTACCCGGGCCTTCAGGCGCTTCCGCTTAGGAGCGCACACCAGCCCGCAAACGCGGCAACCTCGCTAGCTAGCATTGGCTCAAAGAGTATATGGACAACTCGAACACCGCAGGGAACATGGTCGCAGTCCGCGTCGCGCACAACACGCGCCGGTCCGTCAGAGCAGCTTTTCCTGGCCCGACAGCACCTGATCGATCGCGGATCGCATGCTGGCGATTCTACGCCGCGCCGTGGCCGGGTCAATCAGCGCGAGGGCCGTCGAGGCGTCGGTCGCCGCCGCGGGCTGCAGCCGTGCGCGCTGGAAGTCGTGTGCGAGGTTCAATGCCGCCATCACGGCGATGCGCTCGGTGGAGCTCGTCTTGCTGCCCTCGCGGATCTCGCGCATGCGGCGGTCTAGAAACGCTACGGCATCGCGCAGCTCGGCCTCCTCGCCAGGCTTGCAGGTGACCTTGTAGTCGCGGCCGAGCAGCGAAACGTCGAGCGTCATCATGCGCTCGCCCGGACCCGCGGACTTGGCGCTCATCGGCGCACCCTTGGCGCTGCGCGCCGTCCCTCCGCGAGGGAGCAATGAGCGCCTTGGGCGGCCGGCGGCGCTCATTCGGCGGGCTCCGGCAGGCGCGCGAGCAGCGCGTCCAACCGGCGCTTCGCCTCGGCGACGCGCTCGGAGAGCGCCTGGTTGCGCGTTTCCGCGGCGGTGAGCCCCCGGCGCAGCGCCTCGTTCGCGGCGCTGAGCGCCTTCGCGTGCGTCAGCAGAGACGCGAGCCTCTGCTCCAGAGCCGCGAGGTCCTGGTCGACCGCGCCGGGCGGCGGCACATCGTCGGGCTTGGTCGGCGCGCTCATCGGACCACTCTAGCCCTACGACGCGCGCCGCGTCAACTCGCGGGGGCGACGCTCGTCGCAAGCGGCGCATAGGCGACTTCGACGATCTCGATTTCCTCGACCCCGCCAGGCGTGCGCAGGAGCACCTTGTCGCCTTCGCGCGCCTTGAGCAGGGCACGTGCCATCGGCGACACCCAGCTGATGTAGCCGCGGGCGGTGTCGATCTCGTCGACGCCGACGATCGACAGCTTCCGCACTTCGCCGTTCGCGTTGCCCACCGTCACGGTCGCACCGAAGAACACCTGATCGGCCGTCTCGCCGTCGCGCGGGGCCGCCGGATCGACAACCTCGGCCGCATCGAGCCGTTTGATCAGGAAGCGAATCCGGCGATCGATCTCGCGCAATCGCCGCTTGCCATAGATGTAATCGCCGTTTTCCGAGCGATCGCCATTGCCGGCCGCCCAGGCGACGGTCGCGACGACTTCCGGCCGTTCCCTCTGGACGAGATGCTCGAGCTCGGCGGACAGCCGCGCGAACCCGCCAGGCGTCATGTAATTGCGCGCGCCGGCAGGGAGTGGCGACACCGATTCGATGTCCTCGTTGTCGTCGGCTTCGGATTCGCGCGTGAATGCCTTGTTCATCAGGGTCGCCGGTCTTGCCCGGGCTCGGATCGACTGGGATCTGTTCGCTTCATGTCCGACAATGCGCATGGCCCCCAATCGCGATTATAGGACGGACCGATGCGCGTCGACGGCGCGTCGCTTCGGGTTCGTCGTGTCGGCGCCTCTATAATCGAAGCAGCGGGGGCGTGCGCCGGTCGGCATGGCACCCTTCCGCGCTCATCATGTCTGCACCCCCCCTTGCCGATCGCGCGACCCCGGGCCGGACGGCTCTTCTGCTCGCGGCGCTCGCGGTCGCGGCGTTCGCTTCGCTGGCCTTCGCCCTCGCGGTGGGCAGCGTCGCGATCGACGCCGGCACGATCGTGCGCGCATTCACGGGGGGAAGTCCGGAAACCGACGTCGCGATCGTGCGCGAGCTCCGCTTGCCGCGGGCGCTCGCGGCGTTCGCCGTGGGTGGCCTCCTCGCGCTCGCCGGTGCACTGATGCAGGTGCTGCTGCGCAATCCGCTCGCCGACCCGTACGTTCTGGGCATCTCGGGCGGCGCGGCGGTGGGTGCACTGGGTGCGATGCTCGTCGGCGCGGCCGCACTGGTCACCCCGGCGGCGCTGGCCGGGGCGCTTCTGTCGACGCTGCTGGTGTTCGTGCTCGCGCGCACCGGCGCGGACCGGGCACCGTGGACCGCGTCGCGCCTCCTGCTCACCGGCGTCGTCGTCGCCGCGGGATGGGGCGCGTTGATCGCGCTGTTGCTGACACTCGCCCCCGATGCCCAGGTCAAGGGGATGCTGTTCTGGCTGATCGGCGACCTGGGTGGTGCGACGCTCGCCACGCCTGCGCTGGTCACGCTCGTCGTGACCGTGATCGGCGCGCTGGCCTTCGCCCGCGATCTCAATGTCCTCGCGCGCGGGGAGGAGGTCGCCGCGGCCCTCGGCGTCGCGATCGGGCGCACCACGCTCCTGCTCTGCGTCCTCGCGGCGCTCGCGACTGCAGCAGCCGTCACCACCGCCGGCAGTGTCGGCTTCGTCGGCCTCGTCGTCCCGCACGCACTGCGCCTTGTCATCGGCAACGACCAGCGGACGCTGCTGCCGGCGTGCGCACTGGCCGGCGGAGCGCTGCTCGTACTCGCGGACACGCTCGCGCGCAGCATTGCCGCGCCGGTTCAGCTGCCGGTCGGCGTGATCACCGCCCTCGTCGGGGTGCCGGTATTCCTCGCGCTCCTGGTTCGGGGGCGCGCGTGACGGGCACGACGCCTCGCTTGTCGTGTCGCGGGCTCGCGCTCGCAATTGCCGGTCGCCGCCTGGTCGCCGACCTCGATTTCGAAGTGGCGAGCGGCGAGTGCTGGGCGATTGTCGGGCCGAACGGCGCCGGAAAGACGACGCTCGTCGCAACGCTCGCGGGCATCCGCGCGCCCGCCGCCGGGGAGATTGCGTACGACGGCAAGGCGCTCGCGCACATCACGCAGCGCGAGCGCGCGCGGCGGCGCGGATTCCTGCCGCAGGACAGCGTCGACTTCTTCCCGGCGACCGTACTCGAGACCGCGCTCGTCGGACGTCATCCCCATCTGCGGCGTTGGGAATGGGAATCCGACACCGATGTTGCGCGTGCCCGTGCCGCGCTGGCGGCGTTCGGCCTCGCCGGTCTGGACGCCCGCGACACGCGCTCGCTCTCGGGCGGCGAGCGGCGGCGCCTGGCGCTGGCCGCGCTCGTCGCGCAGGATCCCGCGCTCCTGCTGCTCGACGAACCGTCGTCGCATCTGGATCTCGGCCAGCAGATCGCTGCGCTCGACACGCTGTCGGCACTTGCGCGCGCCGGCGGCAAGGCGATCGTCATGGTGCTGCACGATCTGCATCTCGCGCTTCGCTACGCGGACCACGCGATCGCGATCGGTGGCGGCCATGCGCGCGCCGGCCCGGCCGGGGAGATCCTGACCGCTGACGCGCTGTCGGCGCTCTTCGGTCATCGGCTCGTCGCCGTCGGTGAGGGCGCTGCGTCGACGCTGGTGCCGGCCTAGGTCCTGTTAACACTATGGGCGCAGACGCGAACGGGCGCCGGTGCGGGCGTTGCGGCCTGGTGAAACTCGCGTGGCGCTACGGGCCACGGGCGCGCGCCTTGTCGATCGCCGCGCACAGGGCGTCGACACCGTCGACAAACCGGGGACCGGGGCGATGCAGCAGGTTCGCGTCGACCGTGTACAGGTGGCCGCGCGCGACCGCCGGCAGCGTCGTCCAGCGCTTCCAGTCGTCGAGCCACGCCGGTCGCACGCCGCCATCGGCGCCGGCGACGATCGCATCCGGTCGCGCCGCGAGCACGGCCTCGACCGAAACCGCGGGCGCTGGCAGCGTAAGCGCTGCGAAGACATTCTCTCCGCCACAGATACCGATCGCCTCGGTGATCAGATGCTTGCCGCCGATCGTGTACAGCGGCGCGTTCCAGATCTCGTAGAACACGCGGACCGGACGGGTGCCCGCGCGCTCTTCGGAAAGTCGCGCGAGCCGGGCGCGCAGCAGCGCGGCGCGGGAGGCGGCCGTCGGTAGCGTGCCCGCGAGCGCGCCGAGCCGCTCGAGGTCGGTCGCGATGCCGTCGATCGTCGGCGGGTCGGCGGTGAACACGGGCACGCCGCGCGCAAGCAGGGCGCCCACCTGCGCCGGCGCCGCGTACGGCCAGGTCACCACCAGATCGGGCGCGAGCGTGAGGATGCGCTCCATGTCGAGCGCATGGGCATCGCCGACCCGCGGTTTTCCCGCAGCTTCGGGCGGCCAATCCGATGCGGCGAGCACGCCGACGACCCGATCGCCGGCGCCCGCAGCGAAGAGCAGCTCGGTCGCGTGCGGCGCGAGGCTGACGATCCGCCGCGCAGGCACCGCAAGGGTCACCGTCACGCCGGCATCATCGCTGGCGCTGACCGTCGCGTGCGCGACCGCAACTCCAAGGGCGACTGGAAGCAAGGCCCGGAGCACGGCTCGGGTCGCGATCGCGACCGCTCGCGCCATGGCGTCGTGGACGCGCGCCCGGAGCGAACTCACAGCCGCCATCGCACACCCGTGTACAGGGTTGCGCCGCCGGTCGAGAAGTCGGCCGCCAGCTGATAGTCGCGGTCGAAGACGTTGTCCGCGCGGGCGAAGAGGGTCCAGCCGGGCGCGAGCGTCCATTCGGCGGTCAGGTTAACAATCGCGTAACCCGCCATCCGGCGGATGTTCGCCGCGGTGTCGTAGCGATACGACGACGCCACGACCTCCGCACCGAGTCGCACGGCGCCGATGGCGTGGCCCAAGGCAAAGGCGCCGTGCTGCCGCGCACGGCGGGGAAGCAGCAGCCCGGTCAACTCGTCGACGGGACGTTGCACATCGAGCGAGGCCACGACGGTCGTCGCGCCGAATCGGGCGTCGAGACCGAGCGTGACACCCTCGAGCAACGCACGCGCGACGTTGTGCGGCACGCAGTTGAATGCGGCATCGCACTGCAGGACGATCAGCTGGTCCACGCGGTTGCGGTAGGCGATGACGCGTGCCTCCCAGGTCCCGGCCGCCTCGGACCCGTAGACGTAGGCCGCGATCTCGGCGTTGTGCGAGGTCTCCGGGGCGAGCGACGGGTTCGAGAATCCCGGGTAGTAGAGATCGTTGAACGATGGCGCCTTGAACCCCGTGCTGCCGCCGGCCGTCACTCGCAGCCATGGCGTCGGCTGGTAGCCGTAGGCAAGCGCTCCGGTCGTCTTGCCGCCGTACTGGCTCGAAGCGTCGTGCCGAACGTTCGCCTGCAGCGCATGCGGGCCCTCGCGCAGCTGGTAGATGCCGAAAACCGCGTCGGTGTTGCGCGCCGTCACCGCGAATCCCGCGTCGCTGGCAACCCGCTCTTCACGCCGCTCCAATCCGGCAGTGAGCGTCCCCAGCGGCAGCGTGAACTCGTTCTGCCATGCGAATTGCCACTGGGTCGTCTTGAACGGAAAGTCACCATATGCGGTGTGCGTGACGCTGTCGTCGACCCCGGCGCCGGCAGCGACCTGCGAAACCCAGAACGGCGCGAGCCGGTTGCGGCTGGCCACCTGCCATGCCTCGACCGTCGTGATCGTCCGATCATCGAAGCCGGGGCCGCCGTCGAACTGGGCATCCTGCCGGCTGCGGAAGTACTGGGCATTGAGCACCTGTCCTTCGGCCCAGGGCAGCGCTGCATACGCGGAGACGTCCTGGTTCGAATACCCATCGCGGTCGTCGTTGAAGCTGAAATTCGCCGGCTCGACGATCGCGTTGAAGCCGGCGCTCCGCTTCGTGCCCGCATGCAGCGCCAGGCGCAGCGGGCCGGCACTGCCCGAGACCCCGCCTGCGACGTTCCACGTCGCATACGTGCCGTAACCGGCACTCGCATTGGCGGCGAATTCGCCGGTACCCCGGCGCGTGAAGACCTGAACGACACCGCCGATCGCGTCGGCCCCGTAGAGGCTCGACGCGGGGCCGCGCAGGATCTCGATCCGGTCGATCGCGTCGAGCGGGATGGCCTCGAGCGAGGTCGCGCCGGTCGACGCCGACGCGACGCGCACGCCGTCGATCAGGACCAGTGTCTGGCCGCGATTCGCCCCGCGCAGAAGGACCCCCGAGACGGACCCCGGGCCGCCGTTCTGGACGATCTCGACTCCGGGCTGCCGCTGCAGCAGTTCGGTGAGGCTCTGCACGCCGGCGCGCGCGATCTCGTCGCGTCCGACCACGGTGACGTCGGCGAGCAGATCGACGCTCGGCTGCAGGCCCCGGGTTGCCGTCACCGACAACGGCTCGAGGATTGCCGGAGCCGGCGCGGCGGCCCCCTGCGCGAGCGCTCGTGCGGACACGATGAGCGGCACCACGACGAAGGTTAACAGCGCGACGCGCGGCGCCCGCTGGAATTCGCAAAGGGGACGGGACATCGAAGCTCTCGGCGTGAACCGCGCAACCCCGCGCGGCATCGAGCAGGAGCAAGGCGCATTGCTTTGCCCCGCCCCTCACCTCATGGCCGGCCCGACACGCGGCAGCACGCAATCGGGATCCGGCGCAGGCCGGTCTCCGGGCTCGCGAGACTTGGCCGCCGGCCTTCCCGTCGCCGCGCTTCGATCGAAGCAGCGTGACAGTGGCACATGGGGCGGCCCGCACTCGCCTACCGTTGCGGGGGCAGCCGCGGGCTGGCGCGGAGTGAATCCGCGCGGCACCGCATTCCCGTTTCACCCGCCGCGAGGGATTCGCGGCGGACACCTGCGTCTGCGCATTCTATCGCCGCCCGCCGTCCGGCGGTACCGGCCCCGGTACCGGCCCACATGACCGCCCATCGCCGCGACTCCGGCGCCGCGCACCCCGCTGCTATAATCCGCGCCCCGCTCAGTGAATTCCGCCCCCACCGGATAACCGCCGGCCCCGGGGCGCGCATGTGACGCAGAAGCTCTACATCCGCACCTTCGGTTGCCAGATGAACGAGTACGACTCGGCCAGGATGGTCGACGTACTCGCCGCCGCCGACGGACTCGCGCTGACGGACCGCCCCGAAGACGCGGACGTCATCCTGTTCAATACGTGCTCGGTGCGCGAGAAGGCACAGGAGCGCGTCTTCCACGATCTCGGCCGCGTGCGTGCGCTGAAGGCGGACAAGCCGGACCTCATCATCGGCGTCGGCGGTTGCGTAGCGAGCCAGGAAGGCGCGACGATCGTCAGCCGCGCCCCATACGTCGACGTCGTGTTCGGACCGCAGACGCTGCACCGGCTCCCGGCGCTGATCCGCGCCCGGCGCGCGACCGGCAAGGCGCAGGTCGACATCGCGTTTCCCGCGATCGAGAAATTCGATCACCTGCCCCCGCCGCGGGTCGACGGTGCCTCGGCGTTCGTGTCGATCATGGAGGGTTGCAGCAAGTACTGCACGTTCTGCGTCGTGCCGTATACACGCGGCGAGGAGTTCTCGCGGCCATTCGACGACGTGCTGACCGAAGTGGCGGACCTCGCCGACCAGGGCGTCGTCGAGATCACGCTGCTCGGCCAGAACGTCAACGCCTACCGCGGACCGATGGGGGAGGCTGGCGGAATTGCCGGCTTCGCGACCCTGATCGAGTACATCGCCGAGATTCCTGGCATCGAGCGGATCCGCTACACGACTTCGCATCCGAAGGAAATGACGCCGCAGCTCATTGCCATCTACGGCAAGGTCGACAAGCTCGTTTCCCACCTGCATCTGCCGGTGCAGTCGGGGTCCGACCGCGTGCTCTCCGCGATGAAGCGCGGATACACGGCGCTCGAGTACAAATCGATCGTGAAGAAACTCCGCGCGGAGCGGCCCACGCTCTCGCTCACGTCGGATTTCATCGTCGGTTTCCCGGGCGAGACGGACGCCGATTTCGCACAAACGCGGCGGCTCGTCGACGATGTCCGCTTCGACGGGGCGTTCAATTTCGCCTACAGTCCGCGCCCCGGCACGCCAGCGGCGGCACTCGCCGAGCAGGTGCCGCCAGCGGTGCAGCAGAGTCGACTCGAGGTGCTGCAGGCGGCGCTCGATCGACATTACCGCGCCTACAGCGAGGCGATGGTCGGGACCCGGCAGCGCGTGCTCGTCACCGGCCACGCCGTGAAGAACCCGACGGAGTTGCAGGCGCGCACGGAGAACAACCGCGTCGTCAACTTCCCCGGCGACGCATCGCGAATCGGCGCCTATGTCGACGTCACGATCACCGCGGCGTTGCCGCACTCGCTGCGCGGGGAGCTCGTCGCCGGCTGATCCGCGCGTAGCCGGTGCGCTCGTGCGAACGCCGAAACCCGCCCCTCGCCAACCCGCGAATGATCCCGTCCGAACGAGGCCGCCCGCTGTTCACTTCGATCTCCTGTCACGCACCGATTGGTCGCTGGCTCCACGCTGGCGTCGCGCTGGCCGCGACGGCACTGGCGCTCGCCGGCTGCGCGGGTGTGCCCGGTGCGACGGAGCCCTCCGGCGGTGCCACGTCAGCGCAACCCTCGTCCGATAGCGCAAAGGTCGCGGCCGCGGTGGCGGCGGGCGTGACGGCTGGAACTGCCGCGAGCGCGCGTCCCGGCGCAACCCCCGCCAGCGTCGGGCAGGCGGCAGGCGCAGCCGCAGCGGCGGCGGCAACCGGCCCGAAACCGTTCGCGGAAGTGATCAAGGACGCGAAGGAATCGACTGGCCTCTTCCGGCTCTGGCAGAAGGACGACAAGGTCTGGATCGAGATTGCGCCCGCGCAATTCGGCGAGCTCTATTTCTTCCAGGCCAATCTCGCGCAGGGGATCGGCGAGAACAAGATCTTCGGCGGAATGATGGCCGGATCTCCGTTCGGGCCCGAGCAGGTCGTCGCCTTCCGGAAGATCGGAAACAGCGTCCAGCTGCTCGCAAAGAACGTCAAGTACACGGCCCGCCCGGGATCGCCCGAAGCCCGCGCCGTTGCGCATGCCTTCTCCGACAGCCTGCTCGCGAGTGCCCCCGTCGTCTCGCAACCGCACCCGGACCGCAAGTCCGTGCTGATCGAGGCCAACGCCCTCCTGTTCGCGGACATTCCGGGCGCAAATGCAGTGCTCGAGCGATCCTACCGGCAGTCGTACGCGTTCGACGCGCGCAACACCGCGTTCGGCAAGGTCCGCGCCGCGACCGATGTCGTCACCTTCGCGGTCAGCGCCCACTATGCGCTGGCACGGGTTTCCGTGCCGCCGGCGAACCCGGCTGCCGGAGCACCGCCGCCGACCGCGCCGCCGTCTACGCTGCCCGACATCCGCAGCATGTTTCTCGGCTTCCATTACAGCCTGGCGAAGCTTCCGGACGAGCCGATGCGCCCGCGTATGGCCGACGACCGCGTCGGATACTTCTGGACCGATCGCTTCGATTTCAGCACCGACCTGCCGCGCCTGCCCATCGTCCGCTACGTGAATCGGTGGCGCCTCGAGAAGAAGGACGCGTCGGCTCCGCTTTCGGAGCCGAAACAGCCGATCGTGTTCTGGCTCGAGCGCACGCTTCCCGAAGCGTACCGGGCCCCGATCCGCGAGGGCATCCTGGAGTGGAACAAGGCATTCGAGCGGATCGGCTTCAAGGACGCGATCCGGGTCGAGGTCGAACCGGACGACGCCGATTGGGACGTGGGCGACGTGCGTCGGGCCTCGGTACGGTGGATGACGGTGGCGCGCTCGGCGTTCGGGGCAATCGGTCCGAGCACGGTCGATCCGCGCACCGGCGAGATTCTCGATGCCGATATCGGCTTCGACGCCAATTCGGTGCGCTCGGTCCGCGCACTGCGCATCGAGCAGCTGCCGGTGAACCCGGCTCCGGTCACCTGGCGGGAAGGCCGGTATTGCACCTACGACACGCAGGCGGCGGTCGAGGCCGGCTTTGCGCTCGATCTGCTGGAAGCGCGTGGCGAGCTCGAGCCCGACAGCCCCGAGGTCGAGCGCTTCGTCCACGCCTATCTCAGGGATGTCGCGATGCATGAAACGGGGCATGCGCTCGGGCTCACGCACAACTTCCGCGCGTCCACGATCTATACGCAGGCGCAGCTGTCGAATCCGGAATTCACGCGCGCAAACGGCATTGCCGGCTCGGTCATGGAATACAACCCGTGGAACCTGGCGCTGCAGGGTGAGCCGCAGGCCGCCTACCAGATGCACTCGCTCGGTCCCTACGACTACTGGGCGATCGAGTACGGGTACAAACCGATCGCGCAGGAGCACGAAGCCGACGAGCTCGCGCGGGTCGCGTCGCGGTCGACCGAGCGAGAGCTGACATTCGCGATGGACGACACGCTGTTCTACAGCGGCCTCGATCCGGATTCGAACACATTCGATCTGGGCGACGATCCGCTCGGATTCGCCCAGCGCCGGCTCCTGCTGGTGCGCGAGTTGTGGGCGCGGACCGCGCAGCGCCAGTTCAAGGCCGGGGAAACCTACGCGATACTCCGGCGCAACCTGACCCGCGGTCTGGCCGAGGCGCGGCAGGCGGTCGGACATGCAACCAAGTACGTCGGCGGCATCACCCTGCTGCGCGACCACGCAGGCAGCGGTCGCGTCCCGATGAATCCGGTGCCCGTCGCCAAGCAGCGTGCCGCGCTGGCGATGCTCGCCGCGAATGTGTTCGGGGCGGACAGCTTCAGCTTCCCGCCGGAGCTGTTGCGCCACGCGAGCATCAGCAACTTCGACATCGAGAACAACCGGGAGCTCGGCAATCCGGTTCCCACGCCCGATATCGCGATCGACCAGCAGGTGCTCGCGCTGCAGCGGCTGGCGCTCGACCCGTTGTTGAGCGACACGGTTGCGCAGCGACTTCTCAACAACGAGTCGAAGTCCATCGCGGCGAGCGATGCGCTGACGCTCGCCGAGCTCTACGCCACGCTGCGCCGCTCGATCTGGAGCGAGCTCAAGTCCGGCAAGGAGATCCCGCTCATCCGGCGCAATCTGCAGCGTGAGCACGCCGGCAAGCTCGCTACGGCGTTGTTGCGGCCGTCCGTATCGATGCCGGCCGACGCCCGCGCGCTGCTCCGTGCCGAGGCGCGGACGCTGCGGACCGAGCTGGTTGCGGCGCGGGCGAAGGGCGGCCTCTCGCCCCAGGCGAAGGCGCACCTCGCCGAAATGGCGGCGATGCTCGACGAGGCATTGAAGGCGCCGATCGTGCGACAGGGCGTTTGAGCACCATGGGCGCACCCGTCGGGAAGGGTCGGCGCGGCGCCGAACCGCCGGGGGCGGCATCGGCATGACGATCCGACGCGACCGGGAGGAATTGGCGCTGACCCCGCTCGACAACCGCGCGCTCGCCAACCTTTGCGGGCCGCTCGACGGCAACCTGCGTCAGATCGAGGCCGCGCTCGACGTCGCGATCGCGCACCGCGGCGGCACGTTCACACTGACCGGCACCGCGCCACAGACGAAGCTCGCAGCCGAAGTCCTCCGGCGCTTCTACGCGCTCGCCGAGAAGCCGCTGTCGGTCGACGACATCCAGCTGGGCTTGATCGAGATGACGACGCCGCGCATTGCCGGGGTCCCCGCAGCCGCGGGCGACGAGGACGGGGCGCGCCTGCGTACGCGGCGAGCCGACCTGCACGGCCGCACGCCGAACCAGACGCTGTACCTGAAGCACATCCAGGAGCACGACATCACGTTCGGGATCGGCCCCGCCGGCACGGGCAAGACCTATCTTGCCGTGGCCTGCGCGGTCGACGCGTTGGAGCGCGACCTCGTCAAGCGGCTGGTGCTGGTGCGGCCCGCGGTCGAGGCCGGCGAGCGGCTGGGCTTTCTGCCCGGCGACCTCGCGCAGAAGGTCGACCCGTACCTGCGCCCGCTCTACGACGCGCTGTACGACCTGATGGGCTTCGACAAGACCGGCAAGCTGTTCGAGCGCGGGACGATCGAGATCGCGCCGCTCGCGTACATGCGCGGGCGCACGCTCAACCACTCGTTCATCATCCTCGACGAGGCGCAGAACACGACGCCCGAGCAGATGAAGATGTTCCTCACGCGGATCGGCTTCGGCACGAAGGCCGTCATCACCGGCGATGTGACGCAGATCGACCTCGCGCGCGGCCAGAAGAGCGGGCTTATCGAGGCGAGCAGAATCCTTGCCGGCGTGCGCGGCATCGCCTTCACCCGCTTCACGAGTGCCGACGTCGTCCGTCATCCGCTCGTGCAGAAGATCATCGGAGCGTACGAACGCGACTCGGAAAAGGACAAGCGAGGCGAGGGCGCATGAGCGCGAAGGGTCGCCCAGAGCGCGAATTGCTCCTTCCCGGAGGGACGGCGCGCAGCGCCAAGGGTGCCCAATGAGTGCAAAGCGACCCGCGCCGCGCGTCGCGCTCGCCGTGCAGTACGCGGTCGGCGCGAAGACGCTCCCCCGGCCCGCGACCCTGCGCCGGTGGGTGCGTGCCGCGGTCGAACGCGACGCCACCGTCACGCTGCGCTTTGTCGGCCGGCGCGAAGGACAGACGCTCAACTCGCTGTACCGCGGCAAGGAGTACGCGACCAACGTGCTGGCGTTCGCGTACGATGCGGCGACGCCGGTCACCGGCGACGTCGTGGTGTGCGCGCCGGTCCTGCGCCAGGAAGCCCGCGTGCAGCGCAAACCGCTCGCCGACCACTGTGCGCATCTCGTGGTCCACGGCATCCTCCACCTGCAGGGCTACGAACACGACGACGACCGCGCCGCGCATAGAATGGAGGCGCGCGAGAGCGCCATCCTCGCCGCATTGGGCGTGCCCGACCCGTACGCGGCGCCGACCGGCGCACGCCGCTGAGCCATGAACGACGACCGCAGTGCGAAGCCCGACAAGCCGACGCTCCTCGAGCGGCTGTCGGCGTTCCTTACGCGCGAGCCCGAGGACCGCGAGGAGCTCCTCGAGCTCCTGCACGGCGCGTTCGAGCACAAGCTGCTCGATGCCGACGCACTGTCGATGATCGAGGGCGTGCTGCAGGTCTCGGAGATGTCGGTGCGCGACATCATGATCCCGCGCGCACAGATGGACGTCGTCTCCATCGACGACGAACCCGACGGAATTCCTCCCGCTGGTGCTCGAGACGAAGCACTCGCGCTTCCCGGTGATCGGCGAGAACAAGGACGACGTCGTGGGCATCCTGCTGGCCAAGGAGCTCCTCAACTATTTCCGCACCCCGGAGAGCTTCGATCTGCGTGACACGCTGCGGCCCGCCGTATTCGTTCCCGAGTCGAAGCGGCTGAACGTCCTGCTGCGCGACTTCCGCGCCAACCGCAATCACATCGCGATCGTCGTCGACGAATACGGCGGCGTGTCCGGGCTCGTCACGATCGAGGACGTGCTCGAACAGATCGTCGGCGACATCGAGGACGAATACGACTTCGACGAGAGCGAGGACAACATCATCGCCGAGGCGAACGGCCGGCACCGGGTGAAAGCGCAGACCGAGATCGGCGACTTCAACGCGCACTTCGGCAGCGACTTCGCCGACGACGAGTTCGACACCGTCGGCGGCCTCGTGCTGCAGGCCTTCGGCCGCCTGCCGAAGCGCGGCGAGACGGCGACGATCGGCGATTTCCGCTTCCGCGTCGTCCGCGCCGACAGCCGCCGGCTCTACATGCTGCAGGTCGAGCCGGCGGTGGCCGGCGGGCCGGCCGGCGCCGCGCCGGCGGACCGCGAGCGCTGAGCGTGGTCCGCGCCCCGGTGCGCGCGGCGCGACGCCGCCGATGAAGGGACCGGGCGCGCTCACCCTGTCGTTCGCGGTCATGGCCGGCGCCGCGACCGTTTTCGGTTTCGCGCCGTTCGGCCTGTCGGCGCTGCCGATCGTCACGCTGTCGCTGCTTCTCGCGTTGTGGCAATCCGCCCCGTCGGCGCGTGCGGCCGCGGCGATCGGCTTCGGGTTCGGTGCAGGCCTCTTCGGCGTCGGCGCGTCGTGGGTCTACGTCGCGCTCAACACCTATGGCGGGATGCCGCTCCCGCTCGCCGCGATTGCCACGGCGGGATTCTGCGCGTACCTCGCGCTCTTCCCGGCCGGCGCCGGCTGGCTCGCCACGCGCTGGACCGCGCCCGGATCGTGGCAGCGCGCGCTCGCAGCAGCCGCGGCGTGGACGCTCGCCGAATGGGCGCGCAGCTTCGTCTTCACCGGCTTTCCATGGCTGTCGCTCGGCTACGCGGCGCTGCCGGGGGACTGGCGCAGCCCGCTCGCGGGGTACGCCCCGATCGGCGGCGTATTCCTGGTCACGCTTGCCATGGCGGTCGCGGCGGCAACGCTGGCGCTCTTCATGGACGCCATCGCCGCGGTGGCACGCACCCGCATGGCGCTCCTTGCCGCCACGACGGCGCTCATCGTCGCGGGCGGTGCCGCGTTGGCGCACATCGAGTGGACATCACCGGCCGGCGCACCCGTGGCGGTCTCACTCGTGCAGGGCAACGTTGCGCAGGACGTGAAGTTCGATCCGGCCTTCCTGCGCTCGAACTTCCGGATCTACACCGAGCTCGTCACAGCAAGCCGCGGTCGGCTCGTCGTGCTCCCGGAAAGCGCCTTTCCGGTATTCGCCGACGAAATACCCGATGCCGTAATGCGGCAGCTCGCGGACACCGTGGCCGCGCGCGGCGGCGATGCCCTCGTCGGGCTCTTCACCGTCGAGCCGCCGCTCGCGCCCGGGGGTGAACCGCGCTATTACAACAGCGTCGCGAGCGTCGGCGCGGCGCCGCCGCACCTCTATCGGAAACGCCATCTCGTCCCGTTTGGCGAGACGATTCCGCTCGAGCCTGTGGTCGGCTGGTTCGTGCGCCGGGTGCTGGCGATCCCGCTCGCGAGCCAGGCGCATGGCGAGCCGCATCCGCCGCCGTTCGCCGTCGCCGGCGCGCGCGTGGGCGTCAACATCTGCTACGAGGACGCCTTCGGCGCCGACATCCGATCGCAGGCGAAGGACGCCACGCTGCTCGTCAACGTCACCAACGACGCGTGGTACGGCCGCTCGCTCGCTGCGGAGCAGCACAACCAGATCGCCGCGATGCGGGCGCTGGAGACCGGGCGAGCGCTGCTCCGCGCGACGAACACGGGCATCACGTCGGCGATCGGCGCGGACGGCCGCGAGATCGCGCGCCTGCCGTGGTACACGCGCGGGATCCTCGAGGTCGAGGTTGCCGGCCGCCAGGGAGCGACCCCCTACGTGCGATGGGGCGATGCGACCGCGGCAGCCGTGTCCGCGATGCTCTTCGTCGTCGCAGCCGCGTCCCGCCGTCGCAGCACGCGCGCCAGCGGGTGATGCCGCCGCGCTTCGTCCCCGGGGACGATGCCGGTAAAATGGCCGCTTCGCGACGCGGCCGCGGTCCCTTCGATGCCTACCTTTCAGCAGGTCATTCTCAAACTCCAGGAGTACTGGGATCGCCAGGGCTGCGCGCTGCTGCAGCCCTACGACATGGAGGTCGGCGCGGGCACGTCGCACACGGCGACATTCCTGCGCGCGCTCGGACCCGAGCCCTGGCGTGCGGCCTACGTCCAGCCGTCACGTCGCCCAAAGGACGGCCGTTACGGTGAAAATCCGAACCGCTTGCAGCACTACTATCAGTACCAGGTCGTGCTGAAGCCCTCGCCGGCGGAGATCCTCGAGCTCTACCTCGGTTCGCTCGCCGCGCTGGGATTCGATCTGCGGAAGAACGACGTCCGCTTCGTCGAGGACGACTGGGAGAACCCGACGCTCGGCGCGTGGGGTCTGGGCTGGGAGGTCTGGCTGAACGGGATGGAAGTGACCCAGTTCACCTATTTCCAGCAGGTGGGCGGCCTCGACTGCAATCCAATCACCGGCGAGATCACCTACGGCCTCGAGCGACTCGCGATGTACCTGCAGGGAAAGGAGAATGTCTTCGACCTCGTCTGGTCGGAATGGACCGAGAACGGGGCGATCCGGCAACTTACCTACCGCGACGTCTACCACCAGAACGAGGTCGAGCAATCGGCGTACAACTTCGAGCAGGCGAACGCGCCAAGGCTGTTCGACTTGTTCGCCTTTTTCGAGTCCGAGGCAAAGCGCCTGCTGGAGGCGAAGCTCGCGCTGCCCGGGTACGAGATGATCCTCAAGGCGGCACACACGTTCAACCTGCTGGACGCGCGCGGGGCGATTTCGGTGACCGAGCGTGCCGCCTACATCGGGCGGATCCGGACGCTTTCGCGGCTCGTTGCGCAGGCCTATCTGGACTCGCGCGAGGCGCTCGGCTTCCCGATGCTGCGCCCGGAGCACAGGCGGATCGCGGCATGAGTGCGAAGGGTGCACCAGTGAGCGACACCGCCACTCTCGTCGTCGAGCTATTCACCGAGGAGCTGCCGCCGAAGGCACTGAGCGCCCTTGGTGACGCCTTCGCCGCCGGCGTGGTCGAGGGGCTCACCGACCGCGGCTTCCTGACGTCCGCGAGCGCGATCATCCGCTATGCGACGCCACGCCGGCTCGCCGTGGCGCTCACGCACGTGGTCGCCATTTCGCCCGACGAGCGCGTGACGCAGAAACTCATGCCCGCGTCGGTCGCGCTCGACGCCGACGGCAAACCGACCGTCGCGCTGCAGCGCAAGCTCGCCCAGATCGGCCGTGCTCACCTGGTCGACCGCTGGCCTGACGCCGCCGACGGTCCGGATCGCCTGACGCGCGAGTCGGACGGCAAGACCGACGCCATCTTCCTGCATTCGATTGCCAGGGGGAGTCCCCTTCGGGACGGGCTCCAGGCGGCGCTCGACCGGACGCTCGAATGCCTGCCGATTCCGAAGGTCATGAGCTATGCCGGCGGCGACGGCTATTACAACGACGTCAAGTTCGTGCGGCCCGCGCATCGGCTGCTCGCGCTGCACGGGACGGACGTCGTCCCGGTCACAGCCCTCGGCCTCCAGTCCGATCGCCGGACCGGCGGACACCGGTTCCTCGCCCGCGATGGCATCAGCGTGGCAGCCGCCGACGCCTACGATGAGACCCTGCGGGCCGAGGGCAAGGTGATCGCGCGGTTTGCCGAGCGGCGGGCGGCGATCGTCGCCGCGCTGGAGGAGGCCGCCGAAGGCGCGACCGTCATCATGCCCGATGCGCTGCTCGACGAAGTCACGGGACTCACCGAATGGCCGGTCGTGTACTCCGGCGCATTCGACCCGGCATTCCTGACGGTGCCGCAGGAGTGCCTGATCCTGACGATGCAGCGGAATCAGCGCTACTTCGCCCTCGCCGGCGAGCGGGGGAAGCTCCTGCCGCGCTTCCTGATGGTCAGCAACATCGAAACGACCGAGCCGGGGGCGATCATCCATGGCAACGAGCGGGTGCTGCGCGCACGTCTCGCCGACGCACGGTTCTTCTTCGACCAGGACCGGAAGATCCGGCTCGAGACACGTCTGCCGAGGCTCGGGACGGTCGTCTACCACAACAAGCTCGGCAGCCAGCTCGATCGGGTATCAAGGCTCGCGCAGCTCTCGGGCGTGATCGCCGAGCGGATCGGCGCCGACCGCGCGCAAGCCGTTCGCGCCGCGCAACTCGCGAAAGCGGACCTCACCTCCGAGATGGTCGGGGAATTCCCGGAGCTCCAGGGATCGATGGGTCGCCACTATGCCCTGCACGACGCCGAACCGGCGCCGATTGCCGCCGCGATCGAGCAGCACTACTGGCCGCGCTTCGCCGGCGACGCGCTTCCGGAAGGACCCATAGCGCAGGCGGTCGCCCTGGCCGACAAGTTCGAAGCGCTCGCCGGCATGTTCGGCATCGGTGCGCAGCCGACCGGCGACAAGGACCCGTATGGATTGCGCCGGCATGCGATCGGCCTCATCCGCATCCTGGTCGAGAAGCGGTTGCCGCTATCGCTCCCGGACCTCGTTGCCGAGGCATTCGCGGTATTCGACGGCCGGCCCGCCGTGCAGCCGGTGGGGAGCGATGTCGAGAACTTCGTCTACGAGCGCCTGCGCGCGTATCTGCGCGAGGCCGGCTATTCGGCGAACCAGGCCGAGTCGGTGCTCTGCCAGCGGCCGGCGCGAATCGACCTCGTACCGGCGCAGGCAGCTGCGGTCAGGACGTTCAGCGAGCTTCCGGAAGCCGGCACGCTCGCCAGTGCCAACAAGCGGATCGTGAACATCCTGCGCAAGTCCGAAAGCGAAGCGGCGGCTGCCGTCGACCGCGCCCGGCTCACCGACGGCGCGGAGCGCGATCTCTATCTCGCCTTCCAGAAGCTCGAACCCATCGTCGCCGAGCGCTGCGCGGCGGGCGACTTCACCGGCGCGCTGATGGCGCTTGCGACAACCAAGCCGACGGTCGACCGCTTCTTCGACGACGTCCTGGTGATGGCCGACGACCCCGCAGTTCGCGCGAACCGGCTCGCGCTGCTGCGCGGTGTGGCGCAAACGATGAATCGCGTCGCCGACATCTCGAAGCTCGCCGCATGAGGGTGTCCCGCTAACCCGCAGGGCCAACGCTGCAACCGACATGGTCCAACTCGCTTCCGAAGCCGTCGCCCCGACCCGCGCCATCAAGCTCATCGTGCTCGACCGCGACGGGGTGATCAACCAGGACAGCGCGCAGTTCATCAAGTCGCCGGAGGAATGGCGGCCGATTCCGGGCAGCCTCGAGGCGATCGCGCGGCTCAATCATGCCGGCTATCGCGTTGTCGTCGCGACCAACCAGTCGGGCATCGGCCGCGGCCTGTTCGACATGGCGACGCTGAACGAAATCCACCTCAAGATGCACCGGACGCTGGCGCTGGCCGGCGGGCGCATCGACGCGGTGTACTACTGTCCGCACACCGCCGATGCGCAGTGCGAATGCCGCAAGCCGAACACCGCGATGCTGAAGGACATCGGCGTGCGCTTCGGCGTCGACATGACCGAGGTGCCCTGCATCGGCGACTCGCTGCGCGACCTCATGGCCGCCGATGCCGTGGGGGCGCAGCCGATGCTGGTGCTGACCGGCAAGGGCGAGAAGACGCTGCGCGAGGGCAACTTCCCGAAGAACACGATCATCTTTCCGGACCTCGCATTCGCCGCGTCCGCACTGCTCTCCGGCGAATGAGTGTGTCATGTCCGCGCTGCGCTCGCTCGAGTTCCTGCTCTTCCAGGTGATCGTCACCGCGGTCTACGCGGTGGTCATGGTGCTGACGTTCTGGCTGCCGCGGGTACCGATGTACCGGATCGCCGCGTCATGGTGCCGCGTCAATCTCCGGGGCGCCCGCTGGATCTGCGGAATCACCCACCGCGCGATCGGCGTCGAGAACATCCCGGCCACACCACACATCGTGCTGTCCAAGCACAGCTCCACCTGGGAGACACTGGCGCTGACGCTCTTCTTCCCGCCGCTGGCGTACGTGGCGAAGAAGGAGCTCCTGTCGATCCCATTCTTCGGCTGGGGGTTCGCGCTCGCGTCACCGATCACGATCGACCGGAAGGCCGGAACCGACGCGATGCAGCAGATCGCGGAACAGGGACGCGAGCGGTTCCGCCAGGGCTTCTGGATCGTCATCTACCCCGAGGGCACGCGGATTCGTGCCGGCACGCGCTCCAAATACAAGACGGGTGGCGCGCGCCTCGCGGTCGAGCTCGGTGCGCCGATCCTCCCGGTCGCGCACAACGCCGGTTACCTCTGGCCGAAGGGCGCGTTCGGCAAGCGGCCCGGCGTGGTCACGATCTCGTTCGGAAAGCCCATCCAGCCTGACGGCAAGGAAGGACCGGCGCTGATGCGCGAAGTCGAGGCGTGGATCGAAGGCGAGGTCGCGCGAATCGGTGTTCCGGATCGCGAGACCGCGGGGGGACGGCGAGCAGCGCCAGGGGGCGCGCGATGACAGCGCACCTGCGCCTGCGCGACCTGTTCGGCGGCCGCGTCCCCGGCGAAAAGCGCGACGCCGGCACCCTCCGGCGCATCGCCCTCGGCGGTCAGGAAGTCGAGTATTGGCTCCATCGCGGGCGCCGTCGCTCGATCGGCATGGGGGTCAGTGGGGGGGACTCGCGGTTCGCGCTCCGCGCTGGGTGACGATCAGGGAGATTGAAGTCGCGCTTGGCGAGCGTGCGGCGTGGATCGTGCGCGCCCTTGCCGAATGGCGCGCGCGCCAGCGCAACGTCCTGCCCCGCGAGTGGAAGACCGGCGAGCCGATCCTCTATCGGGGCCGGGAACTCGCGCTCGCTGTCCATCCGGCGCGCAAGAAGGCGGTCGACGCCGATCTGCTGAACCTCACCGTGCTGCATCCGGCCGCGCCGGATGGCGAGCAGGTCGGAGCCTTCGTCGGGTCGTGGCTGCGCGACGAAGCATTGCGCCTGCTCGTGCCGCGGGTCACCGAATTCGCGGCCCGCATCACTCCCGCGGCCCCGACGGTCAAGCTGACGAACGCGCGCTCGGAATGGGGCAGCTGCAATCAGCGGGGCGTCATTCGCCTCAACTGGCGGCTGGTGCACCTGCCACCCCATCTCGCGCACTACATCGTTGCGCACGAGGTCGCGCACCTGGTCGAGCTCAACCATTCCCCGCGCTTCTGGAACCTGGTCGAGGCGCTGTTCCCGGCCCATGCCGCGGCGCGGCGCGCACTGGACGACTGGACGGCCCTCCTCGACGCGTAGCGCCCGCCCTGGCCGGGAGTTCAGAGGGCCGGGGCGGGGAGCTCGGCCAACTTGACCGGCACGCCGGCCTGCGCGCGGAGCAGAGCGGACAGTGCGGCGCCAAGTTCATCGCCGGAACGCGTGTCACGCCACACACCGTCGCGCGGCCGGAAATGAAAACCGCCCGCTCTGGCGGCGACCCAGATCTCGCGGTTCGGCACATGGCGGTTGACGATGAGCTTGCCGCCATCCGCGCACTCGATCTCGAGAATGCCGTCGTTCAGACTCCAGTCGATGTCGGCGTCGGAGGCTTCCAGCGCCGAGTCGAGGGCCTCGCCGATCGCGGCGAGCGTGCGGTCGGCCGCGCGGGTGAACTCGCTCTCGCTGATCATCGTGGTTCCGTTTCCTGTTACGATTCCCGGGGCATGTTACGTGAATTCACCGGATCCCTGAATCGCGTCGCGGGCGCGCTCGCAATCGGCTTCGCACTTGGCGCTGCGCCGCTTGCCGGTTGTGGAATCAAGGGACCGTTGAAGCTCCCGCCGCCGACCCCGGCGGCGACCACGCCGTCCTCGGGACCGACCTCCCCGGACGCCGCGACGCCACCAGCCGGCCCCGCTTCGAATCCGGCACTGCAACCGCAATCGCCGGAGAAATCGTGACCGCTTTTTCCCGCACCGGGGGCGTCCTCCACGCCGAAAGCGTACCGCTCACGGCAATCGCCGAGCGCTTCGGCACTCCCTGCTACGTCTATTCGCGCGCGGCGATCGAGGACGGATACCGGACGTTCGACGCGGCGTTCTCCGGTACGCGACATCTTGTCTGCTACGCCATCAAGGCGAACTCGAATCTGGCCGTGTTGAACCTGCTGGGGCGGCTCGGCTGCGGTTTCGACATCGTCTCCGGCGGCGAGCTCGAACGGGTGATCGCTGCCGGCGGCGATCCAGGGCGTATCGTCTTTTCCGGGGTCGGCAAGACCGCCACCGAGATGGAGGCGGCGCTGTCCGCGAAGATTCGCTGCTTCAACGTCGAATCGGCGGCGGAGCTCGAGGTCCTGAATGCGGTCGCCGGGACCATCGGCAGGGTGGCGCCGATCTCGCTCCGCGTGAACCCGGATGTCGATCCGAAGACCCACCCCTATATCGCCACGGGGCTCAAGGAGAGCAAGTTCGGCGTAGCCGTCGCCGACGCCCCAGCGCTCTATCGGCGTGCCGCCCGACTGCCACACATCGATGTCCAAGGCATCGACTGCCACATCGGATCCCAGGTCACCGACGTCTCCGTCTACGTCGAGGCGGCACAGAAGATGTTCGACCTAGTCGACCGCATCGAGCGCGACGGGATCCCGCTGCAGCACGTCGACGTCGGCGGCGGGCTCGGCATCCGCTATCGCGACGAGCAGACCATCGACGCGCGAGGCTACGCCCGGGCCATCCGGGACGCGCTTGGGGAGCGCCGGCACGAGCTCCTGTTCGAGCCGGGCCGCTTTCTCGTCGGCGAAGCCGGCGTGCTGCTGACGCGCGTCCTGTACCTCAAGCCGGGTGCGACCCACGACTTTGCGATCGTCGACGCCGCCATGAACGACTTCATCCGTCCGGCGTTGTACGACGCCTGGCATCCGGTCGAACCGGTCAGTCTGCGCGACGGACCCGCACGCCGCTGGCAGATCGTCGGACCGGTATGCGAGAGTAGTGATTTCCTCGCCCACGATCGCGATCTCGTCCTCGCGGCCGGCGACCTCCTCGCGCTGCGCGCTGCAGGCGCGTACGGCTTCGTCATGAGCTCGAACTACAATTCGCGCCCTCGCGCGAGTGAGATCGTGGTCGACGGCGATCGAGCGCATCTCGTCCGGCCGCGCGAGCGCGCTGCCGATCTCTTCGCAGGCGAGACCATGCTGCCGTGACCGATCGCGCGCACCGCTGATGCTTCCACAGCGGACGATTTTTCGTGTGTGCGAATTCGCAACAGTGACGTGTGCAAGGCTCGGAATTAGCGCAGAAATCTTGCTTTTCGAGAAAATGCGGATAGAATTCAGCCAGCAGGTAGCAGTGGATTTGTCAAGAGGTTGCGATCGATTTCGAGCACCGAATCGAGTACCGACCGGCAGATCCAGCGCCGCTTGCACCGAAGCAGAAGCACCATAACAGTTACAGCAACTCAGACAGGAGAAACGAAATGGCTGACATGATGTCGATGATGACGCCGGCCGCTGCGGCCCCGGCGCCCAAGAAGGCGACTAAGAAGAAGGCGACCAAGAAGAAGGCGACCAAGAAGAAGGCCGCCCCCAAGAAGAAGGCGACCAAGAAGAAGGCCGCCCCCAAGAAGAAGGCGACGAAGAAGAAGGCAGCGAAGAAGACGACGAAGAAGAAGGCAGCGAAGAAGACGACCAAGAAGAAGGCCGCCAAGAAGACGACGAAGAAGAAGAAGGCAGCAAAGAAGGCGACCAAGAAGAAGGCCGCCCCCAAGAGGAAGGCGACCAAGAAGAAGGCCGCCCCCAAGAAGAAGGCGACGAAGAAGAAGGCGACCAAGAAAAAGGCCGCCAAGAAGTAGGCCGCAGCAGGCCTCCTTCGCCAGCCGGTCCGCCCCCGATACGCGGCGGACACCAAGACAGGCGACGCGCGATGCGTCGCCTGTTTTCATTGGTGGCCCGTGAATTCAGCTGCCGGCGGCCGCGCCGGCCTTGGCGCTCGGCGGAGCGCTGCGTGGCTTCGCCACCGGCTTCGCCGCTCCGGCTTTGGGCACGGGTTTGGTCTTCGCCTCTGCCGCAGGCGCAGGCGCCTTCCGCCCGGCCGCACGCTTGGCCTTGCCGGCGTTGGGTGCAAGGTCGCTCGTGATGCGCAGCGTCTGGCCCGCCGTGATCCCGTGCGGCCCGACGGCATTCCACCGGCGAAGGTCGTGCTCGGTGACCGCGTAGCGCGCGGCGATTCGGGCCAACGTGTCGCCGCGGTTCACGCGGTAGTAGAACGTTCGGCCCTGCGGAACCGTGGTGAACACGGCCTGCGACAACGTGTCCGCTGCTGCCTCGGTCGGTCCCCGCGAGGGCACGAGCAGCGTATGCCCGGCGGGTATCCTCGACTTGGCCCCGATCCCGTTGACGGCGCGCAGCGCCTCCACGGACAAACCGAACCTCGTTGCGACCTGCGGCAGCGTCTCGCCGTTGCGCAGGCGGTACGCCTGCCACGACACCAGCGGCTGGTCCGTGAGATCGAGCTTGGCGGCGAAAATCTCCGCCTTGTCGATCGGCAGCAGTATCGTGTGCTCGTCGGCACCGGCGATGACCGGCCGGTTGTGCTGGGGATTGAGATATTGGAATTCATCGAGCGGCATCTCCGCGAGCTCGGCAGCGGCCTTTACGTCGATCTGCCGGGTCGTCGTGACCACCGCGAAGTACGGCGCGTCCGGGATGTCGCCGAGCTCCAGCCCGTATTTTTCCGGATCGCGGACGATGTTCTTCACCGCCTGGAGCTTGGGCAGGTAGTTGCGGGTCTCGTCCGGCATCTTCAGATCGAGATAGCCGGTCGGCTGGCCGAGCTTCTGGTTCTTTGCGATGCCGCGGGCAACGTTGCCTTCACCCCAGTTGTAGGCTGCAAGCGCGAGCTGCCAGTCGTCAAAATCGGCGTGCAGCTTTGCCAGGTAATTGAGTGCGCCCTCGGTCGCCGCGACCACGTCGCGACGTGAGTCGAACCAGAAGTTCTGCTTGAGGCCGTAGTGCGTCCCGGTGGACGGCATGAATTGCCAGATTCCCGATGCGCGACTCACTGACATCGCATTCGGATTGAACGCGCTCTCGACCATCGGCAGGAGGGCGATCTCCAGCGGCATGCCCCGCTGCTCGACTTCGACGACGATGTAGTACAGGTATCGGCGGCTGCGGTCGACCATTCGCGCGACGTAGTCAGGACGCGACGCATACCATTGCTCCCATTTCTCAACCAGCGGACCGTCGAGATCCGGCATCGCGAAGCCGCGCCGGATGCGTGCCCACAAGTCCTCCGCGGGCGGCGGTAACGCTTCGAGCTCTGCACCGATGCCCGGGGGAAAGGGGTCGTAGGCGAGTTGCGGCGCCACCGGTTCCGGTGCCGTCGTTTCCGGTTCCGGTACCGCAGTCGCGGTGACCGCCTCACTCGGAGGTTGCGGCGGCGGCGGTGGGGTCGGCGTCGCGCACGCCGCAAGCAAAGCGGCGAGCGTGACAATGACGAAGTACGCGGACGCGCGCAATCCCGTCACGGTACGCCTACCGGAAACCACATCTCCACTCGCGCACGACCCCGACGCAGTTGTCGCTGAAGGCGGGGATGGGGATAATCGCCGGCATGGACGCATCTTCCGGAGCGGAGGCCGGCGTGTCAACGACGCTCGCCAGCTGGTTCGAGACGCCGCTCGGTCGCTACCTGCTCGCGCGCGAACAGGCATGGTTCGACCGGACCATCGCCGACATCTTCGGCTTCCTGGCGATCCAGATTGGATTGCCACAGTGTCCGCTGCTCGCGCAGAGCCGCGTTGCCGCGCGCTGGACCGTCGACCTGGAGCCGCCGGCAGAGATCCGTGCGGATCCGCACTGGCTGCCCTTTCCCGAAAATTCGCTCGACCTGGTCGTACTGCCGCACATGCTCGAATTCACGAGCGATCCGCATCAGCTCCTGCGCGAGGTCTATCGCGCGATCCGCTCCGAAGGCCAGGTCGTCATCTCCGGGTTTAACCCGTTCAGCCTGTTCGGCGCGAAGCGCTACTTCGGCCGCGCCGAGACGCCGCCGTGGAACGGCAGCTTCATCGCGCTGTACCGGTTGAAGGATTGGCTCGCGCTGCTCGGCTTCGAGGTGACCGGCGGCGCGCTCGACTGCTACGTGCCCCCGTTCGCCAGCGAGAAGTGGCGCGCGCGCTGGGGCTTCTTCGAGGCTGCCGGCGATCGCTGGTGGCCCATCGCGGGCGGCGTCTACTACCTGCGCGCGACGAAGAAGGTGCTCGGCATGCGCATCATCACGCCGGCCTGGGAGCGGCGCAAGAACGGCCTGGCCACGGCTCCGCGGCAGGCGCGCCAGTGCATCGAGCGCGTCAAATGACGGGCTCCGTGGCGATCTATACCGATGGCGCATGCAAGGGAAACCCGGGGCCTGGCGGCTGGGGTGCGCTCCTTGTCTGGGGCGACCACGAGAAGGAGCTCTGCGGTGGCGAACCCGCGACGACCAACAACCGGATGGAGCTCACGGCCGTCATCCGCGCGCTCGCGTCATTGAAACGCGGTTGCACGGTCGAGCTCTTCACCGACTCGCAATACGTCAAGAACGGAATCGAGACCTGGATCCACGGCTGGAAGCGGAACGGCTGGAAGACTGCCGACCGGAAACCCGTCAAGAATGCCGAGCTCTGGCGGGAGCTCGATGCGCTCGCCGCCCGGCACCGGATCCGCTGGCATTGGGTCAAAGGTCACAACGACCACCCCGGCAACGATCGCGCCGATGCGCTTGCCAATCGCGGCGTCCTCGAATTAACCGGATCAGGCTGACTATTTCAGGATCAGCTCGCCCGACTCGCAGTCGATGCGGCGCATTGGATAGGTGACCAACCGGTCCGCCCCGTTGATCTTGCCCTCCACGACCGCGTAGAGCCAACCGTCGGTCGCCTGCCGGTAGGTGATCTTGCGCGGAAACTCGAGCTCCGGATTCACGAACCCGAACAGCTCGTCCCTGCGGTCCCCGGATCGGTCGCTCGTCTGCTCGGTGAGCCGGAACGCCGCTTCGCTCTTGCCGCTGGGTCCGGCGACGTAAAAGATTCCGTCGGTGCGCGGCTCGATGCGCAGGAATTCGTAGCCCACCGTCTTGCCTTCGGCCACGGTATGGCTCATGCCGACCAGCAGGTTGCCGCGCAGCGGCATCCAGTGTTCGCGAAATTCGCGCTTGTTAACCGTGCCGCGCCAGCAACCCTCGAGCCATGCCAACGGCGCGAGCGGACCCGCATCGGATGGCGCGCTTTCGGCCGGCTTCGGCTCGGCGGGCGCCGCGGATTGCGCGACCACGCTCCCCGCCGCGAGGGTCAGGGCGACGAATGCGGCGCCAAGTGTGGCCGAAGTACCGAGTGACCGAATCGTCATGCGTTCGATGCGCTTCATTGCGGTCGCGCCAGCGGAAGGTTCAGCAGAAGGTTCTGCGGCTTGAGCTTCAGTCGTCCTTCGGAATCCATCGCCATGGCGAGATAGACCGGCCGGCCGGCGATCGCCGCACGCATGTCGCCGGCGTTCGCAAACGTGAGCTCGAACAGGCACAGGAGCCGCCGCAGCCGCGCGTCGTCGATATCGGCGCGATTATACAGATCGTTCAACAGTGCGCTCGCCTCGGCGTCGAGTCCGACGTGCCAGACCCAGCGCTTGTCGTCGATCTCGCGCTGGGGATGTATGGTGACGACGACCCCCAGGAAATGCGCGACCCACTTCTCCAGCACGCGGCAGAGTCCGTCGAGCGCAGGGCGCCCCCGGTTCAGGCTCACTGCGAGATCGCGCCGCTCGTCGCGATCCCAGTACGCCGCGGCGTTGTCGCGGTCGAGCGTATCGAGATCAACGGTGCGCAGCGGCGTGCGACTCTGCTGCAGCAGCTCGCCAAGATTGCCGAAGCCGCCGGTTGTCGCGAAGAGCTCGACCGTGGCCTCGTCGGCGGCCATCACCGCACCGTCGTCGGTCACCGCGATCTTCTGCGACCGGAACAGCATCTCCGCGGCGCGCGCCTCGAGCGGATCGGCGCCGGGCCCGAGAATGTGCCGCAGCAGGATCTCGGTCAGCTGGTGGACGAACACCGGGGCGACATCGACGCCGGCACGGAACAGGGCGACATAGGCCGCCTCGAGCGACGGGCGCGGCCAGCAGCCGCTGACGGAAGCGCAACCAGACGCCGTAGTTGTCGCGTACGTCGGCATCGGCGATCGCCGCGAGTTCGGTGTCCGCCACCGTCGCGCGCGGTGCGGCGAGCAGCTTCTCGTGGACCGCGAGCTCCGCCGCGCAGGAATCGGGAATCGGCGCGAGCTCCGGCCGGAGCAGCATCGCGCGCAGGAAATCGTCGGTGACGACGAGCCGGCCATCGGGCCCGGCGGCGAGCAGTCGATAGCCGCAGGAGGGCCAGAAATCCGGCACGTCACGCGTCCACGTAGCTCGCGCGAACGCAGGCCGCGAACGACAGCCGCACGGCGCCTGCCCGGTTCAGCCGCCGAGCATCGCCTTCTTGAGGTCGGCCTGCACCGGCTTGTCGCCGACCCAGATCTTGGTCAGCGCACGGTTGAACGGCTCGCCCGCGATCGTGCCCTTCGCGGCGCCGTTGAAGCCGATCAGCGTTGCGCCGTCGACGAAATCGAGCGTGACGACGTTGCCTTCCTTCACTTCGCCGAAGCGCCTTCATGATCGTGACCATCTGGTCGGTCTGCGCCTTGACCGCGGCCACCTCCTGCTCGGTGTTGGCGTCCTTGAGCCCGTCGACCAGCGCATTGACGAGGTCGTCGGCCGACAGGTTGCGCAGCAGGTTCATCTGGATCCGGCGCGGGCCCTTGGCCAGCACGGCCGCGACATCCCCGGCCTTGGCCGGAACATACAGGCTGCCCACGTAGACCTTGAAGATGGCCTTCGTGCGGATGCCCGCACCGTTCAGCACGAGCTCCTGGCCGCCCACGGTGACCTTGTCCTGCAGCTTGACGCCACCGACTTCCGCCGCGAGCGCCGGCGCGGCGAAGCACGCCGCCAGCAAAACGACGATCCACTTGCGCATGATCCTGCCCTCCCTGTGAAAGAAAACGGCGGCCGGGAGCGCCCGGCCGCCGCGATGTCGACTTCGAGACGGCCGGCGGCGTCAGAACGAGTACGTGACCTGACCGCCGACGATGAAGAAGTTGACCTTGTAGTTGCCGTCGATCAGTCCATACTGCGCGGTGCTGCCGGCATTCTGGTGAATCGGCACGTCGCCGCTCGCCCAGCCGTACGCGAGGCCGAGATCGAACACCCACTGCCGGTCCATCTTGTACTGGACGCCCGCCGCCAGCCAGATGCGGCTGTCGTCGGGCAGCCGCGGGGTGCGCTCGGCCTCGCCGACCGGCGTCTGGTCGTACGCGAAGCCGCCGCGGAACATCCATTTGTCGTCCTGGTGGTAGTTGACACCGACCGAGTAGCGCCACGCGTTCGACCAGAGCTCCGGTCGTATCCGACAGGACCGTGCCATCGGTGCGCACGAACGTCAGGTGCTGGATCGTGTCCCAGCCGGTGTATTGGATGTCCGCCATCAGGTCCCACTGATTGTTGAGCTTGCCGAAGTACGAGATGTTCACGATCTGCGGCAACTCGATCTGCGAGGTGATGCCGGTGTTGAACAGCTGCCGCGTGTTGACCGCAGCGGCCAGGCCGGCCACGACCGGTGCGAGCGTCGGCGGCAGCGTTGGCAGCGCCTGGCAGCCCGGCTGGCCCGGGTTGCAGAATGTGGCGGTGCCCGACGCGTCGTACTTGATGGTCGACCGGTAGTGCGCGCCGATCCGGTTGTTCTTGTCGATGTCCCACAGGATCCCGATGTTCCAGCCCCAGGCCCAGTCGTCGGCGTCGATGTTGCCACTCGACTGCAGCCCCGGCGTGGCCGCGGCGATCGCGTTGAACGTCGGCGATCCCGGCAGCGATGCCGGCGAGCGCCGCGGCTTGCAACAGCGCGCCCGAGTAATTGACATTCTGCGTGAACGTCGCCTTCACCTGCTGATAGTTCGCGCCGACCCCGATCGAGAGGCCCTCGACGGGCTTCCACGAGATCGCTGGATTGACATTGATCGTCTTGATCTCGGATTTGATTCCCTGGAAGCGGCCGAGCCAATCGCTGTCGTACTCGGTGACGAGGCCGAATGGCGCGTTGACGCCGATGCCGAAGGCCCACTCCTTGTTGATCGGGAACACCGCGAACATATTCGGCACCACGTTGAGGCCACCGGCGTCGCCGCCGTCGCCACCGAGCGTCTGCTGGGCAGCCGGCAGCGATGCGACGTTGCTGAACTTCATCGACGGCGTGATCAGGTAGAGCGCGCCCGCCACCTGATTGGTGCCGATCTTCGACATCCCGGCCGGATTGGCCCAGACGGTGCTGGCATCTTCCGCGGAAGCCGCGCCACCGGCGAATGCGTTGCCGAGGCCGCTGCCGGAATTTTCCTGGAGGGCGAAACCGGCGCCAGCGGCGTGCCCCGCGCCTAGCGCGAGCGCAAGACCCGGCGAGCGCAGTGGCGATCCGGGTGCGACGGAAGGGATGGGTCATGACAGATCTCCTCTTATTGGCTTGTGCGAAGCATTGCTCCGAGGACGGGACGCCCCGGGGTTCGATGATCATCGGGAACTTTAACCGGCACCTAGGTAATGGGACCGGGGTTTGATCAAATTTCGGTCAAATATACACCGGCGCCCCGGCCCCCGGACGGTTCGCCGCCGCGGGTTTCCGGGACTCGGCGTTCGGTGTTGTTTTTGGGCGAAACGCCACTGCGCGTGTTCACGCGGCCGGCAGTTCCCGGGGCCGCCGGTCGGGCCCCACGGCAACGTAAGTGAGGCTCGCCTCGGTCACCTTGACGCAGATCACGTCCCCCGGATTGCGCTGGGCGTAGACCTCGACGTCGACGGTGACCGACGTCCGGCCGATCCTGGCTGATCGTCGCGAAAAAGCTCACGAGGTCGCCGATCATCACCGGCTGCTTGAACACGAACGAGTTGACCGCGACGGTCGCGACGCGCCCTCGCGCGCGGCGCGCCGCGACGACCCCGCCGGCGATGTCGACCTGCGACATCACCCAGCCGCCGAAGATGTCGCCGTGCTGGTTGGCATCGGCCGGCATCGGGACGACCCGCAGCGCGGGCTCGCGATCCGGGAGCTTTACGGACTCGTCGGCCACGGAGTTCGGCGCCGCAACCGCGCTACGCTGCCTTCTTCGCCTCGTCGCGGAGCTCGCGCCGCAGGATCTTGCCGACGTTCGTCTTCGGCAGCTCCTTCCGGAACTCGACGTCCCGCGGCATCTTGTAGCCGGTGAGGTGCGTCCGACAGTGCTTCAGCACTTCGTCGGCGGTCAGGGCCTCGTCCTTCTTGACGATGAAGAGCTTGACCGCTTCGCCCGACTTCGCATCGGGCACGCCGACGGCCGCGCATTCGAGCACCCCCGGATGCATCGCGACGACGCCCTCGATCTCGTTCGGGTAGACGTTGAAGCCGGAGACCAGGATCATGTCCTTCTTGCGGTCGACGATCCGCACGAAGCCACGCTCGTCCATCACGCCGATGTCGCCGGTCATGAAGAAGCCGTCGGCGGTCATCACCTTCGCGGTCTCGTCGGGCGCGATTCCAGTAACCGGCCATCACCTGCGGCCCGCGGATGCAGATTTCGCCGGGCTGGCCCAGCGCGACATCCTTGCCGGCGTCGTCGCGCAACGTGACCTCCGTCGACGAGATCGGCAGGCCAATCGAGCCGTTGAACGCGGGCAGGTCGAGCGGGTTCATCGTCGCCGCCGGCGAAGTCTCGGTGAGGCCGTAGGCTTCGATCAGCGGGGCGCCCGTCACCTGCTTCCACTTGTTGGCCACGGCCTCCTGCACCGCCATCCCGCCGCCGAGCGCAATCCGCAGCGACGAGAAGTCGAGCTTGCCGAACTCGGGATTGTTGACGAGCGCATTGAACAGCGTGTTGACGCCCGTGATGACGGTGAACTTGTGCTTGCCCATTTCCGCGACGAAGCCCGGGATGTCGCGCGGATTCGGAATCAGGATGTTCTCGGCGCCGAGCGTCATGAACGTGAGGCAGTTCGCCGTCAGCGAGAAGATGTGGTAGAGCGGCAGCGGTGTGAGGATCACCTCGCGCCGATCGCTCAGGAACGGCCGCACCCAGGCGCGGGCCTGGAGCAGGTTGGCGACGATGTTCCGGTGAAGCAGCATCGCACCCTTCGCGACGCCGGTCGTGCCGCCGGTGTATTGCAGGAACGCGATGTCATCATGCCCGACCGGTACCGTCTCGAGCTTGCCGCGACGCCCCGCCTCCAGCGCGTCGTGCAGGCGGATCGCGCCGGGAATCTTCCATTCGGGGATCATCTTCTTCACGTGCCGCAGCACGAGATCGACCGCGATCCCCTTGAAACCGAGAAGCTCACCGATGCTCGTGACGATCACCTGCCGGACCTTGGTCTTGCCGACCACCTCCTGCACCGTGCGCGCGAAGTTCTCGACGACGACGATCATTTCGGCACCGGAGTCGATCAACTGGTGCTCGAGCTCGCGCGCCGTGTACAGCGGATTGACGTTCACCACCGTGCAGCCGGCGCGCAGGATGCCGAACAGGCACACCGGGTACTGGAGGATGTTGGGCATCATCAGGGCGACACGCGCACCCTTCTTGCAGCCGTTGGCCTGGAGGTAGGCCCCGAACGCGGCCGACAGCGCATCGAGCTCGGCGAACGTGATCGTCTTGCCCATGCAGGTGAACGAAGGGCGCGCGGCGTACTTGGTCACGCTTTCCTCGAACACCTCGCGCACCGACTTGTACTCGTTGATGTCGATCTCGGCGGGAACGCCCTTCGGATAGTGTTTGAGCCAGATCTTTTCCACGCGTCTCCTCCCCGTCCCAATCGATCGTGTGGCCGCTCGCGCCATGACCACAGCCTGGCGACCCTTCGGCGCGGCCGCTGGCACGGCCCTGACCGCGCGCACGGCCGCCGCTTCACCGCGTGAGGATGCTACACCAGAACCCGCTTGGGCTGCCGCGGCAGCCCGACGCCCGAGCCGTCGTGCGTGCCGCCCGCGGCGATGCGCCGCGCCGGTCGTCGTGCGGCCTATGACGCGCTTGCGCGTAATGCAGCGGGCCGCCGCGGAACGGCGCGAACCCGGTGCCGAAGATCGCGCCGGCGTCGACGAGATCGGCGTCGGCCACGATGCCCTCGGCGAGCGCTGCCTTGGCCTCGGCAACGAACGGTCCGATGAGCCGGTCGGCGAGCCCGGCCGGAACGGCGCCGGCCGCCTGCTTGGCCGGCTTTCCGCTCGCGTAATCGTAGAACCCGCGCTTGGTCTTGCGACCGAGGTGCCCGGCGGCCACGAGATCCGCCAGCTTCTTCGGCGGCGCCGCGTCCGGCGTCAGCATCTTGCCGACGGCGACGCAGATGTCGAGTCCGACGGTGTCAGCGAGCTCGATCGGCCCCATCGGCATCCCGAACGCCAGCGCGGCCTCGTCCACCGTCTCGGGGGCGATGCCTTCGTCGACGCAGCGCATCGCGGCCATCAGGTAAGGCGCCAGCACGCGGTTGACGAGGAAGCCGGGAGCGCTTTTCACCGGCAGCGGCAGCCGGTCGATCTGCCGGACGAACGCCGCGGCCGGCGGCGTCAGTTCGGCGCGGGTCTGCCGACCCTGGACGATCTCGACCAGCATCATCTTCGCCACCGGGTTGAAGAAGTGCAGACCGATGAGCCGCGTCGGATCGGCCATCGCCGTCGCGATGTCCTCGAGCGGAATGGACGACGTGTTGGTGGCGAGGATCGCATCGGGCTTCGCCTTGCGCTCGAGCGCCGCGAAGAGGCTGCGCTTCGCGTCGACGTTCTCGAAGATCGCCTCGATGATGACGTCGGCGCGCGCGACCCCGTCGCCGGCGACGTCCGGAATCAGCCGGTCGACGGCATCGCGGACCCGGCGCGGATCGCGGAGACGGTCCGCGAACAGCTTCGCTGCGCGGCCCATCGCCGGCGCGAGCCGCTCGGCGTTCTGATCCTGCAGCGTCACCGTCAGACCGCGCAACGCGCACCACGCGGCGATGTCGCCACCCATCGTGCCGGCGCCGACCACATGGACGTGGGCCGCCGCCTTGAAATCACCTTCCTTGCCCAGCGATTTCAGCCGCTCCTGCAACCCGAACACGCGGATCAGGTTGGTGGCGGTCGGCGTCTTCAGCAGCGACGGAATCGACGCCGGATCGGACGCCGGCACGGCGAGCACATTCCCGTCGTACCGAACCCAGATGTCGAGGATCGCGTAGGGCGCGGGATAGTGTTCGCGGCGGGCGCGCCGCGCGACCTGCTTTCTCGCCTGCGCGGCGATGATCCTGCGCACGAGCGGGTTCAGTGTCAGCGATTGCGGAAAGCGGAGACGCCGCGGCGGCGGCAGCGACTTGAGGATGCCGCGCACGGTGTTCTCCATGATGCGCGCGGGCACGCATTCGTCGGCGACACCGAGTCGCTTCGCGCGCCGCGCGTCGATCGTGCGCCCCGTCAGCATCAGATCGAGCGCGGCCGGCGCGCCGGTGAGACTTGGCAGCCGCTTCATCCCGCCCCATCCAGGCACGATGCCGAGCATGACTTCGGGCAAGCCCAGGCGCGTGCCCGGTTCGTCGACGACCACGCGGTAGCGGCAGGCGAGCGCCAGCTCGAGACCGCCGCCCAGGCAGAAGCCACGGATCAGGGCAAGCGTCGGATACTTCGCGTTGGCAAGACGCTCGAACGTGTCCCAGCCTCGCTTCACCAGCGCGAGCGCGGCCAGCCTCGTTCTCGAGCTGGCCGAATTCGCCGACATCGGCGCCGGCGATGAAGCCGTTGGCCTTGCCCGATGCGATGACGAGCCCCCGCGGCGGGTCCCGATCGAGGGCCGTGAGCGCCTCGTTGAGTTCCGCCAGTACCGGCGCGCCCAGCGTGTTGGTCGTCGCACCGGCGCGGTCGAGCGTCAGCCGTGCGAGGCCGTCGGCGTCGCGCGTCAAGGTCCAGTGTTGCATCGCGAATCCGCTTCCTTGGTGTTCTCGGGGCATTGCGCTATCTCCAGGCGAATCAACGTCCACTGCGCTCAGACGCTCTCGACCAGCATCGCACCGCCGAGGCCGCCGCCGATGCAGATCGCCGCGATGCCGCGCCGGCCTCCGGTGCGCTTCAGCACATTGAGCACGTGCAGGACGATCCTCGCGCCGGACGCGCCGACGGGGTGGCCGAGCGCGACGGCGCCACCATCGACGTTGAGCTTCGCCGCGTCGAGCGATCCGAGCGCCGCGGGGAGCCCAAGCTCCTGCTTGCAGTAGTCCGCGCTTTGCCAGGCCCGCTCGCAGGCGAGCACCTGCGCCGCGAACGCCTCGTTGATCTCCCAGGCGTCGATATCGGCGAGGGTCAGCCGATGGCGCGTAAGGATCGGCGTGGCCGCGTGCACCGGTCCGAGCCCCATCTGCGCCGGATCGAGTCCCGCCCACTCCGAATCGACGATGCGCCCGAGCGGCGTGAGCTTGTGCTTGTCGACTGCGCGCTCGGAGGCAATCACCAGCCACGCGGCACCGTCGGTGACCTGCGAGCTGTTCCCGGCCGTGACGTTGCCGTACTTGCGGTCGAAGAACGGCTTCAGCTTGGCAAGATTCTCGACGGTCGAGTCCTCGCGCACCCCGTCGTCCTGCGCATACAGCGTGCCCTTCGGGTCGTAGAGCGGAACCACTTCGCCGTCGTAGTGGCCCGCCTTCTGCCCGGCGAGGACGCGCGCGTGGCTCTGCGCGGCGAATTCGTCCATCTCGCGCCGGGTGATCCCGAAGCGGAACGCGAGGTTCTCGGCGGTCTGCCCCATCAGCAGTCCCACCATCGGATCGGTCAGCCCCTTCATCAGCCCGATCACCGGCGCCAGGTAGCCGAGCTTGAACTTCGCCGCCAGCGCGGCGCGCTGGCCGAGGGTCTTCGCCGCGTACCAGTTCGACAGCCAGAGGACCATCGCCTCGGAAAAGAGCAGCGGCGCGCGCGACAGCGCATCGACGCCGCCGGCGAGCACCAGATTCGAGCGCCCGGCGCGGATGTTGTTGATCGCCGAGTCGAGCGCCTGCATCCCTGACGCGCAGTTGCGCATGACGGTCCAGCCGGGAACTTTCATCCCGCAGCCCATCCGCAACGCGACGACTCGGCCGATGTTCACCTCGTCGACCGACGGCGCGGCACAGCCGAGGATCACCTCGTCCAGCTCCGTCGGCGCGAACGGCTGGCGGACGAGAAGCGCGCGGCCGGCGGCCGTCGCGAGGTCCGACGCCGCGAACGGCCCGGGCCGGTTGCGCGACTTGAGAAACGGCGTGCGCGCGCCGTCGATGATGTAGATCGGTTCGCTCATATCGTATCGAATCGGATGTGGGCCATCACGCGCCCGTTGTTTGTGTCACGCCGCTGCCTTGTGCACGATCGGCGACGCCGCCGGCCCGGCCGCGCCGACGGGGCGCATCTCGGACGCGCCGAGGTCCTGCGCGAAATCGTCGACCCGGATCACCTTCGCCGTGAGATCGCGCGCCGCAAGGACGGTCGTGCCCTCCACCGCGTTGATCACGCCGGCTTCCTGCGCGCGCGCGACGAGGACCTCGATGCCGCCGCCCGGCGGCAACTTCGCGTCGATGCGGCCCTCCTTCGCGGCGGCGCGCAGCTTGTGCTCGATCGGCTCCGCGGCGACGGTCGCCATCAGCGCGCGCTCGATCAGCGCCAGCGGATTGTCCGGCGCGCGCGAGATGTACATCCCGGCGGTCAGGCGGTCGCGCGCCGCGGACGGCAGGATCAGGATGCGCGCCACCTTCTGCCCGAGCTTGTCCGACGGCACGACGTAGGGGCGGCCGAGCGGGAACACGACGCGCCGCATCAGCGCCGCGACGAGCCGGTTCGGGAAGTTCGAGATCACGCCTTCGATCGCCGTCTGGATCTTGAACATCGCGTCCCACATCGCCCAGTGCATCAGCGGCGCGTCCGCGTGCTGCCGGCCTTCGGCCTCGTAGCGCCTGAGCGTCGCGGAGCACAGGTACATCAGGGACAGGATGTCGCCGAGCCGCGCCGAGATCTTCTCCTTGCGCTTCAGCGCACCGCCGAGCATCCCCATCGAGACGTCGGCAAAGAAGCGCGAACGCCGCCGAGAAACGCGTCAACTGCTGGTAGTAGCGTCGGGTCTCCGGGGCGACGTTCGCGGGCACCCCGACGAAGTGCGATCCGGTCAGTCCCATCACGAACGTGCGCGCGAGGTTCGACAGCAGGAAGCGCAGGTGGCCGAACAGTGCCGCGTCGAACGCTACCGATGCCTGTTCGCGGTCGGGCTCGCGGGTTGCGGCCATCTCCTTCAGCACGAACGGATGGCAGCGGATCGCGCCCTGCCCGAAGACGATCAGGCTGCGCGTCAGGATGTTCGCGCCTTCGACGGTGATCGCAACGGGTATCTGCATGTACGCGGCACCGATGAAGTTCGACGGTCCCATGCAGATGCCCTTGCCGCCGACGACGTCCATCGCGTCGTTGACGACCTGCCGGCCGCGCTCGGTGAGATGGAGCTTCGCGATGCCGGAGATGACCGCGGGCTTCTCGCCCAGGTCGATCGCCGCGGCGGTCAGCGTGCGCGCGGCATCCATCATGTACAGGTTGCCGCCCATCCGCGTCAGCGCTTCCTCGATGCCCTCGAACTTGCCGATCGGCGTCTTGAACTGCTGGCGCACGTGCGCATAGCCGCCGACGGCACGCACCGCGAGCTTGGCCATCCCGGTGGCCGACGATGGCAGCGAGATGCCGCGCCCGGCCGCCAGGCACTCCATCAGCATCCGCCAGCCGCGGCCGAGCATCGGCTGCCCGCCGATGACCCACTCCATCGGAATGAACACGTCCTTGCCGAACGTCGGACCGTTCTGGAACACCGCATTGAGCGGCATGTGCCGCCGGCCGATCTCGACCCCGGGATGCGAGGTCGGGATCAGCGCGCACGTGATGCCGAGGTCTTCGCGGTTGCCGACCAGGCGGTCGGGGTCGTAGGCGCGGAAGGCGAGCCCGAGGAGCGTCGCGACCGGGCCCTAGCGTGATGTAGCGCTTCTCCCACGTGACCCGCAGCCCCAGCACGCGCTTCCCTTCGTGCTCGCCCCAGCAGACGATGCCGAAGTCCGGAATGGACGCGGCATCGGAGCCGGCGTTGGGGCTCGTAAGCGCGAAGCACGGAATCTCCAGGCCTTTCGCCAGCCGCGGCAGGTAGTAGCGCTTCTGCTCGTCGGTGCCGTAATGCGCGAGCAGCTCGGCCGGGCCGAGCGAGTTCGGCACCATCACCGTGACCGAGACCGTGCCGGAGTGCGTCGACAGCTTGGTCATCACCTGCGAATGCGCGTACGCGGAGAAACCCGAGTCCGCCGTACGCCTTGGCGATGCTCATTCCGAGGAAGCCGCGATCCTTGATGAACTGCCACACCTCGCGCGGCAGGTCGCGGTAGACGTGGGTTGTCTCCCAATCGGTCACCATCGCGCAGAGCTCCTCGACGTCGTGGTCGAGAAAGCGCTGCTCCTCGGACGTGAGCGTCGGGTAGCGGCGTGCCGAGCAGCCGGCGCCCAGTCCGGCCGGCCCGAGAACAGCTCGCCGTCCCACCAGACGGTGCCGGCCTCGATCGCGTCGCGCTCGGTCTGCGACATCGGGGGCATTACCTTGCGGAAGACGTTCGAGTACGCCGTCGCTGACGAGCTGGCGCCGCAGCGCGGGGACATTCGCCGGGATCGCGAGCAGCACGAAGACCGCGGTCAGCACGAGCGCGAGCCAGCCCGGAATCGCGTGCAGTGCCCCACGCGACGCCGAGTGCGACCGCGATCGCCACGGTGAAGATCCAGCCGGAGGCCTTGACATAGGCCAGCGCCAGCACGCCGACGAGCACTGCGAGGAGCCAGAGGATGGTCAGCATCGGAAATCTCCTTCCGGAAGTGCGAGTGGTCGGACGGGCGCGCATGCGCGGTCAGGTCGCATCACGCGTGGGCCGATCCGGCGCGGGCCGCGTCGGAGGGCTCGGGCACCGGCGATTGCAGGCCCGCGAGCAGGAATGGGGCGAGCCGGTTCAGCAGCATCTCGTCGTTGCCGGTCTCGGCCGGGTGAGCTCGGCGATCAGCCGGAGCGCATCGGTGCCCGCCAGCGTGTAGGACAGCGCCCCCATGATGAAGTGCAGGCGCCACGAGAGCTCCTTCTTCGGAAGATCGGGCAGCGCCCGCCCGAAGGCCGCCTTGAAGCGCGCGATCATCACCGCGTATTGCTCGGCGAGAAACTTGCGAATGAATGGCGCCGGGTCGGCGTAGGCCCGTCCGAGAAGGCGCAGGAAATCCTTGCCGCCGCGCTCCGGATCGCGCGCGAGCTTGAGCGCCGGAATGAACATCGCGGAGAGGATCCGGTCGCAGGGCAGCGGGTCGGGCGCCGCCTCGCGCTCGAGCCGCGTCAGCAGATCGACCCGCTCCTGGTTCATCGGGTCGAGGCGCCGCGTCAGCACGGCCTGGAACAGCTCTTCCTTGCTGCCGAAGTGATAGTTGACCGCGGCGAGGTTGACCCCGGCCGCCGCCGTGATCGCGCGCAGACTGGTCGCCTCGAAGCCGTGTTCCATGAACAGCGCCTCGGCGGCGTCCAGGATGCTGCTCCTTCGTTACCGGCGGCCGCGCCGCCTCCGAGATCGAAATCACCGTACCGTCCATCATCGCCGCCGTCCTTCCTGCTGGTTTCGGCACACGAATGTTCAGGGTGTTCCCTGGTCCAGTGCTGCCGCCTCCGACCGCCCCGCGCTTCATCCATTCGTCTGTTTGGATTAAACGTTCGTTTGAATTCTAGGTTTGCTCGGGCGCCCTTGTCAACCGGAGACCGGTTGCCGGGCTGCGATTGGTCGATCCCTGCCCTTCAAGCGTCATCAACGTATGTAAGTACACACACTTATGACGGTGCGACGCGAGACTCGCCGAACCCGCGCTCCCCCTGGGCCGACGCGCCGCTGTCACTCGATTGCCGCCCGCCGGCGAACCGCGCGACGCGACCCGGCAGGCTGTCCGCGGGACATCGCTTGGCTATACTTGATTCGCCGCTCCGGAGGTGCCTCATGGCCGTGATCGCGATCGCAAAGAAGCATCATCTGTCGCACAAGAAGGCGAGGGAGGCGGCCGAGAAGGTCGCCGACGACCTGAACGCGCGGTTCGACCTCGACTACGAATGGAAGGGCGACCACATCGAGTTCCGGCGGCCCGGACTCGCCGGGTCGCTGCACGTGGCGAAGGACAGCGTGCGCCTCGACTGCGAACTGGGCTTCATGCTCTCGCTGCTCAAGCCCACGATCGAGGTCGAAGTGCACAAGCAGTTCGACAAGTACTTCGGCAAGTCGAAGGCGTGAGGGCAGCCGGCGCGGGTGCGCCACCCGCCGCCGCCGACCTAGCCGGCGGCGTGCCGGCGCGCTCCACGCTGTCGCGCGCGTCGTCGTGCCGGAAGACGCGGCCAGCGGCACCGTCTCGCCGGCGAACAGCGCTTCCATCAGCTGCGCGCTCGCGGCGATCGATCGTCGCCAGGAATTCGACCGCGCCATGCATTTTCCGGAACGCCGCGAAGCCGCGCTCGAGAAAATCGTGGAGCACGCCGACGCCGGCGAGCCTTGCCGGGCCGCGCATCATCATGAGCGCCGTCTGAATCAGCGGCGTCTTCACGTAGACGTCGAGCGCCGCGCCGATCTCGCCGATCAGGCCGATCTGCCGCTCGCGCGCCGGCCGGTTGCCCATCCGCGCGATAGGCGACGCAGTATTCGCGCGACGAGTGAAGACGCCGTCCTGACGCGGCAGCTGCGCCAGCAGCGCGCGGTCGAGCTCGTGCGAAAGCGCATTCAATTCCATCGCCTGCGCGACGGTCGCGATGACGCGCTCGGGCAGCATCATCATCATCACGGGCACGACGCGCGCGAGATCGGCGTCGCGCCGCGCGAAGTCGACGCTGCCGTAGAGGTCGGTCTGGAAGAAGTCGATGGCGTCGCGTGTAGCGCGCCTGCGCCGCGAGATCCGCATACGTCGTGCGCAGCCGTCCCGCCTGCCAGAGCGCGATCTTCTCGAGCGCCGCGGCGAGACCGGAATTCGCGCGTCGCTCCGCGTGCAGCTGCTCGACGCGCTCGAGCTCGCTGCGCGCAGCGCGGCGTGCGCCGGTGCGCGGCAGATCGTCGGGGCGGGATGCGGTCGGACATGTCGACGAGCTTGCACCGGAATTTTAGTGTGTTTCCTCTAAACGATCCGGGTACATTGAGGTTCAATCGCCGCAACGCGAGACCTCCCACCACCCGAAAGGATACGATCATGCTGAAAGCCACTCTGAATCTCCAACCCAACCGCCTCAGCGAAGCCGCGATGGCCGCGTCGCGTCAAGTGTGGCTCGCGAGCCTCGGCGCTGCCGTCGTCACGCGCGACTGGGTGCAGACCGAGGCCGGCGACGTGTTCAAGACGCTGGTCAAGGAAGGGACGGTTGTCGAATCGCGCGCGATCCGCTTCGTCGGCGACCGGATCGAGAATTCGGTGTCCATCGCGAACACGGTCTGGAAGGAAACGCGCAGGACCGTCGAATCGACGGTGAAGCAGGCTGCCGACACCGCGGTCAGCATCGCACAGCAGGTGCTGCCGAGAGTCGCTGCCGAAATTCGAGCTTGCCGCTCGCGGCGAAGGGCGGCAAGCCCGCGCGAGTCGAAGCCGGCAAAGAAGGCGACGAAGCGCGCCGCAGGCAAGGGCAGCCAGGAAGGCGAAGCGCACGGCTCGGGCAACGACGAAGCGCGCCTGATACGGTAGGATTGCTCCGCAGGTAATAACCGCGGGAGGAGATCCATGCCGGGACGTGCGGCGGCCGGGCGGGTCGGGGCGCGCGCTCAGACGGGGACGGCGCACGTCCCCGCGTGGGTTGGCGCTGGCGGGCGGCGGACCGCTCGGCGGGATCTACGAGGTCGGCGCACTGCTCGCGCTCGCCGACTCGCTCGACGGCGTGGATTTCAGCGACCTCGACGTCTACGTCGGGGTGTCGTCCGGCGGCTTCGTTGCCGCCGCGCTGGCCAATGGAATCTCGCCGACGCAGATGTACCGGCTCTTCATCGACGACGGCGCCGACGCGGCGCTGACGCCGGAGGTCTTCCTCCGCCCCGCGTTCGCCGAGTTCGCGCATCGCGCGACTGCTGGTGCCGCGGCTGCTGTGGCGTGCGGCGCTGCAGTGGCTGCGCGATCCGTTCCATCACGGCTTGATGGAGTCGCTGGCCACGCTGTCGCACGCGGTGCCGACCGGCATGTTCGACAACCGGTCGATCGACGACTTCCTGCATCGCCTGTTCGCCGCGCCCGGCCGGACCAACGATTTCCGAAGCTCGGCCGCAAGCTGTTTCTCGTCGCGACCAATCTCGACACCGGCGCGTCGGTGATCTTCGGCGACGCCCGGTCGCGATCGGGTGCCGATCTCCAAGGCGATCGAGGCCTCGGCGGCCCTGCCCGGACTGTTTCCTCCGGTCAAGATCGGCGGCGAGTATTACGTCGACGGCGCGCTCAACAAGACGCTGCACGCGTCGGTGGCGCTCGAGGAGGGCATCGACCTGCTGCTGTGCGTGAATCCGCTGGTGCCGTTCGACGCCAGCAGCGCCGCGCCAGGACGGGCGCTTCACGGTCACCAAGCTCAGTCACGGCGGACTGCCGATCGTGCTGTCGCAGACCTTTCGCGCGATCATCCATTCGCGGATGAAGGTCGGCATGGACAAATACCGCCAGCAGTATCCGCATGCCGACGTCGTCCTGTTCGAGCCGGATCGCGAGGACGCCGACATGTTCTTCGCCAGCATCTTCAGCTACGCGCAGCGGAAGCGCCTCTGCGCGGCCGCGTACCAGAAGACCCGGCAGAACCTCGCCGCTCGCGCCGACGGCCTGGCACCGACGGCTCGCGAAGCACGGCGTGACGCTGCGCCTCGAGCACATCGCGGATCACAGCGCGCACCGTCACCGACGCGCTCACCGACGCGCGCCCGCTGCACGTCGGCAAGGGTCGCGGTTCCGAGGTACGGCAGGCGGCCCGCGATCTCTCGCACACGCTCGATCATCTGGAACGCTGGCTCGCCGGCGCCCGCTGAGAGCGCACCGCGGTTGCAGCGCCGGCGCGTTTGCCGCCCGCTCCGCACCGATCTACACTCGGCGCGTCGCAGCCATCCACCATCGCCGGCCATGCCGGAAAAAAAGCGTCCCCGCCGCACCCGGGAGCGGATCCTCGAAACCAGCCTCGCGCTGTTCAATCGACTCGGCGCGCCTCATGTGACGACGGCGAACATCGCCGACGAGATGAACATCAGCCCCGGCAATCTCTACTACCACTTTCGGAACAAGGACGAGATCGTCTTCGAGCTGTACGAGGCGTACGAGGCGCGCGTGCTGCCGCTCTACGCCGACCCTGGCGGGCGCCGCCTCAGCGTCGACGACCTGTGGCTCTGGCTGCATCTGCTGTTCGAGCAGATGTGGGGATTTCGCTTCCTCTACCGCGACCTCGACGAGCTCGCGTCCTCCAACCGCAAGCTCGGCAGACGGATCGGCGCGCTGCTCCGGAAGGGCGCGGCGACGGTGGTACAGTTGTGTCGCGGCATGGTGGAAGCCGGAACGATGCGGGCGTCGGAGCGCGAGGTCGAGGCGCTCGGGGAAAACGTGCTGCTCGTGGCGACGTACTGGACGTCGTACGACCGGATCCGCCGGGCGAGCGCACGAAACGCTTGCCGAGGCGGACGCCGGCCGCGCCGCGTATCAGGTGCTCGCGCTGTTCGCGCCCTATCTCGCGCGCCGATGCGCGCGCGCATCTCGACCGGCTTTCCGCCGACTATCTCTGACGGAGTAATTCGCATGACGAAGAAATGGGCGGCGTTTCCGCATCCGGACAAGGCGTACGCGTACGATGCGGCCGGACTCAGGAAGGCGTGGGCGCGGCTGCACCGCGGCGACTGCGAACCGCTGCCGAAGGACGCCGCCGTGCTCGACGCGTGGCGGCATTACCACGCCGGCGCGTTTGCCGACGCGGTCGCGGCCGGACGCAAGGCGGGAGGCGTCGGGATCAACGCCGCCGTGAAGGCGCAGATGATCTACGCGAACTACCTGGAGAAAGCCGAGAAGGCGAAGCTCGCGTTGCTCTCCGAGGCCGCCGACTGGGCGGACGAGCGCAGACACGAGGCACCGAAGGACGCCAACGCGCATTACCTCCACGCGTATGCGCTGGGGCGCTACGGCCAGGGCATCTCGATCGCCAAGGCGCTCGCGCAGGGGTACGGCGGGAGGATCAAGGACGCGCTCGCGACGGCGATCAAGCTCGAGCCGAAGCATGCCGATGCGCACATCGCGTTCGGCTCGTACCAGGCCGAGATCATCGACAAGGTCGGAGGGCTGGTTGCCGGAATGACCTACGGCGCGAAGAAAGACTCCGCGCTGGAGCACTACCAGAAGGCGCTGAAGCTCAATCCCGATTCCGCGATCGCGCGGGTCGAGTATGCGAACGGCCTCATCATGCTCTTCGGGAAGGCGCGGATGGCCGATGCGGAAAAGCTCTATCGCGAGGCCGCACAGTGCAAACCGGCCGACGCGATGGAGCGACTCGACGTCGAGCTCGCGCGCGCCGAGCTCGATTAGGCGCCATCGCTACGACGCCGGCATCGCCACGGCCATCGCGGCGAGGTCGGGATCGAGATCACCCGGTCGCGGCCATGGCGCGAGCAGCGTCGTCAACACGAGCTTTTCGTACTCCGGGCCGAAGCGCGCGATGACGCGCTCGGGGTCCGGACAGAGCCGGCGATCGGTGATGAGACCGAACTGCACCTCCCCGTCGTACGACAGGATCGAAACGCCCATGCCGATGTCGCCTGATTGCGGCACCCAGAACATGAAGCGCTCGATCCTGGCACCGGCCAGATAGAGCGGCTGCTGCGGCCCCGGAACGTTCGTCATCACCGCCGTCGCATTGCGGGCGAGCACCGTGACCAGCTGGTCCTGCAGCAGCTTCGGTCCGGCACCCGCCGCGGCGAGCAGGCCGAGCGTCAGGATCGGTTGCAGGCTGCCCTTCAGCGCCCCCATGTTCGCCCGCACCGCGTAGAGCCGCTCGATCGGATTCTCGATGCCGATCGGCAGATCGAGGAAGACGACGCCGAACCGGTTCCCGAGCTTGTACGCCTTCTCCGGCGGACGCAGGTTGACGGGCACGAGCGCACGGATCATCACGCCCTCGGTCGGATCGCCCTTGTCCGCGAGATAGCCGCGCAGCGCCCCGGCGACACATGACAGCAGCACATCGTTGACCGAGGCACCCAGCGCCCTGCCGACGGCCTTCACCTCGTCGAGCGGGATGGGCTCCGCCCATGCCACACGCTTGCCGATGCCCGGTACGCCCTTGAAGCGCGTCGGCGAGTCGTGCCCCATCAACGCGAGCTTGGCGATCTCCGCGGTCAACGCGCCGCCCTTGCTCGGCGAGCGCGACCGCCTTCGCCGGTTCCAGCCAGATTCCCGCGCCCTTCTCGATCAGCGTCGAGCCGACGGAAAGCGCCATCTTCATGACGCCGGAGATCGGCTCCATCAGCTCCGCGAGCGGGTCATCGCCCGGCGGACGCTCCTTCTTCGCCGGCGGCGCCGGCATCGCCGCCGGTCCGTCGGGCGCGGAATCGGTCATCGACAGCAGCACCTGCACGAGCGCGATGCCGTCGGCATAGCAGTGGTGAACGCGCGCGATGACCGCGCTGCCGCCCCGGTAGTTGTCGACGAAGTGGTATTGCCACATCGGACGCGCAGGATTGAGCGGCGTGCAGGCAAGCCGGCTCACCAGCGCCTGCAACTCCTTCTTGCCCGCCTTCCCCGGCAGCGCGACCCGCACGACATGATCGTTGATGTCGAAGTCGGCGACCGTCTCCCAGTACGCCGCGCCGAGGGTCTGGACCGGGCGCTGGCGAAAGCGCTTGAACCGCAGCCATCGCTCCTGCACGACCGATTGCAGGCGCGCGAATTCGACGCGCTCCCGGAAGAGCATCACGCCGCAGATCATCATCAGGTTGCTCGGCCGGTCCATCCGCAGCCACGCGGTGTCGACCGGCGAAACGTTCTCGCGTCTCGAGCTGGTCATGCGCGATGACTGGACATTCGAAGGAACACCTGGCGGCCGGACGGTGACGGAGGACGACGCGCTCACGAATTGCGCGCGCTTTCGGCTTCGCGCTAAAGTAGCACAAACGCCGCGCCCGCGGAAAACCGGAAACCGAGGAGGACGCCCACGATGGCTGCCGCGAAGAAGGACGACCTGAAGGCGAAGTTCGAGGCCGCTGCGGCGGCCGCCAAGTCGACGAAGAAGAAGCCGGACAACGCGACGCTGCTCAAGCTCTATTCGTACTACAAGCAGGCGACCGAAGGGGACGTCAAGGGTGAGCGCCCCGGTGGCTTCGACTTCGTCGGCGGCGCCAAGTACGACGCGTGGGCCAAGCTCAAGGGGACGGGCAAGGACGACGCGATGCAGAACTACATCAAGCAGGTCGACAAGCTGAACCGCGAGTAGCGCGTCCCCCGCCGCGCGGACCGCTCCGCACTAGCCGGCCTTCCTCGGCGTGGCCTTTGCCGGCTTGACCGCCTTGGCGGCGGTCTTTGGCGGACGCTTCCCGCCGGCCGCCCGCGCCTGGCGCGTCGGGCCCGTGTCCGGCACCTTGATGAGCTTGTTCACGGCATCCGCGAGCTCGTCGACGCGCGCCGCGAGGCGTTGCACGTCGTTCTGCGTATAGACGCCCAGCTTGGACAGGGCGCGCGCAACGCGATCCTCGAAGACCGTTTCCAGCTTGTCCCATGTACCGCCCGCCATTTGCTGCATCTCCTTGGCTTTCGCTGTCGCCGCACCGCGCGCCGCTGCGGCGGTCTCGGTCGCGACGCGCTTTGTCTTGTCCTGGAACTGCTCGCCCTGCCGAACGAGCGCCTCGAACACCTTCGTCCCCTCTTGCTGGGCCCTCGAGAATGCACCGAGCCCGGCGAGCCAGATCTGATGCGACGAGTCGAGCACCACCTGCGCCAAGTCCTTCGTCGCCTCGGCCTCGCCGGCCTCGAGCCTTGCTTTCGCCTTCTTCAACATACCGTCGTCTCCTTCGCATTCCCGCGAGCTGCGGCGACACGCCGATTCGGCCCGCAGAATGCATTCTAGGCTCGTCGAGCTAGAGCAAACATACTAAACGTGTCGCTCCGCATGCCGGGAGCGGCGACGGGCGCGCAGGCGTGCGCGTCGAGCCGTGGACGGCGGGTTACAATCGCCGGCGCGCCCGGCGCGGCGTCCCCGCCGGTCGGTGCAGCGACCCCGGACGCGTCCTTCGGCGGACACGTACCCGCCCCTACCGCAAGGAGACCCCAGATGGCCTATTTCGTCACCGGCGCGACCGGCTTCATTGGCCCCTATCTCGTTTCGAACCTGTTGAAGCGCGGCGCAACGGTCCACGTGCTCGTCCGCAAAGGCTCGGAGAAGAAGCTCGCCGCGATGCGCGAGCGCTGGGGCGCGAACGAGAAGCAGGTGATCGGCGTCGTCGGCGACCTGGCGAAGCCGGGCCTCGGCGTGGCCCCGGCCGAGGCGAAGAAGCTCAAGGGCAAGGTCGACCATTTCTTCCATCTCGCGGCGATCTACGATCTGACCGCGAGCGCCGAAGCGCAGGAGATCGCCAATGTCGAGGGCACGCGCAATGCCGTGCGTTTCGCCGACGCGCTCAATGTCGGCTGCTTCCATCACGTGAGCTCGATCGCCGCCGCCGGCATGTACGAGGGCACCTTCCGCGAAGACATGTTCGACGAGGCGGAAGACCTCGATCATCCGTATTTCCGGACCAAGCACGACTCCGAGGGCGTCGTGCGCCGCGAAAGCAAGCGCCCGTTCCGCGTCTACCGGCCGGGGTTCGTCGTCGGGCATTCGAAGACGGGCGAGATCGACAAGGTCGACGGTCCGTATTACTTCTTCAAGACGCTGCAGAAATTGCGCAACATGCTGCCGCCGTGGATGCCGATGATCGGCATCGAGGGCGGCCGGATCAACATCGTTCCCGTGGACTTCGTCGCCGACGCCCTCGACTATCTCGCCCACAGGAAGGGGCTCGACGGCAAGTGCTTTCACCTGACCGATCCCGAGCCGCATCGGATCGGGGAAGTGCTCAACATCTTCGCCAACGCGGGTCACGCGCCGCAGATGACGATGCGCGTCAACGCCAAGATGTTCGGCTTCATCCCCGCGCCGATCCTCTACGGCCTGGGCTCGCTCGCCCCGGTCAAGCGCGCGGTCAAGGTCGTGCTGACCGATCTCGGCATTCCGCGCGACGTCTTCCAGTTCGTCAACTGGCCGACGCGCTACGACAACCGCGAGGCGGCGAAAGCGCTCAAGGGCTCGGGCATCGCGGTGCCGCCGCTCGAGTCGTATGCGGCGAAGCTGTGGGACTACTGGGAGCGCAATCTCGATCCGGATCTCTTCGTCGACCGCTCGCTGTCGGGTCGCGTCAAGGACAAGGTCGTCGTCGTCACCGGATCATCATCGGGCATCGGCAAGGCGACCGCGCTGAAACTGGCCGAAGCGGGGGCGAAGGTCATCCTGGTCGCGCGCGGCGAAGAGAAGCTGGTCGAGACGAAAACCGAGATCGACCGGCTGGGCGGCCGGGCGTGGATCTACACGGCCGACATCGCCGAGCTCGCATCCTGCGATGCGCTGGTCCAGCGCGTCCTGAAGGAGCACGGCGGCTGCGACTTCCTCGTCAACAACGCGGGGCGGTCGATCCGCCGCGGCGCGATCAATTCGTTCGACCGATTCCACGACTTCGAGCGAACGATGCAGTTGAACTACTTCGGCGCGCTGCGGCTGATCATGGGCTTCCTGCCGACGATGCTCGAGAAGAAGCACGGCCATGTCATCAACATCTCGTCGATCGGCGTCCTGACGAATGCCCCGCGGTTCTCCGCGTATGTCGCCTCGAAGTCGGCGCTCGACTCGTTTTCCGCATGCGTCGCGTCGGAGTTCCTCGACAAGGGTATCCACTTCACGACGATCAACATGCCGCTCGTGCGCACGCCGATGATCGCGCCGACCAAGATCTACGAGAGCGTGCCGACGCTCTCCCCGGAGGAGGCCGCCGACCTCGTCGCCGAGGCGATCATCAAGCGGCCGGTGCGGATTGCAACCCGGCTCGGGATCTTCGGCGCGATCTGCCACGCGGCCGCCCCCAAGCTCACGCAGGTCCTGCTCAACGCGGCGTTCAACATGTTCCCCGATTCCGGCGCCGCGATGGGCAAGAAGGGCGCGGAGCCGCAGCCGCTTTCGCCCGAGCAGATCGCGTTCGCCCAGCTCACGCAGGGGATACATTGGTAGGCGCGCCTGGCGCGGCCTCCCGCGCAACCCGAGCGAGCTCGGCGGCGACGCGCGCGAACACGCGTGCGTTGCCGAGCAGCGCGTTGTGGCCAATGCCGCAGAGCTCGATGTTCTCGGCGCCCGCGAGGCGCGCGCTCGTTTGCGGCGCGACCATCGAGTCATGCCACGACCAGAGCGACACGATGCGACTGCCAACCGGCGCGTCCTCGGCCCGGTTGAGCGCGGCAAGCCACGCGTTTCCCGGCCGCAGCTGGGCGAGGCAGGTGCCCGGGAAGAGCCAGGCGTGGACGCTGCCGTGGTGCGGCGCGCCGAGCGTCATCAGCGACGAGACCTTCGCGCCCCCGTGGCGACGAAGGTAGGCGCGGGCGACGACACCCCCCATGCTGTGGCCGACCAGCGCGACGCGCGATGCGCCGGTGGCGCGGAGAATTTCGTCGACCTTGCCGGCAACCTGATCGGCGAATGCGTCGATAGACAGCAGCGGCGGGCCGTACGAGAGCGCGTAGACCGGCCCGATTCCCCGCGTAACGAGGTCGTCGCGCAATCCGCGCAACACGCCCGCGTTGCACAGCACGCCGTGCAGGAGCAGCACCGGTGCCGCGGCCCGCGCCGGCGCGGGATCGTGCATCAGGAACCGGAAGAGCGCCATCCGCGGGCCCGAACGGGCAATGGCGCGAAACTCATCCCAAAACAGGCGGATGCTCGCCCCGATTCCGATCCGCGTCTGCGACGGGCGCGGAGCGCGGTAGAACCATGCCAGCGCGAACCAGATGGCCGTGAACGTCAGCGGCACCGCGACGTAGAGCAGCGGCGCGGCCGCGACGAAGAGCCACGGATTCGCTCCGCGGGCGACGGCCGCGAGCGCCCATTCGATGTAGCAGGCCGCGGCACCGCCGATCAGGAGCCAGAGGGTGATCGCGGTCGTCATGGCGCGCGATGATACCGCGCGGCCTGCGCGCGCCCCGCAGCCGCGCGCGCGTCTCGCGCGCCGGCGGGCCTGGACTGCCGGCGGGCGTATTAGCGCAGGGTAAGGCCGGACCGCGAGCGGCGCCGCAACGCGAGCGCGCCTGCGCCCGCGACGAGCATCGTGGTCGCCGCGAGTGTCCAATCGGACAGCGTGGGGACCTGCCGGGCGAGTGCCGCCGCCCCCTGTGTCGCGGTTCGCGGACAGGTTCCGTACGGGCCGTAACACGACAACAGGACCTGCCGTGTCGAGCAGTTGTAATAGACGAAGAACTCGGCGGTGCTGGCCGACGCGGGTGGTGTATCGCCGACGTAGGCGTACGCGCCGATCAGCGTATTGGCCGGCTGCTGGGGCGAGACTCCGATCGCGTAGCCCGAGAAGGTTCCCGAAAAGGTCGCCAGCGCCGTCGTCGGGTTTTCGAACTGACTGAGGACCGCGCCGTCGGCGAGGGTCGACTGGCCGAATTCGCGGACCGCCCCACTCGTCGTGAGCGTCAGATTGAGAAAGGCATTGCCGCAACCGGCGCCGGCGTTGAGCGCCACGCCCTGTGCGGTAGCAGCCGCGCCCGCGTCCAGCGGTGCCCAGACCAGGAGCGCAAGCACGAAAAACCGCATAATTCGTTCGGATCGGGCGTCTCGGCCCATATCCCACCTTTGTTCATCGCTTGAGTGAATGCAATGATGCGCCTTCCCATTGGGGGACCGCAAGTGAGCCCGCTGAAAAACACACCAAAAAGACGACCCGAACGGGGTTTTCGTGTTGGTTTTTGATCACAAAATGGCGATCGGTTGTCGATCGTCGCCAAAGCCCGACACATTTCGCGTTGTCAGGGCCCGACAACCGTCCGCCAGGCCTTCAGTGCGGCAAGGACCCCGGCGAGGTCGGCGATCAAGGTCACCCCTGGCAGCGTCTTGCGAATGCGGCGCGTCACCTCTCCGCCGGCCCATAGCGCCGTTTTCGGCGGCAGCTGGCGGCGCAGCACGGAGAGCCCGTCGCCCGCCTGACGCGCCGGAAACGCCCCCGAAAACGACAGCGCGACCACGTCCGCGTCGAGCGCGAACGCGGCGCGGCGGATATCCTCGATCGGTGTCTGGACACCCAACGAGACGCACTGCGCACCTTCGGTCGCCAGCAGCGCTTCGACCATCAGCAGACCCATCGCGTGCTGTTCACCGGGAACGGTCGTCAGCAGCACCCTAGGCACGCCGCTCTGCCGCGGAAAGCCGTTGATCGCCGTCCGCAGCGCGGACTGCACCTGCTCGGTATAGACGTGTTCTTCGAAGACCGCGAGCTCGCCACGCACCCATGCTTCGCCGACCGCGTGATTGAGCGATGCCAGGGTCTCGATGACAAAGCGCTGGATTCCCTGCCGCATCAGCATCATCGCCAGCGCCTGCTGCAGCGCGCGCACATCGTGCGCTGCGAGCAGGGCAAGGATTTCCTGTTCGACCGCCGGAGCAGCCGGCTCGCGCCGCGGTGCGATCCTGCCCTCGGCCAGCGCGTTCAGCTCGTCCAGCGTGCGGTGAATGAGCCGCCCCGGCCGCAGCCCGACGTCCATCAGCCTCTTGATCGCGCGCAGCTTCGCGACGTCGGCGGGCGTGTACTGGCGCTCGCCGTTCTCGTCGCGCGAGGGCTTCGGAAAGCCGTAGCGACGCTCCCACATGCGCAGGACGTCTTTCGACAGCCCGGTCTCGCGCTCGACCGCGCTGATGTTGAGAACGGAGCTGGAGGCTTCGGCGGAAACCGCCATCGTGTGGAAACCCGCTGTCGAGCGCGGCCGCCACCTCCGGCCGCGCTCTGCGTCTTTGACCCCGGAGGACCGGATCGCCTATAATCCGGCCCCTTGGCGAACTAGCTCAGCTGGTTAGAGCAGAGGAATCATAATCCTTTGGTCCGGGGTTCGAGTCCCTGGTTCGCCACCAGTCAAAGCAATGGCCTGCCGAAGTGCAGGTCAATTCCGTCGGGTGCCCGGACCCGGGGCACCGGTCACATCGACGACGCGCTGGCGGTGGGCCCCCCGTCGCCCCCGGCATTGCCGAATATCCGGTTGTTGCCGAACGAGACGATGTTGCCGCCGCCGACGCTGGACAGCCCGATGTCGCCATTGTCCACGACCGTCGACGTGTGGATCCGTACCGTGGACAGCGGGCCGTTCGCGCGCACGCCCGATCCCGCGTTGTTGTTGGCGGCGGACCCATCGACCGTCAGGTTCGCCGGCCGCGCGCTCGTCGCCACGTTTAATCCGGCGAAGGTGTTTCCGGATGCGACGCTGTTCTTCACCGTCACGCTCGAGCCGTCCTCGACGCGCAGCCCCTGCTCGTTGCCGACCATCTGCACGTTGGTAATCGCCGCGATCGCGTTGCCGGCGAGGCCGGGATGAATATGGATCGCCCGATCGCCATTGTGACGGAAGGTTGAGTTCGTGACGTAGAGGGCGCTCGCACCCGACGGCGCGAAGTTGATGCCGGCCTGATCGAATCCGTAGATGTCGCAATCCTCGACGTGGAGGGCGCCCCCGGCGAGGAAGGTGATGCCGTTCAAGTCGGTGCCGGCGCCGACGCCGATGATGTCGAGGCCGCGCAGGTATACGACGTCGCTCGCGCCGGCATTGACGATGATGCCGTTGGTTCCGGACACCAGAACGCTGCCCATGGTGCCCCTGGCGTTGATCGTGATGGCCTTCGTGATCGTCACCCCCCCGAACCCACCGGGATCCAGCGCATTGATCTCGCCGCCGGCCGCGGTCTTGGAAATCGCGCCGGCAAAGGTCTTGCAGGGTGCGGTCCGGCTGCAGGGATTGGCATCATCGCCGACCCCGGAGACCCAGGTGCGCGTTGCCTGCGCCAGAGCGCCCGTTGCGAATACCGCCGAGACGGCGGCGACAAACACCAGGGTACCCAGCTTCATTGCAAACTTGTTCATTGAATTCCCTCGCAGGTGGAGATCGGTGCAGCCAGGCGCCGCGATATCCGATCTGGCGCAGCCGTGCGAGCGAGTCTGTCATGCCGCGCCGAGCATCGTCCACGAACCCGACGTGTCGCTTCGATCCGGGCACCTTGCCCGTTGCCATGACGCAACAAACGCCCGGCGGATCGCGATCGACATCGGGTTCGTCGCCCCGCCCGGCATGCTCGCCCGCAGGGCGCCTGGACTATGATGCATGCAGTCCGGTTCCGCATCCCATGACTGCCGATTTCTCGCGCGAGCTCGAAGCGCACCGCGGCTATCTGCTGCGCGTGGCGCGCCTGCAATTGCGCGACGACGCGCTCGCCGAGGACGTCGTGCAGGAGACGCTGCTCGCGGCGCTCGGGGGCGGCGGCTTCTCGGGCAGGTCGAGCCTCAAGACCTGGCTCACCGGCATCCTCAAGCACAAGATCGTCGATGCGATCCGGCGCAAGCAGCGCGAGCCCACCGTCGCGTCCGAGTTCGGGAACGCCGACGCAGAGCTCGCGATCGAGGATTTCGACACGCTTTTCACCGACCGTGGCGCGTGGGACGCGCCGCCCGCCGATGGGGCGATCCGGAGCGCGCGCTCGGTCAGCGCCAGTTCTTCGACGTGATGGATCATCTGCCTGGAGCGGCTGCCGCCGAATACGGCACGCGCCTTCATGCTGCGCGAGGTGCTCGAGCTCGAGACCGATGAAATCTGTAAGGAATTGGCGATCACCGCGAATAACCTGTGGGTGATGCTCTACCGGGCGCGGATGTCGCTGCGCCAGTGTCTCGAGCAGAACTGGTTTTCGGACCGGAATGCTCGCCGATAGCTGCCGGCACACGCCACGGACGTCCGCCCTCGAACCATGATCCGGAACGCGCTCGGCCACATGATCTCGTGCAAAGAGGCCTCGCGCCTCGTCTCCCGCCGCGAGGACGAGCGGCTGCCGTTCTGGCAGCGATTGCGCCTGCGCCTGCATCTGGCGATCTGCGTCGCGTGCGCGGAGTTCGAGAGCCAGGTCCGGTTCCTGCGGACGGCGATGCGGAAGTACCGTGAGTAGCGGCGAGACGAATCGGCCGCAGTCCACGCCGCGGGGCGTAGAATCGAGGGTCTGATTTCTTCACCTGTCCCGACCTCCGCGATGGCGACGGAGCAGGGCTCTGCGGGCATGCCGATGAACACAGGAATCGCGACGGCGCGCGTGACGTTGGCGCTCGCGGCGCTGCTGACGCTCGCCGCGCAGTGCGGCCCCGCTCAGCCCGGAAGAGCTCGCGCAGGCCTGCGCGCGGGCCGAGGACTCCGCGCACTGCGGCCGGCTCGTCGAGGAGATCCAGCTCAGGCGCTTGCCGAACCTCGCGGTCCGCGACGGTCCGGCGCTGCGTGTGTCGCTCTTTCCCTCGGGCGTCGCGACGTTCGCCGACACCGAAGCGCTGAACGGCGGCCGCTCGTACAGCCTGTGGGACTACCTCTCCGAGATCAACGCGGTCATTCTCTACACGACCGATGGCGACGACGTGAGCTTCACGCTGGTGCAGCGGGCCACCGGCCACAAGGTGGAGCTGCCCGTCGGACCCGCGCCTGTCGCCGGACCGAGCGCGCCTCGTGACCGCTGACTTCTGCGAGCGAGCGCTGCGTCAACGAGCTCGCGGTGTGGCGCGGTGACGCGCGACGGCGTGCGCAAGGAGTACTCGTGGAAACCCGCGGAGACGTGGACCGATTCCACCGCATCGTGGAAGGACGCCGACACCCTCGTCGTCCAGTACACGCCCGCCGGGGCCGCGGACGCCGAGCCGGCTCGAACGCAGGCTCTCGGAGCCGGGCTGGTTGCGCCACACTGCGCCACAGTGAGCGCCGATCGGCCGGCCGATGCGACGCCGCGTCCGCGCCGCCCGGTGCGCAGCTTCGTGCTGCGGCAGGGGCGCATGTCGCCCGCGCAGCAGCGCGCGCGTCGACAATCTGCTGCCGCGCTTCGGCATCCCTTTCGCAACCGCGCCGCTCGACTTCGATCGCGTGTTCGGTCGCGCGGCGCCGCGCGTGCTCGAGATCGGGTTCGGCATGGGCGAGGCGACGGCGACGATCGCGCAGGCGCGTCCGGCCGACGATTTCCTGTGCATCGACGTGCATTCGCCGGGCGTCGGCAGCCTGTTGCGGCAGGTCGCGGAACGCGGTCTCGACGAACGTCCGCGTGATCCAGCACGACGCGGTCGAGGTCGTCGCGGCGATGGTTCCGCCGGCATCGCTGGCGGGAATCCATGTCTTCTTTCCCGACCCGTGGCCGAAGAAGCGGCACCACAAGCGTCGCCTGCTGCAGCCGGCGTTCGTGCGCGACGCTCGCGTTGCGGCTCGCCCCGGGCGGCTACCTCCACGTCGCCACGGATTGGGAGGATTATGCGCAGGAGATCCTCGCGGTGCTCACGGCGGAACCGCTGCTCGCGAACACGGCGGCGGGCTTCGCCGCGCGGCCCGATTACCGCCCGCTCACCAAGTTCGAGACCCGGGGGCTGAAGCTCGGCCACGGGGTCCGTGACCTCGTGTTCCGACGACAACGCGCGCGCCTCATCGAAAGCGCCGGATGATCGGTCTTTCGAACAGGTGCCACGTCAGCGCGGAAAGCATGATGACGAGGGCAAGCGCCAGCCCGAGCATGACTCCGGGATCCGCCGCCACGGCGCTCCTTTTCAGCGACAGGATCACCGGCAGGTGCCAGAGATAGATGCCGTAGCTGATCTCGCCCAGATAATTGAGCGGGGCGAGGGGCCGGAGGCGCGTCAGATCCGGGATCATGGTCGCGCCGAGGACCAGGGCGCCGAATGTCAGTGCGAGCGCGGTTCGCCAGAAGACGACCATCCAGCCGTTGCCCCAGTAGTCCGCCTCCGCCCAGTAGCTGTTCCACGCCAGGGCCGCCGTCACGACGAAGCAAGTCGCCGTCGCCGAGAGCACGCGCGCGCGATGGTGCTCCGTCCACCGCCGGATCGTCCCGTCGAGATGTAGCCGCGCGAGGCAGATGCCGATCGCGAACGCATCGAGCATTGCCGGCACCTGGGTCGCGTAGACGAACGTGACGTTGGGGTCGCCCAGGTGGCGCAAGCCGAAATAGGCGAGCGCCCGGAACGACCACGCGACGACGATCCCGCCCGCGAGGAGCCAGCGGACGTCCACCCGCGACAGCAGTGGCACCGCAAGTATCGCCAGCACGTAGAACTGCATCTCGGCGGCGACGCTCCAGTTCGGGCCGTTGATCGAGCTGTGCAGCCACGGGTGCAGGTTGTGCAGGAAGACGAGGTGGCTGCCGATCTGCACGGCGAGCTTCTCCCACGACAGCTGCAGCATCGCCGGCCGCACGAGGAGCAGGAACGCCGCGCCGGTGAAGACGTAGAGCGGCACGATGCGCGCGAGGCGCCGGCGCATGAACGTCCGGCGGTAATCGTCGCCGCCTTCGCGATAGAGCCTGATCGCGGAGAGCCCGATGACGAACCCGCTGATGACGAAGAAGAGGTCGACGCCGACCCAGCCGACACGCAGTACCAGTGCCACGCCCTGCATCGGAAACGACGGCCACGGCGCGAGCTCGATGACGTGGTAGACGAGGACCAGCAGCGCCGCGATCGCGCGCAGGAAGTTGACGTTGGCGAAGTACATCGGCGGAGGGGACCCCGATCGGGAGAGTCGCACCGCTCCGTCGGAATGGCGGAGTCAGGCGGGCGATCGCGGCGGCCGCCGCGGGCGCAGCCGCATCGCGAGAATCCGCAGCTTCCAGATCCAGGACCGGCGAAGCTCCTCGAGCTCGCCGGCACGCGCGAACGCGAGCGCCTCGGCGTGCGCGAGTCCCGAGCGCAATCGCGCTATTTCCGCGTTGAGCTCCAGGATCAGCGCGTCCCGTTCCGCCAGGAGCTTCTCGGCTCGGGCGAGCCCGGCGCGCAGGTCGGCGATCAGCGGCTCGCGCTCCTCGGCGTACCTCTCGGCATCGGCGAGCCGCGACTTGAGCAGCGCCCGCTCGTCGATGCGCTCGGCCAGCAGCTGCCGCAACTCTTCCGGCCCGACGCGGCGCGGGCATCGTCGACGGCCACGCGCAACGGCCCCGCCGGATCGCGCGTGAGGAACGTGCGCACCTGGCGGACATAGTCGGGGTACAGCTCGGCGAGCATCTTTCCGGCGCTCACCGTCAACACGGAGCGCTCGCCGGAAAAGCTCACCGCTCCCTCGTGAAATACGAACACGTCGCCGGCGAGCACATTGCGCCAGCCCGCGCCGGCGGCGCGCAGGCAGAAGTCGTTTTCCTCGCCGTAGCCACGTCCGAAACGCTCCGCGTCGAACAGTCCGACCCGGTCGAGACAGTCGCGCCGGATGTACATGCAAAAGCCCACGGCCGTGGGCAGGTCCACCGTCCGTCCGGCGTTCGTCGCCGCGAAGAGGCGGTCCAGCGCGGCGAGCCCCAGCGTTCCCGGCACGCCTCCCGACCAGCCCTCGAACGGATACGAGCAGATCGTCGCGTTGTTCGAGAAGGGCGTCACGGTTCCGACATCGGGTTCGCCGTAGGCGCTGCGCTGCAGGCGGTCGAGCCAGTCGTTCGCCACCTCGGTGTCGCTGTTCAGCAGGACCACGTCGCGGTCCGCGTGCAGCTGCATCCCGCGGTTGACCGAGTGAACGAAGCCGAGATTGCTCTCGTTGCGCAGGAGCGTGATCCGCCCCAGCGCAGCGAGCTCGTCCAGGTAGCGCGCGATGTCGGGGTCGGGGCTCGCGTCGTCGACCGCGACGATCTCGAAGGCCGCGGCTTGCGCGGCTCCCAAGCACGCTGTCGATGCAGCGTCGCGTGTGCGGCAGGCCCTTGTAGATCGGAATGATGATGTCGATCACGTCCGCCCCTACCCGCGTGGACCGTGCAATCGGCGGGCGAAACCGCCCCAGCCTTCGCTCCTCAGGACGCTCTTGAACCGCGTCCGCAATGCCTTGCCGCTCTTCGGCGACAGCAGCAGCAGCAGCAGGCGAAGCGTCGTCGGAAACGAGACGCCGGCGCGCATGCGGAACGCGCCCGGTTTGAAGCGATCGCCGCGCTCCGAGAAGATCTCGGGATAGCGAAGCCTGCCTTCCGAATTGCACCAGGCGAGATAGGTCAGCCGATCCGCCACGCGCGTCGTACGGATCCGGAAAGGCCCGCTGCAGATCGCGGTTCTCGCGATAGAACCAGCGGTGGGCGGGCTCGATCGGCGTTCCGTCCGAGAAGCGCCCGAACGCCCACGGCCACTCGCTGATCGGATCGCGATCCGCGATCGCGATTTCGCGCTCGTACCATGCGATGCAGCTGCTGCACCGCCGGGCTCGCCGCGGCGTTCTTGATCGCCATGATCCGGTGCGCGCCGCTGTCGAAGCCGGTGAAATGGTAGAAGCCCAGCGGCTCGCCGTCGACCGCGAAACCGGCCTCGAAATCGCCGGTCATGCGCCGCGTCGTCAGATTCCAGGTCGCGACGTTGTGCCGGGAGGACTTGACGATCGCCACGCCATCGAAGAAGACCGGCGCGAAATTCACCCACTTCTGGTCGGTGAACAGGCCGTTCTCCACTTCGGCCCGGCACAGATGGTAGGTGCGCTCCGCCCACCAGTCGGCGAAGCGCCTGCCTTCCGCGGTGTTGCGGACGCCGATGAACCCGAGGTTGAAGATGCCGTGCTTGAGGCTCGCGACCTCGTTGTCGACGATCGCGTCCAGCGTCTGCTCGGGCTTGGTCTGGTGCGGCGTCAGCGCCAGATTGCTGCCCGCGAGCGTCGCCAGTATGTCGTCCACCCGCGAGAACAGCACCATGTCCGGATCGAAGTACAGCACCGTCCCGCAGTCCGGCAGATTCAGCAGCTGCTTCAGCGCGAACGGCTTGATCGCCGTGGACAGCTCCACGATGCTGTGGGTGAAGCTCCAGCGCCGGAAGTCGGGAATGCCGAGCTCGCCGATGTCCAGGATCGAATCGAACGGCTCGTCCTCCGTGCGCAGCCACTGCGGGCGCTCGTCCGCCAGCGCGAGATGAACGACCGCCTCGGGGTGGTGGCGCCTGATCGAGCGGCAGAGGATCCGCACCTTCGGCAGATAGTTCACCGCCGCGCTCGTGAAGATGTGCAGGACCTCAGCCACGGGGAACGTTGCCGGCTAGGGGCGCGCCCATCTTACGCCACCGAGACTTCCTTCGCCGCCAGCTCGCTCGTGGAAATCGATGAGCGTCGCAAGCGCGCAACGCGGCGCTCACTTCGCTGCACAGTCGCGACTTGCCGTAGCTCCGCAGGCGCTCGCCGGGCGCCCCGAGATCGAACGCGACGATCGGCAGGTCCGAGCAGGATCATCTCCTCGGTGACGTAGGAGAACGTCTCCGGGCAGATCGACGGGAAGAAGAACAGGTTGATCCCGTTGGCCTCGATCAGGTCGACCAGATCCTCGTGCCGGTAGGTGCCGGTAACCCGCAGCCGATCGGACTTGAGCGCGATATCGAGCGACGCCGATCACGACGACCCTGACGTCCGGATGGTCGCGGTCGATCCGGGCGAGCAGCTCCTTCACCACCATCGCCCCCTTCTGCACGCTGATCTGGCCGATGATGCCGATCACCAGCGGAGCGCCGTGATCGAGCCGCGGCAGAGCGGGCCGGCAGATAGTCCACGCGATGCGGAATGACGCTGATGCGGCCGGGATCGAGGTCCGGGTAGGCGCGCAGCAGCAGCTGCCGCGTCGAATCGGAAAAGCACCGCACCTCGTCGGCCGCCCGCAGGCAGCGCCCCCACAGCGCGCGCCAGGGCCCGATCTCGGTCGGCGGCGACAACGCCACGTACCGCGCCTGATGGCGCTTGAGGCAGGTCGCGCATTCGGCGACATCCGGAATGCCGCAGTAGCGCCCGTCGGCGTTCAGCAGCACGAACGACGGGCACACCGAAAAATAGTCGTGCACGGCGAACGTCAGCCGCGCCTTCGGATTGCCGGCGCGCATCGTGCTGATCCAGTCGGCGAAGACGAGGGGCTCGTCGAAGGAGACCGGGCTGTTGACGAAGATCTCCGCGACGGGCGCCTTGTCCAGTATCCGCTCCAGGCCGAGGAACGACGACATCCGGTAGATCTCCTCGCCGCCGTCCGGCTGGAACACCTGCAGCCGATAGTCGAGCGTGGGCAGGTTGTACGTGCACAGCAGCACGGCGAGCCCGCGCGCAAGTCGCTCGTCGATCAACGCGCGACGATACTGGTTCGCGCCGCCGCCGAGGTTGTGGTCGAAGACGACCGACACGCGGCGCTCGCCGCCCAGCTCGGGCAGCAGGCGCGCGACGATATCGAGATCGTCGAGCGAGGGCGCCGCGTAGTTCTGCGCCTTCGCGCGGCTCACGATGCCGCGGATGTCGCCGCGCTTGAGCCGGCGCAGACGGCGCGGGCGAGCCAGAGCGAGCTCGCGGAACTTCCGGTGCCCGGCGCGGCGCGATTCCAGGACGTGCGTGACGTCGAGCCGGAGCAGCGCGCCGTCGTCGAATCGCAACTCGAGAACGAGCGTCCGTGCCGGCTGCCGCGGCGAGTAGCCGGTGACCACGAACCCCGCGGACCCGGCGTTGCGCAGCCGCGGAAAGGCGCTCTCGACGTCATCCCGCGCGAGGCCGAAGTTGACGGGCAGCGCGCTTCTCCCAGCCGTCGCCCTTGCAGCAGCAGGGCGACGTCGTCGATCGCGTGCGCCGGGTGCGCGACCCAGCCCCAGCCGAAGATGCGCTTCCCGTTGGTCACGAGGCGGTCGATGCCGAACTGCAGTTCCCGCTCTTTGTTCTCGCTCATGGTTGCGAATCGGGAAGGGCCCGGGCGGCCGTCTTCGGTCCGCGAAGAACGCGCCGGCATCGGCATGGGGGAGGGACGACGGGCGGCAGGGACGCCCGCGGCGTGGGGAAGAGGCGCCATTCTAGCGGAGCGGGGTCCTTGCCGGCCACCGCGGTCACCGCTGCGAGCCGACGGGCGGCGCGGGTAGAATTGCGGGGCTCCGAGGCCGACCCGGACGTCTGACAGGCTCGGTCGATGCCCGGCGCGACGAATAGAATGCGTTGAGACGACAAACCTCGAATTCACCGGCGAGCGCTTCATTCCCGGCACCGCCGGCGAGATCTGGCACGAGCACTGGCACCGCTATCATTTCGCCACCCCGCTCGTCGCCGGCCTCGAGGTGCTCGACGTCGCCTGCGGCGAGGGCTACGGCAGCGCGCTGCTCGCCACCCGAGCAGCCAGCGGCGACCGGCGCCGACATGGCGCAGGCCGCCGTCGACCATGCCCGCGCCCGCTACGCGGCGATCGCGAATCTCGACTTCCGGCAGGCCGATTGCGCGGCGCTGCCCGTTCGCCGATGCGAGCTTTCGACGCGGTCGTCTCGTTCGAGACGATCGAGCACATCGACGCCCAGGAGCCGTTTCTCGACGAGATCCGCCGCGTACTGCGCCCGGACGGCATTCTGATCCTGTCGTGCCCCAACAAGGCCGAATACAGCGACCGCCTCGGCGTGGTCAACGAATACCACGTCCGCGAGCTCTATCGCGACGAGCTCGCCGCGCTGATCGCGGCGCGCTTCGCGCACGCGCTCTGGTACGGCCAGCGGCCGAGCTTCTATTCGGTGGTGTGGCCGGAGGAAGGCGCCGCGCAAGGCGAGATCTTCGAGGTCTCGGAGTCCACGGCCGGCGTCCCGTCGCCGGGCCACGCACGCCCGCTCTACTTCATCGTCGTCGCGAGCGCGTCCGCTGCGCGGCTTGCCGCAATCGCGCCGCGCCTGTCGGTGCTCGCGGATCGTGACGAGTGGGTCCACCGCGACTACGAGAAAGTCATGCGCGACCTGGAGGCGACGCACCGGCGCAGCAACGAGCTCGACGTCCGGCTGTCCGACGCGCAGCGCGAGCATGCCGACGCTCGTCCGGGAGCGCGATGCGCAGCAAGCCGCGGCGGCGGCCGAGCACGCGCGCCTCACCGCCGAGGTGGAGACCCAGCGGCGCGAGATCTTGCGCGCCGCGCGAGCTTCCGCTGGTGGCTGGCCCTGCCGCTGCGGCGACTCTGGCTTGCGTTGACCGGCAAGCCGCCGTGGGCCTGATCCCCGCCCGATTCAGGCGAGCGTCAGGATCACCGGCTGATGATCGGCCGCCTGCGTGTCGCGATCGACGCGGACGTCGGCGATCCGTGCAGCGAGACCATCGCTCACGAAGATGAAGTCGCAGTGCAGCTCGGGCTCGCCCGGGATTTCCTTTTCGTAGATCTTGAACGTGCTGGGGTGCGGCGCACCCGGGTGCGCGTGCGTCCACGCGTCGTACGAGCGGCGGCGTGCCGTCGGTGAACGGCGCTTCCATCCGGGCATGCAGCGGGTCATCCGGCTCGAGATTGAAGTCGCCGGTGATGATCGTCGCCGCGGGTCGCAGATGGGTGTGGAACGGGCCGCCCGAGGTGTCGGTGATCGTGCCGGCACGCGCATGACCGTGGCCCTCGGCGTAGATCGCGCGCAGCGCGTCGACCTGTGCGCCGCGCTGCTTCGGCGAGTAGTACTCGAGGTGCGTGGTGATCACCCGCACGTCGCCAAAGGGCGCGGCGACGACCGCCTCGACGGCGATCCGCGGCATGCCGTTGACGCCGGGGTCCACCGGCGACGGGAGCAGGTGGCGATACGCCTGACGCACCGGCAGTCGCGACAGGACGAGATTGCCGAACCGTCGCCGCCTTCCGCCTTGCGCCGGATGGTCGACCGCGATGCCGGGCACCGCCGTGCAGTCCGGCAGCAGCGCGGCCAGCCGCGCGAACTGGTCCTCGTCGGTCGCGCCCGCAAGGCGCGGATCCGGGAAGTTGTCGGCGACCTCCTGCAGGCACAGCACGTCGAAGTCGGCCAGCGTCTTCGCCTCGGCGACGATGCGCCCCGGATCGACGCGGCCGTCGACGCCGCGGCACCACTGCACGTTCCACGTGATCAGCTTCATCGTATCCCCGCCCGCATGAAACTCTGCACGAACTGCCTCTGGAACAGGAGGAAGGCGACCAGGAGCGGCGCCGTCGTCAGCAGCGTCGCCGCCGTGATGATCGACCAGTCGATGCCCTGGTCGGTCGACGAGAACACCTGCAGCCCGACCGTCAGCGGCCGCGATTCCACCGAATTGGTGATGATGAGCGGCCAGAGGAAATTGTTCCAGTGATAGCTGACGCTGACCAGTGCGTAGGCGACATAGACGGGCCGCGCGAGCGGCACATACACCTTCCACAGCACGGCGAGCGGCCCGCAGCCCTCGATGCGCGCCGCCTCGTCGAGCTCGCGCGGTACCGTCTTGAACGTCTGCCGCAGCAGGAAGATGCCGAACGCGCTCGCCATGTAGGGGAGCCCGATGGCGACGATCGTGTCCTTGAGGCCCAGCTGGGTCATCGTCCGGTAGTTCTCGACGATCAGCACGTCCGGCATCACCATCAGCTGCACGAGCACCAGCGCGAACAGGACGCCGCGTCCGGGAAACTCGAAGCGCGCGAACGCGTACGCCGCCAGCGTCACCAGCACGAGCTGCGCGGCAAGAACCATCGTCACCAGCAGCACCGTGTTGACGAAATAGCGCGCGAACGGCGCCGCCTGCCACGCCTTGACGAAGTTCGCCAGCGTGAGCGGTGCCGCCAGGTCGAAGCGCGTCGAGAACTCGCCGGGGTGAAAGGCCGTCCAGACGGCGTAGGCGAGCGGCAGGATCCACAGCACGCCGAGGAGCCACGCCCCGGCCGTCTCGACAGCACTCAGGATCCCGCGAGGCGCGAGGACGGCGCTCATTGGTGCACCCTTGGCGCTACGCGCCGTCCCTCCGAGAGGGAGCTATTCGCGCCTTGGGACGGCCCGGCGGCGCTCATTGGTAATGCACCCTGCGGTCGAGGAACCAGAACTGCGCCAGCGCGGCAAGTCCGAGAATCGGCGAGCAGCACCATCGTCAGCGCCGCGGCGTACGCGGAATCCCAGAAGCGGAAGCCGATTTCGTAGATGTAGTAGAGCAGCAGCGCGGTCGCGTTGTCGGGCCCGCCACGGGTCATCACGACGACGTGGTCGACCAGGCGGAACGCGTTGATCACGGCGTTGACCAGCACGAACAGTGTCGTCGGCATCAGCAGCGGAAAGGTCACGCGGCGGAAGAAGTACCAGCGCGACGCGCCCTCGATCGCCGCCGCGTCGGCGAGGGACGGCGACATCGACTGCAGCGCCGCGAGATAGAAGATCATGAAGAAGCCGGCCTCCTTCCACACGGTCACCACCATCAGGCACGCGAGCGCCGTGCTCTTGCTGCCGAGCCAGTTGTGCGTGCCGAAGCCGGCCGCCCCGAGGACCTTCTCGACCAGCCCGTACTCGGGCGTGTAGAAGAAGAGCCAGATGTTCGCGACGGCGATCATCGGCAGCACCGTCGGCGTGAAGTACGCGAGGCGCAGCAGGCCGCGCCCGGGGACGTGTGCCGTTGACCCACGCCGCCATCAGCAGCGCCAGCGCGATCGACGCGGGGATCGTCCCCAGCGCGAACCAGAGGTTGTTGCCGAGCACCTGCCAGAACACCGGGTCGTCAGCGAGCGCGCGATAGTTGTCGAACCCGACCCACACCGCCGGCCGGTTGCCCTTCGGCGTGGATGGAAGGCGTGCCAGAACGTGGCGAGCGTCGGATAGTGCGTGAACAGCGCGAGCAGCGCCATCGCCGGCAGCAGCAGCAGCCAGCCGTACACCCATTGCGCGCTCCTCGTCACCGCGCCCGGCGGGGCACGTACGACGAGCAGCCGCTCGGCCTCGCGCTGGGCGTCCTTCATCGCCTGCTCGGGCGTCTTGGTGCCGGTGAGCGCCGCCTGCAGGCCGTCGTTCAGCGCCTTGGTCACGCGCTGGTTGTCGTGCGTGGAAAGCTCCGCCTTGGCGTACGGCAGCTGGTCGCGCGCGACCACCGCCGCCGGGAAGCCCGCCACGTACTGCTTCATCGCCGGTGTTTCCCAGGCGTCGGGGCGAACGGCGACGTAGCCCGTGTCGATGCCCCACTGCGCCGCGCGCTGCGGCGTCGTCACCCACTTGATGAACCTGAAGGCGGCTTCGCGCTGCGCCGGCGTCGACTTCTTGAACAGGTAGAAATTGCCGCCGCCGGTCGGGCTGCCGCGCTGCTTGCCCGCAGGCAGCATCGCGACGCCGAAGTCGAACTTGGCGTTGCTCCGGACGTTGGTCAGGTTGCCGGTCGTCGTCCACATCATCGCGACCTTGCTGCTCGAAGAAGTCCTTCGGCGTCGTGCCCCATTCGACGATGCCCTCGGGGTGCACCTTGTACCTGTTCACGAGGTCGACCCAGTAGGTCGAGCCCTTCGATCACCTCGGGCCGGTCGTAGTAGGTCTGCGTGCCGGACGGGTTCATCAGGTTCGTTCCGGCCTGGATCGCGAGCGCCTGGAACAGCCAGTACGGGAAACCCGACGAGGGAATCTGGATCCCCCATTGCGTGACCTTGCCCGCCGCATCGCGCTTCGTCAGCTTCTGCGCGTACTCGACCTGATCCTTCCACGTGGCCGGCGGGCGATTGGGGTCGAGGCCTGCTTCCTTGAACATCTCCTTGTTGTAGTAGAGGACGATGGTCGAGCGCTGGAACGGAATCCCCCAGGTCTTGCCGCCGGTCTGGCTGTTCTCCATGAACGCGGCGAAAAAGCCCTTGAGCCAGGCCTGGTCTTCCGGCGTGCGGATCAGGTCGTCGAACGGCACGACCGCGTCCTCGTCGATCAGCGTGTACATGTCGGTGGACAGCAGGATCGACGTGACCGGCGGCTCGCCGCTCTTCACCGCGGTGAGCGCCTTGGTGATCGTGTCCTGATAGGTGCCCGAATAGATCGGCCGGAGCTTGATGCCGGGATTCTCCTTCTCGAAATCCGCGACGAGACCGTCGATGATCTTGGGTATCGGCCCGCCCACGGCGATCGGGTAGTAGAACGAGACCTCGACGGGCGCCTGCGCCAGCGCCAGCGCCGCGAAGAACGTCGCCGCCATCGCGGCCAGTGCGCGCACGATTCTGCTCACGAACATGGTTTCCTCCGTTGGTTGAATCGATCTGCCCGCCACGCGCGCCCTCGAATCGCAGGCGCGCTACGCGAACAGCGTCGCCGGTTCGTCATCGACAACGATTCCGCGCGCCGCATGCCGTCGCGATCGAACAGGTGCTGCGCGCCCGGCGCCCACGACAGCCAGGCCGGCGTCGCCGCGCGCGAGACCGACGCTGCCGGCAACGCGCACGGTGAGCGTGGCCGTACCCGAGCCGGCACGCGACGAGCGAGTCGGCGCCGAGGTACTCGACGCCCGCGACCTCGGCGGGGAGCCCGCGCTCGTGGCCGAGCGCGATGTGCTCGGGCCGCACGCCCAGGGTGAGTCCGGCGCAGGCCGCGGGCGCCACCGCCGGACCGCTCGGTCCCGGCGATGACCGCGCCGCCGCGGCCCGCCTCGAGCGGCAGCAGGTTCATCGGCGGCGTGCCGATGAAGCGCGCAACGAAGGTGTTGGCCGGGGCCTCGTAGAGCTCGGCCGGCGCGGCGATCCTGCTCGATCTTTCCGCCGTTCAGCAGCACGACGCGGTCGGCCATCGACATCGCCTCGATCTGATCGTGCGTCACGTAGACCATCGTGATGCCGAGCTGGCGCTGCAGCTGGCGGATCTCGCGAGCGCATGTCCTGCCGCAGCTGGGCATCGAGATTGGACAGCGGCTCGTCCATCAGGCACACCGGCGCCTCGGCGATGATCGCCCGTCCCAGCGCCACCCGCTGCTGCTGGCCGCCCGAGAGCTGCGCCGGCTTGCGGTCGAGCAGCTGCGCGAGACCGAGCAGCCCGGCCACACGCGCTTCAGCCGCGCGTCGATATCGGCGGACGCGACCCGCCGCACCTTGAGGCCGAACACGATGTTCTCGGCGACGGACAGGTGCGGAAAGAGCGCATAGCTCTGGAACACCATCGCGATGTTGCGCTGCGATGGCGGCAGGTTGGTGACGTCGCGGCCGCCGATCAGGATGCGCCCGCCGTCGGCCTGCTCGAGGCCCGCGATGAGGCGCAGCGTCGTCGACTTGCCGCAGCCCGACGGGCCCAGCAGGACGTTCAGCGTCCCCTCGTCGAACGCGAACGACAGGCCGTCGACCGCGCGCACCTGGCCCTTCGGCGGTCGTCCAGTGCTTGCTGACATTTTCGGCGGCGATGGCCGACACGAAACGCGCTCCCCGCGGCGAGACGGCAGCGCATGATAGCACCGGCGCGCGCCGGCACGGCAATGCGCGAGGGCCGCCGATCAGGCGAACAGCGCGGCGAGCGCCGCGCCCGGATCGGCGGCGCGCATGAACGCCTCGCCGACCAGGAAGGCATGCACGCCGCGCGCAGCGCATCGCCGCGACGTCGGCGCGCGCGAGGATTCCGCTCTCGGTGACGACGAGCTTCCCGGCGGGAATGCGCGGCAGGAGATCGAGCGTCGTCGCGAGCGACACGTCGAACGTGCGCAGGTTGCGGTTGTTGATGCCGACGAGCGGCGTCGCGAGCTCGCAGCGCGCGGTCGAGCTCGCCGGCATCGTGGGCTTCGACCAGCACCGCCATCCCGAGATCGCGCGCGCAGCGCTCGAGCGCCGCGAGCCGCGCGTCGGCGAGCGCGGCGACGATCAGCAGGACCGCGTCGGCGCCCAGCGCGCGCGACTCGGCGACCTGGTACTCGTCGACGATGAAGTCCTTGCGCAGCACCGGCAGCGCGCACGCGGCGCGCGCCGCGGCGAGGTATTCGGGCGCGCCCTGGAAATACGTGCGGTCGGTCAGCACCGACAGGCACGCCGCGCCGCCGTTCGCGTAGCTCGCCGCGATCGCGGGCGGATCGAAATCGGCACGCAGCACACCGCGGCTCGGGCTCGCCTTCTTGATCTCGGCGATGACGGCCGGCCGGCCGGCCGCGATCTTCGCGCGGAGCGCGCCCTCGAAATCGCGCGGCGGCGGCATGCCGCGCGCGCCGCCGCCTCGAGTTCGTGCCAGCGGGCGCGCGCGCTTCGCGCTCGGCGACCTCGTCCGCCTTCGTCGCGAGGATGCGGTCGAGAATGTCCGGCGGGCTCATTGGACTACCCTCCGCGCTCCGCGCGATCCGCGGCCCTTCGCGCTCGAGCGGCCCCTCGCGCTCACGCCGGCTTGCACCGCTCCATCACGGCCGCCGTGTCGGGTGGCCGCTGCGGGGCGCGCGGCGCGCACTCATGCCGCCGCTGCCGAGCTTCTGCGTCAGCGCGACGAACTGCTCGAGCTTCTTCATCGCCGCGCCGGAGGCGATCGCCGCGCGCGCCCGCTCGATGCCCTCGCCGATCGATGCGGCGACATCGGCCGCGTAGAGCGCCGTGCCGGCGTTCAGCACGACGATCTCGCGCGGCGTGCCTTCGACGTCGCCGAGCGCCTCCAGCACCATCGCCTTCGACTCGGTCGCGTCCGCCACCTTGAGGCCGCGGTTCGAAATCATCCGCAGGCCGAAATCCTCGGGATGGATCTCGTACTCGCGAACCTCGCCGTCCTTCAGCTCGCCGACCATCGTCGCCGCGCCCAGCGACACCTCGTCCATGCCGTCCTTGCCGTACACGACGAGCACGTGCCTGCTGCCCAGCCGCTGCAGGACGCGCACCTGGATGCCGACGAGATCCGGATGGAACACGCCGAGCAGCTGATTCGGCGCGCCGGCCGGGTTGGTGAGCGGGCCGAGGATGTTGAAGATCGTCCGCACGCCGAGCTCCTTGCGCACCGGCGCCGCGTGCTTCATCGCGCTGTGGTGCGACGGCGCGAACATGAAGCCGATGCCGGTCTCGGCGATCGACTGCGCGACCTCTGCGGGCTTCAGCATGATGTTGGCGCCGAGCGCCTCGAGCACGTCGGCGCTGCCGGACTTCGACGACACCGAGCGGCCGCCGTGCTTGGCGACGCGGGCGCCCGCCGCCGCCGCGACGAACATCGACGCCGTCGAGATGTTGAACGTGTGCGACGAGTCGCCGCCGGTGCCGACGATGTCGACGAGGTGGTCGCGGTCGGGGACCTCGACCCGGGTGGCGAACTCGCGCATCACCTGCGCAGCGGCGGCGATCTCGCCGATCGTCTCCTTCTTGACGCGCAGGCCCACCGTGAGCGCCGCGATCATCACCGGCGTCACCTCGCCGCTCATGATCCGCCGCATGATCGACAGCATCTCGTCGGGAAAGATCTCGCGGTGCTCGATCGTGCGCTGCAGCGCTTCCTGGAGGGTGATGGGCATGGCGGCTCCTTGGGTTCAGTTTCCGAGTTGGTCGATCCGCTGCGCGCGATGTCGATCCGGCAGGCGATGCGCGTCAGGGCGGCGGGCGACGTCATCGCCGGCCCTCGAGGAAATTGCGCAGCAGCGCGTGGCCGTGCTCGGTCAGGATCGCCTCCGGATGGAACTGCACGCCCTCGACCGGCCACTCGCGGTGGCGCACGCCCATGATCTCGCCGTCGTCGGCGGTCGCGGTGATCGCGAGGCAGGCGGGCATCGTCGTCGCGCTCGATCGCGAGCGAGTGGTAGCGCGTCGCCGTCGAGCGGCGAGGGCACGCCGCTGAAGACGCCGCGGCCGTCGTGGGTCACCGCCGAGACCTTGCCGTGCATCACGCGCTGCGCGCGGACGATCCTGCCGCCGAAGGCCTGGCCGATCGCCTGGTGCCCGAGGCAGACGCCGAGGATCGGAATCCGTGCCCGCGAACCGCCGGATCAGCGGCACCGAGATGCCGGCCTGGTCGGGCGTGCAGGGGCCGGGCGAGATGACGATCTTCTCCGGGCTCCCACGCGGCGACCTGGTCCAGCGTGAGCGCGTCGTTGCGGTAGACGTGCACGTCCGCGCCCAGCTCGCCCAGGTACTGGACGAGGTTGTAGGTGAAGCTGTCGTAGTTGTCGATCATCAGCAGCATGTTCAGTCGTCCGCGTCCAGCCCCTGCTGCACCATGTCGGCCGCGCGCAGCACCGCGCGCGCCTTGTTCTGCGTCTCCGTCCACTCGGACGCCGGCACCGAATCGTGGACGATGCCGGCGCCCGCCTGCACGTAGAGCATCCCGTCCTTGATCACCGCGGTGCGGATCGCGATCGCGGTGTCCATGTCGTCCTGGAAGCTCACGTAGCCGACGGCGCCGGCGTAGATGCCGCGGCGCGTGGGCTCGAGCTCGTCGATGATCTCCATCGCGCGCACCTTCGGCGCGCCGCTCACCGTGCCGGCGGGGAAGGCCGCGCGCAGCACGTCGATGCTGGTGAGCCCGGGCTTCAGCGTGCCCTCGACGTTGGAGACGATGTGCATCACGTGCGAGTAGCGCTCGATCACCATCCGGTCGGCGAGCCGGACCGTGCCGGTCTGCGCGACGCGCCCGACGTCGTTGCGGCCCAGGTCGACCAGCATCACGTGCTCGGCGATCTCCTTGGGGTCGGCCAGCAGCTCGCGCGCGAGCCGCTCGTCGGCTTCGCGCGTCGCGCCGCGCGGCCGCGTGCCGGCGATCGGCCGCAGCGTCACCGCTGGCGCCCTCCTTGCGCACCAGGATCTCGGGGACGCGCCGACGACGTGGAAGTCGCCGAAATCGTAGATAGAACATGTACGGCGACGGATTCAGCGAGCGCAGCGCCCGGTAGAAGGACAGCGGCGACGACGTGAAGGCGCGCTGCATCCGCTGCGACAGCACGACCTGCATCACGTCGCCGGCCGCGATGTATTCCTTGGCCCGCGCCACCGCGCGCTGGAAGCCGTCGGCGCCGAATTCGCTCTCGGCTCTGCGTGACCGCCGTCGCCGTCTGGAACGGAATCGCCACCGGCTCGCGCAGCCTGCGCCGCAGCGCCTGCAGCCGGTTGCTCGCCTTCGCGTAGGCGTCGCGCTCGCCCGGATCGGCGTAGACGATCAGGTAGATCTTGCCCGCCAGGTTGTCGACGACCGCCAGCTCCTCGGTCAGCAGCAGCTGGATGTCGGGAATGTCGGCGAGCCCCGGCGCGTCGGCGGAGCCCTGCCGGCGAGCTTCGGCTCGATGTGGCGGACCGTGTCGTAGCCGAAACAGCCGGCGAGCCCGCCGCAGAAGCGCGGCAGCCCGGGACGCGGCGCGGCGCGGTAGCGGCGCATGAACTCGCCGACGAACGCCAGCGGGTCGCCCTCGTGGCGCTCGACGACGGTCCCGCCGTCGTCGACTTCGATCGCGGTGCCGCGCGCGCGGATGCGCGCTCTCGCGGGCAGCCCGATGAACGAGTAGCGACCGAAGCGCTCGCCGCCGACCACCGACTCGAGCAGGTAGGTGTAGCGGCTCGTTCGCGAGCTTGACGTAGAGCGACAGCGGCGTATCGAGGTCCGCGAACGACTCGAGGACGAGCGGAATGCGGTTATACCCTTGCGCGGCGAGCGCGCGGAATTCGGCTTCGGTCATGGCGCTTCGACGATCTCTTCAACGCGGGCAACGGGGCAGTCGGGGAACTGCGTGGGGCATCGCTTTCGGGCGCGCGACGCCAGGGCGCGTGCGGTCAGCGCCAGCGGCGCCAAGGCGGCGCGCGCCACCAGCGCGCGGACGCGGCGGCACCCTTGCGGTTGAAGATGTCGAAGCTCACGGTGCGTCGGGAGGAACGAAGCGGACGCGGTCGGCGACCGCTGCCAGCGACGCGACTATACCATCGGCGGCGAGGTTTTGCACCGGCTCCCCCTCGTTGTAGCCGTAGGGAACGACCAGCACCGGGCAGCCGGCGGCGCGCGCGGCGAGCACGTCGTTGATCGAGTCGCCGACCATCAGCAACCGGTGCGGCGGGACCCCGAGCGCGCGGCACGTGGAGCAGCGGGCCGGGTCGGGCTTTCGGGTCGGCAGGTCGTCGCCGCCGATCAGCAGCGAGAAGTAGCGCTCGATGCCGGCCTGCGCGAGATGCGGGCGCACGAAGCGGGTCGCCTTGTTGGTGACGACGGCGAGCGGAAAGCCCATCGCCCGGGAGGCGCTCGAGCCCTTCCTGCATTCCCGGAAACGACCGCGTCTCGCGACCGAGGTGCGCCGCATAGTGCGCCTGGTAGCGGCCGAGCGCGTCCTTGACTTCCGCGTCGTCGACCGCCTCGGGCGAGATCCCGGTCGCGCGCGCGAGCGCCCGGCGGACGAGGTTCGCCATTCCCTTGCCGATCATCGCGCGGACCACGTCCTTCGGCATCGCGGGATGGCCGAGCTCCGCCAGCAGCGCGTTGACCGACGTCGCGAGATCGTGGATCGTGTCGAGCAGCGTGCCGTCGAGGTCGAGCGCGACGGCGCTGACGTCGATAGATGCGCGCGCCGGCGCTGCGGCCGTCGGCGATGGCACGCGGAAGCTCGCTCAGCCGACCTTCGCGAGCTCGGCGCGCATCTTCGCGATGGTCGCCTTGTAGTCGCCGGCGCCGAAGATCGCCGAGCCCGCCACGAACGTGTCCGCGCCGGCCTTCGCGATCGCCGCGATGTTGTCGACCTTCACGCCGCCGTCGATCTCGAGCAGGATCGGGCGGCCGGTGCGCTGCTGCGCCGCGTCGATGCGCGCGCGCGCGAATCCGAGCTTGGCGAGCGCCTCCGGGATGAACGACTGGCCGCCGAAGCCCGGGATTCACCGACATGATCAGCACCAGATCGAGCTTGTCGATCGTGTGGTCGAGCCAGTCGAGCGGGGTCGCCGGGTTGAACACGAGGCCCGCCTTGCAGCCGCATTCGCGGATGAGCCCGATCGTGCGATCGACGTGCTCGGAGGCCTCCGGGTGAAAGCTCACGATCGCTGCGCCCGCCTTCGCGAAATCGGGGATGATGCGGTCGACGGGCTTCACCATCAGGTGGACGTCGATCGGGACCGTCGCCTGGGCCCTCAGCGCCTCGCAGACCAGCGGCCCGATTGTCAGATTGGGAACGTAATGGTTGTCCATCACGTCGAAGTGGAGAAAGTCGGCGCCGGCGGCGATCACCGCCCGCACTTCGTCGCCCAGTCGCGCGAAATCCGCGGAGAGCAGCGACGGCGCGATTCTGTAATCTGGCATGGGTTTATAATCGGCTCAGGAAATGTTCGTGCAATGCCTATGGGCGAAACCAGAAAATACGAGATCACGGTCGCGACGAATTCGGCGTATCTCGCCGACAAGTCGGACCCCTCCCGCAACCAGTACGTCTTTGCGTACACGATCACGATCACCAACACCGGCGCCGTGGCGGCGCAGCTCATCAGCCGCCACTGGATCATCACCGACGCCGAGCAGCAGGTCCAGGAGGTGAAGGGGCTCGGCGTCGTCGGCCAGCAGCCGCTGCTCCAGCCCGGGCGAGCGCTTCGAGTACACGAGCGGCACGAGCCTCCCCACGGCGGTCGGCACCATGCGCGGCACCTACCAGATGGTCGCCGCGGACGGCACGGCATTCGACGCCGACATCCCGCTCTTCACGCTTTCCATGCCGCGGGTGCTGCATTAGCAGGGGGCGTGTCGCGGGGATCGTTCGTGGCTCCGCGCGAGGGCTTCCGCGTTTCGGGCCCATCGTCCACCAGACGATGATGACGGCGAGCAGGAGCGCGACCATCGCTTCCAGGATTATCCACTCCATTGCCTTGGGACTCCTTCGTTCGCGCCCGGCGCCCGGTGCTCTCGCTGCCGCTGCCGCGCTGCTGATCGTCGCCGGCTGCGTCACCGTCCCGCCCGAGCCGCCGCCGGTCGCCACCGCCGCCCGCCGTCACGCCCCCGCCGCCTGCGCCATCGCTGCCGGCGAGCTACCGGCCGGTCGCGTGGAGCGCGCTGCCCGGCTGGGCCGCGGACCGGGTCGACGAAGCGTGGTCGGCCTTTCGCGTGGGCTGCGCGGCGCTCCTCGCCGCGCCGACGACGCATGCGCTGTGGCGCTCGCCATGCGTGGCGGCCAACGCGCTCGCGGCGCGGATTCGACCGCAGTCCGCAGGTTCTTCGAGAGTCATTTAGCCCATATCAGGTGATCGCCGCCGACGGCCGCGACACGGGCACGATCACCGGCTATTACGAGCCGCTGCTCGCGGGCAGCCGCGCGCGCTCGCAGCGCTACGGCGTGCCGTTGTATGCGCCGCCGGACGACCTGCTGACGGTCGACCTGTCCGATCTCTATCCGGAGCTCAAGGACAAGCGGCTGCGCGGCCGCGTCGAGGGAAAGCGTGTCATTCCCTATTGGCCGCGCGGGGACATCGAGAGCGGCAAGGCGCCGGTCAACGGCAGGGAGCTCGTCTTCGTCGACGACCCGGTCGAGGCCTTCTTCCTGCAGATCCAGGGCTCGGGCCGCGTGCGCCTCGCCGAGGGCGGCATCGTGCGCGTGGGTTACGCCGACCAGAACGGGCACCCGTACCGCTCGATCGGGCGCCTGCTGGTCGAGCGCGGCGAGCTGCCGCTGGAACGCGCGTCGATGCAGGGAATCAGGGATTGGGGCCGGCGCAATCCCGAGAAGCTCGCGCCGCTGCTCGACGAGAATCCGAGCTACGTGTTCTTCCGCGAGATTCCCGCGCCGCCGCCGGGCACGCTGGAGGCGGAGATCGACGGCCCCATCGGCACGCTCGGCGTGCCGCTCCTGCGCGAGCGCACGCTGGCGGTCGACCCGCGCTCGATCCCGCTGGGCGCGCCGGTCTTTCTCGCGACCACGTATCCGCTGTCGACGCGGGCCCTGCAGCGGCTGATGCTCGCGCAAGACACGGGCGGCGCGATTCGTGGCGCGATCCGCGGCGACTTCTTCTGGGGCTTCGGCGATGGCGCCGGACGCGAAGCCGGCCGGATGAAGCAGGACGGCCGGATGTGGATCCTGTGGCCGAAGGACGCCGGGCCGCCCGCCGTGGGGCCGGCTTCAGCCGGCTGAAGCGGATCCGGCGACGAGAACTGCCGTGGGGCCGGCTTGGCCGGCTGAAGCCGGCCCCACGAGTCTGCGGCGCCGCCGTGCCCGCAAGCGCCCGCTCGGCTTGTCGGTCGGCGTGATAGGACGAGCGCACCAGCGCTCCCACGGCGGCATGCCGGAAACCCATCGCCCGGGCCTCGCGCTCGAACATCGCGAACGTGTCCGGATGCACGTAGCGCAGCACGGGCAGGTGGCCGGGCGTCGGCTGCAGGTACTGGCCGATCGTCAGCATGTCGATGTCGTGCGCGCGCATGTCGCGCATCGTGGCGAGGATCTCCTCGTCGGTCTCGCCGAGACCCACCATCAACCCGGACTTGGTCGGGATCGCCGGGAAGCGCCGCTTGAATTCCCGGAGCAGGGACAGCGAGTGCGCGTAGTCGGAGCCGGGTCGCGCCTGCCGGTACAGCCGCGGTACCGTCTCGAGATTGTGGTTCATCACGTCGGGCGGCGCCTCGCCGAGGATCGCGAGCGCGCGCTCGAGCCGACCGCGGAAGTCCGGCACCAGAACCTCGATCTGCGTGGCCGGTGAATGCGCGCGCACCGCGCCGATGCAGTCGACGAATGCCGCGCGCGCCGCCATCGCGCAGGTCGTCGCGGTCCACGCTGGTGATCACGACATAGCCGAGACCGAGTGCGGCGATCGTCCTGCCGAGGTTCGCAGGCTCGGCCGGATCGAGTGGCAGCGGTCGGCCGTGGCCGACGTCGCAGAACGGCAGCGGCGGGTGCACAGGTCGCCCATGATCATGAACGTCGCCGTGCCCTTGGAGAAGCATTC
>CAWAOF010000005.1:0-61741 GCA_963783525.1 uncultured beta proteobacterium
TTCGTTCCGGGCAGAGCGGCCGCGGGGGTCGACGCGCGGCAATCGGGCCGTCGTGCGGTTTCACCGTCCGCTTCCTGTTTGCGCTGGCGCAAGGATCACGCCTCCCGGCCGGCATCCCAAGCGGCGCCCAGGCGGCTAAGATGCCGGATCCAGCCATGCGGCCGAATGCCGCAGCCCACGCCTTCCCATGACCGTCGACGCCCGGACTGCCGTTTCCGACCTCGCGCCGCAGGCGATAGGGCGCATGCCCGCGTTCCCCGGCAGGCGCGGAACCCCAGACGGGCGCCGTCGATCCGCAGGAGGCCTGCGCTTCGTGCGAGCCTGAGGCAGCTCATGCTGCTGCGCACCGTCGCGATCGCCGGCCAGGCCGCGGCGATCGCCGTGGCGCTGGCGCTGGGAGTCAGGCTTCGCGTCGTACCGATGGCGATCGTCATCGGCGCGCTGGTGATCGCCAACCTCGTCGTATCGGCGCGGCTGAAACGGGCCGCGCCGGCAACCCATCTCGAGGTGGCCGCGCATCTGCTTCGACCTCGCAGCCTTCAGCGTGCTGCTGCTCGTCGCGGGCGGCACCAGAATCCGTTCGCGCTGCTCTATCTGCTGCATGTCGTGCTGATCGCGATGCTGCTGCCGTGGCGCCTCGCGCTCGGCGGAACGCTCGCCGTCGTCGCAAGCTTTGCCCTGGCGTTCGCAGCAGCCAGACCGCTGCGGGTGCCGGCGGCGGTCCCCTGTCGGACGCCACGATGGCGCTGGGCCTCTGCGCGAGCTTCACCCTGACCGTGGCGGTGACCGCGTGGTTCATCGTGCGCATCGTCGCGACACTCCCGCGAGCACGAACGCCTGTTGCGCGAAGCTGCGCGCCGCACGTTGAACGACGAGGCGGTGCTGCGCATCGGCACGCTGGCGGCCGGCGCGGCGCACGAGCTGGGAACGCCGCTGACGACGATGGCCGTGGTCGTTGGCGAGATGCGCCGCGACGCACAAACGGAGGGCCAGCGGCGCGACACCGGGATTCTCGCCGCGCAGATCGAAGCCTGCCGGCAGGCGCTCGCCAATCTGCGTGCCGCGGCGGGCCACGCGCGCGTCGACGGGGGCGAGCGCGAGCGGGTCGATGCGTTCATCGCGTCGACGCTCGCGCGGTTCCGTGCACTGCGGCCGGACGCACTGCTCGACGCGCACGCCGACGGTCCGGCATCAATGCCGGAAATCGTCGCCGATCCGTCGCTGCGTCAGGCGATCCTGATCCTGCTCAACAACGCGGCCGACGCATCACCACAGCACGTCGACTTCCACGTGCGGTGGGACGACCAATCGCTGCACATCGCGGTCGGCGACCGCGGTGGCGGGATTCCCCGCGGCAGCCTCGACAAGCTCGGGCGGGTCTTCTTCACGACCAAGCCGCCCGGTCAGGGCACCGGCCTCGGGCTGGTGCTGACGGCGTCGACCGTCGGCAGGCTGGGTGGTACAGTCCGCTGGTCGAATCGTGCCGACGGCGGGCTTGTCGCGCAGATCGAGCTCCCGCTTGCCAGCCTCGCTCCCGATCCTCGAGCCCCATGACTGCCCCGATTGCCAACGCCCGCGACCGCGCCAGCCTCCTGCTTGTCGACGACGATGTCACGCTGTGCGAGGTGATGAGCCGGGCGCTTTCCTCCCGTGGCTTTGCCGTGACGGCCGTCCATTCGGTCGAAGATGCGCTCCGCGTGATCGACGACGAGCCGCCGGAGTTCGCGGTGGTCGACTTGAAGCTCCCGGACCAGTCGGGGCTGAAGGTCGTCGCGCACCTGAAGGCGGCCGACGCGCATACGCGGATCGTTCTGTTGACCGGACACGCCAGCATCCCGACGGCAGTCGAGGCGATCAAGCTGGGGGCGACCCATTACCTGGCGAAGCCGACGGACGCGGATGCGGTCGTGGCCGCGCTCGGTCGCGACGGCGGTGACGAGAGCGTGCCGATCGACCCGCGGCCGATGACGGTCGAGCGCGTCGAATGGGAGCACATTCAGCATGTGCTCCACGAGCACGGCGGCAACGTCTCGGCCACCGCGCGCGCGCTGACGATGCACCGGCGGACGCTGCAGCGCAAGCTGCGCCGGCCTCCAGGGTAGCCTCGACGCCGCCCGCCGGCGAACAAGCCGCGCCCGCGCGGCGAAGGGTCAGTGCCCGCGCCCGGCCGCCCGAACTAACCTGAGGGGCACCGTGCGCCCCCATGCTCGGGGGGCAGCGAACACAAGGCCGCAGGCCGCAGGACAGCCGAAGGCTGGTCCCGCGAAGCGGGATGCGGCTTTGCCGCACAAAGTCAGCGTGGGGGCCGTTCGACCACCCGTCCGTCAGCCCTTCTTCGCGTCGAGGGACATCTCCGGCCACTTCCGGCCGTGGCAGGCCGGATTGGAGCAGAAGCTGCCTCCGTCCTTGCCCCATTTGATCGGCCCGTGGCACATCGTGCATGAGTTGTCGATCTTCGATCGGTGCTCGTGCATCCAGTTGGGCGCGTTGTGCCCGTCCGGCGGCGTCAGGCCCGGAGCGACGGTCGACGCGACGGTGCGCACCCCGTTTTCCTTCTCCACCTGCGGGAGGGCGTGACACAGCGTGCACTGGAGGCGAACGGCTTCCCCTTTCTCGTTCGTGTGCTTCCCGTCGTGGCAGCGGAAGCAGCCCGGGAAGTCCATGTGGCCGACGTTGTTCGGGAAATTCTTCCACGTCAGCGGCTTACCCTTGAGGTTGCTGCTGAACGACGTCAGCATGAGGATCTGCTGCATCTCGTCTGCGAACTTCTTCTCCGTACCCTTGCTTGTTGCCGGGATGTCCTTCGGCGCCGCCGCCGCGACGATCTGCGCGAACTTTGCGGCGCGCTCTTTCTCCGGTCCCGCGATGCCGGCCGCCTGCTGGATGATCGTATCGGAACGTGCCTTGATCGAGGGCAGGCTCCGGTCGATGCGACCTTCCTCGATTGCGTCATCGACCAGGTTCGCCGGATTGGTGAAGGGATGGCCCGACGCGTTGTGGCAATCGATGCAGTCCATGCGGCGGCGTGGCATCTTGTCCACCTCGGCGCGGGTGATCCCGGCCGTAGCGTCGAAATACGTCGCCGTCGGCTTGCCGTCGTAGCCGCGGATCTCGACCAGCGCGATCTTCTGTTTCTGGTCGTCGAGCGCGACGTACTCGACATCCTTCGCGATGTGCCAGTGGATGCCCTTCGCCACGGCCCCCCCCGGCCGGAGCTGCGGCGTGGTGTCCTTCGAGCCGCCAGCATCCGCCGGTCCCGTGCCCGTATGCATCTGCAGCGTCGTCTTGCTCTGGATGCTCTTCGGATCGGATTCGTAACGGTACTTGACGCGGATCGTGTCGTCGTGGCGCGCCTCGGGCCAGTGGCATGCCTCGCAGGATTCGCGCGCCGGGCGCAGACTGTGCGTGGTGATCGGACGCTCGTAGCCGGTGATCATCCCGACCAGCTCGTTCATGTGTGTCGGCTTGATCGCCATCAGCTCCAGCGTCGACATGCGGCCCATGTGGCACTCGACGCAGTTCACGCGGGCGTGGAACGCCGCCGCGTGCGCAAGCGGCTCTTCTGGATGCACGGCGTGGCACATGTTCGTGCAGAACGCGTTGCTGTTACTGTATTCCCAGGCGACGATCCCGCCGGCGCCGAGGATCGCGAGCGCGATGAGTCCGACGACCACCGTCGTCACCGTGCCCAGCATCAGCGTGCGACGCCCCAACGTGATCTTCATCGCCGTGCCCCTCCCATCGGTGCTGCGCGACCGCCCGCGGGTCGCGTCATTGCGCCGCCGCGGGGCATTGTACCCAACCGCCGGTCCGACCGGTTACCTGAAGACGCTGTAGACGATCAGCACGATCGCGAGGATGCCGAGCAGCAGCGCGGCCCCGCCGACCACCCAGCCAAACCACTTCGATTCGGCAGTGGGCGGCCCTGCTTCCTTCGCGGCGAGCCGGCCTTCCCGCTGCAACCGCTCGTATTCGACCCCGCGTTCTGCCTTGAGCTCGTGCTCGGAGATCCGCCCGGAGAAGATGACGGTGTCCATCGGGAACTTCTCGAGCCGGAAGTGGGTGTTGAAGAAGTGGATGGTGAAGATGAAGCCGGCGGCCAGCAGCGCCTCGTCGCAGTGGACGACAGGGCGATGTTGATGATCCAGCCCGGCAGGAACCGCGTGAAGAACGTCGGGAACCACATCATCAGCCCGGAGGCGCCGATGATGACCACGCCCCAGAACACGGCGAAGTAGTCGAACTTCTCCCAGTAGGTCCAGCGGTCGAACTGCGGGCTGCGGCCCTTGCCGAAGAACCACTTGAAGTTGCGCCAGATGTCGACGAGTCCTGCGGCTGCGGCACCATCGAGTCCGGCCCCCAGAGGAGTCGACAGCAGGCGTCCGCCAGCGATCGCCCTCGCGAACACCAGCACCACGTGGCCGACGAACACGACGATCATCACGAACGCGCAGATCCGGTGGATGAGGCCGGCGCCCTCGAAGCCCCCGAGGATGCGCGCGAGCGTCGCCGCCCATGCCTGCTCGGCATACAGCAAGCGGCAGGCCGGAAAGCGCGCAGCCGACGAACGTCAGCATCAGCGCCGCGTGCATCACGCGCTCGAGCGGCGTGAAGCGTCGATAGTAGCGTTGCGCGAGGCCCGCAGTCCCGGTCCCCATCGGAGCCGCCGCGGCGGCCGGATTGCTCGTAGCGATCGCCATCAATGCCTCTCGTCGCGCTTGCTCCCACCGGCGAACTTCACGCGCAGCTCGCGGTAGAGCCAGAACACGGTGTGGATGCCGAAGAACGCGAACACGCCGATCAGCAGGAGCTCCATGAACTTGGCGGCGTAGAAGTAGATCGGATCGCGCGCCTTGTTGTGCCGACTCGCGTGCGGATCGAAGCTCGCGAAATTGGCGCCTGCACCCGCGTGGCACGCCTGGCAGGTCGCCAGCCGGTTCTGCTTCGACACCTTCGACGCCGGGTTCGACGCAGGGAGCACCTCGTGCGCGCCGTGGCACGACGCGCAGGTCGCCATCCGGGCGTAGCCCAGCGCTGTCACCTGGCCGTGGAACGTGTCGCGATAGGTCGAGATGTAGTCGGTGTGGCAGTTGCCGCACTCCTTGATCACTTCGGTCTGGAACGAGGGCTTGTCATGCATTTGGATCGCATGCGCGCTATGGCAGTCGGTGCACCCGGGCGCCGCGAGGACGCCCTCCTGGCGCAGCTTGCCGTGCATGCCCTTACCGAACGCCGCGCGCTCCGGCTGGTGGCAGCTGCCGCAGGTGTCCGGGACTTGCGCCCGGTTCGTGCGGCTTTGCGCCTCGCCCTTGGCGCGGATGTTGTGCGCGCCGTGGCAATTGGTGCACGTCGGCGCCGACCCCTGCGCGGCGCCCATCAGCGCCTTGCCGTGGATGCTGTCGTGGAACTTGCTCGCCACGTTGCCGCCGGGCAGCTTGCCCTTCGCGACGACGGCGTCGTTGCCATGGCACTTCCCGCAGGTGGCCTCGACATTCGCATGGTTGGTGCGCGAATCGGCCCCCTTCGCCCGCTTGATGTCGTGTGTACCGTGGCAGTCCGTGCAAGTCGCGGCAACCGTGTTCCCGCCCTTGCGCGCGACGCCGTGGACGGTGCCCGCGTACTCCTTCACCGCCTTGTCATGGCAGCTCGCGCAATTGACCGGTTTGAGCTTCTCGGGATGCGGCAGCTTGTCGGCGGAGACGTCGGCGTGACAGATCGGTGCACTTGAGCTTCATCTCGCCGTGGACGGACGAGGCGAACTTCGCGCCGTCGACGGTGATCGACTTGCCGCCGGCGCCCTTGGCATCCGCCGCGGAATGGCACATCAGGCAGGTGTCGACGACGGAGGGCGCGGGCGCCGGGGGATTCGCCGCCCTGGCGGGCGCGGCAACGGCGAAGGCCCAGGCACAGCAGGGTAAAGATCGACCGAAGGATGCTCATGGGAGTCTTTCGACGTCCTTGCGGGGCCCCGGCCGATCCGGGCCGAAGCGATGCCGCATGTTCGCATCGGCCTCCGTCTGCGATCTTGACTTGGGTCAAGCGGCACCGAACAGCACCGGTTCCGGCCCGCGGTCATCCTGCCAGCCCGCGCGCATCTGGACGAAGCGCACGATGTGATCGATCGCCAGCGCGGCCTCGGGCAGGAACTCAGCGATCTGGAACACGTGCGCGGCGTCGGGCCACAGCTCGAGCTCGACGTCGACGCCCGCCTCGAACGCCTTGTCGGCCGCGCGGGTCGCCTCGTCGCGCAGCACTTCGGTGCTGCCGACCTGGAAGAACAGCGGCGGAAAGCCGCTGAAATCGGCGAACAGCGGCGAGACTTCCGGGTTCATGTACAGGTGCGGCGACGGGACGTAGAGCCGTCTCAGCACGAGCAGGCTCGCCAGCGCGGATCAGCGGGTCGCGCCCGTCGTAGGCGGCCATGCTGGGGCTGCCCATCGTGCAATCGACCGCCGGCGACAGCAGCACCGCGCACGCGGGCAGCGGCTCGCCCGCGCCGCGCGCGCGATACATCGTGACGAGGGCGAGATTGCCGCCGGCCGAATCGCCGGCCAGCACGATGTTCTTCGGATCGACGCCCTGCGCCAGCAACCCGCGGTACGCTGCATGACAGTCGTCGGGCGCCGCCGGAAACGGGTGCTCGGGCGCGAGCCGGTAATCGGGAATCAGCGCCGTCGCGCGCAGGCGACGGCACAGCCGCGCAACCAGCGAGGCGTGCGCGTTGGGAAAGCGGAAGGCGAACGATCCGCCGTGCAGATAGAGGATCACCCGCTCGCGCGGCTCTCGGGCGCGATGATCCATTCGCCGGGCACGCCACCCAGCTCGGCCGGCTGGCGTTCGATCGGCGGGGAGACCTTGAACTGGCGCGCGTCGAGCTTCTCGTAGTGGCGTCGCAGCGCGACGACATCGACATCGTGCGCGAGCGGCTTGCCGAGCGTCAGCCGCAGCAACGCGTTGAGCGCATAGCTGCGCATGCTGGGCTTGACCTCGATCTCGCGGCGATAGCTCGGACGTCGATGCATCGTGACTCTCAGTCACTCAGGCTAACCGATTGCCGCACGCCTGCGAGATCGCACGAAGACCCGAGGATGCCGCAACGGGCACCGCGAAGGTGCCCGTCCCGTTGCGGCCCGTCGAAGCTGCCCGCCGGCCGTCCGCGGCCGGCGCTCGCCGCGCATGGTCCGCGCGAAGGCCGCGCGCGATCAGACGCGCCGGCGGTACTCGCCGGTTCGCGTGTCGATCTCGATGCGATCGCCGGTCGTCACGAACAGCGGTACCTGGATCTGGACGCCGGTCGCGAGCTTCGCGGGCTTCGTCACCTTGCCCGACGTGTCGCCCTTCACCGCCGGTTCGGTGTACTTCACCTCGCGCACCACGGACGTCGGCATCTCGACGGAGATCGCCTTGCCTTCGTAGAAGGTGAGCTCGCAGGCAAGCCCGTCCTCGAGGTAGTTGATCGCCTCGCCGAGGTTGTCCGCCTCGACCTCGTGCTGGTTGTATTCGTTGTCCATGAACACGTAGAGCGGGTCGGCGAAGTACGAGTACGTCACTTCCTTGCGCTCCAACTGGACGACGTCGAATTTTTCGTCGGCCTTGTAGACCGCCTCGGTGCCCGACCCGGACAGGAGGTTCTTGAGCTTCATCTTGACGACCGACGCGTTGCGGCCGGACTTCGTGAACTCGGCCTTCTGGACCACCATCGGGTCCTTCCCGATCATGATCACGTTGCCGGCGCGGATTTCCTGGGCAGTTTTCATAGCGGCACCTGTATTGCGATAAGGGGTTGATTCGGAAAACCTTTAATTATACTGGATCCGCGGCCCACTTGACCAGACCCGCCGGCGAGGTCGGGCAGCGACGCAAGCTTCGCCGCCCAGGCTCCGCATGCACGCTCGAGATGGGGGCGCGCGGCGGCGAATTCCAGCCAGGCAGCGCCGATCGCCCGGGCATCGGTCGCGCCGTTCCAGGCCCGCCAGAACCGCGAAAGCGCGGCCGCCGCGACGCCGGTCGAGTCCCCCGGCGTAGCGCTCGAGGAAGGCGTCGAGCTTGCGCCAATGCGCGTTCTCCGCCTGCGGGTAGATATGCCAGACGAAGGGGCTCGCCGCCCATTGCGCGCGGACGAACGAGTCCTCGCCGCGGACGAAGTTGACGGTGCAGAGCCAGAGCAGCCGGTCGTAGTCGTCCTGGGCAACGAACGGAATGCGCATGGATCGATAGACGGCCGCGGGCGAAGGGTGCGCCCGGATGCGGGACAGTTGCCGCCGGTCCACCGATCGAGGGCGCCGGTGGCAACGCCATCCGGCACGATGCAGGTCACGGTTGCCTCGCCGTCGGCCCAGGCGTCGAGCAGCGCCGGCAGCGCCGCGTTCGGGTAGCAGAACAACGAGATGCGGATTTCGCCCGGCCGCGCCGGTGGAACTCCGAGCGACGTCCAGAACACTTGCTGTGCGTTTGCGTCCCCCCGAAACGCGTCGCGCGCCTGCAGGAGGCCGCGTTCGCGCAGCAGGCCACCGGTGTTCGGCGTGAATCCCGGAAACCAGAACCGGCGCGGCAGCGCCAGACGGGGATGCGGCGAGGCGACTCGGTGCGTGCCCTCGATCCACGCCTCGGCGCTCAGGTATTCGAGGATGATCCACGACGGCGCCGGCGACCTTCGCGCCATCGCCGCGACGTAGGTGTCGGGTAGACCGCAACCGAATGCCTCGACGACGACATCGGCCGGGTCGACGTTCCCGAGCGATTCGCCCCACCGGCGTATCGTCACCCCCGCCGCGTCCTGGCGGTCGCGGTGTGGAGCGACCCCCGGCGCAATCCGCGACAACGGCACGAGATCGTCGAGCCATAGCGTCACGACGATCGCGTGCTCGGCCGCCAGCTGCCGCGCGAGGCGCCAGCTGATCCCGGCGTCGCCGTAGTTGTCGACGACCTTGCAGAAGATATCCCAGCGGGCAGGGGCAGCCATGATGGCGTCGGGCGTCGATGCGCGGACCATTATCGCGCCGTGCCCGACGGCGCTGGCGATCAAAGGCGCCGACGGTTGATCCGCCTCAACGCGCGGGCGATGCGCCGTCGCGATGATGAGCGTTTTCGCCGCCTTTCACGGGAAGAACTGATGCGCGCCGTTCGCCGGATGGCGTACTTGTCGATCGCGACGTCGATTGCGACGATCACGCTCAAGTTCGGGGCCTATTTTCTGACCGCGTCGGTGAGCCTGTGGTCGGACGCGCTGGAGTCGCTCGTCAATCTTGCCGCGGGGCTGGTCGCGCTGGGCGCGCTAATGGTGGCGGAACAGCCGGCCGACGACCGGCACGCCTATGGCCACGACAAGGCCGAATACTTCTCGAGCGGGGTCGAAGGTGCGCTGATCCTCGTGGCGGCGGTATCGATCATCTGGTCTGCGGCCCATCGTTTCGTCGACCCGCAGCCGCTCACGCGCCTCGGGCCTGGAATCGTCGTCGCATTTCTCGCCGGCGCGATGAACTTCACCACCGCACGGATCATGCTGCGCGTCGCCCGGCAGCACGACAGCATCACGATCGAGGCCGACGCGAAGCATTTGCTGACCGATGTCTGGACCTCGGTCGGGATCATCGCCGGGCTGCTCGTCGTCATGGCGGTGCCGGATTGGGCGATCCTCGACCCGCTGATGGCGATCGCCGTCGGCATCCACATCATCGTCACCGGCGTCGGCCTGCTGCGGCGCTCGGCCGACGGGCTGATGGACGTCGCTCTGCCGCCGACGGAGGTCCGGCGCGCCGAGGCGCTCATCGGCGCGGAGCTGCCCGACGGTTCGAGCTTCCATGCGCTACGCACGCGCAAGGCAGGGGCCCGGCGCTTCCTCGAGTTCCATTTGCTCGTGCCCGGCACGATGAGCGTCGTCGATTCCCATTCGCTGTGCGACCGGATCGAGGCCGCGCTGATGGCCCATCTCGCGAAGGCCCATGTGACGATCCACGTCGAGCCCGCAGAAACGCAGGCGCCGCACGGGTGAACGCCGCCGTAGGTGGCGCGGGCCCGTCGTGCCGTTGGCGTTCGGCTGCTGGCGATTCCCGGTCAATGGCGGACAACCTTCATCGGCGGCGCCTTTTGGCCGGTCATGCGCGCGAACGATGGGCGCGCAATAATGTTGTAGAGGTGCGGCGGACGGCCCGAGGTCCCGCAGTCCGGCTTCGCTGCCTGCCTGCCCTCCCAGGAATCAAATCGCGAGACAATCGTCGGAACCGGCCCGCCGTCGCCGTGGTCAGCACACAAACCGTCCGACCCGGCTGGCGGACATCCGGGCATCGATGAACCGCCGAAGGTGAGCGGCGGCAATGATGGCGATTGAATCGGCCCCCGAGTTTTGCACCGAATTGGTGCGAATATCGTCGGGTCCCAGTGCGGAGGATGAGTCCTTGCTCGGCGAAAGGGACGTCTATCTATTCCGGGAGGGCACCCACGGGCAACTGTACGCCAGCATGGGTTGCCACCTCGACGGAGCTGACGCCACGTTTCGCGTCTGGGCGCCGAATGCCGCACGCGTCGCCGTCATCGGCGGATTCAACGAATGGGACGCGCGCGCGCACCCGCTGACCCGACGGGACGACGGATCCGGGATCTGGGAACGGTCCGTGGCCGGGGTCGAGCGCGGCGATTCCTACAAGTTCCGGATCGCTTCCGCTGACGGCCGCTACGAGATCGACAAGGCCGATCCGTTCGCCATCTTCGCCGAACCGCCGCCTTCGACCGCGTCTCGCGCATGGAAGCTCGACTACGCCTGGGAGGATGGCGCATGGTTGGCCTCGCGCGCGGCCCACAACGCGCTCGATGCGCCGATTTCGATCTACGAAGTGCATCTGGGATCGTGGCGTCGCGGCGATGGCGACCGACTGCTCACGTATCGCGAGATCGCGCAGCCGCTCGCCGATTACGCCAGCGACCACGGCTTCACGCATGTCGAGCTGATGCCCGTCACCGAGCATCCGTTCTACGGCTCCTGGGGCTACCAGACGACCGGGTACTTCGCGCCGACCGCCCGATACGGAACGCCGCAGGATTTCATGTACCTCGTCGATGCATTGCACCGACGCGGCGTCGGCGTGATCCTCGACTGGGTGCCGTCGCACTTTCCGGCCGACGGCCATGGCCTCGCCTATTTCGACGGAACGCACCTGTTCGAGCATGCGGACCCGAGGCAGGGGTTTCATCCCGAATGGAACAGCTGCGATCTTCAACTACGATCGCCATGAGGTGCGGGCGTTCCTGCTGTCGAGCGCGCTGTTCTGGCTCGAGAAATATCACGTCGACGGACTGCGCGTGGATGCGGTGGCCTCGATGCTGTATCTGGATTACGGGCGCAAGGACGGCGAGTGGATTCCCAACGTCCATGGCGGCAAGGAGAACCTGGAGCGCGATTCAGTTCCTGCGCCACCTGAACGAATCGGTGTATCGCGATCATCCGGACGTGCAGATGATCGCCGAGGAGTCAACGGCGTGGCCGATGGTCTCGCGCCCCGTGTACGTCGGCGGCCTGGGATTCGGCATGAAATGGAACATGGGGTGGATGCACGATACGCTCGACTACCTGCGCCACGATCCGGTATTCCGCAAGTACCACCATGACCGCCTGACGTTCTCGATCTGGTACGCGTTCTTCGAGAACTTCGTGCTCGCGCTTTCGCACGACGAGGTCGTGCACGGCAAGGGCTCGCTGATCGGCAAGATGCCCGGCGACAGCTGGCAACAGTTTGCCAATCTGCGGCTGCTCTATGGGTACATGTGGGGCCATCCGGGGAAGAAGCTGCTCTTCATGGGATGCGAATTCGGCCAGCGGCGCGAATGGTCGCACGAGGGGGAGCTCGAATGGTGGGTGCTGGCGCATCCCGAGCACGCCGGATTGCAGCGGTGGGTCGCCGATCTCAATGCGTTGTACCGCGCCCAGCCGGCACTGCACGAGCTCGATTTCGACAACGGTGGCTTCGAATGGGTCGACTGTGCCGACGCGGACGCGAGCGCGATCAGCTTTCTGCGCCGGGCACGGCGGGGACCCCCGGTTCTCGTCGCCTGCAATTTCACGCCGGTACCGCGGCCGAACTACATCGTCGGCGTGCCCAAGGGCGGATACTGGCGCGAGCTGCTGAACAGCGATGCGGCGATCTACGGCGGCAGCGGCGTCGGGAATTTCGGCGGCATCGAAGCCTCGCCGGTGGCTGCGCACGGCCGTTTCCACTCGGTGACGCTGACGCTGCCGCCGCTCGCGACGGTGTTCCTCGGTCCGGCAGAACAATGAAGCGATGCGGCGACCTAGAGGCGTGATGGCAACGCCACCGACAGGCGTGGACGACGGACGTTGTCGCGCGGTGATAGAGGGCATCGCACCGGCCATCGACGGCGGGCGCTTTGCGGTCAAGCGCGTCATCGGCGACCGGGTCGACGTCGAGGCCGATTGCTTTGCCGACGGCCACGACGTCGTGGCGTGCCTGCTGCTCTACCGCCACGACGACGACACCGATTGGTGCGAGGTGCCGATGTCCGCTCTGGGGAATGACCGGTGGGGCGGCACGTTCATGGTGACCATGCTCGGACGCTACCGCTATACGGTGACGGCGTGGGTCGATCACTTCCTGTCGTGGCGGCACGATTTCGCGCGACGCATCGATACCGAGGACCTGCGCGTCGCCGCCCTGGTCGGCTGCACGCTGATCGACGGGGCCGGGGAGCGCGCCGCCGGCGACGATCGGCGAAGGCTCGCCGAGTGGGCGGGGCGGTTGCGCGGCGAAACCGACGCGATCGCACTGCGTGCGCTGGCGATGGACGACGAGCTGGCCGCGGTCGTCCTGCGCCATCCGGACCGCGCACTGGCCACGACTTTCCCGGTCGAGTTCCCGCTCGTCGTCGATCGCCCACGCGCGCGCTTCTCGGCGTGGTACGAGCTCTTCCCTCGCTCCAGCGGTGCCGATGCTGCCGCGCACGGGACATTCCGCGACTGCGAAGAACGGCTGGCTTACGTGGCGAAGATGGGTTTCGACGTGCTCTACCTGCCACCTATCCATCCGATCGGCCGGAATCGGCGCAAGGGCCGCAACAATTCGGAGGCGGCCGCCGCCGACGATGCAGGCAGCCCCTGGGCGATTGGTGCCGCCGAGGGCGGCCACAAGGCGGTCCATCCGGCGCTCGGGACGCAGGAAGACTTCCGGCGGCTCGTCGCGCGCGCGAGCGAGCTGGGACTCGAGATCGCGCTCGACCTCGCGTTCCAGTGCGCACCGGACCACCCGTATGTTCAGGAACATCCGCAATGGTTCCGCTGGCGCCCGGACGGGGCGGTGCAGTACGCCGAGAATCCGCCGAAGAAGTATCAGGACATCTATCCGTTCGACTTCGAGTCGGCGCAATGGGACGGTTTGTGGCGGGAACTCGATGGCGTCATTGCGTTCTGGATCGGGAAGGAGTGCGGATCTTCCGCGTGGACAATCCGCACACCAAGCCATTCGCCTTCTGGGAATGGGTCATCGGCCGCGTCAAGCGCGACTACCCGGAGGTGATCTTCCTGGCCGAGGCGTTCACGCGTCCGAAAGTGATGCACCGCCTGGCAAAACTCGGCTTCACACAGTCGTATACGTACTTCGCATGGCGCAACACCAAGCACGAGTTGACCGAATACTTCACCGAGCTGACGCGCGGCCCCGGGCGCGACTACTTCCGTCCCAATTGCTGGCCGAACACGCCGGACATTCTGACCGAGTACCTGCAGTTCGGCGGACGGGCCGCGTTCATGGCTCGTCTTGTCCTCGCAGCCACGCTGTCGGCCAATTACGGCATTTACGGCCCCGCCTTCGAGCTGCAGGAGCATCTGCCGCGCGAGCCCGGCGCGGAAGAGTACCTCGATTCGGAGAAGTACGAGCTGCGCCGCTGGGACCTCGAGCGCGCCGACAGCCTTGCCGACTTCATCGCCCGCGTCAACGCTGCGCGCCGCGCAAATCCGGCGCTCCAGCGCGACGCCGGCCTCCGCTTCTTCCCGACCGACAACGAGGCGCTGATCTGCTACGCCAAAGTCGCAGTCGAGGAGGCCAACGTCGTGCTGGTCGTCGTGAATCTCGATCCGCATCACGTGCAGTCGGGATGGGTGGTGGTCGACCTCGCGGCACTCGGCGTCGACGCCGAGCGGGCGTTCCAGGTTCACGATGTGCTGACCGATGCCCGGTTCCTGTGGAGCGGCCCGCGCAACTTCCTGCAGCTCGATCCGGCGCGGGCCCCCGCGCATATCTTCCGCCTGCGGCACCGGACGCGCACCGAACGCGATTTCGACTACTTCCTGTAGACGAAGGCCATGCCGGATTTTGCGACGAACGCATCGAAGGCGCCCATCGCCACCGCGGCGGATGGCGACGCCCACTGGTACAAGGATGCCGTTGTCTACCAGCTGCACGTAAAGGCGTTCTACGATTCGAACGACGATGGCATCGGCGACTTTCGCGGGCTCACGGAGAAGCTCGACTACGTCAAGGATCTCGGCGTCAACACGATCTGGCTCCTCCCTTTCTATCCGTCGCCGCTGCGCGACGACGGCTACGACGTCGCCGATTACCGCAACGTGCACCCTGCCTACGGAACGCGCGCCGAGTTCCGGCAGTTCGTCAACGAGGCGCACCACCGCGGCCTTCGCGTCATCACCGAGCTGGTCGTCAATCACACGTCGGATCAGCACGCCTGGTTCCAGGCCGCGCGACGCGCGCCCAAGGGCTCGTCCAAACGCAACTATTACGTCTGGAGCGACGACCCGGACAAGTATCGCGGTACGAGGATCATCTTCACCGACACCGAGAAGTCGAACTGGACATGGGACGAGAGTGCCAAGGCCTACTACTGGCACCGCTTCTTCAGTCATCAGCCGGATCTCAATTTCGACAACCCGCAGGTCTTGAAGGCGGTCTTCCGCGTGATGCGGTTCTGGCTCGACATGGGCGTGGACGGTTTCCGGCTCGACGCGATTCCCTACCTGTGCGAGCGCGAGGGGACGAACAACGAAAACCTGCCGGAAACACATGCGGTGCTGAAGCAGCTGCGCTGGATGCTCGACGCGCATTATCCGAATCGGCTGCTGCTGGCCGAGGCCAACCAGTGGCCCGAGGACGTGCGCGAGTACTTCGGCGACGGTGACGAGTGCCACATGGCGTACCACTTCCCGCTGATGCCGCGCATGTACATGGGCATCGCGCAGGAGGATCGCTACCCGATCACCGAAATCATGCAGCAGACGCCGGACATTCCCGAAAGCTGCCAGTGGGCGATCTTCCTGCGCAATCACGACGAGCTCACGCTGGAGATGGTCACCCACAAGGAGCGCGACTACATGTACCGGATGTACGCCGCGGACCCGCGGGCGCGCATCAACGTGGGAATCAGGCGCCGCCTGGCGCCGCTGCTGGAGAACGATGCCGCGAGGATCAAGCTGATGAGCAGCCTGCTGCTCTCGATGCGCGGATCGCCGACGCTGTACTACGGCGACGAGATCGGCATGGGCGACAACATCTACCTCGGCGACCGGGATGGCGTGCGCACGCCGATGCAATGGCGGCCGGAACGCAACGCCGGATTTTCGCGCGCCGACCCGCAGCGGCTGTATCTGCCGCCGGTGATGGACCCGATCTACGGCTATGAGGCGGTCAACGTCGAGGCGCAGAACCGCGAGCCTGCGTCGCTGCTCAATTGGACGCGCCGGATGCTGGCCGTGCGCGCCGCGTTCCACGCGTTCGGGCGCGGCAGCCTCTCCTTCCTGAAGCCGGGAAACCGCAAGATCCTCGCGTACCTGCGCGAACACGGGGACGAGATCATCCTGTGCGTCGCCAATCTCGCGCGATCGGCGCAGCCGGTGGAGCTCGACCTCGCGAAATTCAAGGGACGCGTGCCCGTCGAGCTCCTCGGCCGGACGGCATTTCCGCCGATCGGGGATCTGCCGTACCTGCTGACGCTGGCGGGTCATGGCTTCCTGTGGTTTCGGCTGGCCGCGGGCGAGGACGTCCCTGCGTGGCACGAGGATCGGCTGGCGCGCGAGGAACTGCCGGTGCTCGTTCTGTTCGACGGTTGGGCAAGCCTTTTCCGGGACCGCGTCGTGCCGTGGCGCATCGCGATTTCGGAGAAGGTTCGCGCGCAGCTCGAGCAGGATGCATTGCCGGCGTTCGTCGCGGGACGCCGATGGTATGCGGCAAAGGGGGAGTGGGTGAGCCAGGTGGCGTTGACCGACTACGTCGAATGGGAGCGGCAGGGCAGGACCTGGCTCGTGACCCTGGCGCAGGTCGAGCGCAGTGGTGGCGACACCCAGACCTATTTCCTGCCGTTGACGTTGGCGTGGGACGACCACGAGGAGGAGCGCATGCGCGCGCTCGCGCCGTTCACCGTGGCGAAGGTGCGACAGCAGGCGCAGGTCGGCATTCTCGCCGACGCCTTGGGCGACGAAGCATTCTGTCGTGCGCTGGTGGGTGCGATAGGCGCGGGCGAGCAGATCGAAACGACGCACGGGACTCTTTATTTTCGGCCGACTCGCGCGTTCGCCGCGATCGCGGGAGCGGACGACGGCGGGTTGCGCGTCAACCTGCCCGGCGCGCAAAGCAGCAACACCATCGTGGTGCTCGGCGAGCGACTCTTCCTCAAAGTCTATCGGCGACTTCATGGCGGCGTGAATCCTGAAGTCGAGGTCGGCCGTTTCCTGACCGAAGTCGCACAGTTCCCGAATTGCGTTCCGGTCGCGGGCAGCGTCGAATATGCGGCCACCGATGGCCACGTGACGACGCTCGCGCTCCTGCAAGGCTACGTCGACAACCAAGGCGACGGCTGGGAGTACACGCTGAGTTACCTGGAAAGGTTCTTCGAGCAGGTGGGAACCCGGACCGACGCCGCCGCGCCAGCGGCCGACGTGCATGGTGGCTACGTCGAGCTTGTCCGCAAACTCGGCACGCGCACGGCGGAGTTGCACGCCGCATTCGCGCGAACGACCGGCGATTCGGCGTTCGACCCCCAGCCGACGCTTCCCGCCGACGTCGCGGCCTGGACGCATCGCGTGCACGCGGACGCGACCATCGCGCTCGACCTGCTCGAGCGGCGTCGCGCGGCGCTGCCGGAAGCGTCGCACGCAGACGCGCGGCGCGTGCTTTCGCGGCGCGCGGAAATACTGGCGCGAATCGACGCGCATGCGGGGGACCGTGTCGCCGCCTCCAGGACACGCCTGCACGGCGACTATCATCTGGGCCAGGTATTGCTGGTACAGAACGACTTCGTGATCATCGATTTCGAGGGCGAGCCGACGCGAACGACCGCGGAGCGCGCGCAGAAGCTGTCGCCGTTGAAGGACGTGGCGGGGATGCTCCGCTCGTTCGACTACGCGATGCATGCGGCGCTGCTGCGTCTCGGGCCCGAGCGCCCGGAGACTCTCGCCCAGCTGGAAAGCGCCGGACGCCAGTGGCGGGCGCAGGCCCGGCAGGTGTTCCTGGAGTCGTACGACGCTGTCGCGCGGGCGGCCGGGCTGGCCTCCGCGCGCGCGGAAGTGCACGGCTTGCTCGAATTGTTTCTGCTGGACAAGGCGCTCTACGAACTGAGGTACGAGATCGACAATCGCCCGGATTGGGTGCGCGCCCCGCTGCGCGGCCTCTCCGAAATCCTGGATCCCGGTAGCTGACAGCCGGAGCGGGTCCGCGAGAGGCGTCGCCCGCGTTGCGCAATCGTAGGTCACCTGTCGATTGGAGGAAGCGATGGACTACATGGAAATGCTGCTCGAACCCGTTCGAACCTCATTGCACCAGGTGGGCGAATTCCTGCCCAGGGTGGTGCTTGCGCTGGCCGTACTCCTGGCGGGCTGGCTGCTCGCGAAGGCGGTCCGCTTCGCGATCGTCAAGACGCTCCGCGCGTTCAATTTCAACGTGGTGACGGAGAAGGCCGGCGTCGACAGCTTTCTGCAGCAGGGCGGCGGCGAGATCGACACGACGAGCGTTCTCGGACTCCTGTTCTACTGGCTGGTGATCCTGGCGGCGCTGATGGTCGCCTTCAACAGCATGGGACTCACGTACGTGACCGAGCTCATCGGGCGGATCGTGCTCTTCGTCCCGAAGGTCATGGTGGCGGTGCTCGTTCTGGCCTTCGGCGCGTATTTCGCGCGCTTCATAGGAACGGCGTTGACGACTTACTGCCGGAATGTCGGCATCGGCGGCGCCGACGCGCTCGGCGCATTCGCCTTCTACGCGATCATGATCTTCGTCATCCTGATCGCGCTCGATCAGCTTGGTCTCGGCGAAATCATCCGGCAGACGTTTCTCATTGTCGTAGGCGCGGCGGCGCTGGGGCTGGCATTGGCGTTCGGACTCGGCGGGCGCAAGCGCGCCGCGGAAATTCTCGAGCGCTGGGCGCGCCCGAAGGACGCTGACAAGACCTCCCGCCGCCGCCCGCCGCCCGCCTTCTGAGTGGGTGCCGTTCGTCGTTGCGGAAAGACCGCCGCACGCTCTGCGCCTCGTGCCGAGCGCCAGGTGCTACATTCGCGCGCATGGACGCACGGCACGGGCATCGGCAAGCTCCGGCGTTGATCGACGAGTGCGCGTCGCGCTCGATTGCACTCCTCCATCGCAACCTGTCGCCGCGCGGCATCCTCGCCGCGACACCGGGACCGCGAGCCAGCGCGCGCGGCTATACGGCGGTTTTCGGACGCGACGCCGCCGTGTGCGCGATCGGAATGGTGCTTTCGGGCGATGTCGTGCTCGAACGCGAGGCGGCCACCGGCCTCGTCACGCTCGCCGCTCACCAGGCGCGGAACGGACAGATCCCGAAATTCGTCGATACCGAGCGCGCGGAGACGGATTTCTGGTATCTGGGCTGCATCGACTCGACGCTGTGGTGGCTCGTCGCGCTTGCGGTCATCGACCGACGGCGACCGTGGCCCGGATTGCGCAGGCGGCTCTCGCGCAGCGTTGCCGACGCGATCCGCTGGCTCGAGTGCCAGGAGCACCAGCGCTTCTTCCTGCTGCAGCAGAACGAGGCGAGCGACTGGGCCGACATCATGCCGCGCTCGGGCTACGTGTTGTACACGAACGCGTTGTGGCATTTGGTCAAGTCGCTGTACGGCCTGCCGCGATGCGCCGAGACGCGCGCGAGCTTCAATCACCTGTTCCATCCCTTTTCGGCGAAGCTGGCAGAGTATCGGCGCGCGCAACTGCTCGTGCATTACATGACGGGCAAGGCGCGCAACCGCGAGTTGTTCCTGAGCTTCGTCAACTTTTCGTTCTGGGGCGATGAGGGCGATGTCTTCGGCAACGTGCTCGCGCTACTTTGCGGGCTGACCGACGCGCGCGCGACCGGCCGCACGCTGGCCGCGCTGGAACGCGCCCGCGTCCACGAGCCGTACCCGGTGCGCGCCGTCTGCGAGCCGATCGTCGCCGAGAGTCGATTGTGGCGCCCCTACATGGCGCGACATCGCCAGAACCTCCCGTGGCAATACCACAACGGAGGCGTCTGGCCCTTCGTCGGTGGGTTCTGGGTGGCCGCGCTGGCTGAATTCGGCATGCAGGCGAAGGCGCGCGACGAGCTCGGCAAGCTCGCCAGCGTCAATGCGCTGAACGGATGGCAATTCAACGAGTGGTTGCACGGCCGGACGCTCCGGCCGCGCGGCATGCCCGGTCAGTCATGGAACGCGGCGACGTTCCTGATCGCGCGGTACGCTGTGCGACACGGCCGGCCGCTGTTTCGGATACCCGCGCGCGAGTCGTAAGGCGCCCGCTGAGCGCCCGTCAGCTCGCTATCGGCGCGTCCCCCGAGCGGCCGGATCCGCGGCCATCGCTGCCGCGGTGAGCCACCGACGGACCGCGGCGACATTCGGTAGCCGGTAACGCGCGCCGGTGCGTCCGGGACCGACCTTGACCGCCACGCCACCGAGCCGGTCGACGGCTTCGAAGCCGCGCTCGTCGGCGTGGTCGTCGCCGACGAAGACCGGCCGGCGCCCGCGGAAGGGCGCCTCGGCCATGAACGCGAGGATGGCCGAGCCCTTGTCGCTGCCTTCGGGCCTGACCTCCAGAATCCGCTTGCCGCTCTGCAACTGCCACGTGCCTCCGCTGGCGGCGATTTCTGCGCGGAGCGTCCGATGAACATGCGACGCGAGTCGCGGCGCCTGGCGGTAGTGCAGCGCCAGCGAGGGGCCCTTGTCCTCGAAGTACAGGCCCTCGTGCCGCAGCGCGAAACGCGCCAGTTCGCGGCGCAGTCGCGCCAATCCGGAGAGCGACGGCCGATGCCGATGCAGCGAGCCATCGGCGGCGCGGCGCTCGTGGCCGTGCTGGCCCGCGATCGGGAATGTCACTTCCGCGAAACAGGCGGTCGGCATCAGCCAGCGTGCGCCCCGTGATGAGGGCCACCGCGCCACCGAGGCGCCGGGCGAGGGCCGGCAGCAGCGTCGCGATGCGCGATGTCGACGCGCACGCCCTCCGGCGTCGCCGCGAGCTCGAGCAATGTACCGTCGATGTCGAGGAACAGCGCGCAATCGGCATGGAGCGGCGGCGGCGGGCCGCGGCGCGGACCGGGCGTTGCGTCGGTGATGCGACGTGCGGACTCGAGCCGGGCACGCCGCCGCTCACCCACGACCGGGAGCACCATCGGCGACGCGAAAGCGCCCGCGCTGCCGCATCACCGCGGCATCGAGCAGCATGCGCCCGGCCCAGCGATAGACGTTGAACTCGCGGACGACCCCGCGCATGAAGCGCATCCGGTCGCGCTGGTCGCCCGTGGACATCGTCAGACCCGAACTGCAACGCAGCCGCGCACTGGTCGGCATCGTAGGGATTGACCACGAGCGCCTCGGGCAGTTCGCGCGATGCCCCGGCGAACTGCGACAGGATCAGCACGCCCTGCTCGTCGTCGCGCGCCGCGACGAACTCCTTGGCGACCAGGTTCATCCCGTCGTGCAGGCTGGTGACGAAGCACACGTCGGCGGCGCGCAGGTACTCGTAGACGGCGTCCGGCTCGTGATGCTCGGCGAGCAGCACGATCGGCGGGAACTTCGCCGTGCGCGTAACGCGCGTTGATCTCGGCGGCCAGCGAGCTGCACGCGCGCCGCGTAGTCGCGATAGTCGTCGATCGTGGCTCGCGTCGGCGCGGCGATCTGGACGAACGTGAAGCGGCCGACCCAGCGCGGCTCCAGCTCGAGCAGGCGCTCCACCGCGTTGAACCGCTCGATGATGCCCTTGGTGTAGTCGAGGCGGTCGATGCCGACGCCGAGTCGGTGCTGCCGCGGCAGCCCCAGGCGCTCGCGCACCGCGCGTCGCGCGTCGGGCACGCTCTTCGCCGTGGCGAGCGACGCGGGCGGCCACTCGATCGAGATCGGGTAGCGATGCACGGTGGTCGACTGGCCGCGGAAGGTGATGGTGAACGACTCGCGGTCGACGCGCGCTTCGAGCAGGCGGTCGACGGTGTCGAGGAAATTGTTGCAGTGGAACTGCGTGTGAAAGCCCAGGATGCTGCTGCCGAGCAGGCCGTCCAGCAGCTCGAGTGCGCCACGGGCAGATCGCGAACGCCTCGGGATTGGGCCAGGGAATGTGCCAGAACGTGATGATCGTCGCGTCGGGCAGGCGCTCGCGGATCATCCGCGGCAGCAGCGCAAAATGATAGTCCTGCACCAGCACGACCGGATCCTTCGTCTTCGCCTCGGCGACGACCGCGTCGGCGAACTTCGCGTTGACGTTGCGGTAGTGCTCGAAGTCGGCGGAGCGGAACGTGGGCCGCACGTGCGCGATGTGGCACAGCGGCCACAGGCCTTCGTTGGCGAAGCCGTTGTAGTAGCCGCGTTCCTCCTCGGCGGTCAGCCAGATGCGCCGGACCTGGTAGAGCGGGTGCTCGGGCGGCACCGCCACGCGGTCGTGGCGATCGACGGTCTCGCGATCGGCGCTGCCGCTGCCGTGGGCGATCCAGGTTCCCGAGCACGCGCGCATCACCGGCTCGAGCGCGGTGACGAGGCCGCTGGCCGGGTGCTGGATGCGTATTCCCTCCGGCGTGCGCACGTGGATGTACGGCTCGCGGTTCGACACGACGATCACGTCGTTGCCGTGCAGCTCGCTGCGCAACGTCGCGCGCAGCGCCTGCTGGTCCCAGATGCGCTGGCTGCCGTCGAGCGGCCGGTACTGCCGCTCGAGGTCGCGGATCAGCTCGCGGAGGTCGCGGGCGATCGGGCGCAGCTCCGGGCGCGGTCGTCGACCGCGTCGGCCGCAGGATGCCCTCGCCGCGCAGCAGCGCGCGCAGGCCCTGCACCCAGCCGCGCCACGAAAGCTGCGCGATGACGACGGTGATCAGCGCGATGCACGCGCCGAGCGCGATGAAGAAGTAGAACAGGTAGCGCCGCGTCTCCTCGCTGCGGCGCTCGACGAAGCTCATGTCGTGGACGAGCACCAGGCGCGCATCCGGCGTGACGTCGCTGTCGACGGCGCGAACCGCGAGGTGCAGCAGTCCGCGGCGTCGAGCGCAGCAGGCGCTCGCCGGCGTCCGCGTAGGCGTCGAGCGCGGCGCAGCGGATCTCCGGCGGGAACTGGCTCGTCGCGATCGGCGCGTTCGCGCTCGTCGAGGCAGAGCCCGACCGCGTAGAGCCGCTCGTCCTGCAGCATCCGGTTGAAGTAGGTCGTGATCCGCGGCGTCGAGCCGGTCAGGATCAGGCCCGACAGCGGCTCCTGGACCGTCGACGCGATGAGGCTCGAGCGCATGTCGAGGTCGCGCACGAACCAGCGCAGCATCAGCGCATCGGCGAGCGGGACGGCGATGTACGCGAACGCCCCGAGCGCGAGCAGCAGCGGTATGACGAAACGCAACGAGAGTCGCATGCTTGATCGCCTTCCATGAAGGCGAGCACTTCGTCGATCGCCGACGTGCGCGATCGCCTGGCCGCTGGCTTGCGGGCATACACGGACGGAACGGCGAGTTCTACCTGCGCAGACCGCCGGAGGACGGCGCCTGCATGCTACGAGACGACGCTGGCGCCGTACCCGCCGACCAGCAGACGTCCCGCCGCGAAACGCTCGATCGAGTAGGGCGCGAGCGGCAGGTCCGGCGTGCAGCCCCAGCGCCGACTGCGCGACGATGCGGCCGACGATCGGCGAGAGCTTGAAGCCGTGTCCCGAGAACCCGAACGCGACCTGCAGCCCGTCGATCCCGGGCAGTGGCCCGAGCACGGGATTCCAGTCGGGCGTGACGTCGTAGACGCCGGTCCACGATGCCGCGAGCCCGGCCTCGGCGAAGGCGGGCATCCGGCGCGCGAGCTTCGCGCCGATGTCGGCGACGTGATCGAGCGGGACGTCCGCCTGCTCGGTGTCCGGGGCCGCGAGTGATCTCGCCGTCGCCGGTGTCGCCGACCAGCACCTGCCGGCCGCCATAGCAGCGGAAGTAGATTCCGCCCGGCGGCGCTCCAGTCCATCACGACCGGCAAGCGGCTCGTGTAGCGCGTCGCGCCCTCGAAGCGTCATCACCGCATGGCGCGACAGCGTGAGCGGAACGTCGATGCCGGTCCAGGCCGACGAGCTCGCGCGACCAGATGTTCTGCGCGCTGACGACGAGCCCGGCGGCGATCTGCCCCTGCGCCGTCTCGACGCCGGTGACGCGCGTACCGTCGCGCACGAGCCCGGTGACGGCGACGCCTTCGCGAATCGTCGCGCCGCGCCGTCGCGCGCCGCGCGCGCGTACGCCGGACAGCGTCAGGTAGGCGTCGGCGTAGCCGGCACCGGGCTCCCAGCCGACGACCGGGTCGTCGCTGAAGTCGAGCAGCGGATGGATGCGCTGCGCCTCGTCGACGTCGATTTCCTCCGCCGGAATTCCGCTCTGCCGCTGGAGCGCGATCGTCGCGCGGAGCGCGCTCGCGCGCTCGCCCTCGGGCGCGACGAGCAGCAGCCCGCAGCGGTTGAGTCCGCAATCGGCCTCGGGGTCCTCGAGGTAGTTCGGAAAGTCGCGGAAGATCGCGAGCGCGGCCTGCGCGAGCGCGATGTTCTCCGGCACCGAGTAGTGGGTGCGCACGATGCACGACGACTGCGCGGTGGTGCCGCCACCCAGCCGAGCGCGTTCGAGCAGCAGCACGCGGCCCGCGCCGAAGCGCGCGAGATGGCAGGCGATCGACGTGCCGATCACGCCGCCGCCGATGACGATCGCGTCGTATCGTTCCATGAGTTCCGCGGCAAGTCAGGATGAAGCGCTCGCTCCGCTGGCCCTTCGCCGGAACGCGCGGCGAGCGAATCGAGCTTAGCAAGTATTCGCGATCGATCGTGGGCTTCGAAATGCGCCGCGACGCCCTGTGCGGCCGAACGCCGACACGGGTCGCCGCGCGCGGTGACACTCCGCGCCTGCGTCGACATCGACGGCGGAGCCGAAACCATGAACGTCTTACCGCGATATCACCAGCGCCGACCTCTCTGGACGAAGGCGATGCTCGCGACTGCTGGCAGCGTACTGCTCCGGGCTGGCGGCGCAGACGCCCGCGGGCGCCGTGCCCGCGACGCTCGCCCCGCATCGGCCTCGCGCTGTCCGGCGGCGGCGCGCGCGGCATCGCGCACGTCGGCGTGCTCAAGGTGCTGGAGGAGCTGCGCGTGCCGATCCACTGCGTGACCGGCACCAGCATGGGCGCGATCGTCGGCGGCACGTTCGCCGCCGGACGGCCGCCGGCGGAGATGGAGAAGATCGTCCTCGAGGCCGACTGGGACGAGATCTTCCGCGATCGCCCGCCGCGCGACGGAGATCGCGGTCCGGCGCAAGATCGACGACTACAAGACGCTGTTCGCGCCGGAGTTCGGCGTCAAGGACGGCGGGCTCGCGCTGCCGAAGGGCGTCATCGCCGGCGTCTCGATCGAGTCGTTCTTCCGCGAGCTCTCGACGCCGGCCTTCGGCATCACGGACTTCCGGAAGCTGCCGATCCCGTTCCGGGCGATGGCCACCGACATCGAGACGGGCGAGTCGGTCGTGCTCGACCACGGCAGCCTCGCGCAGGCGATGCGCGCGAGCATGTCGGTGCCCGGCGCGATCTCGCCGGTGGAGATCGACGGCCGGCTGCTGGTCGACGGCGGCATCGCCAACAACCTGCCGATCGACGAGGCGCGCAAGCTGTGCGCCGACGTCGTCATCGCGGTCAACATCTCGACGCCGCCGCTGAAGCGCGACGAGATCACCTCCGCGCTCTCCGTCGTCGGGCAGCTCATCAACTTCCTCGGCAAGCAGACGGTCGACGACCAGCTGAAGAGCATGGGCGAGAAGGACGTGCTGATCGCGCCCGACCTCGGCGACATCTCCGCGGCCACGTTCGACCGTTCCGCGGATGCCGATCAGGATCGGCGAGGAAGCGACGCGCGCGATGGCCGACAAGCTCAGGCGCTACAGCCTGCCGCCCGACCAGTACGCGGCGCTGCGCAAGACGCAGGTCGCCGAGGCGAAGGCGCTCGGCACCGTCGACGAGATCCGCGTCGAGGGGCTGGAGCGCACGAACCCGGCGGTGGTGCGCGACGCTGGTCGAGAGCAAGCCGGGCGAGCCGCTCACCGAGGAGAAGATCGGCGCCGACCTGCGCCGCATCTACGGGACCCGCGACTTCGAGAGCATCAGCTACCGGATCGTCGGCGGGCGACATCGGTCCGCGGGCGATGGTCATCGAGCCGAAGGAGAAGTCGTGGGGCGCCGACTACCTGCGCTTCGGCCTCGGCCTCGCCAGCGACTTCCAGGGCGACAACGCGTTCAACGCTGCTCGTCCAGTACCGGAAGACCTGGCTCAACCGCCTGGGCGGCGAATGGCTGACCGAGGCCCAGATCGGCCAGAACACGCATCTGTGCACCGAGTTCTACCAGCCGGTGAACGAGGCGGGGCAGTGGTTCGTCGTCGCCCAGCGGCGCTGATCGGGCAGCAGACGCGCGGCGCGTTCGTCGGCGAGGACAAGGTCGCCGACTACCTGATCAGCGTCGGCGCAGGGCGGGGTCGACGTCGGCGCGAGCCTCGGAACCTGGGGCCAGGTGCGCGTGCGGCCCCGTCTGGTCGAAGGTCTACGCGCGGGTCGACACCGGCTCTCCGGTGCTGCCTTCGGTCAGGGAGACGACGGCGGGGTTGCGGGCGGCGTTGTTCGTCGACCAGACGGACCACGCCTGCTTCCCCTCGGAGGGCTACGGATTGCGTCGGGCACGGTCTACGGCGCGATGACGTCGTTCGGATCGGCGCTCAACTACCAGCGGCTCGAGGGAGCGGCGCGCGCCATCCAGGAGCTGGGGACCCCACACGCTCAACGTCGCCGCCAGCGGCGGCACGGCGCTCGGGTCGGACATGCCCGCGTACGAATCCTTCACGCTCGGCGGTCCGCTGCGGCTGTCGGGCTACCGCATCAACGAGTTCTCGGGGCGCGAGTTCGCGTTCGGCCGGCTGATGTACTACAACCGCGTGTTGCCGCTGCCCGATCTCCTCGGCTCGGGCGTCTACGTCGGCGGGTCGGCGGAAGTCGGCGTGATCCGCAACCGCTTCGACAACCGCCGTCGCCGGGGACGCTGTGGTCGGGCTCGGCGTTCCTCGGCGCCGACACGTTCCTCGGGCCGGCCTACCTCGGCGTCGGTTTCGCCGCGGCCGGAAACTGGAGCCTGTACCTGCTGCTCGGCGCGCCGTAGCAGCCTGTATGGGTCTGGACGCGCGCAACGCCCGAGCGTCGCGCGCCACGCGGCGCGGCTCCTATCCGGGTGCCTCGGCCTCGCTCTCGTGCCAGCGTGAGAGCACCGCGTGCGAAATCCACACCGTCGCGGCGAACAGCGCGATGCCGGCCGCGGCGATCAGGAAGAGCGCGGCGAAAAGGCGCGGGATGTTGAGCTGCATGCCGGAAAGCAGGATCTGGTAGGCGAGTCCGGCACCCTGGCCGCCGGTGCCGGCGACGAATTCGGCGACCACCGCGCCGATCAGCGCGAGGCCGCTCGCGATGCGCAGGCCGCCGAAGAAGTACGGCAGGGCGCTCGGAATCCGCAGCCGCGACAGGACCTGCCAGCGGCTTGCGCGGCACATCCGGAAGAGGTTCAGCAGGCCATGGTCGACGCTGCGCAGGCCCAGCGTCGTGTTGGCGATGATCGGAAAGATGGCGACGACGACGGCGCACAGGACGAGCGCGGTCCGCGTGTCCCTGACCCAGATGATGATGAGCGGCGCGATCGCCACGATCGGCGTCACCTGCAACAGCACCGCATACGGAAACAGGCTCATCTCGATCCATCGGCTCTGCACGAAGACGAGGGCGATCAGGGTCCCGACGACGGTCGCGATCGCCAGCGCGGTGAGCGCGATCCCGAGCGTGACCCCGAGCGCGTCGATCAGCAGCGCGCGATCGGCGATGAGCGTTTGCAGCACGACCCACGGCGAGGGCACGATGTAGGTCGGCACCTCGTAGCCGACGACGAGCCCCTGCCAGAGGGCGACGAGGACCACCGCGATCAACGCGGGCGCGGCGAAGCGCAGGACGCGGGAGGATGCTCCGTCGCGCGTCATCGCGTCACCTCCGGACATCGGGAAGCGCACTCGCGCCCGCCTCGGCGACCAGCGCGGAGAGCCGCTGGCAGTGCCGCGTGAACGCAATGGAGACGCGGAAGTCGTCGCGCCGCGGGAACGGCTCGTCGATCGCAACGTCGGCGATCACGCGACCCGGCCGCGGCCCCATCACCGCGACCCGCGTCGAGAGAAACACGGCTTCGTAGACGCTGTGGGTTACGAACACCACCGTGAGGCCGCGCGCCGCCCACAAGGCGGCGAGCTCGGCATCGAGCCGTTGCCGGGTGAACTCGTCGAGCGCGCCGAACGGCTCGTCCATCAGCAGCAGATCCGGCGTGGTGACCAGCGCGCGCGCGATCGACGCGCGCATCTGCATGCCGCCGGAGAGCTCGCGCGGAAAATGCCGGGCGAATTCGGCGAGTCCGACCTGCGCGAGCGCGGCCTCGGCATCGCGCGTTGCGGCGGCGCGCGGTACACCGGCGAGGTCGAGCGGCAGCCGCACGTTGGTCTCGATCCGTGCCCACGGCATCAGTGTCGGCGCCTGGAACACGAATCCGAGCCGGCGCCCCGGCACGCCCGTTGCGGCGAAATCGCCACCCCACCAGCGCAGCGTCCCGGCACTCGGCGCGGCGAGGCCGGCGATCAGATTGAGCAGTGTCGTCTTGCCGCAGCCCGACGGACCGAGCAGCGTGACGAATTCGCCGCGTCCGATATCGAGGTCGACCGGGGCGAGCGCGCGCGTGCCGTTCGGGTAGATCTTCTCGGCACCGGAAATCGTGACGACCGGCGCGGCGGCGTCGGCCGAGCGGGGCGCCGCGGCGCCATCGGCGGCGGGTGTGGGCACGCTCAGGGCAAGACCCTCACTTCCCTCACGATCGACAGCGTATACGCCTGCGCGTAATCGACGTTCGGCTTGGCGAGCCCGGCCGCGCGGAGGAAGGCGACCGTCTGCTCCCAACGCCTGTCGGTCATCGTCAGCAGCCCCGCCCAGCGGACGTCGCCGCCGGTGACGATCGCGTGTTCCTTCATCTTGCGGTGGCCGTAGGCGAGCAGCTCGTCCTCCATCTGCGGATTGTCGCGCTTGATGAGCGCGTTGCCCGGCGCGGGATCGGCGAGGTAGCTCTTCCATCCTTCGGCGGACGCGCGCACGAAGCGCGCAAGGGCGTCGCCGCGCCGGGACAGCGTGTCGCGGCGCACGGCGAGAACCTCCGAATAGGGCGGATAGCCGTAGTTCGCGAGCAGGAACACGACCGGAGCGATGCCGCCCTTCTCGATCGAGAACGGCTCGGAGGTCGCGAACCCCTGCTGCGAGAGATTGCGATCGACGAGAAAGGGCTGGACGCTGAACGCGTACGGCCGCTTCTGTTCGTCGGTGAAGCCGTAGCGCTGCTTGAGCCACGGCCAGAAGGTCGTGTTCGCGGCGGCGCTCACGGCGATCGGCTTGCCCTTGAGCTCCTCGAGCCGGGCAACACCGGGGTGCGCGATGACGACGGTCGGATTCTTCTGGAACGTCGCCGCGATCGCGGTGACCGGAATGTTCTGCTCGACGGCGGAGAGCACCTGCAGTGCGTCGCCCATCACGATGTCGAGCTGACCGGCCGCGAGCAGTTGCAGGCCGTTGACCTGCGGTCCGCCCATCCGGATCGTCACGTCGAGTCCGTGGCGGCGGTAGGTGCCTTCCGCCAGCGCCTGGTAGAAGCCGCCGTGTTCTGCCTGCGCGAGCCAGTCGGTCGCAAAGACAATCCGCTCCGGTGCCTGCGCGCGCAGCGGTGCGGCGAGCGCGGCCGCGGCACCGGCCACGATGCCGAGAGCGAGCAGCGTGCGACGCGCGGGAGAAGTCATCGGCAATCGGGGTGCAGCAGAACGTGCGCAGGGCAGGGCACTGGCAAAGGCGCCATTATGCGCAGGTTCGCGCCGGCCTGCCGGGCCCGGATTCGATGTCCGAAAATGGCGAGTCCGGATCCGGTGACGCTGGCATAATCCGTTGATGCCGCTCGATCCCGACACGTGCTATCGCGCATTGAAGGCCCACGATGCCCGCTTCGACGGACGGTTTTTCGTGGGCGTCTCCTCGACGCGCATCTATTGCCGTCCGGTCTGCACGGTGCGTCTGCCGCGCCGCGAGAACTGCCGCTTCTTCGCGAGCGCGGCGGCGGCCGAGGTCGAGGGTTATCGGCCGTGCCTGCGCTGCCGGCCGGAGCTCGCCCCCGGCAATGCGAGCATCGATGCGGGCGCGCGGCTGGCGCAGGGCGCGGTGGATCTGATCGAGAACGGCATCCTCGACGCCGGCGGCATCGAGCATCTGTCCGCCCGTGTGGGGGTGACGAGCCGCCACCTGCGCCGGATCTTCGACGACGAATTCGGGGTCTCGCCGATCGAGTATGCGCAGACCCAGCGGCTGCTGCTGGCCAAGCGCCTGCTCACCGATACGGCGCTGCCGGTCACCGATATCGCGCATGCCAGCGGCTTTGCGAGCGTGCGGCGTTTCAACGCGCTGTTCAAGGCGCGGTATCGGATGGCGCCCGGAAGGCTGCGCGACGCGCGCGGCGAGGCCGCGCTGCCGGCGGTGCTGGTGTTCGAGCTCTCGTTCCGGCCGCCGTACGACTGGGATTCGATGCTCGCGTTTCTCGGCGATCGGGCGATCGACGGCGTCGAGAAAGTCACCACGGCCGCGTACGCGCGGACGATCGCGATTGCGCATCGGGGAGCGCGGCATGTCGGGTCGATCGAAGTGCGGCGCGCGGAGCGCAAGGCGGCGCTTCGCGTCGCGGTGTCGCCGACGCTCGCGCGTGCGGTGCCGGCGGTGCTGTCGCGGGTCAAGCATGCGTTCGACCTCGCCTGCGACCCGGCCCTGGTCGCGGCCGCGCTGGGCCCGCTTGCCGACGATCACCCCGGCCTGCGCGTGCCCGGCACTTTCGACGGCTTCGAGCTCGCGGCCCGCGCAGTCATCGGCCAGCAGATATCGGTGCGCGCCGCGCGCACGATCCTCGGGCGGATGGCCCGGACCTACGGCGAAGCTGTGATCTGCGACGCAGGCGACGGTCCGGTGCGCACCTTTCCCGCTGCCGCATCCATCGCGGCAGTGCCGCCGGGTGACCTGGTGAAGCTTGGCGTGACGGGCACCCGGGCGCGAACCCTCGTTGCACTCGCCGCGGCGCTTGCCGCGGGCACCGTCCGGCTCGAACCGGAATGTGACATCGAAACGACGCTGGACCGGCTGGTAAAGCTTCCGGGAATCGGTGTGTGGACCGCGAACTACATCGCAATGCGCGCACTGCGCTGGCCGGACGCGTTCCTTGCCAACGACCGTATCGTGCTGAAGGCGCTCGGCGAGACACGACCCGCACGGGCGCTGGGTTCGAGCGAAGCGTGGCGCCCCTGGCGATCGTACGCCGTCATGCATCTATGGAGAAATGCCCGATGACCGACACAATCTGCTATGACCGAGTTCCCTCCCCACTGGGCGCGATGGTGCTGGCGAGCGACGGCGAGGCCTTGACTGGCGCGTGGTTCGACGGTCAGCGCCATCAGCCGCCGCTCGATCCCGCCTGGCATTTCCGGCCGGAGCTGCCGCTGCTGCGGCAAGCGGCGACGGAGCTCGCCCGGTATTTCGCCGGCGACCGCGCGCGGTTCGACTTGCCGCTGACACCCGCCGGGACCACCTTTCAGCGCGCGGTGTGGTCCGCGATCGCCGACGTGCCCTACGGGATGACGATCGCGTATCGCGAGCTCGCGGCGCGCATCGGTCGATCTCACGCCATCCGTGCGGCCGGCGCGGCAACCGGGCGCAATCCGTTGACGATCTTCATCCCATGCCACCGCATCGTCGGCGTGGACGGCGCCCTTACCGGCTACGCGGGCGGAATCGAGCGCAAGCGCTCGCTGCTCGAGCTCGAGCGTGCCACGCTCGCCGCGGCCAACCTGCGCCATGCGGCCTGAGTCCCGGTCCACCACGCACGACCACGTGCTCAATTCACGGACAGGCCCAAGGTGCGCCAGGTCGATGTAGCGCGACTCGTGGCGCTGGCCGCGATCTGGGGCGCATCGTTCATCTTCATCCGCGTGCTCGCGCCGGTACTTGGGCCCGTGCTGACCGTGACGACGCGCGTGCTGATCGCAGGCGTCGTGCTCGTCGGTTACTGCCGGCTCACCGGCGTCGACGACGGGCTCTCCCGCCACTGGCGCCAGTATCTGGTCATCGGGCTCACCAACTCGACGCTGCCCTTCATGCTGTTCGCGTTCGCGGCACTGCACCTGCCGGCGTCGTACTCCGTGATCCTGAACTCGACCACGCCGCTGTTCACCGCGTTGCTGGCAATTCCACTCCTCGGTGAGCGCCTGACTTCGGCAAAGATCGCAGGCCTCGCCGGCGGGGCGGCGGGCGTCGCACTGGTAAGCCGCGCCGGGCCGGTGGTGCCTGACCTCTGGTTCGGGGCGGCGGTGGCTGCCTGCCTCGGTGCAGCCATCTGCTACGCCGCGTCGAGCATCTACATGAAGAAGCATGCGTCGCACGCGCCGCCGCTCGCCATCGCCGGCTGGGGCCAGGTCTTTGCCGGGCTCGCACTCGTGCCGCTCGTGCCGTTCGCGCCGCCGACCGGCGCGATAACGCCGGTGATCGTCGCGAACATGCTGGGGCTCGCGCTCATCTGCAGTTCGATCGCGTACGCGCTCTATTTCCGGCTGATCGCCGACATCGGGCCGACGCGCGCCTTGACGGTCGCGTTCCTGATGCCGGCGTTCGGAATGGTGTGGGGCGCCCTGTTCCTCGACGAGGCGATCACGCTGCCGATGATCGCCGGTTGCGCACTGATCATCGGCGGCACCGGCGCGGTATTGCGGCGCGTCAGCCAACCCTCCACAGCCGAGTAACGCGGCTATAATCCGGGCCTCCCGAGGGGCCCCCGCGTCGGTCATCCCTGCTGAAGCGGCCGCGCCGATTGCACCTGACGATCCGCTTCCCATCCGCCGATGGCCATTTCCTGTGCCCGGTTGTCCGTGCTCTGCCTCGCAGCCGTCGCTATCGTCGTCGCGGGCTGTGCGTCGCGCCCCGTCAATCCACCGATTGCGAAAGCCGACCGCGCCGTGGGTTATCGCGCGGAAGGTCGCGCCATACGCGGTGTCGCCAGCGATACGTTCGTGGTGGTTGCATTTTCCGGGGGTGGTACGCGCGCGGCGGCCTACTCGTTCGGCGTGCTCGAGGAGCTGCGCCGCACGAACATCGTCGTCAACGGCAAGCCGACCCGGCTGCTCGACGAAATCGACATCATCACCGGCGTCTCCGGCGGCAGCTTCACGGCGCTCGCCTACGGGCTGCACGGGGAGAAGCTCTTTGCCGAATACGAGCAACGCTTTCTCAAGCGCAATGTCCAGGGCGAGCTGATCTCGCGCTTCCTCTCGCCGACCAACTGGCCGGCGCTGTACGTCCGCGGGCTACGGTCGTTCGGAGATGGCGGCGGACCTCTACGACGAGATCCTGTTCGACAAGGCGACGTTCGGTGATCTGATGACCAAGCCGGGACCGATCGTCATCGCCACCGCGACCGACATCTCGACCGGCTCGCGGCTGGGTTTCATCCAGAGCGACTGGGACCTGATCTGCTCCGATCTGTCGCGGGTGCCCCTTTCGCGCGCCGCCGCCGCATCGTCGGCAGTGCCACTCGCCCTTTCGCCGGTGACGGTCAACAACTACGGCGGGACCTGCGACTACAAGGAGCCGTCGTGGGTGCGGGCGATCGTCGATCCGCAGAACCGCCCGCGGCCCGCGGGGCGCGCGTTGCAGCGCTACAAGGAGATGCGGGGATTCCAGGACGGGGCGGAGCGCCCGTACCTGCACCTCGTCGACGGCGGCGTCTCGGACAACCTCGGCATGCGCGCCGTGCTCGAAGGGCTGGAGCAGATCGAGGCGAGCGCTGCCTTCGGCCAGCAATCGCGGCTCGGCCGGATGCGGCGGATCGTCGTATTCGTCGTCAATTCGTTGTCGGTCCCCAAGACGAACTGGGACAAGTACGAGCGCCCGCCGAGCGATCTCCTGATCCTGCTCAAGGCAACGGGCGTGCCGATCGATCGCTATTCGTACGAGGCGGTCGAGCTGCTGAAGGACATCATCGCGCGCTGGCAGACGGCCCGGTCGCTGAAAATGGCCGGCGCGTTCGCGAGCGGCAACAACCCGGCACTGGCGCGTGCGGTCGATGTACCCGACATCGACCTGTTCGCGATCGACGTGAGCTTCGGCGCGCATCCGGATCCGGCGGAGCGCGATTATCTGAACGACATGCCGACGAGTTTCGTGCTCTCCGACGAGCAGGTCGACCGGTTGCGTGCGGCCGCGGGCGTGGCCGATCCGCGAGTCGCCGGAGTTCCAGCGGCTGCTGCGCGACCTCGGTGCGACACCGGCGGGTCCGTCATCGCCGAAATAGCTGCGTTCACGCGCGTGGCAATGGGCGCGCCGGGCTTCGATGGCGCATAGGTCGTGGGTCCTTGGGCGGGACGGGTGGGTTGACCACGGGCTTCGGTGCCGCGAATCGCGTCTGCCTGCGGGTTGCCGACCGCAGCCGTACCGGGAACCCGCAGGAAGGCGGTTGCGGCGTCCGAAGCCCGGCATCCGTACTGCGGCACCGCGCACCCAGCCACACCAGCGGCATCCGCACTGCGCCACCGCGCACCCAGCCACATCACCGACATCCGCACTGCGACGCCACGCCGCGCGACCAAAGAAAAGAGGGCCCCGCGTGCGGGGCCCTCAGTGTTGCGCTGATGCTGCGACGGTTACTTCTTCGTCGCTGCCGTGACGGCCGCGACCAGCTTGTCGGCCGCCTTGTTGTGGACCGATCCCCGCACCAGGATGTCGGGCGGAAGCACCTTCTTGCCGTAGAACGACGCATTCCAGTCATCGGCGGCCGTGACGACGGTTCCGTCGAAATTCACGCCGCCGTACACGCCCTTGGCGCGGCTGAACGTGATGAGGTCGGCCACGATGTCGCTCTTTGCGCCGGCGCCGACCGGGCCCGCGGCGACGCTGGCGTCACCGCCCATCTTGAACGAAGTCGACAGCAACGAGTTGAACCCCTTGTCGGTCATTGCCAGCGTGAGCCCTTCCGACACTTGGATGCCGGCCTGGAACCCGACGCTTGCCGTGCCCAAGTTGTAGAACGCCGGTCCGAGCCATTTGCCGCTCTTGGGATCGCGTGCCAGCACGACACCGCGCCCGCCCGAGCCGCCGAAGATGAACCCGGCCTTGAGGATCTCCGGGGAGATCATCACCGCCTTGGCACGGGGAAGGTTCTGCTGCAACCACTTCATCTCCGGGTCACGGAGGAAATTGGACAGCGACGTTTCCGCAGCCGTGATGGCCGCCTGTGGATCGGCCTGCGCGTGGACCGACGGCGCGATGAGCGCCGCTGCCGCGATCAGCGTGGCCATTCCTGTAGAGCGTAGCAACTTGTGCAACATGACATTCTCCTTGGCGCGCGTTGTGCGCATTATGGAATTCCCGTTATCGGCGGGAGCGCTATTCCGGCGCCGCCCATGCCGACACGATCGCCATTTTAGCATTTGCCGCGCAGCGGGCGAATCCGCGCGGCGTCCCGCCACGACAAATCGCCGCGGCGGTGCCGCGCGCGGCGGCAGGCCCCCGCTCTACTGCGGAATCGTGTTCAACACGTACATCGCGGCGAGCAGCGCAGACGGCCGTCCCACGGGTCCGAGCCACTGGTTGAAGATCGCCTCGAGTTCCTTTCCCCCATACACCTGCGTCAGGGCCCGGTTGACCTCGAGCCGCAGCGCCGAGTCGCCGCGCGGCAGCGCGAAGGCGAGTGGCTCGACGGAGATGTCCTCGGGCAACAGCAGAAGCGCCTGCGGATCCTTCGCCTGCAACGTCAAGCCGACGAGCTTGACCTTGTCGCTCGCGAACGCGTCGATCGATCCCGCTTCGAGCAGCGCGATGCCTTCGTTGCCGTCCTTGAGTTTCGTGACTTTCGCGTTGACTCCCCGCTCGTTCAACAGCGCGGTGAGCCGTGTCTCGGTGGTCGTCCCGGCGATCACACCGATGTTCCTGCCGGAAAAATCCGCGAACTTCCTGATCGGCGTGCCGTCCTTGACGAGAACGCCGCCGCTTTCGAGGAAGATCAGCGAGGAGAAATCGACGTCACGCATCCGGGTCAGCGTCGCTGTGGTGTTTGCACAGTCGAGATCGGCCTTGCCGGACGCGACCATCGCGATACGCTCCGCGACGCTGCCGACGACCCAGTTGACCTTGAGATCGGACACGCCGGCCGCCTTGCCGAGCTGCGCGATGACGCGTTTGCACAGGTCGACCGAGTAGCCGGCGGGCTCGCGCCGATCGTTGACAAACGAGAACGGCAGCGAATCGCCGGAGAACGCGACCGTTATCTGCTGCGTGGTCTTGAGTTTCGCGAGCGTGTCGCGCGCGGCGCCGACCGGCGCGCTCGTCGCCGTCGCTTTCGGTGCGGCCTTCGCCGCGGCGGCCTTGGCCGGCGGCGTCTGCGCGAACGAGAGAGGGCAATCCGGATGCCGCGAGCATCGTCGCGGCGAGAATGGCGAAAAGTGGGCGCATCACGTGGTCGGCCTTCGGGGAATCGGCAGCGCCGGCGGCGCGCCCGGGCGGCGATTCTACCCTGCGGCACCGCGCTGCGCCACGCGCCGCAGCGGCTCGCGACCGCGAGTGGCTGCGTGCTAAACTGGCTGCCGTTCCCGTCCCCGTTCCTTCCATGCGCAATTCCATCGTGTTCCTGGCCGCGCTCGTCGCGCTTGGCCTCGCGCTTTCCGGCGTCGTACGGGACGCCGCCGCCGCGTCGCCCACCCTCGACCGGGTCAAGCAGGAAGGCGTCATCACGTTCGGCTATCGCGACAACGCCGTGCCGTTCTCGTTCAAGGATCGCGACGGCCGCGTCCGCGGCTACAGCGTCGAACTCTGCACGCGTGTTGCGGGCGCGATCCAGAAGGAACTCGGGCTGGCTGAGCTCAGAATCGAGTGGCTGCCGGTCGAGGCGTCGAACCGCCTCGACTACGTGATTTCAGGCAAGGTCGATGCCGTATGCGGGACGACGACGATCACGCTGTCGCGCATGAAGCTGGTCGACTTCAGCCTTCCGATCTTCGTCGACGGCGGAAGCGTGCTGGTGCAGGCGAAATCCAAGCTTGCGCGCATCCAGGACCTGAAGGGCAAGAAAATCGCGGTGATCGCCGCCACGACGACCGAGGAATCGCTCGTCCGGAGTCTCAACGCGATCTCGGGGCCCGCGGTACTGGTTCCGGTCCAGAACGCCGCGGAAGGCATGGCGATGCTCACCCAGGGCAAGGTCGACGGCTACGCGGCCGATCGCACGGTGCTCGCGTACCTGAAGCTGCGCTCGCCGAAGCCGGAGGCGCTTGCGTTCGTCGTCGGCGATTTCTCCTACGAGCCGTTCGGCCTGCCGCTGCGCCGCGACGATCCCGATTTCCGGCTCGCGGTGAACCGGGCCCTCGCCGGTCTGTATCGCACCGGCGACATCGATGCGATCTTCCAGCACTGGCTCGGCGCACTGGGCAAGCCCGGGCCGCTTCTGCATGCGATGTTCTATCTCAGCACGCTGCCGGAGTGAGTTGATGACACCGTCCCTGGCCCTGCACCTTTCCGTTCTGGTATTCGCGGGGCTCGCCGCCGGCGCCGCCGCTCCCCCAGCACGCGCGCAGAGCGGCAACGCGAGCCCCGACTGCACCAGCTTTCCGTGCGGCCGGGTGGAAGCGATTCGGCAGACGACCGTCAAGGAATCCTGGACGCCGCTCGGAACCGGCGCCGGCTTCGACGCCGACGGACGGGCAGTCACGTCGTTCCAGATCGGACCGGGCCTGTCGAACAAGGGCATGGTGCTGCTGGGTGCCGGGGGCGGCGCTACGTACCGCAAGTCGCCCAATGCGTACGAACAGCCGCGGTGGGAAGTGACCGTCAAGCTGGACAGCGGACAGAAGCGCGTGGTGACCATCGCGTACGAGCCCTTCGTCCGCGAAGGCGACCGCGTCCGTGTCGCAGGCAACACGCTCGAGCTTCTCGACTGAGTTCTCCGCCACCCGTAGCGGAGCGTCCATGGCAGCGCTGGCGATAACGGACACGCAGGACGGCCGGCGCATCCTCGCGCTGACGGGCCGTCTCGACGCGACGACGCTGCCGGACCTGTGGGAAAAGACGCGACGCGCTGCCGACGACGCGGCAGCGAAACCGCTCGTCGTGGATGCCGCGGGGGTCGACTATTGCGACGGTGCCGGCGTCGCGCTGTTCGTCGAACTGCTGCGGCGCCCGCGCGAAGGCAGGGTCGAGCTGGCCAACCTCAAGCCGTCGGTCGAAGTGCTGCTGAAGCAGTTCGATCCGAAGGTCCTCGAGCACGACCTCGATCCCGAGCCGCCGCGCCGGCCGGCGGTCGAGGAGATCGGCTTCGCGGCGTTCGGACTCTGGCGCGACATCCGCACGCAGATCGAGTTCATCGGCGAGTCCTTCGCGGCGCTGGTCTACGCGGCGCGCCATCCCGACACGGTCCGCTGGAAGGACGTCTGGCGCATCTGCGAGCGGGTGGGTGCCGACGCGCTGCCGATCGTCGCCCTGATCTCGTTTCTGCTCGGGATGATCCTCGCGTTCCAGTCGGCGGTGCCGATGAAGCGCTTTGGTGCCGAAATCTTTGTTGCGGACCTGATCGGGCTCTCGATGCTGCGCGAGCTCGGTCCGCTGATGACCGCGATCCTCCTGGCCGGACGTTCCGGCGCCGCGTTCGCCGCCGAGATCGGCACGATGCGCGTCAACCAGGAGGTCGACGCCCTGATCACGATGGGGTTGAGCCCGGTGCGCTTCCTGGTGACGCCGCGGATAATCGCTGCGGTCCTGATGACGCCGCTGCTGACGCTCTTTGCGAATCTCGTCGGCATGCTCGGCGGCGCGCTGACGATGCAGTCGTTCTCGATTCCGGTCGTCACCTTTCTCAAGGAGATTGACAGCGCGGTCACGCTGACCGACTTCCTCGCCGGTTTCGTCAAGTCGTTCGTGTTCGCCGTTCTGATCGCCGGCGTCGGCTGCCTGCGCGGTCTGCAGACGAAGGTGGGGGCTTCGGCCGTCGGCGATTCGGCGACGCGCGCGGTCGTGACCGGCATCATTCTGCTGGTCGTCGTCGATGGCCTGTTCGCCATCGCCTACTACCTGCTGGATATCTGATCTGACCGTGGCCGACGACATCATCATCCGCGTCGAGAATGTCGACGCCGGCTACGAAGGCGTGGCCATACTCGAGCGGATCAATTTCGACATCCGCCGCGGCGAGGTGTTCGGCATCCTCGGCGGCTCCGGCTGCGGCAAGAGCACGCTGATGAAGCACATGATCGGTCTCAATCCGCCGATCACCGGCCGCGTCGTCATCGACGGCGACGACATCGTCACCGCCAACGAAGTGATGCTGGAGAGGATCCAGCGCCGGTTCGGCGTCATGTACCAGTCGGGCGCGCTGTTCGGGTCGATGACGCTGCTCGAAAATGTCCGACTGCCGCTCGAGGTCTACACACAGCTGCCGGACGATGCGATCGACCTCATCGCGCGGATGAAGCTCGAGCTGGTCGCGCTCGAGGCGTTCACCGGGCACATGCCCGCGGAGCTTTCCGGTGGCATGCAGAAGCGCGCCGGCATCGCGCGCGCGATGGCGCTCGACCCGTCGATCCTGTTCCTCGACGAGCCGTCGTCCGGGCTCGATCCAATCACCGCGGCGTCGCTCGACGCGACGATCCGGCGCCTCGCCGACAGCCTTGGCGTCACGTTCGTGATCGTCACGCACGACTTGGGCAGCGTGTTCGTCGCCACCGATCGCGTCGTCTTGCTGGATCGTGCGGCAAAGGGCATCATCGCCGAGGGCGATCCGCGCCGCCTTCGTGACGAGACGACCGACCGTCGCGTCCGGGCGTTCTTCCGGCGCGAAGCCGAACCCGTCGCCTCCTGACCGAAACCAATGAGTCTCAAAGCCAACTACTTCAAGCTCGGCATGTTCGTGATCGGCGCGATCGTTGCCGGCGCCGTCGTGCTGGTCGTGATTGGCTCGGGCCGGTGGTTCCAGCCGAAGCTCACGATCGAGACCTACTTCAACGAGTCGGTGCAGGGGCTCGACATCGGGTCGAAGCTCAAGTATCGCGGTGTGGCCATCGGCGAGGTGACCCGGATCGGGTTCACGTACAACCGGTACCAGCAGGATCGCCCGATGACGGAGCGCGCACGCTTCGTCCTGGTCGAGGCGCAGATCCAGCCGAAGCTCCTCGGCGGGCGCGCCGGAGCCGGCGAGCTGACCGAGCAGAAGAACGTCAACATGGAAATCGAGAAGGGCCTGCGGATGCGGCTCGCCCCGCAGGGCATCACGGGAACGAGCTACCTCGAGATCGACTACGCGGATCCGCCGCCGCCGACGCTGCCGATCGACTGGACACCGGACAACGTCTACATTCCCAGTGCGCCGTCGACGGTGACGGCGCTCGTCAACGCCGCGGGCGAGATCATGGATCGGCTCCACCGGCTCGACATTGAGGGCACGTTCGCCAACCTGAACAAGCTGCTGGTGACTACCAACAACCGGATCGACGCGATCGACACCCGGACCATCTCGCAGCGCACCGAGCGCGTGCTCGCAAAGGTCGAAAAGACACTCGACAATATCGACAGCAAGAAGCTCTCCGACGAGGCCGTCGGCCTCCTCGCCGAATTGCGCACGAGCAACGCCGAGCTCAAGAAGCTGCTGTCGAACCCGGCGCTGCAGAAGCTGCCGGACGATGCGGCGGCCGCCGTCGCCCGCGTGCGCGCGATCATCGACGACCCGAATTTGCCCAGAATGATCGGCAACCTGTCGCGCTCGCTCGCGCGCCTCGACAGGATCACCGGCGGCGGCGAAGCCGACATCGCGGCGACCATCGAGAATCTGCGCCAGATCACCGACAACCTGCGGGATCTCACCGAGGACGCCAAGCGCTATCCCGCGAAGGTGTTCCTCGGCGAGCCGCCGCGACCGCTCGAAGGCAAACAATGAAATTCCGCCGGCCCCCGGCGCTCCGCGCGCCGCTCCACCTTTCCGTCGCCGCGCTCGCGCTGGTGGCGGTCGCCCTCGTTGCCACCGGCTGCTCGCTGTCGCGTCCGGTGCCGGTGAAGCAGACCTACCTGATCGAGGCCGCGGCGCCGGCTGCGGGCAGGACGCGACCGGAGACGCTGCGGATCGGCACGTTCAAGGTCGCCGCGCCGTATCGCAGCAAGGAGTTCGTCTACCGGGAGACCGACCTTCGGTTCGAGACCGACTACTACACCGAATTCCTCGTTGCGCCGGCGGCGATGATCGGGGAGGGGACAGCGCGCGCGCTCGAAGCCGCACGGGTTTTTGCGCGGGTCGTGCCGCCCGGTGCGCAGCCCGATGGCGATTTGATACTCGACGGCTTCGTGGGCGCGCTCTACGGCGACTCGCGCGAGGCTGGGAAGCCGGCTGCGGAGCTCGCGATCACGTTCTACCTGTCGCGTACGGACGCCGCCACCAGCGTGCCCTTCTGGACGAAGGAGTACCGGCGCCGGGTGCCGGTCGCGAAGGCGGCGGACGGTTACGCCGCCGCATTGTCGGCGGCGTTCTCCGAAATCGTCGCCGAGCTCGCGCGCGATCTGGCCGGCGTCGAACTGCCGCCGCGGTAGGTGATCGTCAGAACAAGGGCTGGCTTGGGACGCGCTCTGCCGCCGGCACGGCGATCCCGCCGGTCGTCAGCTTGTCGGCCTCGGTGACCCAGCCTCCGCCCATCGTCTTGTAGGTGTTGGCGGCCGAGGTGAAGACCGATGCGCGCACCGCCGCCAGCGTGAGTTCCGCGGGGAACAGCGTCTGCTCCGCCTGCAGCACTGTCGAATAGGGCGCGTAGCCGCCCGTGTACTGCAGCCGCGCCAGGCGCGAATAGTCCTTCAGAGCGACGACAAGCCGTTCCTGCGCGGCGAGCTGATCCTTGAGCTTCGTCCCGGCCACCAGCGCGTTGTCGACGTCGGCAAACGCGTTCTGGATCGCGAGTCGATAGTTGAAAAGCGCCGCCTGCTGCGCGGCCTCAGCCTGCGCGACCTGGCCGCTGACCGCGCCGAAGGTGAAGATCGGCCCGACGATCTGGCCCGCGTAGTTCCAGACCCGGGTCGGCCCCTTGAAGAGATCCGACAGATCGACGCTCGAGCTGCCGAGCGCGCCGGTGAGCGAGATCGTCGGGAAGTACAGCGCCTTGGCGGCGCCGATCTGCGCGTTGGCGGCGATCAGCGTCTGCTCCGCCTGCAGGATGTCGGGCCGCCGCTCGAGCAGCGACGATGGCAGGCCCGCGGGCACGGCCGGCAGGGCGAGATCGTAGATCGACTTGCCCCGCGGGATCGGTCCCGGGTTGCCGCCGAGCAGGATCGACAGCGCGTTCTCGGTCTGCGCGATCTGCGATTCGATCTGGGGGATCTGCGCGGCAGCCGTTTCGTACTGCGACTGCACCTGCGAGACCGTCATCTGCGAGGTCTGCCCGTACTTGAACTGGAGCTGGTAGAGGGACACCGATTCGGCATACGTGCCGAGCGTGCGCTTGGAGATCACGAGCTGCTCGTCCAGCCCGCGCAGCGTGATGTAGTTGGTGGCGACCGAGCTCACAAGCGTCAGGATCACGCCGCGGCGCGCCTCGTCGGTGGCGAGCATGTTCGCCTGCGCCGCCTCGGACAGGCGCCGGATGCGCCCCCACAGATCGATCTCCCAGCTCGCGGAGAGCAGCGCTTGGTAGGTCGTCTGCGGATTCGGATAGCTCGGGATGGCCGCGATCAGCGTCGTCTCCGGCACCCGCGCCTTTTCGACGCTGGCCGTATAGCCGACCTGTGGGTAGAGCGCCGAGCGCGTCTGCGTGATCACGCCGATCGCCTGCTCGACGTTGGCAGCCGCGACCTTCACGTTGAGATTGTTGGCGAGCGCCGTGTCGATCAGCTGGTCGAGAACGGGATCGCCGAAGAGCTTCCACCACGCGGTGTTCGCCGTTTCCGCGACCGCTGCCGGTTCGAAGCGGAACGCGACCGGTGCATCGACCTTTGGACGCACGTAATCCGGCCCCATCGTGCAGCCGGCAAGCACGGCGATCGCGGCGCCGGCGAGCACACGTGCGCGGATCGTCCGCGCCCAGCTGCCCCGCAGGCGCGGGGCGCAGCCCGAGGGGTGGCCCGTGACGCAGACGCAGTGGCCGCTCATCCTAGTCTTCCCCGCCAGAGGCGTGCGGCGCCTGCGCAGCACCGGCCGGCTGTCCCCCCGGCGTCGGCGGCGTCGCCGGCACGGCCGATTCCTTTTTCTTGCCCCGCTCGGAAAGCCGGTCGAAGAGGTAGAAGAACAGCGGCACATAGAGCATTGCGAGCGTCGTCTCGCCGATCATCCCGCCGATGATGCCGGTGCCGATCGAATGCCGCGCGTTGGCGCCGGCGCCCACGGCGATTGCGAGCGGCAGGCAGCCGAAGGCGAACGCGAGCGAGGTCATGATGATCGGCCGCAGCCGCTGCTCGCCTGCGAGCCTTGTGGCCTCCATGATCGAGTGGCCCTGATGGCGGAACTCGACCGCGGCGGTCACGCGCAGCACGGCGTTCTTCGCGCCGAGTCCGATCAGCACCAGCAGGCCGATCTGGAAGTAGACGTCGTTCTCGAGACCGCGCAGCCAGTTGGTGATCAGCGCGCCGAGGATGCCGAAGGGCACCGCGGTCATTACCGCACCCGGCAGCGTCCACGACTCGTACTGCGCGGAGAGCACGAGGAACACGATGATCAGGCCGAACACGAACGCGATCGCCGAGGTGCCGCCCGACTTCTTCTCCTCGTAGGCAAGCCCCGACCACGCGACCGTGTAGCCCGGCGGCAGCACTTCCGCGGCGACGGCCTCCATCGCGGCGATCGCGTCGCCGGAGCTGTGGCCGGGTGCCGCATTGCCGGTGATTTTCGCGGCCGGGAAGCCGTTGAAGTGCGGCAGCAGGTCCGGGCCGGCGACCCACTGGGTCGTGACCAGCGCGGACAGCGGCACCATCTCGTTCTTGTTCGAGCGCGTGTACAGGCGCGTCAGGTCCTCGGGATTCTGCCGGTAGCGCGCATCCGACTGGACGATCACCCACCAGACTCGGCTGAACTGGTTGAACTGGCTCGCCGTCAACGAGCCGAACTGCGCCTGGATCGCGCTGTAGACGTCCTCGATCGGGACGCCGAGCAGCGTCGCCTTGTCGCGGTCGACGATTGCGCGGAGCTGCTGCGTGTTCGCGCGGAACGTCGTGTTGAGGCTCACGAGATCCGGCCGCGTCCGCGCCTTCGCGAGGAATTCCTGCGTCACCTGGTCGAGCTGCGCGGGTTCGCCGGCGCCGGTGTCCTGGATCCAGAACTCGAAGCCGCCGGTAGTGCCGATCCCGGGGATCGCCGGCGGCGCGACCGGGATCACGATCGCCTCGCGGATCTTCTGCGCCTCGGCGTACACGTGCAGCAGCACCGCGCGCGCGTTCTGTGCCTTGGCGTTCTCGACCGATCCGTAGCGCTCCCTGAAGTCCTTCAGGGTGACGAAGAACGCGCCGGAATTGGTCTTGAAGCCCGAATCGAGCAGGCTGTAGCCGGTAATCATCGAGCGCAGGTCGACGCCCGGCGTGGCGGCGAAGATCGCGTCGACCTTTTCGGCGACCGCCTGCGCGCGGTCGATGCTTGCAGCCTCCGGCATGATGATCGCCGCCATCACGTAGCCCTGGTCCTCGTTCGGGACGAACGAGGTCGGCAGCACCGTGAACAGGTGGTAGATGAGCCACAGGAAACCGACCAGCAGCACGAGCGCGATCGCGCTGCGGCGAATCGTCCACTCGACCGCGTGACCGAAGCCGCGCGTGATCGCGTCGATCTGCCGGTTGAACCACGCGAAGAATCCGCGGTGCGCCGGCGGGTTGTGCGCGAGCATCAGCGCGCACATCGCCGGCGTCAGCGTCAGGGCTACGAAACCGCTGATCGCGACCGACACCGCGATCGTGATCGCGAACTGCTTGTAGAGCTGACCGGTCGTTCCCGGCAGGAACGCGGCCGGAACGAACACCGAAGCCATCACGAGGACGACGGCGATCAGCGAGCTCGAAATCTCGCCCATCGCCTTGATCGTCGCTTCCTTCGGCGCGAGATGGTGCTGGTGCATGATGCGCTCGACGTTTTCGGTCACGACGATCGCGTCGTCGACGACGATCCCGATCGCGAGCACCAGTCCGAACAGCGTGATCAGGTTGATCGAGAAGCCGAGTGCCAACATCCCGGCCAGCGTCGTGACCAGCGAGACGACGATCGCGACGATGCAGATCACCGTCGTTCGGAAGCTCTGCAGGAACAGGTAGACGATCAGCACGACGAGGACGACCGCCTCGCCCAGCGTGTGGATCACCTCCTCGATCGACAGTTTGACGAAGTCGTTGGTGTCGAGCGCGACGACGTACTCGATGCCCTCGGGGAAGCGCGTCTTCATGTCGGCGAGCGTCTTGCGGACCGCGTCCGACACCTTGAGGCCGTTGGCGCCGGCCTGCAGGTAGACGGCGACGAAGGTCGCCGGCGTGCCGTTGAGCTTCGCGTCGACGATGTACTGACGCAGGCCGACCTCCGCGCGGGCGACGTCGCCCAGTCGGACGATCGCGCTCCCGTCCTGACTCGCGCGCAGGATGATCTGCTCGTACTGGCGCGGGTCGGTGAACGGTGCCTGCGTGACGACGGGGAACGTGAGCTGGACGGGCCCCGCGCTCGGCTGCTGGCCGATCTGGCCGGCGCCGAACAGCGCGTTCTGCGCGTTGACGGCGTTCGCGATGTCGGACGTCGTGATGCCGAGCGAGGCCATCCGGTCCGGGTTCATCCAGATCCGCATCGCCTGGTCCGCGACCCCCATCACCTGCGCCTGCCCGGCGCCGGGCACGCGCTTCAGCGCGTCCAGCACGTAGACGTTGGCGAAGTTGGCGACGTAGTCGGACGTGTAGCGGTCGCCCTTCGCGAACACGGCGATCAGCATCATGATCGAAGACGACTTCTTCTGCACCGACACGCCGAGCTGCGTGACCGCGGTAGGGAGCTGCGGCAGCGCGAGGTTCACGCGATTCTGCACCTGCACCTGCGCGATGTCGGGATCCGTGTCGAGCGAGAAGTACACGGTCAGCGTGAGCTGGCCGTTGGCCGACGACGTCGACGACATGTACAGCATGTTGTCGACGCCGTTGATCTGCGCCTCGATCGGCGCGGCGACCGAGTCGGCCAGCGTCTTCGAGTCGGCGCCGGGGTATGTCGCCGAGACGGTTACCTGGACGGGCGTGATCGTCGGGTATTGCTGGACCGGCAGCACGACCATCGAGACGAGGCCGGCGAGGCAGAGGATGATCGAGACGACCGCGGCGAAGATCGGCCGCTCGATAAAGAAGCGCGAGAACATGGTCGGGGCGCGCCTCGCCTACTTGCCGACGGCGAGCTCGACGCGCCGCGCCTCGTCGTCGGTTCCGCTGCCGGTGATGTCGCGCGGCGTCTTCAGCTGGACGCGCTCCGCGGGAATGCCCTCGGCGACGAGCGCGTCGCGCACGGCCAACGCACGCCGCTTCGCGAGTTCGACGTTTGCCGCGTGGTTACCGGTGCGATCCGCGAAGCCGGTCACGTCGATCGGGTTCGGGCCGGCCTTCATCGCCGGCACGAATCCCTTGAGGAGCCGCAGCGCCTCGGCGTCGAGCGTCGCTTTCCCCTTCACGAAATGGACGACGAGCGACGCGCCGGGCGGCGCCGACGCGGCGGCGGTTTCGGGAGCGTCGGGCTTCGGCACGTACACCGTCGCCTTGACCGGGGCGTCGGGCGCGAGCCGTATCCCTCCGTCGACGACGACCTGGTCGCCGGCGGCGAGCCCCTGCGCGATGAACCACGACTCGCCGTACCAGTCGCCGACCTGCACCGGCCGCTGCTCCGCCTTGCCCGCCTTGTTGACGACCCAGACGAAATGGCCGCGTCCGCCCTGCTGGACGGCACGCTGCGGGACGAGGATCGAGTTCGGGCGCACGGCGCCGATCAGGCGCGTGCGCACGTACTGGTTCGGACGCAGCACGCCGCCGGGGTTGTCGACCGAGGCCCGGATCAGGAACGTTCCCGTCTGCGGGTTGTACGACGGATCGGCGAACGTGATCCGCCCCCTCTGTGGAAACGTCGATCCGTCGACCAGCTCGATCTCGACGATGAAGGCCCGGCTCTCCGGCAGCCGCAGCGTGCCCGCCTTCACGTTGTTGCGGATGCGCTCCATCTCGTTCTCGGAGATACTGAAGTTGATCCACATCGGCGACAGCACCGAGACCGTGGTGAGCTGGCTGTTCTGCGCGTTGACGTAGGTGCCGTCGGCCACCGCGGCGAAGCTGCTCACGCCATCCACAGGCGAGGTGATCGTCGTGTACGAGAGGTTGAGCTTCGCTTCCTCGACCTGTGCCTTCCCCTGCGCGACGGCGGCCGCCGCCTGCTCGTACTGTCCCTGCGCGTCGTCGAGATCCTTCTGCGACAGTGCATTCTGGGCGACGAGCGGTTTCGTGCGCGCGAGATTCGACGTCGCGACATCGAGCGCCGCCTGGTTGCGCTGGAGTGCGGCGGTCTGCGCGTCGAGCTGCGCCTGGAACGGCTTCGGGTCCATCTGGAACAGCACCTGGCCGGCCTTGACGACGGAGCCTTCCGTATAGACGCGCTTGTCGAGGAACCCCGATACCCGCGCGGCGATGGTGACCGCCTGCGAGCTCTGCGTTTGCGCGACATAGGTCGCCGTCACCGGCACGTCGCGCGGGACTACGGTCAGCACCGTCACGTCCGCCGGCGGTCGGGCGACTTCCTTCTTCTCCTCCTTGCCGCACCCCCCCAGCAGAAGGATCGCGGCGCTCAGCGCCAGGAACGGAAGCCAGGCGCGCAGCGGACGCATCGCTAGGCCAAGGAAGTTCATGGGTGAGCCTTCGTGGCAGTGTGGGTCGGGGAGCAACTTATCGCACTGGCGGCCCCGAAAGCGCGAACTTTACCGGGAGATGCGCAGGGATGTCGACGCGACCGCCGGCACCAACGCACCGGGTGAGCGCTCACGCTGGGTTAAGCGTCTTGCCCGACCCCGACCACCCTGCCGGTCGCATCTGCCGATGCCACCTCCAGCGCCCGGTAGCGCTCGATCGCGGCGCGAGCGTTGAACAGCATCCGCTCGCGGCCGAGTCGCTGGTCCAGCCCGGCATGTCGTACGACTTCGAGGACTCCCGGGTTCAGCCCTGCCAGCCACACGACGGCACCGTGCTCGGTCGCGCGTTGCTCGCTCTCCATCAACGTCTGCAGTGCCGAGTATTCGATGTCGGGCACCCGGCTCAAATCCACCGCCAGCACGCGCGGCTTGTATTGCCTGACCAGTGCATTGATCCGATCCGACACATCCTGCGCGTTGATGAAGTAGAGGCGCCCTTCCGGCCGCACGATCAGCAGTCCCTCGAAAGTCTCGTCATCGGGGTGTTCGGGGGACAGTGGTCGCAGCACGTCGGCACCGCGCTTGCGGCCGATGACCGACACGCGCGGGTGGGCGGTCTGGCTCGCCAGACCGATCATCGACACGATGATGGCCACCACGATGCCATTGAGCGTGCCGAACAGCAGGACACCGGCACAGGCGATCAGCGCCCAGCGAAACTCCATCGTGCGCACATTGCGGATGGCACGGAACTCCGCCGGCTGGATCAGCCCGACCGAGTAGACGATGACGACCGCGGCGAGCGTCGCATGCGGCATCAGGCCCAGCAACGGTGCCAGTAGCAGCATCGTCGCCAGCGCAGTGCCGGCGGTCACCAGCGACGCTTTCTGCGACCGCCCGCCCGCGGCGCGCACGACGGCCGTCTGCGACGTGCCACCTCCCGCCGGCATGGCGCCGAACAATGCGCCTCCGAGATTGGCCGCCCCCGTGGCGACGAGCTCGCGGTTCGCGTTGATCGGAGGGTCGTCCGGATGGGCAAAGGCGCGGCCCGCCGCAATCGTCTCGGTGAAGCTCATCAACGCAATTCCGAGCGCGCCGGGCACCAATTGCCCGATCAGTGCAAGATCCGGCAGCGTGAGCGAAGGGAATCCTTGCGGAATCACGCCAACGATCGAGACGCCCATCGCCTTCAGGCCGAAGAACCACGATGCGGCGATGGCACCCCCCACGGCGACCAGCGGCGACGGAGAATGCGGCCACAACCTCTCCATGCCGATCAGCACCACGAAGGTCGCCACGGCCACCGCCAGCGTGAGCAGCGATGTTTCGGGGAGTTGCTGCACGACGCTGAGAACGTCGGCGAAGAACCCCTGCTTGGTGATGTGGACGCCCAGGAGTTTCGGCACCTGGTCCAGCACGATCACCAGTCCGATCCCCGCCTTGAAGCCGGTCAGCACCGGCGTGGAAATGAAGTTCGCGACGAATCCCAGCTTCATCAGCCTCGCCACGACGAGCATGGCGCCGACCAGGGCAGCGAGCGTGGCCGTTGCCGTGACGAGCCGCGAAGGGTCGCCATCCGGCACGACCAGCCCGAGTTCGGTGCCGGCCAGGATCGCCAGCGTGGTGGTCGAGCTGACGCTCAACACGCGCGACGTGCCCAGCAGCGCATAAATGAGCATCGGGATGAACGCGGTGTAAAGACCCACGGCAACGGGCAGCCCTGCCACCGTCGCGTACGCCATGGCCTTGGGCAGCACGACCGCTGCGGCGGTGAGACCGGCGACGATGTCGAAGCGAAATGCCGCAGTACCGGGCGGGATCGTCTCGGCGTGTGTCTCGTGCTGATTCATCGTGACTGCTCCGGATCTTTGTGCGAGTTCAAGGGGTCCCACGTATCGCAGTGAACTGCGTGAACCCTGTTGATTGTAGTCCTGCCACCCTGGCTCGCCGTTCGCGGCGCACTCGCGGCGTGTTGCGCGGCGATGCAACGGACGTCAGAATGCTCGGGCGAATGCGGGCAGCTCCGATCAACGACCCGAATGTGAGTGAATGGCAATGAGTGGCGACAACGCCATCGAGAAGGAGGTCCGTGAGCCGGTGTTGAGCCCCGTGGACCGGGTCTCGGAGCTGCTCTTCGGCCTGTTCATGGCGCTTACCTTCGTCGGGGCCGTGTCCGTGGCGGGGTCCGGCCGCGATGAAATCCGGGCGATGTTCGTCGCGGCGCTGGGCTGCAACCTGGCCTGGGGTCTGGTCGACGCGGTCATGTATCTGGTCCGCACGGTCACCGACCGCGGGAGGTCGCTCACGCTGGTCCGCTCCGTACGGGCGGCCCCGGAGCCGGAAACCGGCCGCAAGCTCATCGAGGGCGCGCTGTCGCGGGCGATGGCAGGTCTTGTCTCGTCGGCGGAGATCGAGGCGATTCGCGGGCGCATCGTCGCACTATCCTCGGTGCCGGAGCGACCCAGGCTGAACGGGGACGACCTGCTCGCGTCCCTCGCGATATTCCTGATCGTCGTCGCGTCGACCTTTCCCGTCGTGCTGCCCTTCATGTTATTCGACGATGTCGGGATTGGCGAAGACCGTGTCCCGCGCCGTCGCGCTCGCCATGCTGTTCTTCGGGGGGCTCGCCCTCGGGCGCTACGCGGGCTATGGCAGCTGGAAGGTCGGGTTCATGATGGTAGGGCTCGGTACGGCGCTCGTCGTCGCGATCAACGCGCTTGGCGGATGAGGGCGGCGCCGCGGGCCCTGGTCGCGCTCGCGGCCGTCGCGGCCACGACGGCCTTCGCCGGCGAGGACGACCGCAGTGGACGCCGCGCTTCCTCTGCCAGAAACCGTCGTGGGAGTTCGCGCTCACCGCCTATCCGACGGTCGTTCGCGGCGGCGAGAACTACACGTCGGCGATCGGGGCCGCCGACCACGGTCCGCTGCACCTCGAGGCGAGGGTCAACTACGAGTCGGTCGGCGCGCGCTCGGCGTTCGTCGGCTGGACGTTTTCCGGCGGGGAGGCGATCACGTGGGAGCTGACGCCGCTCATCGGGGGCGCCTGGGGCACGACGCAGGCATTCGTGCCGGGGCTGGAGTTGAGCGTGGCCTGGCAGCGCCTCGATTTCTACATCGAGGCCGAATATGTTCGCGATAGCCATGAACGGACCGACAGCTACTTCTACGCGTGGAGTGAGCTCGGCTTCCGGCCGGTCGAGTGGCTGCGCGTCGGGGTTGCCGGCCAGAGGACCAAGATCTATGGTGGCGAGCGCGACATCCAGCGCGGACCGTTCGCGCAGGTGACCTTGGGTCCGTTTACGATTGGCGGCTACTGGTTCAACCCGGGGTCGGGCGACCAGGTGTTCGTCGGTATGATCGGCGCGACGTTCTGAGTAACCGCCTGTCCGAGCGAATGAACCCGGTGACACGTTCTTGAATTCAGAGATTCGTTCTTGACGCAGGTCAATTCATGACCTTGTGCTTCAGCGCCAAATGAATGGCGGCTTCTCGAATTGACCGTGTGCCCGTTGCCCGATCCGTGTCGCGGTTCGTCGGACCGTGGGTCGGTAGGTCGAAGCTCTGACGGCTGTGGAGGCATTCATGAATGGACGGTTGATATCCGCACTCATCGCTGGTGCCGCCGTGGGCAGCGCCGCTATGCCCGCACTCGCGATCACATGCTACGAAATCATCGCTCGGAATGATGTCGTGATTCTGCGCGACACCAAGTCGCCCGTCGACCTGAGCTATGCCGGAGCGCCCGCTCGCGAGGCGATGCGCAGTCGCGGCGAGCTCCTCGTTTTCTACGATGCCGCGACTTGTATGGTGGTCAATCGGAGCGCCCCGACTGGCAGCAGGTCGTTCACCACCGACGAAATCGTTGCCGGGTGGAAGTCATTCGGCAACAGCGGTTTCGGTGGCACGTACGGTAGCACGGTGGCAACGGATTCGAGCGGTGGCATCTTGGCGCCGACGCCCACGGACGTCGGACGGACGCCCGCGGCCCAGGGCGCGGCGGCCGCGCGGCGCGGCCGCTACTAGCTGCCTGTCGTTCACTCCGGAACGGCTGCGTGAGCTCGATTCCGAACATCTCGCGGTGCCGGTACCGCTTGTCCTCGCGCGGCTCGCCGCAACTGCCCACCAATTTGATCTGCTGACCGTCCTGGTCAGCCGATCTTGGTCATACCTGCAGGTCGCGCGCCGCATGCGTGCGATGCTCGAGAACCTCCGGCGCACGCTGCCGGAACACCGGCGCCCAGCGCTGGAAACGGAGCTCGATTTGCTGGACTGGGCGATCCAGACGCACTTCAGCCGGGCCGAGGAGCTTGCGCTCGCCCGGATTCCCGATTCGCAGGGGCTGGGTGGATCGTCAGGCGCGCGCTGGACAATCCCGGGCTGACTGCCGTGCTGCGTGGCCGGCTGGACCCGGTGCGGCCGCCGGCGGCGGCGTTGCCTGTAATATCCGGGGCGGCAAGCAGCGATGAAGCCCTGAAGGATGGACTCAATGCGGGGCCGCGGGTACGCCGTCCAGCGAACCATCGATGCTTCGGGGCAGATCGCGGTGGGTCGCCAGGATGCACAATGTGTAATCGAGACTTGGAGCACGCATGATGAACAGTTTTCGTTTCTTCGCAGCCGCGGATCGCCGTCGCCCCTGGCTTGCATGGTTGGCCGCAATCGTCGTGATCGTTTTCGCGATGAACTCCGTCGCGCAGGCGCCGGCGGCTCCGGGGGTGCAGCGCCCGCGCCATCCGCCGAGGAGCTCTCCCAGCTCGTCGGCCCGATCGCGCTCTACCCGGACGATCTCGTCGCGATCATCCTGCCTGCGTCGACCAATCCGCTGCAGCTGGTGCAGGCGGACCGCTACCTCGACAAGCGGAAGGCCGATCCCAAGCTTCCCGTCGACGACAAGTGGGACGACGCGGTCAAGTCGCTGCTGAACTACCCCGACGTGGTGAAGATGATGAGCACCGACCTCGACTGGACGAGCGCGCTGGGCGAGGCGGTCGTCGCCGACCAGGGCGAGGTGCTGGAGGCGATCCAGAGCTTTCGCCGCAAGGCGCAGGCTGCGGGCAACCTCAAGTCCGACGGCAAGCAGGTCGTGCAGGTGGAGAAGGAGATCATCACCATCGTCCCGGCCGATCCGCAGGTGATCTACGTGCCGCAATACAACCCGTCGACCGTCGTCGTCTACGGTGCGCCGGTCTGGGGCTATTACCCGACGCCGTACCCGTCGTACTACTACCCGTATGCCCCCGGTGCCGCGCTCGCCGCAGGCGTGATCTGGGGCGCGGCGATCGGGGCGGCCTGGAACGGCGGCCACTACGTCTCGCACTACGGCGGGGACGCCAACATCAACATCAATCGCAACACCAACATCAACACCGGCAACATCAACCGCGGCGGCGGCGCGAGCCAGCTGCCGGCGGGCGGCTCCACCGCGTGGAAGTCGAACAAGCAGCCCGGCCAGGTCAGCAATTCTGTCGGCAAGACCGCCTCGTCGGCGCGCGCAGGCTATGGATCGGCGGGTGGTGCCGGCGCCGGAGCGGGAGCGGGACGCGCATCGGCGCAGGCGAGCGGTGCCATGGCTGCGGGTGGAGGGGCCGGGCGTGCGCAATCCGCGGGCAGCGTATCGGTCGGCGGTAGTGCCACTCGTACCGGCGGCTCGGGCAGTGCCATGTCGGGCTACGGCTCCGCGTCCGGACGACAGACCCAGATGGACAGCTCACGCGGTGCCTCGAGTCGCGGCTCGATGTCCGGCTCGAGCGCACGCTCGATGCCGAGTGGCGGCGGAGGGCGTGCGGGGCGGCGGCGGTGGGCGCGGTGGCGGCGGCCGTCGTTGAAGCCGGGAGCATGCTCATGCGCACATTTCCTTCCATCGACAGCAAGGTATCGCCCATGAAGATCATTCGCCTCGGGTCGTTCCTGCGCCGGCTTGCGCTGGCGCTGATCGTGGCCGCTCCGCTCGCCGCGGCCGCCGCTCCGCAGGAAACCTTCGCGACGCCGGAAGCGGCGGTTGATGCATTGATGGCCGCGCTCAAGGCCGACAGCGATTCGGCGATGGTCGCGATCTTCGGCGAAGAGCACAAGGACCTTGTCGTCCAATCCGATCGCGCGGCTGCGAGCGCAACCCGGGCGAAGATCCTCGCGGCCATGCAGACCCTGCGCGTGCTGCAGGAGCCGAGCCCGGATCGCCGGGTGCTGGTGATCGGCGACGAGGCGTGGCCGGTGCCCATTCCCATCGTCCGCGCGGGCGATCGCTGGCGCTTCGCCACCGAGGAAGGCGAGGACGAGATCGTCAATCGCCGCGTCGGCGGCAACGAGCGCAACGCCATCTACGTGCTCCACGCGTATCTCGACGCGCAGCGCGCGTACGCGGCGCGCGATCGCGATGGCGACGGCGTGCTCCAGTACGCGCAGAAGCTCGCCAGCGCACCGGGCAAGCACGACGGGCTGTACTGGCCCGCCGACGCCGCGAAGGGCGAAGAGGCGAGCCCGTTCGGACCGCTGATCGCCGAGAGCGCCGCCTACCTCAAGGGCCATGTGGCGGGCGACCCCTACCGCGGCTATCACTTCCGGATCCTGACGCGCCAGGGCAAGAATGCCCCGGGCGGCGCCTACAGCTACGTGATCAACGGCCGCATGATCGCCGGCTTCGCGATGGTTGCCTACCCGGCTGAGTACGGCAAGACCGGCGTGATGACGTTCATCGTCAGCCACAACGGCAAGGTGTACGAAAAGGACCTCGGCAGGAGTTCGGCCGAGATTGGCGCGAAGATGACGACGTTCGATCCCGGGTGCGGGCTGGAAAGAGGTCGCGCGCTGATCGCTCGTCAGCGGCGGAATTCCGCGAATAGCGCTGCGAAGCATCAGCTGCCGTACATCTGCCGCTCGAGGTCGGGCTGGCGTGCGGCGGCGGCAATGCTGCGGTGCCGCGATGCGCCACTGCCGGTGGCGCGCCGTGCCGAATTTGAGCCTTCGTTGACCTGGCGCAGGCCCAATTTCCGGCGTCGTCCGACAATATTCGATCAGCGTCGGAATAGGGTCCAGCGCAATCGCGGTCGCGCGTGCACGATTCCCTGGAGAAGGATGAGGCCGGGTGAGCCACGGGCTCGCCGCACGAGCACCTCGTCACGCGGTCGCCAGTTCAGAAGGAGGTCGATCATGCTCATGCAAGTGACCAAAGAGTGGCGCAAGTTCTCGGGTGCCGTCTGGCAGCGGCAGATCGACGTGCGCGACTTCATCGTGTCCAACGTGACGCCGTACACCGGCGGACCCGAGTTCCTCGCGAAACCCACGAAGCGGACGCTCGCCGTCTGGGAGAAGCTCCAGCCGTACTTCCGCGAGGAGGCGAAGAAGGGCGTCCTCGACGTCGACGTGGCCACCCCGTCGTCGCTGACTTCGCACGGACCCGGCTACATCGACCGCGACAACGAAGTGATCGTCGGCCTGCAGACCGACAAGCCGTTCCGCCGCGCGATCATGCCCACCGGCGGCTGGGGCATGATCGAGAACGGCCTCAAGGCGATCGGCCGCGAGCCCGACCCCGCGGTGCGCGAAACCTTCACCAAGTACCGCAAGACGCACAACGCGGCCGTCTTCGACCTGTACACGCCGGAGATCCGGGCCTGCCGGCGCTCGCACATCATCACCGGCCTGCCGGACGCCTACGGGCGCGGGCGCATCATCGGCGACTACCGGCGCGTCGCGCTGTACGGCGTCGACCGCCTGATCGAGGCGAAGAAGGCCGAGCGCGCGGAGATCGACGCGCGCTGGCCGTCGGAAGAAGTGATGCGGCTGCGCGAGGAGATGGCCGACCAGCTCCGCGCGCTCGCCGACCTCAAGACGATGGCGGCGACCTACGGCTGCGACATCGGCCGGCCGGCGGCGAACGCCCGCGAGGCCGTGCAGTGGACGTACTTCGGCTATCTCGGCGCGATCAAGGAGATGAACGGCGCCGCGATGTCGGTGGGCCGCGTCTCGACCTTCCTCGACATCTACATCGAGCGCGATCTCGCCGAGAAGACGCTGACCGAAGCCGAAGCGCAGGAGCTCATCGACCAGCTCGTGATCAAGCTGCGCATCGTCCGCTTCATGCGCACGCCCGAGTACGACGCGCTCTTCTCGGGCGACCCGTACTGGGCGACGGAGTGCATCGGCGGCATGGCGCTGGACGGACGCACGCTCGTCACGCGCACGAGCTTCCGCATGCTGCAGACCCTCACGAACCTCGGGCCGGCGCCCGAGCCCAACCTCACGGTGCTCTGGTCGAAGAACCTGCCGGAGCCCTTCAAGCGCTACTGCATCGCCACGAGCGCCGCGTCGTCGTCGCTGCAATACGAGAACGACGACCTGATGCTGCCGAAGTTCGGCGACGACTACGGCATCGCGTGCTGCGTGTCGGCGATGCGCCTCGGCAAGCAGATGCAGTTCTTCGGCGCGCGCGTCAATCTCGCCAAGTGCCTGCTCTACGCGATCAACGGCGGGCGCGACGAGGTGAGCGGCGTCCAGGTCGGGCCGGCCTACCGCCCGGTGACGGGCGACGTCCTCGACTACGACGACGTGACGGCGAAGTTCGACGACATGATGGACTGGCTCGCGCGCACCTACGTGCACGCGATGAACTGCATCCACTACGCGCACGACCGCTACAACTACGAGCGGCTGATGATGGCGCTGCACGACCGCGACATCGTGCGCACGATGGCCTTCGGCATCGCCGGCCTGTCGGTCGTCGCCGACAGCCTCTCGGCGATCAAGTACGCGAAGGTGAAGCCGATCCGCGACGAGAACGGCCTCGTCGTCGACTACGAGACGACGGGCGAGTTCCCGGTGTTCGGCAACAACGACCCGCGGGTGGACGACATCGCGGCCGACCTGGTGAAGCGCTTCATGGACAAGCTGCGGCAGCACCCGACCTACCGCGACGCGATCCACACGCAGTCGGTGCTGACCATCACCTCCAACGTCGTCTACGGCAAGGGCACCGGCAACACGCCGGACGGCCGCCGCAAGGGCGAGCCCTTCGGCCCGGGCGCGAACCCGATGCACGGTCGCGACTCGCACGGCTGGCTGGCGTCGTGCCTGTCGGTCGCGCGCCTGCCCTACGACGAGGCGGAGGACGGCATCAGCTACACGCTCTCGGTCGTGCCGGCGGAAAGCCGCCAGGGCGACAGCGAGGCGGTCAAGCGCGCCGTCGACGCGCTGGACATGTACTTCGGGCAGGGCGGGTTCCACATGAACCTCAACGTCCTCAGCAAGGAGACGCTGCTCGACGCGATGGACCACCCGGACAAGTACCCGCAGCTCACCATCCGGGTGTCGGGGTATGCGGTGAACTTCATCCGCCTCACGCGCGAGCAGCAGATGGACGTCGTCAGCCGCACCTTCTTCCACGGGAAGATCTGAGATGACCGACGCCCGACCTCGCGGCCGCTGCGGCGGCCGAACTCCCGGAAGGCAGTCGCCACGACCTCCGCCACGACCTCTCGCCGGACGCGCCCGAGCTCGAGAACTACAGCGAGGGCGACGGCGCGTTCGGCTACGTGCACTCGTACGAGACCGGCTCGCGCGTGGACGGGCCCGGCATCCGGATCACGCTCTTCCTTTCCGGGTGCCCGCTGCGCTGCCAGTACTGCCACAATCCCGACACGTGGAAGCTGAAGCACGGCGTGCGGGTCACGCTCGAGCGCGTCGTCACGCGGCTCGGACACTTCGCCCCCGCGCTGCGCGCGATGAAGGGCGGGCTGACCATCTCCGGCGGCGAGCCGCTCGTGCAGGCCGCGTTTTCGCGGCGCATCCTGGCCGCGGCCAAGTCGCTGGGCCTCCACACCGCGATCGAAACGTCCGGCTTTCTGGGCGAGCGCGCGACCGACGAATATCTGAACGAGCTCGATCTCGTCATTCTCGACATCAAGTCGGGGGACCCGGAAACCTATCGCCGCGTGACCCGGCAGGAGCTCGCGCCGACGCTGCGATTCGCCGAGCGGCTGGCGGCGATGGGCAAGCCCGTCTGGGTCCGGTACACGCTCGTGCCGGGGTTGACCGACGATCCGGCCAATGTCGAGGCCGTCGCGAAGTTCGTTGCGCCGATGAAGAACGTCGAGTGGGTGGAAGTGCTCCCCTTCCACCAGCTCGGGTCGTTCAAATGGAAGGCGCTCGGGCTCGACTACACGCTCGCCGATACGCCGCCGGCACCCCCGGAGCTCGTCGAGCGCGTTCATGGCCAGTTCCGCGACGCCGGCTGCAACGTGCGGTAAGCGGACCGCGGGAGGAATCATGGACCTGATCAGGACGCTGCTCGAGCAGCAACCGTTGATGGCGCTCTTCCTGACGATCGCCATCGGCTATCTCGTCGGAGAGATCAACGTCAAGGGGTTCTCGCTCGGCGTCGGTGCGGTGCTCTTCGTCGCGCTCTTCATGGGCTGGTTCGCGCCGAAGTCGGCGCCGGCGCCGATGGTGGGCACGCTCGGCCTCGCGCTCTTCCTCTACGGCGTGGGCGTCCAGTACGGCAAGCAGTTCTTCATCGGGCTGGTCAGCCCCGCCGGGCGCCGGGCGAACCTGATGGCGCTGATCGGCGTGCTGTCGGCGGGCGCGGTGAGCCTCGTGTTCGTGAAGACGATGGGTCTCGACCTCGGTCACGCGCTGGGGCTGTTCGCGGGTTCGGGGACCAGCACGCCGACGCTGCAGGCGGCCATCGCGACGCTCGGCAACGACGACCCGGCGGTGGGCTATTCGGTGTCCTATCCGTTCGGCGTGGCCGGGCCGATCCTGTTCCTCTACGTCGCGTTCATGATCCTGAAGCCGAAGATCGAGGCGCCGACGTCCACGGGTCTCGAGATGCTCGAAATCGCGCTGCACAACCCGGACCTTTTCGGCAAGACCGCCGGCGAATTGATGGCGGCGTTGCCGGCCGGGGTGCAGATCGTCGCGCTGCGTCGCGAGAGCCGCAACGAGCCCGTCTCCCCCAACTCGGTCGTCGCCGAAGATGACGTCCTGCTCGCCACCGCCCCCAGCAAGGAGGCGCTTGCGAAAGCGGGCGAAATCCTCGGTGAGGCCGCGCCCGGCCGCTTCGTCAAGGACCGCCGCGACCTCGACTACCTGCGCGTGTTCGCCTCGCGGCCGACCGTGGTCGGCAGGGCGCTGGGCGATCTCGACCTGCCGGGCGAGAAGGCGTCGGTCCTCGTCCAGGTCCGCCGCGGCGACACCGACATCCTGCCGCGCCCGGATCTGGTGCTCGAGTTCGGCGACCGCGTCGGCGTGCTCGCCCATCGCGGCGATTTCGCGGCGATGCGCAAGTACTTCGGCGACTCGATCAAGGGCACCGCGGAGTTCAGCTACATCTCCATCGGCATCGGCATGGCGCTCGGCTTCCTGATCGGCGCGATCCAGATTCCGCTTCCCATGATCGGCAAGCTCTCGGTGGGGCTGTCGGGCGTGCTGATCGTGGCGCTGATCCTCGGCAACCAGCGCCGCACGGGCGGCATGAACTGGACCATCCCGCTCTCCGCCAATCTCGTCATCCGCAACCTGGGGCTGACGCTGTTTCTCGCGCAGGTCGGGATGGCCTCGGGGCCCAAGTTCGCCGCGACGGTCACCGAGACCGGTTTCACGATGCTGGGGCTCGGGGCGCTCGTCCTGATCGCGCTCGTCGTGCCGATCCTGATTCTCGGCCTCCTCGTCTTCCGGATGCCCTACGACGAGGTGGCGGGCATCGTCGCCGGCGCCTGCGGCAATCCGGCGATTCTCGCCTACTCGAACAAGCTCGCGCCGACCGACCGGCCGGACATCGGCTACGCGATGATCTTTCCGGGCATGACCATCGTGAAGATCCTGTTCGTCGACATCGTCCCGGCACTCTTCGGACCATAGACGCGGTGGATCAGGAACGTGAAGAACGAAATGATCAATGATCCGATGCATTCGATCACGAACGAATCACGCAACATCCGGCCCGCACCGCGGCCCGCGGCTGCTGTTGCTGGCGATGTGCACCGGCGGGATGGCGGCCGCCGCTTCGGCGCAAGGCATCAATCCGGGGGATCCCGCCAAGGACGCCTACACGCTGCCGGGTGGCTTCGAACCGGTGGTCCAGCTGCGGACCTACTACTTCGACCAGGAGAGTCTCACCGGGTCGCCGAGCGCCGCTTGGGCGCTCGGCGGATGGGCGGGCCTGCGCAGCCCGTGGTGGGGCGACCTGTTCCAGGTGGGGATCGTCGGCTACACGTCGCAGAAGCTCTACGGCCCGGCCGACAAGGACGGCACCAAGCTGCTCGCAACGGGACAGGAGCCGATCACGGTGCTGGGCGAGGCGTTCGGCGCCGTGCGGGTTCTTGGCCAGACGGTAACCGCCTACCGGCAGCTCATCAACCGGCCGTTCATCAACCCGCAGGACAGCCGGATGGTGCCCAACACGTTCGAGGCGTACACATTGACGGGCGCGGCGGGCCAGGTCTCCTACACCGGTGGGTACATCACGAAGATGAAAGTCCGCCAGTCCGAGAGCTTCGTCTGGATGTCGAACACCGCGGGTGGGACCGGCAATCACGAAGGCGTGATCTACGCCGGCGGAACGTGGGATTTCGCCAAGAACGACGGGTACATCCGCATGGACGAGCAATATGCCGACCGACGTCTTCAACACGTTCTACGTGGACGGCAAGTATCCGATCGCGATAGACGACAAGACCACGCTGACGCTGGGCGCCCAGTACTATCCGCAGAGCTCGGTCGGCGATGCGCAGATCGGATCGTTCTCGACGTACGGCATGGGCCTGCAGGCCGCGATTGCGTATGGGCCCGTCGGGGTCCAGCTGTACTACACGCAGACCGGCAAGGGGTTCGATACGCAGAGTCCATTCGGCGACCATGCGTCCTACCTCAACCTGATGCAGGTCGCGTTCAACACCGCCGGAGAAAAGGCCTGGGCGATCGGCGGCAACCTGGATTTCGCCGAACCTCGGCGTCCCCGGGCTCACGGCTTCCGCCATCTACGCGGACGGTCGCGACCGGATCGACGACCTGACGGGCGGTCCGCTGCCCAACCGCAACGAGACCAACGTCCGCGTCGATTACGCGGTCGGCAAGGGAACCATCTTCGAAGGGCTGGTAGCCACGTTCCGCTACTCGTGGCTGCATCAGGACGGCTCGCCGCAGACGGCAACCCAGCTGCGCGCCTACCTCAGGTTTGGGGGCGCGCGGACTGAACGACGCCCATCGCGGCGTTCCGTGCCGCAGTCGCGCTTCAATCACGCCTCGGCGTCAGACTGCCCCGAAGCCCTCCCTTGCTCGGATACAACCTCGCGCCCGCGGGCGTTGCTCGCCACTTGACGGGCGTCGTGCCGGTCCAGCGGCGAAATGCCCTCGTGAACGCACCGGGCGCGGCGTAGCCGAGCGCATCGGAGACTTGGGCAATCTCCATCTCCGAATATTCCAGCATCTGCCGGGCGATCTCGAAGCGGGTCTCGTCCACGAGTTGCTGGAAGCCGGCGCCGTCGGCATTGAGGTGTCGATGCAGGGTGCGACCGTGCATTCCGAAGAGTGCGGCGACCTGGTCCGCCTTGGCGTTGCCCGTCAGCAGCGCGGTGCGCAGCACGCTCCGCACTTGCTCCGGGAAGTCGTCGAGGTGGCGCTCCTCGAGTAACTCGATCTGGCTTTGCAGCAGACGGCGAACCCCGTCGTCGATGCCGGGCAGGCGGCGCCTCAGGAATCTGGCGGAGAACAGCAGCGCGTACTGCTCGCAGTCGAAGCGCAAGCGGCACCCGAAAGAGCCGGCGGAACGGCCCGACATCCGCCGGCCTGTGATGCGCGAACATGACCTCGGTGGGCCTCCAATCGGGACCGCACAGTTCATGCATGATGTTGTACAGGGTCGCGAGCGCGCCATCCCCGATGTGATCGACAGCTTCCATCCCCGGTTCGTGGACCTGCCAGGTCAGCATTGCCGCGTTGCCTTCCACCGCCAGGCTCACGGACGCGCCCTGAACGTGAAGGTGCGCATGGCGCACGAAGCTGCCCAGCGCCGTTTGCACGTCCGGCGCGTGCTTCACCAGCAAGCCCATGAGCCCGAAGGTGTGCAGTCCGTTGCGCTGACCGATCAGGAGCCCGAAGTGCGGGCAGCCGGATCGGACCGCGCAATGACTCAGGAGGCGGTTGCGAATTGCGTAGGAGATGCGCCTCTCGGCGTCGTCGAAAAGCGTCAGATCGTACCCCAGCTCGCCCACGACCTCGGCCGGATTCGCGCCCAGGCTTCGGAGAACTTCCGGGATGGCCAGGACACTGCCCATGCGGACCGTCGAGCCCGCTGGTTTGCGCCGCGGCATTCGCCGTCC
>CAWAOF010000006.1:0-56219 GCA_963783525.1 uncultured beta proteobacterium
CACCAGGTTGAACGACAGCGCGGTGTGCGTTGCGTTGCCGAACGGATCGAAGATCGACGCGAGCTCGTCGGAAATGTCCGCGGGAATCTTGAATGCATTGAACGCCGGGATCACCAGGTATTCGGCGAACGCCCCCTCGCGATTGACGCCGACGCCGACCGTGTTGCGGCAAAGGTGTCGGCGACCCGCGCGGCAGTTGCGGCAGAAGCCGCACGTGATGTGCCCCTCGCCGGAAACCCGATCGCCGATCGCGAAGCCACGCACTTCCTGCCCCATCTCGACGATCTCGCCGACATATTCGTGGCCGACGTGCATCGGCACGGGTATCGTCTTCTGCGCCCATTCGTCCCATTTCCAGATGTGGATGTCGGTACCGCAGATCGCCGTCTTCCGGATCCGGATCATCACGTCGTTGTGGCCCACCTCGGGCTTCTTGACGCGCGTGAGCGCGAGCCCTGGAGCCCGCTCGAGTTTTGCAAGTGCCTTCATCGTGTCGTCTGCCTCGAATTCACCGTCTCACCGGATGGCGCCCAGCGCCCTGCCCACTTTCGCGAACGCGGCCACTGCCTTGTCGATCTGATCGTCGGTGTGCGCGGCGCTCATCTGCGTTCGGATCCGCGCCTTGCCCTTCGGCACCACCGGGTAGGAAAAGCCGATCACGTAGATACCCTCCGCCAGCAGCGCGTCGGCCATGCGCGTCGCGAGCTCCGCCTCGCCCAGCATCACTGGAATGATCGGGTGTCGCCCCGGCACGAGGTCAAAGCCCAGCGCCGACATCGCGCGGCGAAAGCGTTCTCCGTTCGCAGCGACGCGGCGGCGCAGCTCCGTTCCCTCGTCGCTGGCGAGAAGCGCGAGCACGGCGAGCGATGCCGCACAGATGCTGGGCGCGAGCGTGTTGGAGAAGAGATAGGGCCGGGACCGCTGGCGCAAGAGGTCGACGATCTCCGTCCGCCCGGCGGTGTAGCCGCCGGAGGCGCCCCCCAGCGCCTTGCCGAGGGTCCCCGTGACGATATCGACGCGGTCCTGCACGCCACAGGCCTCGGGCGTCCCGCCACCATGCTCGCCGACGAACCCGACGGCATGCGAGTCGTCCACCATCACCAGTGCGCCATGCCTGTCCGCCAGATCGCAGATCGACGGCAGGTCGGCCAGCGTGCCGTCCATCGAGAACACGCCGTCGGTCGCGATCAGCTTGAACCGCGCACCTGCGGCATCGGCCTCGCCGAGCCTGACGGCGAGATCGGTCATGTCGTTGTTGCGGTAACGCAAGCGCCGGGCCTTGCACAGCCGGATGCCATCGACGATGCTCGCGTGGTTGAGCTCATCGCTGATCACGGCGTCCTCTTCGCCGAGCAGTGTCTCGAAGAGGCCGCCGTTGGCGTCGAAGCAGCTCGAGTAGAGGATGCTGTCGTCGGTCTTCAGGAAGGTGGCGAGCGCCGTCTCGAGTTCCTTGTGAACGCTCTGGGTGCCGCAGATGAAACGCACGGACGCGAGGCCGAAGCCGTAGCGCTCGAGGCCCTCCTTCGCCGCCGCGACAACGCGGGGATCGTTCCCGAGGCCCAGATAGTTGTTGGCGCAGAAATTCAGCACCTCTTGGCCGCCGGCCAGCCGGATGACCGGCGCCTGCGGGCTCCGGATCACGCGCTCGGTCTTGAAGAAGCCATCGGCGCGAATCCGGTCGAGGGTTGCGCGCAGATGGACGAGGTAGCTATCGTTGGTCATTGGGCCTCGTCCGGATGCCCTTCCGTCGCCACCGGCTTGGCGCAGACGACAGTTCGCCGCGTTGCAGGGCAGCCCGTCATGATGTCACATGACGAACCGGTCATTCACAACGGCGGCCGGCTGGATTGATGGTGCGGCGCAACAAGACCGCCCGAAGGTTGGCCGAGAACGCGTAGCTGCTGCTTGGAAAGCCGTACCTGGCGGTCGAATGGTGCACTGCGGTATAATTGTCCGACTGAATCGCTCGGGTGAAGCCCCGAAGGGGCCTCCATGGATCTCACGCACCTACGTTCATTTGTCTGTGTCGCCCAGTTCGGTCATCTCACACGGGCGGCCGAGACGCTGCACTTGAGCCAGCCCGCCCTTTCCGCGCACATCAAGTCGCTTGAGGAGGAGTTCGGGGTGGCGCTCTTCGAGCGTTCGTCGTCCGGAATGACGCTGACCCCGTCCGGGCGCCGCCTGCTCGTCGAAGCCGAACAGATCATCGGCGCCGTCGAGCACCTCAAGCACTCGGCGCAGGAGTTGCGCGGCGAGCCCACGGGCAAGCTCAGGCTCGGCACCGTTCTCGACCCGTCGGTCCTGCGCGTGGGCGAGCTGCTCCTCCGCGCGCGCGCGACGTATCCGCAGATCGAGATCGAGCTGAACCAGGTGATGTCGAGCGACGCCCTCGCCCGTGTGAGGAGCGGCGCCCTGGACGCAAGCTATTACTTCGGGCCGCGCCCGGAGGCTGACTTGGAATGCATTCGGCTGCGCGATATCGTCTACCGGGTGGCGATGCCGGCGGCCTGGGCTGGCGAGCTTGCCGGGGCCGGATGGGAAGCGCTGGCATTGCGCCCGTGGATCGTTGCTCCGGAGCCCAGCTCGCACCGGCAGCTGGTCATGGAGCTCTTCCGCGACCGCGGCCCGCAGCCCGAGCGGATCGTCGAAACCGACAACGAGTCCGTGATCAACAATCTCGTCGAATCGGGGGTCGGCATCAGCCTGATCCGCGACGAGATCGCGACCCAATCCGGCGAGGAAGGGCGCAGCGTCGTATGGCCGGGGACCGAGGTCACGACGCAGCTGTGGCTCGTGCACTCCGCGGAACGCCACGCCGACCCGCTACTGGCGGCGCTTGTTGGCGTTCTGCGCGAAGTCTGGGCCGAACCACGCGCCTGATCGTTATTCGATGCCCAGGACCGCATAGCGCACGCGACCGTCATCGCCGGCGCCACGGGCAGCGCTCGACGCGTCGGCGTCCCACGCATCAGCGCGCTCGAGGACCGAGCGGGCGCGGCGCCAGGAGTAGACCGCGATCACCGCACCACCGAGGACAAGCGCGAGTGCGGCGAGCGCGGTTGATTCGCCGCGGGCCGCCACGATGAATCCGGAGACGAACGCGCTTGCCCCGATGAAGCTCGCGCGGAGCCACAGGCCGCTCATCGACAGCGCGTGCCACACCCTTCCGCTCGGGTCGGGGGCGTAATGACGAGTCTTGCGGTCGTGCTGCATGTTCTTACCCTTTCGTTCGCGTGGCGCCGGACCCTCGTCGCGCAGACCGCGCGCGGGGCCGCTATGGCGGCACTGTCAGTAAAAGCGGCTTGTCGGTGTGCGCTCGAGAGCACGAATCCGGGCTTCGAGGTCGTAGATATCCTGGGCCTTGGCGAGCTGCGCTTCGAGGGCGCGCTGCTCCATCCTCCAGAACCATGTGTCGAGGCGATCGAGGAACCCCGGTGCCGGAGCCGGCACTTCGCCGGTGACCGCGTCTGGGCGCACATGCTCTTTCGGCTTGCCCAGTGGCGTTGCCAGGGCATTCGCGAGGAGTGCGAAAACGCCCAGTCCGGCGGTGTCGTCGAGTCGTGCTGTATCGGTTCGCATTTGAAGATTCCTTCGTAGTCGCAGGGCGTCCGGGTTGGATACCTGCTTCTGTTGCGTTGCACAGCGACAAGATGGCGTCGAAGCGAGGCTGAGTCAAATCATTGTTTTAGATCAAATACATCAGGGGGCTTGATCGCCTCGCTAACACATTGGTGCGACGCAATAATTCCATCCGATAGCGCACGAAGTAAATACTCACTCGAAGCGCTCAAGAAAGGCGCGAGTGTGGGCGCACACTTCGGCTCCGCGCACAGATTGCGGCCGCCCCCCACCGACCATTGAGTCGACGGTTCGCGTCCCGCCGAGCAATCGGCTTCTGATCAGGTCCGGTCGAATCGACGGTAGGCCACCGCCTCCTCGACGTGCTTCCGATTGACGGTGGCGCTGTTTGCGAGGTCGGCGATCGTGCGTGCGACCTTCAGGATCCGGTGGTAGGCGCGGGCCGAGAGCGCGAGCCGCGTCATCGCCTGCGCCAGCACCGCCGCGCCTCCGGCGTCCGGCTCGCAGTGGGTCTCGACCTCCCGCGCCGACAGGCGCGCGTTGGGCTTGCCCTGGCGCGCGATCTGCCGTGAGCGCGCCGCGCTCACCGCGGCGCGAACGACGGCGCTCGCCCCCAGCTCGCCCGGCAGGGCGGAAGCCTTCCCCGCCCCGATGCTCAATTCGGCGGTCGGCAGTGCCGGCACGTCGACGCCGAGATCGATGCGATCGATGAGGGGACCCGAAACCCGGGCCCGATAGCGCGCGATCCGGTCGGGGGTGCACAGGCAACGCCCACTCGCGTGGCCCAGCCAGCCGCAGGGACAGGGGTTCATCGCCGCGACGAACTGGAACTCGGCGGGGAACGTGCTTTGCCGAGTCGCGCGGGAAATGTGGATGACGCCGGCCTCGAGCGGTTCGCGCAGCACTTCGAGCACCCGGCGATCCCATTCGGGCAGCTCGTCGAGGAACAGGACCCCCTGATGCGCGAGTGAGATTTCGCCGGGGCGCGGATTGCTGCCGCCACCGACGAGCGCGACGGCGCTCGCCGTGTGGTGGGGCGCGCGATACGGCCGCACGCCCCAGGCCGATGGCGAGAACCGCCCTGCGAGAGACTCGATCGCCGCAACCGCAAGCGCCTCGGTTTCGGTGAGTGCCGGCAGAATGCCCGGCAGGCGCTGCGCGAGCATCGACTTTCCCGCCCCGGGCGGGCCGATCATCAGCAGGCTGTGCGCGCCGGCCGCGGCGATCGCGAGTGCGCGTTTGGCGTGCGCTTGGCCGCGAACGTCGGCGAGGTCAGCCCTGGCAAGAGTCTCGGCAGGCGCACAGGGCCCGGCCGCGAGCGGCGACAGCGGCTCGCGGCCCGCCAGATGCGCGCACACAGCGAGCAGCGTCCGCGCCGGATAGACGAGCGCGTCGCGGACGATCGCCGCCTCCGCCGCGCTTTGCTTCCGGCAACACGAACGCATGCCCGTCCCGACGCGCGGACAACGCCATCGGCAGCGCTCCGCGAATGGGGCGCAGCGCGCCACCCAGCGCCAGCTCGCCGGCGAATTCGTACCGCGCCAGCGCCTCGCTGGGGATCTGCCCTGTCGCCGCGAGGACGCCGAGCGCGATCGGCAGATCGAAACGTCCGGATTCCTTGGGCAGGTCCGCGGGCGCCAGGTTGACGGTGATCTTGCGCGCCGGGAACTCGAACTGCGCGTTCTGCAGCGCGGCGCGCACGCGATCGCGCGCTTCCTTGACCTCGGTGTCCGGAAGGCCGACGAGATTGAATGCCGGCAACCCGCCGGCGAGATGCACCTCGACGGTGACGAGCGGCGCATCGAGGCCCGCGAGACCGCGTGAGAGTACGACTGCGAGTGACATACGCGTCGGCGGGGCCTGAGTATCTGACCTCGACGCGTGAGTCTAGACATTCCGCGGCGGGCGGCGCCCCTGTCCATCCGGCCGAAGGGAGTGATGGACTGCGCGCCGGCGGCGCGCCGATCGGCACCGGGCCGCCGGGCCGTCTACGACTGCGATGGCGGCAACCGCGCCTCGATCTCCGCCAGCCGCGTCTCCAGCGCCTCGAGCTTTTCGCGGGTCTTGAGCAGCACTTGCGCCTGCACATCGAACTCGGCGCGCGGGACGAGATCGAGCCGGGCGAGACTCGATGCGAGCATCGCCTTCACGTTCTTCTCGATGTCCTTCGCCGGCGAGTTCTCGATCGCCTTGCCGATGCGCGCCGCAATCTCGTCGAAGGCTTTGGGGTTCAGCATGACCGACTCCTCGGAACGCGGATCGGAGACCCGTTGAGGCGTCGAGTCTAGCAAAACCGGGCCGGCGCTCGCCCGGTGCCGTCTCGCCAACGACCGCCGCTCGAGCGATGGCCAGATCGCGCTTCGCGATGGTGCGGTGCAGCGCAGCGCTGCACCAGAATAGCGCATCCAATCGGGCTCATCCCGTGCGCCGGTTTGCCGAATGTCATCATAACACATTGTTTAAATTGACTTTTATGCATTGGCACACGAAATGCTGAGCAATTTGCAGAGGTAGCTCTTCGTACTTGCTCACCACCTTTCTGAAGCCAACCACGAGGAACATCATGCGCACGCCCTACCGCTCACGTTCAACGCTCGCCGCCGTGGCTCTTGCCTCGCTGCTCGCCAACTGCAGTCATCGCCCAGACCGCCCCGGCGGCGCCGGCCGCGACGCCCGCACCGGAACCGGAATTGACCTTCACCGGCAACGTCGGCCTCTATTCGCAATACGTGTTCCGCGGCATTTCGCAGACCAACGAGAAGCCCGCCGTGCAGGGCGGGTTCGACCTCGCTCACAAGAGCGGGTTCTACGTCGGCACCTGGGCGTCGAACCAAAGCTGGATTGCAGACGGCTACCCGGTCACCTCGCCGCCGCCCGCGCCTTCGTCGAGCATGGAATGGGACTTCTACGGCGGCTTCAAGGGCAGCCTGCCGGCCGACTTCGGCTACGACCTCGGCGTGCTCTATTACTGGTATCCCGGCAAGTATCCGAGCGGCTTCACGTCGCCGAACACGACGGAGCTCTATGCGCGCGCTGACCTGGAAGTTCCTCAGTCGTTCAAGTACAGCTGGAGCGCCAACGACAAGACCTTCGGCCTCCCGGACTCGCGCGGCTCGCAGTATCTCGATCTCACCGCCTCCTACGACATCATCGACAAGGTCAGCGACGCGATCGGCAAGGTCACGATATTCGGCCACGTCGGCAAGCAGTACTTCAAGAACAACGGCGTCTTCGACTACAGCGACTGGAAGGTCGGCGCGTCGACCGAGATCTACGGCGTGACGGTCGGCATCTACGGCACCGGCACCAACGCCCAGGACTGCGGCCTACACGAACATCTACGGCAAGAACATCTCGGCGAACCAGTTCGTCGCGTACGTCCAGAAGACGTTCTGACCGGGCGCAGCCCGATCCGCCCACCGCTAATGGAAGGACATCATGAAACTCGTTACCGCGATCATCAAGCCGTTCAAGCTCGACGAGGTCCGCGAGGCGCTGTCCGCGATCGGCGTGCAGGGCATCACCGTCACCGAAGTCAAGGGCTTCGGCCGGCAGAAGGGCCACACCGAGCTCTACCGCGGCGCCGAATACGTCGTCGATTTCCTGCCGAAGGTGAAGATCGAGGCCGCGATCAAGAGCGACCTGCTCGACCGCGTCATCGAGGCGATCGAGAAGGCCGCCAACACCGGCAAGATCGGCGACGGCAAGATCTTCGTCTTCGATCTCGAACAGGTCGTGCGCATCCGCACCGGCGAAACCGGCGCGGACGCACTCTAAGGGGAACCGTCATGAAGCGATTGCTCGCAGTTCTCGCGCTCGCCGGCGCGATCGCAGGGGGGATTGCACGCCCTTGCCGTCGCCTCGGCGTTCGCCGATGCCGCCACACCGATCGTCGTGGCTCAAGCCCCGGATGCCAAGGCGCCCGCGACCGCAGCGCCTGCGGCAGCGCCCGCCGCCGCACCCGCGACCGCAGCGCCGGCCGCGGCAGCCGCCCCGGCAGCCGCGGCCGCGCGCCGCGCCACCGGCGCCGAACAAGGGCGACAACGCGTGGATGATCGTCGCGACGCTGCTGGTGATCATGATGTCGATCCCGGGCCTCGCGCTCTTCTACGGCGGCCTGGTGCGCTCGAAGAACATGCTGTCGGTGCTGATGCAGGTGTTCGTCGATCTTCTCGCTGATCATCGTGCTGTGGGCCGTCTACGGCTACAGCATCGCGTTCACCGAGGGCAACGCATTCTTCGGCGGCCTCGACCGGCTGTTCCTGTCCGGCATCTTCTCGATCAAGGACGGCGCCGGAACGTTCACCACCGCGGCGACGTTCAGCAAGGGCGTGGTGATTCCCGAGTATCTGTTCGTCGTGTTCCAGGCAACGTTCGCCGCGATCACGGTCGGCGCTGATCGTCGGCGCCTTCGCCGAGCGGATGAAGTTCTCGGCGGTGCTGCTGTTCGCGGTGCTGTGGTTCACGTTCGCCTATCTGCCGATCGCGCACATGGTCTGGTTCTGGCCGGGACCCGACGGGATCAAGGACGCGGCGACACTCGCGTCGGAATCGGCCAAGGGCGGCTGGCTGTGGCAGAAGGGCGCGCTCGACTTCGCCGGCGGCACCGTCGTGCACATCAATGCGGGCGTCGCCGGCCTGGTCGGCGCCTACCTGATCGGCAAGCGCGTCGGCTACGGCCGCGACTCGATGGCGCCGCACAACCTGACGTTCACGATGATCGGCGCGTCGCTGCTGTGGGTGGGCTGGTTCGGCTTCAACGCCGGCTCGGCGCTGGAAGCCGGCGACACCGCCGCGCTCGCCTTCGTCAACACGTTGCTCGCAACCGCCGCCGCCGTGCTGTCCTGGATGCTCGCCGAGTGGATGATCAAGGGCAAGCCCTCGATGCTGGGTGCGGCGTCGGGCGCCGTGGCAGGTCTCGTCGCGATCACGCCGGCCTGCGGTTTCGTCGGCCCCAACGGCGCGCTCATCCTCGGCCTCCTCGCCGGCGTCGTCTGCCTGTGGGGCGTCAACGGACTCAAGCGCATGCTGGGCGCCGACGACGCGCTGGACGTGTTCGGCGTGCACGGCGTCGGCGGGATCACTGGGCGCGCTGCTCACCGGCGTGTTCGCCTCGCCGAAACTGGGCGGACAGGGCATCTATGACTACGTGGCGAACAAGATCAGTGCCGACTACTCGATCGGCGACCAGCTGATCATCCAGGGCACGGGCGTGCTGACCACGATCGTCTGGTCGGGAATCGTCGCGTTCGTCGCGTACAAGATCGTCGACCTCACGCTCGGCCTCCGGGTTACCGAGGAGGAGGAGCGCGAAGGCCTCGACATCAGCGTCGCACGGCGAGTCGGCCTACCGGATATAGCAGGAGCTCTCCCGTAGCAGCTTGAAGGGGCGCCGCGCGGCGCCCCTTTTTTCCTCGCCGACGCCGGCGCGCCCGCCTGCGGAGCCGGTATGATCATCGTGGGCGGCCGCGCCGCTCCGATCGGCCTCCGGCGCAAGCCGCGCGCACCAATGAGGGTTATCCGGCGATGATCGAGCCTGGGTATTGCCAGCTGATGGCACGCTACAACCGGTGGATGAACGAACGGTTGTATGCACTGCTTGCGGAATTCCCGGACGAGGAGCGCAAGCGCGATCGCGGCGCATTCTTCCGATCGATGCACGGCACGCTCAATCATCTGCTCTGGGGCGATCGGATGTGGCTGGGTCGCTTCATCGACGAGCCGTGCACGGTGCCCGCGTTCGGAGCCGACATGTACGCGGATTTCGCCGAGCTCGCGCGCGAACGCGAGTCCACCGACCGGAAGATCCTGGACTGGGCCGGCAGCGTGAGCGGGTCCTGGCTCAACGGCATGCTCACCTACACGAGCCGGGTCGACGGTCGGGAGCGTGCAATGCCGCGCGCGGCGGCCGTGCTCCAGCTCTTCAACCACGGCACGCACCACCGCGGTCAGCTGACCACCCTCATCGCGCAGGCCGGACGCGACCCGGGCCCGACGGACATCCCGTGGCTGCCGGGCGTCGCCCGGTTCACCGACGAACCGTCGGTGAGTCCGCGTTCCTGACGACGATCACGGCTTCCGGCGTTTCGCCCGCGGGTGCGCCTTGTCGTAGGCCTGCGCGAGGTACTGGAAGTCGAGGTGCGTGTACACCTGCGTGCTGGCGATGCTGGCGTGGCCCAGCATCTCCTGCACCGCACGGAGGTCGCCGGAGGATTGCAGCAGATGCGATGCAAACGAGTGGCGCAGCATGTGCGGATGGACGTGGCGTCCCAGCCCCTGTTTCATCGCCCATTCGGCCAACCGCCGCTGGATCGCGCGCGGCGCAATCCGCTTGCCGCTCGTGCCGACGAACAGGGCTTTCGGATCGGCGTTCGGCACGCCGGCGCGCACCGGAAGCCACGCGCGAACGGCCGCAATCGCCGCCGCGCCGACGGGAACGATGCGTTCCTTCGACCCCTTGCCCCAGACGCGCACTTCGCCGACGGCGAGATCGAGTCGCTCGACATCAAGGCCCGCGAGCTCCGCCAATCGCAGTCCCGAGGAGTACGCCAGCTCGAAGAGCGCGCGATCGCGGATGGCGAGCGGATCCGCGTCCGTGATGCGAACGAGGCGCGCCGCTTCGTCGGGCGAGAGTGCCGACGGCAGCTTTCGCGCGGACTTCGGCGCCTTGAGCCCCGCACACGGATCGGCCGCGACGCCGCTTTCGCTGTCCTGCAGGAACCGGTAGAGCGCCCGCCACGACGACAGCGCGCGCGACAGGCTGCGACCGGACAATCCCCGTCCGTGAAGGGTGGCCAGAAACCGCCGGAGCGCGCGGGAATCGAGGCGGGCGAGGTCCGCGTCGCCGGCCAGAACGGCGAGCGTGTGCGCATCACGCAGATACGCGGCGCGGGTATGCACCGGGCGCCCGGCAAGGTGCCCGGCAAACGCCGCCAGATGCGCGGCGTTGACCGCAGCGAGTGGGGGCGGTGCGGCGTCTTCTGGCGCCGTCCTGCGCATCGCGGCGGGCGCGTCGAGCGGCGTCCCTTACGCCGCCGGCAGGTACCGCGCAGTTGCGACGCTCGCGAGCTCGGCGAGACGGGTCAGGTACACCGTGCCCATTCCGGGGTGGAAGCGCTCGGCGTCCTCATCGCCCAGGCCGAGCAGACCGAACGTGTACGCGGTTCGCATCGGGAGGAACGCAAACGACTTGCAGGCCTCGCCGTCGTCGAACCAGTCGCGCGCCTCGAACGGCGCGTCCGGGCCGCAGTATGGAGCCCGCAGCTGGTCGGCGTAGTCGCGCAGCTCCTGGCTCGTCGCCGCCAGCTCGGGCAGGTATGACTGTTCGGGAACCTTGCCCCAGAGCCGGCTCGCCACGTGCGGAACGCCGAAGTCCTCCTTCAGGCTGTGGTAGAGGACGGCGAGCGTTGTCTCGAGGTCGGGTGCGGTGACAAGCGCGAGTGTGGATCGATGCAGCCTCTCGCCGATCTGGTCGTTCTCCCCGCCGAAGCGGATCATTTCGCGCAATCGACTCTCGAGCTCGCCGTTCTTCTCGCGCAGCGTGACGATCTGGCGCTCGGCGATGGGGATCGCATGCCCGCCGTGCGGATGCGGCACGAAGATCTCCGCGATGACATCCGCGTAGTCTTCGAAGAATTTCGGGTTTTCCTTGAGATAGAGGGCGACGTCGTTGGCGTCCATCCGCGGGGTCCTGTCTTCGTCGTGGTGCGTCGTCTGCATGCGGCACGCTCAAGCCGCGGAGATTTCCCATTCGCCTTCGAACACGGTCGTTGCGGGTCCGGTCATCGCCACCGCAGTGCCCGGGCCCGGCCAGGCGACCGTCAGGCAACCACCGCGCGCCTCGACCCGAACCCGCGAATCGAGCAGCCCCGCCGCATGCCCGTGACCACCGCCGCGCACGCTCCGGTGCCGCACGCGGGCGTCTCGCCGGCGCCACGCTCCCAGACACGCAGGCGAATGGTAGCGCGATCCACCACCTGCATGTAGCCGGCGTTCACGCGCTGCGGGAATCGCGCGTGATGCTCGAGCTTCGGTCCCTGCGTGGCGACGGGCGCGTCGTCGACATCGGCCACGACCTGCACCGCGTGCGGATTGCCCATCGACACGACGCTGATCTCGATCAGCTGGCCATCGACCTCGAGGTGCTGCACGACATCGTCGGTGCCGCCCAGGAACGGGATCGCGGCCGGCGCGAAGCGCGGCACGCCCATGTCGACCGTAACCTCGCCACCGGCAGCGAGCTCCGGCACGATCAGGCCCCCGGCGGTCTCCACGCGAATCCGCGCCGCGCTCGTGTACCCGCGATCGCGGACGAACTTGACGAAGCAGCGCGCGCCATTGCCGCACTGCTCGACTTCGCCACCGTCGGCGTTGTAGATCCGATAGCGGAAATCGGCATCGGGACGCCGTCGCGCGCTCGACGACCAGGATCTGATCGCAACCCACGCCCAGGCGCCGATCGGCGAGCCGCCGCAGCTCGCCCGGGGCGAGGTCCACGTTCTGCCGAATTCCGTCGAGCACGACGAAATCATTGCCGAGTCCGTGCATCTTGGTGAATCGCAGCTTCCGCATACCCGGTCAGCGATCGCAGTGAGCGTCGGGGCCGTCCATTCAGACGTTGAAGCGGAAGTGCATGACGTCGCCATCCCTGACGACGTAGTCCCGCCCTTCGAGGCGCATCTTGCCGTGCTCCTTCGCGCCGTGCTCCCCGTTGCACGCGATGAAGTCGTCGAGCGCGATCACCTCGGCACGAATGAACCCCTTCTCGAAATCGGTGTGGATGACGCTAGCTGCCTTCGGCGCCGTGTCTCCGTGGTGGATCGTCCACGCCCGGACCTCCTTCGGCCCCGCGGTGAAGTAGGTCTCGAGCCCCAGCAACCTGTAGCCGGCATGGATCACCCGGTCGAGGCCTGGCTCGGCGAGCCCCAGGTCCGCGAGAAACGCGAGCTTGTCCTCGCCCTCGAGATCCGCGATCTCCGCTTCGAGTGCCGCGCAGACCGGCACCACCGGCGCGCCCTCGCCGGCCGCGTACGCCTCGACCGCGTCGAGCAGCGGGTTGTCGTGAAACCCGTGCTCGGCGACGTTGGCGACATACATCGTCGGCTTCATCGTGAGCAGGAAGAATGGCTTCAGCGTCTCCTTCTCCTCCGCGTAGAGATCGGCGGCGCGCGCCGGCCGCCCCTTGTCGAGAACGGCCTCGACCTTCTTCAGCACCGCGACGATGCGCTGCGCGTCCTTGTCGCCGGCCCGCGCGGGCTTCTCGTATTTCGCGATCTGCTTGTCGACGGTCGGCGAGATCGGCGAGCGCGAGCTCGGTGTTGATCGTCTCGATGTCGGAGACCGGATTGATCCGTCCGGAGACGTGCACGACGTTGTCGTCCTCGAAGCAGCGCACGACATGCGCGATCGCATCGGTCTCGCGGATCGTGGCCAGAAACTGGTTGCCCAGTCCCTCGCCCTTCGACGCCCCGGCAACGAGCCCGGCGATATCGACGAACTCCACGGTCGCGGGCAGCACCTTCTCCGGGTGCGCGATCGCAGCGAGCTGGGCCAGACGCGGATCGGGAACTTCGACGATGCCGACATTGGGCTCGATCGTGCAGAACGGGTAGTTCTCGGCGGCAATGCCCGCCCGGGTCAGCGCGTTGAAGAGCGTCGACTTCCCGACGTTGGGCAGGCCGACAATGCCGCATCGCAGACTCATGGATTCTCGCTCCTCGTGTGCAGGAGAAGCATTGCGCGCTCGAAGTCCCCGGCGGCAATCGCCGGCCACGCGGTGAGCGCCCGATCGATTGCGGCTTCGATCGCCGAGCGCTCGCCCGCCGCCGGCGGCGCGAGGACATAATCGGCGACGTCCTGCTGCGGAATCGCCGAGTCGCGCGGGTGCCCGATGCCAATGCGCAACCGCCAGAAATCGGGGGTTCCGAGTTGCGCGGCGATGTCGCGCAGGCCATTGTGACCGGCGGTGCCGCCGCCCCACTTGAGCTTCGCCTCGCCCGCCGGCAGATCGAGCTCGTCGTGCACGATCAGGACATCGGTCGGCGCGATCGCGAAGAACCGCATCAGCGCGGCAACGGATCGGCCGGAGAGATTCATGTACGTGCCGGGCTTCAGCAACCGAAGGTCTCCGGCACCTCGTGCAACCTGGCCATGGAACTTGCCCTCGCCGACGAATGCCGCGTCGAGCCGCGCCGCGAGCGCGTCGGCGAACCAGTAGCCGGCGTTGTGCCGCGTGGCGGCGTGTTCGCGCCCGGGATTGCCGAGCCCCGCGACGAGTCGGATCGGTGACATGGGATCAGTGGCGCGCCATGGCCCGCCGGAGCGCGCACCGCGGGTCCGGGTGCCGGAAGGAGCCGCAAAGACTTACTTCTTCTTCTCGTCCTTTGCGGATTCCTTCTTTTCGGCGCCCTTGGTCTCCGCGGCGGGCTTGCCTTCGGCGGCCGGGGCCGGCGCGCCTGGCACCGCGGCAGCTGCCACGGCCTCGGCGGTGGGCGCGGCCTCGACGACTTCCTCGACGTGCGCCTTCGGAACGACCGCGGCCGCGATGACCGGATCGAGCTTGCCGCGCGTCACTACCGAAACGCCGACCGGCAGCTTGAGCGCCGAGACGTGGACCGAGTTGCCCACGTCCAGCGTCGACAGGTCGACCTCGATGAATTCGGGAAGATCCTTCGGCAGACAGGAGACGTCGAGCTCGGTGACGACGTGGCTCACGATGGCGCCGGACACCTTCACCGCCGGCGAGTTCTCGCCGTTGGTGAAATGCAGCGGCACCTTGATGTGGATCTTGCGGTTCTCGTCGACACGCTGAAAGTCGACATGCAGGATCTCGTTCTTGAACGGATGCATCTGCACGTCACGCAGCAGCACCTTCGTCGCGGTCCCGCCGATCTTCATCGTGAGAATCGATGCGTGGAAGGCCTCGTTGCGAAGCGCGTGGAACAGCGCGTTGTGGTCGAGCTCGATCGGCTCGGGGGCTGCCGTGCCTCCGTAGACGATGCCGGGCGCCTTGCCGGCACGGCGCATCCGGCGGCTGGCCCCGCGGCCCTCGGACGTACGCGGAAAGGCTGTGAATTCGATCTGCATGATGCGGCTCCTGATGTCTGCGGCCTTCCGTATCGGGCGCGTTCCCGCGTGCGCCGCGCCGGTCGTCCGCGGTTGGCGACATCCCGGGTGCCGGCGGCGAGCCGCCCCGGGAAAAGCCTTGAAGTATAACTGATTTGTGGGCGCTCGGGCGAGGGTCGACCCGCTCGCGGCTGTTTCCCGTCTCGCTGCGCTATTCGGTGAACAGCGAGCTGACCGATTCCTCGTTCGAAACGCGGGTCATCGTCTCGGCGAGCAGCTGCGCGCAGGAGAGCACCCGGATGCGAGGGCACGCGCGGGCCTCGTCGGTCAGCGGTATCGTGTCGGTGACGACGAGCTCGTCGAGCTCGGAGGTAGCCACGCGCGGCACCGCACCGCCGGAGAGCACCGCGTGCGTGCAGTACGCGACGACCTTCCTCGCGCCGTGCTCCTTGAGCGCGGTCGCCGCCTTGCACAGCGTGTTCGCCGTATCGACCATGTCGTCCATGATCACGCAGGTGCGGCCGCTGACGTCGCCGATGATGTGCATCACCTCGGAGACGTTGGCGCGCGGACGCCGCTTGTCGATGATCGCGAGCTCGGAATCGAGACGCTTCGCGATCGCACGGGCGCGCACGACACCGCCGACGTCGGGCGAGACGACGAGCAGATCGTCGTAGTTCTGCTTCCAGAGATCGCCCGAGAAGGATCGGCGTCGCATAGATGTTGTCGACGGGTATGTTGAAGAACCCCTGGATCTGGTCGGCATGGAGGTCCATCACCATCACGCGACCCACGCCGACCGTCGTCAGCAGGTCGGCGACGACCTTGGCCGTGATCGGCACGCGCGCCGAGCGCGGGCGTCGGTCCTGCCGCGCGTACCCGAAATACGGGACCACCGCCGTAATCCGGCCGGCCGACGAGCGCTTCAGCGCGTCGGTCATGACCAGGATTTCCATCAGGTTGTCGTTGGTCGGAACACACGTCGACTGCAGGATGAAGATGTCGCGACCGCGCACGTTCTCGAGGAGCTCGACCATCACTTCGCCGTCCGAAAACCGGCCGACGACGCAGCGTCCGAGGCTGATGTTGAGGTGGTGGCAGACGGCTTCGGCAAGCTTCGGATTCGCGTTGCCGGTGAACACGCGCATCCGTTCGAAAGCCATTTACCGGATCCTCGGCGCAGCGCGCCCGCGCGGCGGGTCGCAGCGATCGCGGTCCTGCGACAAATGGCTGGGGAGGAAGGATTCGAACCTTCGGATGCCGGAATCAAAATCCGGTGCCTTAACCAACTTGGCGACTCCCCAGCGGAGAAACCGTGACGTCCGGACGGCGCATCGGAAACCTTGTTTCTGCGGACATTCGCGTCCCGCCCGTCCCGAACCTCATGCAAGACTCGCGAGCGGGTGCCGCGCGAGCGTCCTGGCGACAAAACCCTGCATCGCGCTCGGCCGCGTCAGGACGGCTTCGCGCGCTTCGGCTTCGCTCGCGAAAAGCGCGAACACGCAACTGCCGGAGCCAGTCATCCGCGCGTGGTTCGACCGCTCGCGCAACGCCGCCAGCGCCGTGGCGATGGCGGGAAACCGTGCAACCGCGATCGGCTGCAGATCATTCCGACCATAACCCTCGGAAAAGACATCCATTTTCGCGGACTGCCCGGTTCGTGTCAATTCTCGGGAAGCGAAGATCGACGCCGTCGACACACTGACGGGCGGCACGATCACGGCGACCCAGTACGTGGGCACCGACATGGGCGTCAGCTGCTCGCCGATGCCGCGGCCGACGGCCGGCTCCCCGAGGAGGAAGAAGGGCACGTCGGCACCAAGCTCGGCGCCGATGCGCGTGAGCTCCGCGCGCGACAGGCGCACATCCCAGAGGCTGTTCAACGCGAGCAGCGCCGACGCCGCGTCGGAGCTGCCTCCGCCCAGTCCGCCACCCAGCGGAATCCGCTTGGTGGCCGCGATGTCGACACCGAGGCGGCAGCCGGTCGCGCGCTTCAATGCGGCGGCGGCGCGCACGGCGAGGTCGGACAGCGGCGCGACGCCGGGCACCTCGCTCGTGCGCACGATGGCGCCATCGTCGCGGCACGTGAACGTGATGGTGTCGCCCACGTCGAGCGCGACGAACAGCGTCTCGAGGAGGTGGTAGCCGTCGGCGCGCCGCCCCGTCACATGCAGAAACAGGTTGAGCTTTGCGGGCGCCGCAGCGGTCAGCTTGCGCATCCGCCCATTGTCGCTGCGCTCCGAGCCGCTCGCCAGCACGTCACGCGCCGCGCCAGCGGTCGATGACGATGCGCACCTCGAGATCGTGGCAGCCGAGATCGAGCCGCGACGCGCGCCGCGCCACGTCGTCGGCATAACCGTAGACGATCTCGCACCCGTCCTGCCGCAGAACCGCCGGTCGTCCCGCGCGGTCGACTTCCAGCGTGTGCGGCGCGCCCGCGTGCGGTGCGCCCTGCACCCACCAGGCGAGCCCGGCAACCGGCAGCGGAAAGCCGAAGGCGCGTTCGGTGAGCGTCGTCCAGTCGCTCGCGATGGCGTGCCGGCCGTCGGCCGTGCGCAGCTCGGCCCTGGGTACGTCCGCGTCACTGTTGAGCTCGGCGAGCGTCTGTCCGAGCGGGGTCTGCACCACCATGGCGTCGGTCGGCGATGAATGCGTCCACGCGAAGCCGACGGCAATGGCATCGCCGCCGCGCCGGGCCGAGAGCCGGCCGTCGATCGCGAACGGCTCGTCCCGCGGAAGCGAGGCGACACCGAGGGGCGGCGCGCTCGCGCAGGACGCGACGAGGAAGGCGAGCACCGCGACTGGCGTGAGCGGTGCCGCGCGCGGCATCCGGGAGCTCAGCGCGTCAGGCGGCGAACGGTTTCGAGCAGCACGGCGTTGTCAGGTGCGCTCTTCAATTGCGACTGCCAGACATCGCGCGCCCGGTCGCGCTCGCCCTTCGCCCAGAGCACTTCGCCGAGATGGGCGGCGATCTCCGGATCCGGGCGCTCTTCCATCGCGCGCCGCAGGGACTTCTCCGCTTCGTCCAGCTTGCCCATCCGGAACTGGGCCCATCCCAGGCTGTCGAGAATGTACGGATCGTCCGGCACGAGAGCGAGCGCCCGCTCGATCAGCGCCAGGCCCTCGGCGAGACGCGGAGTTCGGTCCACCAGCGTATATCCCAGCGCGTTCAGCGCGTGCGCGTTCAGCGGCTTGAGCTCGATCAGGCGCGTGAGCTTCGCCTCGGCGACGTCCAGCCGATCGAGCTTTTCGGCGGCCATCGCGAGGTCGTAGAGCAGGTCCGGATCGTCGGGATGCGCTTCGAGCGCCTTCGTCAGAAGCGCAAATGCAGCCGCGTTCTCGCCAGCATCGCGCAGGAGCTGGCCTTCCGCCTGCCGCACCTGGACGCGCTGCTGGACGGTGACGGCCGGCAAGTCCGCGAGATAGCGACGGGCCTCGTCGACTCGTCCGAGCTTGCCCAGCACCGCCGCCACACGTAGCTTGGCGACCCACCCGCGGTCGCCCTCGGGCACCGCGCGCAGGCGCTCGAGCGCGAGCTCGTAGCGTCCGGTTTCCTCGGCGATCTGCGCGAGGTAGAACTCGACGATGCCGTCCTCGCCATAGTCGGCGCGCCGAAGTTCCTCGAACAGCGCTTCCGCCCGCGCCCAATCCTTCATCTGGATCGAGAGCATCGCGATCCCGAACTGGAATTCGCGGTTGCCCGGGTCCTTCTGCCAGAGGTCCTCGAAGATCGCGCGGGCTTCCGCATAGCGCTTCTGCTGGATCCGGACCTGCGCGAGCGCCGAAAGACCCGCTTTGGACCCGGGCTCCTTCTTCAGGAAATCGATCAGGTACTCGGCCGCCTGGTCGGTGGACTGCTTGGCCAGGATTTCCGACTTGAGCAGCACCGCAGGCTCCCACCCGGGCTTCTGCGCGAGCGCCTGATTCACCGCCTGATTTGCAATCGCGGTGGCGGCGGCGTCGGCAAGTCCCGTGTTCAGGGCCGCGAGCGCGATGGCGAAATGCGCCTCCGCGAGATTGGGGTAGGGTTGCGCCAGCGAGCGCACGAGCCGCAGAGTTGCCGCCTTGTCCGGCTCGTCGGCAAGCATCCGGTTGAGCTGCATGAAAGCGTCACCCAGATGCGAGCCCGAGGCGGCCTCCGCGAGGGCGCGCTCGAGTTCCGACTTGAGGTCCGTGCCGAATCCGCGGCCGTCGCCGCCGCCCGCGAGGCCCGCGATGACCTGCTTCGGGCGCTCGGCGGAGGGTTCGAGCCTCGGCCCAGAGTCGAGCGGCCTCGGTGGCGAGCGCGCGCTGCCTGGCGGCAAGTGCGATCTCGGTCGCGCGGCGGGCAAGGCGCGGATCGCGGGAATCGCGCGCGGCTTCGAAATACGCGCGGGCGGCAAGGGCCGTGTCCCCGCGCTGCAACGCGACATCGCCTACCAGCAGCCGATACATGAGTTCGGCGGTGAGCCCCTCGCCGCGCTCTGCTCTGGCCGCCTTCGGAGGCGGCTCACGTGCCGACTCCGGCTCGGTCCCTGACTGCGCCAGCGCAGTCGCCGGCACGAGCGCCACCACCCACCAAAGTGCGGTAGCCGGCAGAGTCGACAGGAAGCGGTGCATGGGCATCATCGGCGATCGGACCATTCGGGGTACAAAGCAGAGCCACCGGGGCCCGGCATTCTTCCGGCGACGTAAGCAAGTCATCTTAGGTTATATTCTGCGACCCAACAAACCGACGCGACGTGCCGGACCGGCATGTCGCGCAACCACCGAGCGCGCGGCAGCCGATGCCGGAATTGCCCGAAGTCGAAACCACGCGCCGGGGTCTCGCCCCGCTCGCCGTCGGCCGTCTGATCACCGCCATGAAAGTGTACGACCCGCGGCTGCGGTGGTCGGTTCCCACGGGGCTTCCAAAACGCGTCGCCGGGCGCAGGATCGATGCGCTGGATCGGCGCAGCAAGTACCTCCTGTTCCGCCTGGCCGAGGATACGCTGCTCGTGCATCTGGGGATGACCGGAAGCCTGCGGGCGTTCACCGACCCGCCGCCGCGCCGCCTCCACGATCACGTCGACATCGTGCTGGAATCGGGTGTGACGCTGCGCTATCACGACCCTCGCCGATTCGGCGCGATGCTCTGGCTGCCACCGCCTGCGGCGGCACATCCGTTGCTCGCGCGGCTCGGTCCGGAGCCTTTCGACGCGGCCTGCGACGCCGCCTACCTCTGGCGGGCGACGCGTCGCCGGAGCGCCGCAATCAAGCTTGTGCTGATGGACAATCATCTCGTCGTCGGCGTAGGCAATATCTACGCCAACGAGGCTCTGTTCAGGGCCGGCATCCGGCCGACCACGCCGGCGAACCGCCTGTCGAAGCCGCGCCTTGCGCGCCTTATCGACGAGGTACGCGCGACGCTGGCCGATGCGATCGCCAAGGGCGGTTCGACGCTGCGCGACTACGTCGACAGCCGCGGCGAGCCGGGCTATTTCCAGCTCGAGTATACGGTCTATGGCAGACAGGGTCTGCCGTGTCGCGCGTGCGGCACCCCCATCCGGCAGATCCGTCAGGGTGGGCGCGCCACCAGCTTCTGCCCCCGGTGTCAGCGCTGAGGGGCGCGACGTTCCCGCCGGTATGCTAGATTTGGCCGCCCCGTTTCGCCCCACGGCACACTTGAGCAAAGTCGGGAGGCACCCGCATGGTCGCTCCGCGTGAGTTCGCAGCGCGCTTCGAAGCCTACGGCGACTGGCGCAAGCGGCTTGCCGCGGGCGTTTCCGCGTTGCACGAGTGGCTCCGGCGCCAGGATCTCGCCGACGCGCAGATCGACCTCCAGATCCAGCAGCTGCTGACGCGGCTGCATCAGGACCGACTCGTTGTCGCATTCGTCGCCGAGTTCTCGCGCGGCAAGTCGGAGCTCATCAACGCGATCTTCTTCGCGGACTTCGGCCAGCGGCTGCTCCCTTCGACCGCGGGGCGCACGACAATGTGCCCGACCGAGCTCCTGCACGATCCGACGCGCCCGCCGTCGCTGCGCCTGCTGCCGATCGAGACCCGGCTCAAGGACGCGACGCTGCAGGATTTCATGAACTTCGCGGACGAGTGGGTGACGATCCCGCTCGACCTCGGCGCGGCCGGAAAGATGAGTGAAGAACTGGCGCGCCTTGCGCAGATGAAGCGCGTGCCGGCAGCACTCGCCCGCGCGCTCGGGCTGCATGACGAGGATGCGCGGGTGATACCGCGCAGCGCCGAAGGCGAAGGCGACGTCGACGTTCCCTGCTGGCGCCATGCGATCATCAACTTTCCGCACCCGCTACTCCAGCAGGGGCTCGTCATCCTCGACACCCCGGGGCTCAACGCGATCGGCGCCGAGCCGGAGCTCACGCTGAGCCTGCTGCCGAATGCGCACGCCGTGCTGTTCGTGCTCGGGGCCGACACCGGGGTGACCCGCTCCGATCTCGACGTCTGGAATCATCACCTGACGGGCGGGGATCCGGGGCGAAAGGCCGGTCGGATCGTGATTCTCAACAAGATCGACACCCTGTGGGACGAGCTCAGGCCGGAGGCCGATGTCGCGGCCGAGATCGACCGGCAGATCGCGGCTTCCGCGGCGCTCCTCGATCTGGCCTCGTCCCAGGTCTACGCGGTGTCCGCGCAGAAGGGGCTGCTCGCGAAGGTCAACGGTGATGACGCGCTGCTCGCCCGGAGCCGCCTGCCGGCGCTGGAGGACGCGCTCTCCCGCGAGCTCATACCGGCCAAGCATCGCATCGTCGGCGCAGCGACCCGGGCCGAGGTCCGTGCGCTCGCCGACAGCGTGTCCTCGCTGCTCGAGCGGCGGCGCACCGGTGTCGCCGAGCAGCTCGTCGAGTTGCGAGCGCTGCGGGGCAAGAACCAGGATGTCGTCGGACATATGATGGCGCGCGTCCACGACGAGAAAGAGGTTTTCGAACGCGGGCTGCAACGGTTCACCGCACTGCGCACGGTGTTCACGCAGCAGACCAATGCACTGTTCGACGTCATCAGTCTCGAGGCGCTGCGCACCAATGCCGGCCATACGCGCCGGGGCATCGAGCGCAGCCCGTTCACCAAGGGCGTGCGCGCCGCGATGGGCGAATTCTTCGCGTCAATCCGCCGCGATTTCGGCACCGCCGCGCTGCGCGCCACCGAAATCCACGACATGATGCAGGCGATGTACCTGCGCTTCGCCGCCGAGCAGGGCATCGAACAATTCGTGCCGCCGCCGTTCTCGATGCTCAAGTACCAGAAGGAGATCGACCGCCTCGAGCACGCGTACAACCAGCATTTCAACACGTTGTGGAACTTGCTGAGCAGCGCGAAGTACTCGCTGACGAAGCGCTTCTTTGAGACGATCGCCACGCGCGTCAAGCACGTCTACGACATCGCGAACCGGGACGTCGAGACTTGGCTGCGGGCGACGATGTCGCCGCTCGAGACGCAGGTGCGCGAGCATCAGCTCCAGTTGCGCCGCCGGCTCGAAAGCGTCAAGCGGATCCATCGCGCAAGCGGCGAACTCGAGGAGCGCATCGGCGAGCTGGAGCAGCAGGATGAAGCGCTCGCGGGCGAGGTTGCGGCCCTCATGCGCGCGGTCGAGGTAATCGACGGAATCGTCCTGCAGCCGGGCCTCGTGCCGGAGGCCGCCAACGGCTAACCGCCGCCGGCGGGACCTTGCGCGGAGTCCTCCGCAGCCTGCTTGGCGGCCATCAGCCCTTCGTACTTGGTCCGAAGCCCGTCCCGGGTCTCGACGAAATCCGGATTCACCGGAATGCAGTCGACCGGACAGACCTCGACGCACTGGGGCTTGTCGAAATGCCCGACGCACTCGGTGCATTTCTTCGGATCGATGACGTAGATCTCCGGTCCCTGCGAAATCGCCCCGTTCGGGCACTCCGGCTCGCAGACGTCGCAGTTGATGCACTCGTCGGTGATCATCAGCGCCATGGCGCGGGCGTCACCCTTTCCGGCCCGCGACCTTGGCCTTGAGCCTTGCGAGCACCGCCGGGTGGACAAACGAGGAAACGTCGCCGCCGAACTTGGCGATCTCGCGGACGATCGTCGCGGAGATGAACGTGTACTGCTCCGAGGGTGTAAGGAACAGCGTCTCCACCTCGGGAAAGAGATTCCGGTTCATTCCCGCCATCTGGAACTCGTACTCGAAATCGGAAACCGCGCGCAAACCGCGCAGGATGACCCGCGCGCCCTGCTCGTGGACGAAGTCCATCAGCAGCCCCGAAAACGCGGACACCTCGACATTCGGGTACGTCGACAGCACGTCGCGCACCATCGCGACGCGCTCCTCGGCCGTGAAGAACGGCTGTTTCGCGGAGCTCTCGGCGACGCCGACGATCACCCGGCCGAAGAGTCTCGCGGCCCGGCGTACGAGGTCCTCGTGGCCGCGGGTGAACGGATCGAAGGTTCCGGGATAGACGACCGTCAGCATGGGTAGCCGGGAGGCGACGACGATAGCGCGTTCAATCCGCCCGGCCGCGCGCCCGGACGAAAAGATGATAATGCACCTGCCCCGCCTTGTCGCGGCGCCAGGCGACGAATCCCGAAGGGGGCGCGAGCGGCCCTGCGGCTTCTGCATAGATCGCGCCGTCGGGCGCGAGCCGTTCCGCACAGGCCGGGAGCAGCCAGTCCCAGGGATCTTCGCGAAACGGCGGATCGAGAAAGATCACATCGAACTCCCGGCGTTCGGCGGCGATGAAGGCGCGCGCATCACCGACGCGCGCCTCGACTGCCGTCGCCCCCAGCAGCGCGCGGTTCTGCACGAGCGCGGCGACGACCGCCCGATTCCGGTCGACGGCCACGGCAAGCGACGCGCCACGCGAGGCGGCCTCGAGCGTCAATGCGCCGGAACCGGCATACAGGTCGAGGCAGCGCTTGCCGGTCAGGTCCTGGCCCAGCCAGTTGAACAGCGTCTCGCGCGCGCGGTCCGGCGTCGGACGCACGTCGGGCGCCGGCGGAAAGCGAATCACGCGCCGGCGCCAGGCGCCGCCAATGATTCGAATGCGATTCGCAGGGGACGTCGGCAAGGTGACCGCGGAGGAGGGCGCTGCCGCAAAGGCGGCATTATGGGCCGTCCGGCGCAGCCGAGCAGGTAAAATCGACTCGCTCCCCTCAACCGACCCCGACTGCGCGAGGCGCCACCGCGGCGAACGGGCGGGCGCTGGCCGCCATGCTCGATCTCTTCAAGCGAAAATCCGACCCGGATGCAAAGCGGCCCTGGACCGAGCGGCTGGCCGCGGGACTCGCCCGTTCGCGAGACAAACTCGCGGGCTCCCTCGGCAGCGTGTTTGCCCGCCGCAAGCTCGACGCCCAGACCCTGGACGAGCTCGAGACGGCGCTCATCACCGCCGACGTCGGCGTCGCGGCCACGGAACACCTGCTCGCCGACCTCGCGGCACGCTGGAAGCGCGGAGGCGCCGACCAGGATCCCAAGGCGCTCCTCAAGGCGGCGCTACTCGACCTGATCGCCCCGCTCGAACGACCGCTGGAGATCACCGCCGCGCGGCCATTCGTCATCATGCTGGCGGGCGTCAACGGCGCCGGCAAGACAACGTCCATCGGCAAGCTCGCCCGGCATTTCCAGGCGCAGGGGCACAGCGTGCTCCTCGCCGCCGGCGACACGTTCCGGGCGGCCGCACGCGAGCAGCTCGCGGTGTGGGGCGAACGCAATGGGGTCATGGTGATCTCGCAGGCGGGTGGCGACCCGGGCGCGGTGATGTTCGACGCGATCGCCGCCGCGCGGGCGCGCAACATCGACGTCGTCCTCGCCGACACCGCCGGCCGGCTGCCTACGCAGTTGCACCTGATGGACGAGATTCGGAAGGTTCAGCGTGTGATCCGCAAGGCGGACCCGACCGCGCCGCACGAGACGCTGCTGGTGCTCGATGCGAACACCGGGCAAAACGCGCTGGCTCAGGTCCGGGCGTTTGACGAGGCGCTGGGCCTCACGGGCCTCGTCCTGACCAAGCTCGATGGCAGCGCGAAGGGTGGCATGGTCGCGGCGATCGCCAAGGAGCGCCCGATCCCGCTCCGATTCATCGGGGTGGGCGAGGGCCTCGACGATCTGAAGCCTTTCGTGGCGGCGGACTTCGTCGAAGCGCTGGTGGGTTGATTCCCGGACGTTTGGTCGGCGCGCCGCCGTGCGGTACTCGGGTATTTGATGGGCTCGGCGGACATCGGGCCGTACTTGTTGAGTTAGTGCCTACTGCCACGTCGCTGCCGGTGCGCCATGGATTTCATCGATGAGTCCGGCGGATTCGGCGCGCAATTGACGCATGCCGGTAGGCCGTCGGAAACTCGTCGCGACGCGGTACGCACGTCCCAAACCCGACAAATGCGGTCGGGAACTTTTGACTCCGGTTAGCACTCAGATGCGGCGACTGCTAAAATTATGGCCAGGCAATACGGCGGGGTCGGCAATGGCAGGCGTCACCCTGCGCGAAGGAGACAGCAGACCATGACCGGAACCGCGTTGACTTTCCCCACCCCCGCCTCCCTGGGCAGCCTGGACCATTACATCCAGGCCGTGAACCGCTTTCCGCTGCTGTCCCCCGAGGAGGAGATCGAGCTGGGCCGCCGGCTCGTTCGCGACAACGATCTGGACGCCGCGCAGCAGCTCGTGCTCTCGCACCTGCGGCTCGTCGTCGCCGTGAGCCGCAAATACCTCGGTTATGGCCTGCCGCAGGCCGACATCATCCAGGAAGGCAACATCGGGCTCATGAAAGCGGTGCGCCGCTTCGACCCGGAGCGCGGAGTGCGCCTGGTGTCGTTCGCGCTGCACTGGATCCGGGCGGAAATTCACGAATACGTGCTGCGCAACTGGCGCCTGGTCAAGGTGGCGACGACGAAGGCACAGCGCAAGCTCTTCTTCAATCTGCGCCGGATGAAGGCGAGCTCGGCCGCACTCTCGGACAAGGAAGCGAAGGCGATCGCCAGGGACCTCGGGGTCAAGCCCGAGGAAGTCATCGAGATGGAAACGCGCCTCACGGGCCGCGACGTCGCACTCGACCCGCAGCCGGGGGACGATGGCGACGCGGTCGCCCCGATCGCCTACCTCGCCGACACCGACAACGAGCCGGTCAAGATCCTCGAGCTGGCCGAAACCGCCACGAACCGTGCGGCCGGGTTGTCCCGCGCGCTCGCGAAGCTCGACGACCGCAGCCGTCGCATCATCGAGGCGCGCTGGCTGGTCGAGGACGAGCCGGCGACGCTGCAGGATCTCGCCGACGAATATGGCGTGTCGGCAGAGCGCATACGCCAGATCGAAGGCAAGGCGCTGCAGTCGATGCGCGTGCAGATGGCCGGGCTCTGATTCCTGGCCGCTACAGCTCGACCTGGGTTCCGAGTTCGACGACGCGATTGGTCGGGATGTGGAAGAAATCGGTCGCCTTGACTGCCATCTTCGACATCGACACGAAGAGCCTCTCCCGCCAGAGCGCCATCCCCGGCGCGACCGACGCGATCAGCGTCTCGCGCGAGACGAAGAACGACGTCTCCATCATGTCGAACTCGAAGCCTTCCCTTGCCGAGGCCTCGAGCAGCTCCGGCACGTCGGGATCCTCGACGAAGCCGTAGTACGCGTCCATCCGCCAGAACGCGTGACCTAGCTCGAAAAGGCGCAGCCGCTCGGCGACCGGCACGCGCGGAAAGTCCTGCGTGTGAATCGTGAGCAGCAGGATGCGCTCGTGCAGCACCTTGTTGTGCTTGAGATTGTGCAGCAAGGCGTGCGGCACCCGGTCCGCCGTCGAGGTCAGGAACACCGCAGTGCCCGGAACCCGCGGTGGCGGACTGGCGCCGATGCTGTCGATGAAGATGTCGAGCGGCATCGAGTCCTCGGCGAGGCGCTCCATCAGCACGGCGCGGCCGCGCTTCCAGGTGGTCAGCAGCGTGAACACGGCGATGCCGATCAGCAGCGGAAACCACCCGCCTTCCGGCACCTTCAGCGAATTCGACGCGAGGAACATGCCGTCGATCGCAAACAGTGGCAGCACGATCATGGCGGCAACCGGCCGGCGCCAGTGCCAGATGCGTCGAATCACGACATAGATCAGCATCGAGTCGATCAGCATCGCCAGGGTCACCGCGATGCCGTAGGCGCCGCCGAGATTGTCGGAACGCTTGAAGCCGAGCACGAGGAGAAGCACGGCGACGAGCAGCATCCAATTGATGAACGGGATGTAGATCTGCCCGATCTGGCGATCGGACGTGTGCAGGATCTTGAGGCGTGGACAGTAGCCCATCTGGATCGCCGCGCGGGTCAGCGAGAACGCGCCCGAGATGACGGCCTGCGAGGCGATCACCGCGGCGCAGGTCGCCAGCACGACCAGCGGAATGAGCGCCCATTGCGGCGCGAGCAGGTAGAACGGATTCTTGATCGCCTGCGGCTCCGAGAGCAGCAACGCGCCCTGGCCGAAGTAGTTGAGAACGAGCGACGGCATCACGAAGAAGAGCCAGGCGCGACGGATCGGCGCGACGCCAAAGTGCCCCATGTCCGCGTAGAGCGCCTCGGTGCCGGTCACGGCAAGGACGACCGCGCCCAGCGCGAGAAAGGCGAGAACCGGGTTGGCCGTGACGAAGGAGAACGCGTAGTAGGGGTTCAACGCGCCCAGTACGGACGGCTTGTCGATGATCTCGATCAGCCCCAGCACGGCAAGCACGACGAACCAGGTGCACATCACGGGTCCGAACAGCCGTCCGACGGACGCCGTGCCGCGCTTCTGGATTGCGAAGAGCGCGACGACGATCAGCACCGCCGCCGGGACGACGAACGGATGCAGCTGCGGCGTTATGATCTCGAGACCCTCGACCGCACCCAGCACCGAGATTGCCGGCGTGATCATTCCGTCGCCGTAGAACATCGCCGCGCCGAAGATGCCGAAGCCCACGAGCCACCATCGGCTGCGGGTCCGGTTGCCGAGGCCGCGCGAGACGAGCGCCGTGAGCGCGAGGATTCCGCCCTCGCCGCGATTGTCGGCGCGCATGATCAGCGTCACGTATTTCGCCGTGACGATGATGACCAGAGCCCAGAAGATGATCGACAGTATCCCCAGCACGTTCGCCGGCGTCAGCGCCACCGGATGCTCGCCCGCGAAGCACTGCCGCAGCGTGTACAGCGGCGAAGTTCCGATGTCGCCGAAGACGACGCCGATGGCGCCGATCACGAGCGGCGACATGCGCTTCGACGGACCGGCCGGAACCGTCATGGCGAGCGGCGGCTGGCGCGGCGGCGCGCGTCGCAGCTGCCGCCGCTGCCGTCGTCACCGCGCCGCGCAAAACGGATGGATAGCTGTTTCAGCTTCCGGTAGAGGTGCGTGCGCTCGAGCCCGGCCCGCTCGGCCACGCGGCTCATGTTGCTCTGCTCGCGCCCGAGCAGCTGCTCGAAGTAGATCCGCTCGAAGGCCTCCCGCGCCTCGCGCAGCGGCAGCTCGAAGAAGCGCGCGGTTATCTCGGGCGCAACGGCCTGGTTCGCCGCGGCCGCCTCGCCCAGCATCCGCTTCACGTGTTCGGTGGTGATGTCGCCTGTACCGGCAAAGAGCACGAGATTGCCGACGACGCCCTGCAGGTGGTCGAGGTTTCCGGGCCAATACGCGCCCGCAAGCACGGCGAGCGCCTGCGGCTGCAGCGATGCCAACGTCCGGCTGCCGGCCTGCTGCGCATTGCGTTCCTTTGCCGCGACTTCATGCCAGTACCGCTCGATCAGCGCCGGAATGTCCTCCCGCCGCGCGCGCAGCGGGGGCAGCAGCACGGCCCCCGCCGACAGTGCCGCGAGCAGAGCCGCATCGAACTTTCCCTCCGCCGCCAGGTTGCCGAGCGGCTCCGCGCTCGTGCAGACGAGGGTCACATTGGCCTTGTCGAGCTTCGGCAGCAGGAACGCGAGGCCGCGCTGCTCGGCCTTAGCGTACTGGCCGATCTCGGGGCAATAGAGCGTGCCGTCGCGCGCCTCCTCGAGCACGGCGAGCGGGTTCGTCGCGAGTCGCGCGCCACCCGCGAGCGCGATCCACGGTGTCTCGGGTGCCTGCAGCGCGCGGGCCGCGGCGTCGTGCCCGGTTCCGGATTCGCCGAGGATCAATATCGGTTTGCGCGCCGCAAGCAGCTGCTCCAGCTGGCGCTCGACCTCGCGCACCGCCGCGCTCGTTCCCAGCGCGGCAAGGGAAACCCGCCGCGGCTCCCGTGCCATCGCTGTCTTCAGCGCCCGCGTCACGGTGCCGAGAAGTTTCTGCATCCCCACCGGCTTCTCGAGGAAATCGAACGCCCCGATCTTGGTCGCCTCGACGGCAGTCTCGATCGTCCCGTGGCCCGACATCATGATCACCGGCATCGTGAGCAGTCCGGCCGCCGCCCATTCGCGCAGCAGCGTCACGCCGTCGGTGTCGGGCATCCAGATGTCGAGCAGCACCAGCGCGGGTTGCTCGCGTGCCCTGTACGCACGCGCCGTCGTCGCGTTCTCGGCAACGCTCACACGGTAGCCCTCGTCCTGGAGGATCTCGGAGAGCAGTTCGCGGATGCCGACTTCGTCGTCGACGATCAGGATTTCCTTTGCGGGAGCCATCAACGCCGTATCCTACGCTGCCGCGGCGGCACGCGGGAGCACAAGCGTCACGCGCGCCCCGCGCGGTACACGGTTGCCGAGCTCGACATGGCCGTGATGCTCGTCGATGATCTTCTTCACGATCGCGAGGCCCAGTCCCGTACCCTTCGCCTTGGTCGTCACATAGGGCTCGAACGCCCGGTGCAGCACGGCGTCCGGGAAGCCCGTCCCCGCATCCTCGAATACGAGCATGACGTCGGCGCCCTGGGCGGCGAGCGAGATATCGTAATGCGGCTCCGCCGTGTCGGCCTGACCGTCGATCGAATTCTGGAGCAGATTGTGGAACACCTGGCGCAGGCGGGTGGGTTCGCCCTGGACGTCGAGCGGTTCGGAAGGAAGGGATAGCGTGGTGCGTGCGCGCAGATTGTCGTACAACGCCAGCACGTCGAGCAAGAGGGCGCCGATATCGACCCGCTGCATCGCCCCCGGCCGCGGCTGCCGCGCATAGACCGCGAAGTCGTCGACCATGTCCTTCATCGCGGCCACCTGCGCGACAATCGTCTGGGTGCCGCGTGTCAATGCCTCCCGGTCCGGCTCGTCGAGCTTCCCGGCGAGCTTGCGCTCGAGGCGCTCCGCCGAGAGCTGGATCGGCGTCAGCGGGTTCTTGATCTCGTGCGCGAGCCGGCGGGCGACCTCGCCCCAGGCCGCGTCGCGTTGCGCCTGCGCAAGATCGGTCACATCGTCGAACACGACGACGTACCCGGCGACCGGGGTCACCGGCAGCCGCGAGCCGCGCAGGAGCAGCGTCCGCATCAGGTTGGCCACCGACAGCTCGGCCTGCTTCTGCCACTGCGCGTCGCGGCTCGCGCGAAAGCCCTCGGCGACGAGCTCGGCGAACGGCGCCAGGGCCGGCAGCTTGCGCCCCCAGTCGGCGAGCGGCGTGCCCGTCAGTTCGGCCAGCGGCTGCTGCAGTATCACCGCCGCGCTCGCGTTGGCCGTGCGCAGGCGGTAGCGATCGTCGAAGGCGAGCACGCCGGAGGAAAGATTGCCGAGGATGCTCTCGAGGTATGCGCGCGTCGTCTCGGTGGCCCGTCGCGACTCCTCGGTCTTCTGCTGCGCTTCCGCGAGCTGGACGGTCATCGTGTTGAACGATTCCGTCAACACACCGAGCTCGTCGCGCGAGGTCACCGGCTGGCGACGCGTGAAATCGCCTTGCGCCACCGCGCGCGTCCCCTCGGCCAGCAGCCCGAGCGGTGCGGAGAAGCGCTCCGACAGCACGACGGCGAGGCCGAGCGCCGAGGTGAGTGCGAGCAGCAGCGTCAAGGTCAGCGTCACCGCGTAGAGGCGCTTCAGCGATTGCCGCGAAAAGGAGATCTCCTGGTAGTCGCGCGCACCTGCCTGCACCTTCTCGATCTCCAGACCCAGGCCCTTGGGCACCGGCTCGATTACCTGCAATACCTTGAGCGGCTCCAGCCGGTCGTCGCTGTTGACCGGAGTGATGACCCGCAGCGTGATCCCGCCGTCAGCGCGCTGTTCGATCGTCGCCGCGGTCTGCTGCAGGCGGGCGCGCCGCAGTGCCTGCGCCGGAGGCGGCTCGGGCGGCGCCGTCGAGCCGCCGATGCCGGCGACCGCGAGCACGCTGCCCGTCGACGAGAACAGCGCGGCTTCGTAGATGCCCGCCTGCTCGGCGGCCCGATTGAGCCGCGTCGACAGGCTGCCGGGCGCCGCCTCACCGAGCGTCACTGCAATCTGCCCGGCCTTGTTGCTCGCCTCCTTGAGCAGATAGTCGAGCGCGTTGCGGCCGAGATTGAGCCCGCCCTCGAGCGCGCGGTCGACACGCACGTCAAACCAGCTCTCGATGCTTCTGCCGAGAAACTGCACCGAGACCGCGTACACGAGCGCGCCCGGAAGCACGGCAACCAGCGCGAAAAGCAGAACGAGCCGCACGGTGAGCCGCGAGCCGAAGACCCCGGCCCGCAGATTGCTCAGCAACCGCGACAGCTGATAGCCGACGAGCAGCATCAGCAGCACGACCAGCGCGCCGTTGATCATGAGCAGGAGATCGTAGCGACGCGCGAAGAGCTCGGTGTTCGCGGTGGCCGTCGCCAGCAGGAACAGCGAGATCGCCGAGAGGCACGCCAGAACCAGCAGGGCCCAGCGCACCCCCCGCGAGGGCACAAGTCCGCTCACGGGGCGAAGCTCCAGCGGTGCCATTCCGACTGCAGCGACCACTCGCGCGAAGCGAGCGCGGAGAGCTGGAACGGTTTCGGCAGCTGGTTGGTATCGAGGCGCAGGCGGATCGCCGCTTCGTAGCGCGTGCCCTTTGCGAGCTGGTCGCGCGGGGCCACCGGCCGCGAATTGACCCGCGACAGGAACCGCTCGACCTCCTGCAACGAGTCGACAGTCTGTCCGAGAAGGCCGCTCGCGAGCCGGTACTGCCGAGTGAGCGCGTTGTACGAGATCCGATACTGGATCGCAAACGAGAGCACCTTCTCGTCGACCCAGTACCACCGCGGCCGCAGAAGCTCGAATTCGAGCTCGAAATACAGCGGCACGCCTTTCTGCAAGGCCTCCTCGAGCGTCGGATTGATCGCGAAATCGAACTCCGCGTTGAGCACGAAGGCATCTTCGTCGGCGCGCAGCTCGGCACTGCGCACGAAGATCGTATCGGCGCGCACCGACGCGGCCGCTGCCGCCGCCAGTATCAGCGCCACGGCCAGTCGCGCGGCACCCCGCGCGAGCATGGGGGGCGCAAGTCTGGGTCGGATCGCTGGGAGCATGCCGGCGGGCGGGGCGTCGAACGCGGGGCCGATGTGCCGTCGGCAGCGGAGCGGGCGGTACGCGCGCCCGGGTTGCCCCCGTCAGGGCTTGCGGAGCAGGGCGTAGAAGAAGCCGTCTTGATTGTGGCTCGCGCCGGGGAGCGATGGCAAGAGTTGTCCGCCGCGATGGGCAACCTCGGCAGGCAGGGTGATGGATTCCCGCAACGCTTCGGGATGACGCGCTACGAATGCCGCGATCTGCGCCTCGTTCTCGTCCGTGAAAACGGAGCAGGTCGAGTAGAGCATGAGCCCGTCGCGCGCCAGGCATGACCACAGCACGTCGAGCAGGCATGCCTGCCGGCGTGCGAAGTTCGCGACGTCCGTGTCCCGCCGCAGCCACTTGGCGTCAGGATGCCGCCGCACGACCCCCGAGGCCGTGCACGGGACGTCGACCAGGACGCGATCGAACGGGCGCCCATCCCACCATCCAACGGGCTCCGCCGCATCGCCGACGAGAACATGGATTCGCGACCCGGCAAGTCGAAGGCGCGCGAGGTTCTCGCGCACACGTGCGAGACGCGTTTCCTCGCTGTCGAGCGCAACCACGTCGACATCGGCCAGCTCCGCGATGTGGGTGGTCTTGCCGCCGGGAGCGGCGCAGGCGTCGAGAACGCGCAGCCCCGGCGCGAGCCGCAGCAGCGGGGCGGCGAGCTGCGCGCCGAGATCCTGCACGGAGAAGGCCCCGTCGCCATAGCCGGGGAGCTCGTGAATCGGCCTGGCGGGTTCGACCAGGATGCCGGCCGCGCCCGCAGCGTGTGCGGCGACGCCCGCTTCGGCAAACGCCGCCAGCAGCGCTTCACGCGTCGTGATTCGCGGGTTCACGCGCAACGCAAGGGGCGGACGCGTGTTGCCTGCGCCGAGGATCGTTTCCCAATCCCCCGGATGGTCCTGTCGGACGCGATCGATCCACCACTTCGGATGCGACCAGCGGGCGACGGGGTCGTCGCCCACCGCCGCGTCCAGCACCGCGCGTTCGCGCAGATAGCGGCGCAGCAGCGCGTTGACCAGAGCGCGGGCCGCCGGCCGGGAGATCACCGCCGCCGCATTCACCGCATGGTCCACCACCGCGAAGGGCGGCGCCCGCGTATGCCCGAGCTGATACAGCGCGACGGCGACCAGGCAGTGGAGCTCCCGATCCGGCAGCGGCTTCGCGGCAAGCTTGCGGACCAGCGCGTCGAGCGTTCCCCAGTGTCGCAGCGTGCCGAAGCAGAGCTCCAGCACGAGCGCGCGCCGGCGCCCCGGCGCGCCGGCTTCCGATGGCGCAATTCCCGCCAGCGCCGCCGGTAGTGTCGATCCATCCAGCACGCAGCCAACGGTGCGCGCGGCCAGCTCCTGGGCGATCTGCATGCGTCGATTAGCTTCGCGGGCGCGGCGGCGGCGCTTCAGTCCGTCGCGCCGCCGAAACGCGCTCCCGGCATCAGCTGCCGCCCGGCCGCGAATGCCGCCGCAGGCATGCGTCTGCCGCCGGCCGGCTGCACGTCCTCGACGCGCAGCGCACCATCCCCGCAGGCGACGACGATGCCCGCGGCGTCCACCGCGACGACCGCCCCCGGCGAAATATCGCGCCCTGCCCAGGCCAGTGGCTGCGCGCGCCACACCTTGAGGCTCTCGCCCGCCAGCACCGTGTGCGCACCCGGCGCCGGGTCGAAGGCTCGTATCTGCCGGTCGATTACCGCCGCTGCGGCCCGCCAGTCGATCGCAGCCTCCCATTTATCGACCTTGGCGGCATAGGTCGCACCGTCATCAGGCTGCAGCACGGCCGGAATCGGCCCGCCGGCCGCGAGGCGGCGCAGGACGGTAACGAGCGCCCGTGTGCCCGCAACTGCCAGTTTCTGCTCGAGAGTTTGCCGGGTCTCGCGCAGACCGATCGGAACGCGGACAGCTTCGAGCATCGGTCCGGTGTCGAGGCCCGCATCCATCCGCATGATCGTTACGCCGGTTTCCGAGTCCCCCGCGAGCAGCGCCCGCTGGATCGGCGCCGCGCCACGCCAGCGCGGCAGGAGCGACGCGTGGACGTTGATGCAGCCGTGCCGTGGCCAGGCGAGAATCCGGGGCGGCAGGATCAGGCCGTACGCCGCGACTGCAAGCACGTCGACGGGTATGGCGAAAAACGCCGCACACGCCGCCTCGGCCTTCAGCGTCGCGGGCTGGGCGACGGCAAGCCCTCGCGCGATCGCCAGCGCCTTGACCGGCGACGGCGCGAACTTCTGCCCGCGACCTTGCGGGCGATCTGGCTGCGTGAGGACGACCGGCACCCGGAAGCCCGCATCAAGCAACCCGGCAAGCACCTCTGCCGCAAACGCCGGCGTACCCGCAAAACCGACGTCCATGGCGAGGCGAAAGACCGTTCAGCCGGCCAGACGCTGCTTCTTGCGCAGCCGTGCCGCGAGCCGCGCCCGCTTGAGCGGCGACAGGAGGTCGACGAACACCCGCCCCACCAGGTGGTCCATCTCATGCTGAATGCACACCGCGAGCATGCCTTCGGCGTCCAGTTCGAACGCGTTGCCGCGCACATCAAGAGCCCGGACGCGGATCGACGCTGCACGCGTCACCCTGTCGTAATATCCCGGCACCGAGAGGCAGCCTTCCTCGCACTCGGACTCACCCTGTGCGCTGACGAGTTCAGGATTGACGAAGACGCGGAGCTCGTCGCGAGCCTCCGAGACATCCATCACGACAATGCGCTTGTGCACGTCGACCTGCGTCGCCGCGAGCCCGACGCCGGGCGCCGCATACATGGTTTCCGCCATGTCGTCGACCAGCCTGGCGAGGTCCTGGCCGAACGACGTCACCGGCGCTGCGATCTTGCGCAGCCGCGGATCCGGGTATTCGAGAATCGTGAGAACGGCCATCGAGATTCGGGGCGGCGGGACCGTCGCTCCCGCCGCGTGACGGGCGGAACACATGTCAGGCCAGCCGGCCGCGCCTTTCGACGCATTTAGCTTGCAAAATGCAGATTGGGGATGCAGAATCCTTTGTAAGCCCTTATTTTGCGGCGGTTTAGGACGTTGGCAAGACCCGCCCCTACCGGAAGAGGCTTTATGCGTCAGAAGTTTAGCATAGCGAATTTGACCGCCGCGACCGCCGCCGCGATCCTTCTCCTCGGCGCTACGACCTCCGCCGCGGCCGATGTCCAGGTCAACGACCCGGTTCCCGGCCGTTACACGGTGCAGAAAGGCGACACCCTCTGGGGCATCGCGGGCCGCTTCCTCAAGGAGCCGTGGCGCTGGCCGGAGATCTGGCGGATGAACCGGGAGCAGATCAAGAACCCGCATCTGATCTATCCGGGCGACGTGATTGTTCTGGACCGTGTCGATGGCCAATGGCGCCTTTCGCTTGAGCGCCCCACGACACGGCTGTCGCCCTCCGTGCGGGTGACCCCGCTCGACGTCGATGCGATACCGTCGATCCCGGCGGGAGACATCGAGCCGTACCTGTCGCGGCCGCTCATCACGGGCCCCGAAGGCCTCGAGAAAGCGCCGCAGATCATTGCCGGGCGCGACGCCCGCGTCATTCGCGGCCAGGGCGATGTCGTCTACGCGGTCGGTGTGGAGGCCAGGATCGGCGACCAGTGGTACATCTATCGCCAGGGGCGCCAGTTCAAGTCGTTCAACGGCGACGAGCTGCTGGGCCTGGAGCAGCGCTATGTCGGCGGCGCAAAGGTCGAGCGCTTCGGGGAGGTTTCCACGCTGCGCATCGTCGCCGCCAACGAGGAGATACTGGTCGGGGATCGCCTGGTGCCCGCCCCGCGCGGGCAGTTGATGAGCTACTCGCCGCACGCCCCCGGACGATCGATCAGCGGCCGGATCCTCGCCACCAACCGCGATTCCATCGAGGCGGGGCGCGGGTGGATCGTCACCCTCGACAAAGGCGCGCGCGACGGCCTCGACGTTGGCTCGGTGCTCGCCATCTACCGTGTCGCGCCGCCGATGCCCGATCCGCGTCCCCCGACCACGGTCGATCAAATCGATCCGATGAGCGAGCCGACGCGCTTCTTTCAGCCCGAGCGGTTGCTCCAGCTGCCCGACGAACGAAGCGGCCTGCTGTTCGTCTTCCGCGTGTTCGACCGCGTCTCGTACGCTCTCGTGCTCAATACAACCGATCCGGTCGAAGCCGGCGATTACGTCCGCAATCCCTGACCGCCGCCCGATCGCGGCCACGCGACGGGCGGGCGCCCGATGAACGTCGACGCCCGCGCCGAGGCATGGGCGCGGCTGCAGCTCTCTGGCGTTCCTCCGCGACCGCTCGCCGACTTGCTGCGGGCCTTCGGCAGCCCCGAAGGCGTACTTGCGGCGACGCCGGCACAGCGTCGGCGTACGGTACCCGCCGGCGCCGCCGCATTGCTCGACGTTGCGCCCGAGGAAGCCTGCGCTGCGGCCACGCTCGAGTGGCTGCGTGAACCCGGCCACGGGCTCGTCGCCTGGGATGATCCGGATTATCCGCGCGCGCTGCTCGAGATCCCCGACCCGCCGCCGGTGTTCTACTGCATGGGTCGCCGGGACCTGCTTGGCGCACCGGGATTCGCGATCGTCGGCAGCCGAAACGCGACGCCGCAAGGCTGTGCCGACGCGGAAGCGTTCGCCGCCGCCTTGTCGTCGGCCGGCTTCGCCATCGTCAGCGGCCTTGCACACGGCATCGACGCGGCCGCACATCGCGGTGGTCTCGCGCATGCCGGGAGCAGCATCGCGGTGATCGGCACCGGGCCCGACCGCGTCTATCCGGCGCGCAACCGCGACCTCGCGCACGAAATTGCGGCGCGCGGGCTCGTCATCTCCGAGTTTGCCGTCGGCACGGCTCCGCACAAGCAGAACTTTCCGCGGCGCAATCGACTCGTGAGCGGCCTTGCGCGCGGCGTGCTCGTGATCGAGGCGACGCTGTCGTCGGGATCGCTGATCACCGCGCGCCTGGCCGGCGAGCAGGGCCGCGAGGTCTTCGCGGTACCGGGGTCGATCCACTCGCCGTTCTCGAAGGGCCCGCACAAGCTCATCCGCGACGGGGCGAAGCTTGTCGAGACGGCACAGGACATCCTCGACGAGCTCGGTTTCGCGCAGCAGGCGCCTGCGACGCCGACCGCTGCCGCTGCGCCACGCGCGCCCGACGCCAGCGCACGCGCAGTTCTCCGTGCCTTGGGCCATGACCCGGCCGATATCGACATGCTCGTCGCACGCAGCCGGCTTACGGCCGCCGATGTCACTGCGACGTTGACCGCGCTCGAGCTCGATCGCAGAGTCGTTGCGCTCCCCGGCGGACGCTGGCAACGCGTCGATTGACCTCGCGCGCCCGCGTGCGCGCGCGCGAGCACTGCCGCGCCGCGCCCGGCCGCGGCGGGGCGACCCGGCAAAAGGTTTTCTTGCTCCGGCTGCTTCTAGTTCGGTACTATCTGCCGCTCTTCGCGCCGGGCATCCATGTCCAAAACCCTGATCATCGCCGAAAAGCCTTCCGTCGCCGCGGACATCGCGCGTGCACTGGGCGGCTTCACGCGCCACGACGATTATTTCGAGAGCAGCGATCACGTCCTGTCCTCGGCAGTCGGCCACCTGCTCGAGATCGGGATGCCCGAGGAGGAGGAGGTCAAGCGCGGCAAGTGGACGTTCGCGCACCTGCCGGCCATCCCTTCGAAGTTCGCGCTGAAGCCGATCGAGAAGAACGAGGCTCGCCTGAAGCTCCTCGTACGGCTGATCAAGCGCAAGGACGTCGTCGGCCTCATCAACGCCTGTGACGCCGGCCGCGAGGGCGAGCTCATCTTCCGCTACATCGCGCAGTTCGCGAAGACGGCGAAGCCGATCCGCCGCCTCTGGCTGCAGTCGATGACTTCGGCTGCGATCCGCGAGGGTTTCGCCCGGCTTCGCGCCGACGCCGCGATGCTTCCGCTCGCCGACGCCGCCGTGTGTCGCTCCGAGGCCGATTGGCTGGTGGGCATCAACGGCACGCGCGCAATGACCGCGTTCAATTCCAAGTCGGGCGGCTTCCAGCTGACGACCGTCGGCCGCGTGCAGACACCGACGCTCGCCATTCTCGCCGAGCGCGAGGAGAAGATCCGCGCGTTCCGCCCGCGCGACTACTGGGAAGTGCACGGTACGTTCGGCGCGAGCGGCGGCGAGTACGCTGGCCGCTGGTTCGACGAGAGCTGGAAGAAGGGCGCCGAGGATCCCGATGCCCGCGCCGAGCGCCTGTGGGAGGTCGCGAAGGCGCAGGCGATCGCGACGAAATGCGCCGGCAAGCCAGGTGAAGTCACCGAGGAGGCGAAGCCCACGACGCAGGGCGCGCCGCTCCTGTACGACCTCACCACGCTGCAGCGGGAGGCCAACGGCCGGTTCGGCTTCTCGGCGCGCACGACCCTGTCGCTCGCGCAGGCGCTCTACGAAAAGCACAAGGCACTCACCTATCCGCGCACGGACTCGCGCGCGCTGCCCGAGGATTACCTCGACACCGTGAAGGCGACGATGGAAGCGCTCGCTGCCTCCTCCGCCTACCGGCCATTCGCGACGCAGGTCCTGAAGCAGAAGTGGGTGCGGCCCAACCGCCGGATCTTCGACAACACGAAGATCTCCGACCACTTCGCGATCATTCCAACACTCGTCCAGCCGAAGCACCTCAACGAAGTCGAGGCGAAGCTCTACGATTTCGTCGTCAAGCGCTTCCTCGCGGCGTTCTACCCGCCCGCGGAATTCATGGTGACCTCGCGCATCACCCGCGTCGCCGGCGAGCCGTTCAAGTCGGAGGGCAAGGTACTGGTCGCCCCGGGGTGGCTCGCCGTCTACGGCAAGGAGGCGCAGACCGACGACGGAGCGCCGGCCGCGGGCAAGGGCGCAGAAAAGGGTACGCTCGCTGCCGTCCGCCCGGGCGAGAGGGTTCGCACCCTGGCGGTCGACGTCGCGGCCAGCGCCACGCGGCCGCCGGCGCGTTTCAACGAGGCGACGCTCCTCTCGGCGATGGAGGGCGCCGGCAAGTCGATCGACGACGAGGAGCTGCGCGAGGCGATGCGCGAGAAGGGGCTCGGCACGCCGGCCACGCGCGCGCAGATCATCGAGGGCCTGATTGCGGAGAAGTACGTCCATCGCGAGGGTCGCGAACTGCTGCCGACAGCCAAGGCGTTCTCGCTGATGACACTGCTGCACGGGCTCGGCGTGCCGGAGCTCTTCTCGCCCGAGCTCACCGCCGAATGGGAGTTCAAGCTCGCGCAGATGGAGCACGGCAAACTCAAGCGCTCCGCTTTCATGCGCGAAATCGCCGCGATGACCCAGCACATCGTCGGCCAGGCGAAAGGCTACGAAAGCGACACGATTCCCGGTGACTTCGGCACGCTGTCTGCACGTTGCCCGAAGTGTGGTGGCGAGGTGCACGAGAACTACAAGAAGTTTCAGTGCCAGTCGTGCGCGTTCGGCTTCTGGAAGATTCTCGGCGGACGACAGCTCGAGGTGCCCGAGGCCGACACGTTGCTGCGTGACCGGCAGGTCGGCCCGCTGGAGGGTTTTCGCAGCCGGCTGGGCCGCCCGTTCACGGCTTCGCTGCGCCTGAACGACGCCGACGAGGTCGTCTTCGACTTCGGCGACGGCTCGTCCGACGACTCGTCGGCGCCGCCCGATTTCACCGGCCTCGAACCGCTCGGCGCCTGTCCCAAGTGCGGCGCGAAGGTCTTCGAGACGCCGCAGGCGTACGTTTGCGAGAAGGCGGTGGGTGCGGACAAGACCTGCGATTTCCGTTCCGGCCGCGTCATCCTGCAGCGAGCAGTCGAGCGCGCGCAGATGCAGAAGCTGCTCGCCACCGGCAAGACCGATCTGCTGCAGTTCGTCTCGGCACGCACCCGCCGCGGATTTTCGGCGTTTCTCGTGCGGCAGCCGGACGGCAAGATCGGCTTCGAGTTCGAGGCCCGGGAAGCAGGAAAGGGTGGCGCGCGCAGGGTACGCGGTGGCGCCGCCGCGTTGCGCGTACTCGGTCCGCACCCGCGGGATCGGAAGCCGGTCGAGTTGCATGTCGGGCGCTATGGTCCGTACGTGAAGCACGGCACGGTCAATGCGACATTGCCCGATCGTGACAAGGTCGATTCGCTGACGCTCGCCGAAGCGCTGGTGCTGCTCGACGCAAAGATCGAGAAGCAGGGCGGCATTGCGGCGCCGGTCGCCGGCAAGAAGCGCAAGGCGCCGGTTGCGAGTGCGCCCACAGCGCCCGCCGAGCCCACGAAGAAGACCCGTGCCCCGCGCACAGCGCGACCGGCAGCGAAGCCTGCCGCGGCACCGAAGTCCGCGCGCCGGCCCGCGGTCCACGCGAAAGCGAAACCCGGATCCCGTACCCGCCGTACCACGACAAAATAGGCGCGGCCGGATTGGCGGCCACCGGGCAGCATTCGCGGGTGCGCCCACCCGCTGGGCGTGGCCGTGTCAGATGTCGAGGTTGCGCACGCCGAGCGCGTTCGTCTCGATGAATGCGCGCCGCGGCTCGACCAACTCTCCCATCAGCGTGGAGAAGATCTCCTCCGACGAGATGGCATCCTCGATCTGCACGCGCAGCAGACGCCGTACCGCCGGATTCATCGTCGTTTCCCACAGCTGCTCGGGGTTCATCTCGCCCAGTCCCTTGTAGCGTTGCAGCGTCACGCTACCGCGCGCGTCTGCGAGCAGCCAGTCCAGCGCCTCCTTGAACGAGGCCACCGGCTGCTGTCGTTCGCCGCGGCGGACAATCGCGCCCGCCGTGATCAGGTCCTGCAGCATCGCGGCCGCCGACTGGATCTGCGCGAAATCGCCCGAGGCGAGGAAGTCGCTGTCGATCGCGGTGACGTGCGGTGTGCCGTGGTGCGTGCGAACGATGACGACGCGGTGCGCTTCGCTCGCCGCGTCGTACCGTGACTCCACGCGTACATCCGGGTCGGCGATCGCCGCCTGCAATGCGGCCGCACTGGCGGTGGCCGCCGCGTCGTTCGTCAGATCGATCCGCACCCCGGTCATGAGCACATGGAGCACCGCCGGTTCGATGATCCGCGCCAGACGTTCGATCACCGCGTCGGCGAGCAGATATTCGCGCGCGATGGCCGCGAAACTTTCCGGTGTCAGCGCCGGCTTGCCGGTACCCGGAACGAGTTCGGCGCCCTTGAGCGCGACCTTGAGCAGATGCTGCTTCAGCTCATGGTCGTCCTTGAGATAGCTCTCGTCCTTCCCCAGCTTGACCTTGTACAGAGGAGGCTGCGCGATGTAGATGTGGCCCCGCTCCACCAACTCCGGCATCTGCCGGTAGAAGAAGGTGAGGAGCAACGTGCGAATGTGCGAGCCATCGACATCGGCGTCGGTCATGATGATGATCCGGTGATACCGGAGCTTGTCGGCGTTGTACTCATCCTTGCCGAAGCCCGTGCCCAGCGCCGTGATCAGCGTGACGATCTCCTGCGAACTCACCAGCTTGTCGAAGCGCGCCCGCTCGACGTTGAGGATCTTGCCCCGCAGCGGCAGGATCGCCTGGAACTTGCGATCGCGACCCTGTTTGGCCGAGCCGCCCGCCGAATCCCCTTCGACCAGGTAGAGCTCGCACAGCGTCGGGTCACGCTCCTGGCAATCGGCAAGCTTGCCCGGGAGCCCCATCGAATCGAGCACGCCCTTGCGGCGGGTGAGTTCGCGCGCCTTGCGCGCCGCCTCGCGGGCCCGGGCGGCCTCGACGATCTTCGTGCAGATCGTCTTGGCGTCCGCCGGATTCTCCAGCAGGAAGTCCGCGAGCTTGGCGGCGACGACCTCCTGGACCACAGGCAGGACCTCCGACGAGACCAGCTTGTCCTTGGTTTGCGACGAAAACTTCGGCTCGGGCACCTTCACCGACAGCACACAGCAGAGGCCCTCGCGCATGTCGTCGCCCGTCGTCTCCACTTTCGCCTTCTTCGCGATCTCTTCCTTCTCGATGTAGTGATTGAGCGTGCGCGTCATCGCCTGGCGCAGACCGGTCAGATGCGTGCCGCCATCGCGTTGCGGGATGTTGTTGGTGAAACACTGGACGTTCTCGCCGTACGAATCGTTCCACTGCATCGCCACCTCGACCGTCATACCCTCCTTCTCGCCGATGGAGTGGAAGATCTTCGGATGCAGCACCGACTTGCTCCGGTTCATGTACTCGACGAAGCCGCGGATGCCGCCCGAGTACGCGAAATTCTCGCTCTTGCCGTCGCGCTGGTCGATCAACTCGATCCGGGTGCCGTTGTTGAGGAACGAAAGTTCGCGAATGCGCTTCGCCAGAATCTCGTAGTGGAACTCGATGCGACCGAAGGTCTCGACCGAAGCCATGAAATGGACTTCGGTGCCGCGCCGGTCCGTGGCTCCGGTCACCGCGAGGGGCGCGACGGCGACACCACGCCTGAACTCCATCTGGTACGCCTTGCCGTTGCGCCAGATTCGCAGCCGCAGCCATTCCGACAGCGCGTTGACCACCGATACGCCGACCCCGTGCAGCCCGCCCGACACCTTGTAGCTGTTCTGGTCGAACTTGCCGCCAGCGTGGAGTTCCGTCATCACGATCTCCGCGGCCGAGCGCTTCAACTCGTCGTCATCCTTGACGTCGACCGGAATGCCGCGGCCGTTGTCGACGACCGACACCGAGTTGTCGGCGTGGATCACGACCTTGATGTCGTCACAGTAGCCGGCGAGCGCTTCGTCGATAGCGTTGTCGAGCACCTCGAACACCATGTGGTGCAGGCCCGTGCCATCGGACGTGTCGCCGATGTACATCCCGGGACGCTTGCGCACTGCGTCCAGGCCTTTCAGCACCTGGATGCTGGTCGAGTCGTAGTCTTCGCCGTTGGTCGCCGGCTTGGGCATTGCTTGAGTCATCGTCACTTTCGGTTGATCCTGGCACGGCTCAAAGCACCGGCGCCGACCCGTGGTCGGCGCCGCTACCTCGCACCCATCACACTCTCGTCGTCAGATGCGCATCGGCATCACGACGTACTTGTAGTCATCACGGTCCGGAACCGTGACGAGGGCGCTTGAATTGGCATCGCCGAAGGCGAGCTGTACGCGCTCCATTCCCATGTTCTGCAGCACGTCGAGCAGATACGTGATGTTGAAACCGATGTCGAGCGGTTCGCCCTTGTAGGCGACCTCCAGTTCCTCCTCGGCCTCCTCCTGCTCGCTGTTCGTGCAGATGATCTTCATCTGATCCTTGCCGAGCACGAGTCGGACGCCGCGAAATTTTTCGTTCGACAGAATCGCCGCGCGCTGCAACGCCGACAGCAGTTCGGTACGCGGCAGTTCGACCCGCTTCGCGTGGCCAGCCGGAATGACACGGTTGTAGTCCGGGAATTTGCCGTCGACGACCTTGCTCACCAGCTCGATGCTGGCGAACCGGAATCGAACCTGGTTCGCAAGGATGTCGATGGTCACCGGCTCGTCGACGTCGGAGAGCAGCTTTCCCAGCTCCAGCACGGTCTTGCGCGGCAGGATCACTTCCTGCCGCGCGTACTCGCCACCGATGTCGAGACTCGCCCATGACAGCCGGTGGCCGTCGGTTGCAACTGCCTGCAACGAACCCTTCTCGATGACGAGCAACATGCCGTTCAGGTAGTAGCGGATGTCCTGCTGCGCCATGGCGAACTCCGCCGACTTCAGCAACCCGCGCAAGTCGCGCTGCGGCAGCGTCAGGGCCTGAACCTGATCCTGGCCGAGGCCGATTCGCGGATAGTCGGCAGCCGGCAATGTCTGCAGATTGAAGCGGGACCGACCGGCGCGCAGCGTCATCCTGCTGCCCGTGCCCTCGACGTTCAGTACCGCATCGTCCGGCAGCGCGCGCAGCAGGTCCTGCAACTTGCGCGCCGCAACCGTTACGGCCTGCAATTCCTTGCCCGCCAAATCCGAATGCGCAGTGATCTGCATCTCGAGATCGGTCGCCGTGACAAACAGCCGACCATCGCGATGCTCGAGCAGGACATTAGCGAGGATTGGCAGCGTGTGGCGGCGCTCGACGATGCCCGATACCGCTTGCAGCGGTTTCAACAACGCGTCACGCGCGATTTGCTTTAATTGCATTGGTTAAACCATAAGACAGGTAATAGGAGCCGCCGCGTTTCCGGTACTGATCGAAAAAACCGTGCGCTGCTCGCGGGTTGGACAGCGGCGAAGCCTGTGGATAACGCATGGAACCGCGGTGGACTGTTTGGGGGCTTTTCGCGAAAAAACAATACAGCCCTTCCAATCCACAAATTATAGATGGAAAAATGGAACTTATCCAGCGAAAAAGACGTTGTTTGCGGAGCAATAAGTGCGTTGGTTGACTAGCGCTGACGGCGGGTCCGCGCATTGTCAGTTCCGCAGCACCTGCAGCAGGAAATTGACGTCGTGGTTGAGTTCGGGGATGGTCTCCCGCAGCTTCGCGATCTGGCGGCAGGCGTGCAGCACGGTGGTGTGGTCGCGGCCGCCGAAGTTGCTGCCGATTTCGGGAAGCGAAAGCTGCGTCAGTTCCTTTGCGAGCGCCATTGCAACCTGTCGGGGCCGGGCGAGGGCGCGCGAGCGCTTTTTCGAGTGCATGTCGGAGATGCGGATCTTGTAGTAGTCGGCGACCGTCTTCTGGATGTTCTCGACGGAGATCTGCCGGTTCTGTACGGCGAGCAGATCGCGCAGCGCGTCCTTGGCGACGGTGAGCGTGATCTCCTGGCCGTGGAAGCTCGAGTAGGCAATGACGCGCTTCAGGGCGCCTTCGAGTTCGCGCACGTTCGAGCGGATGTGCTTTGCGATGAAGAAGGCGACCTGTTCGTCGAGTTTGAGGCCCGTTGCAGCGGCCTTCGCCAGGAGGATGGCGACCCGCATCTCCAGTTCGGGGGGTTCGAGCGCAACGGTGAGGCCCCAGCCGAAACGGGAGATCAAGCGTTCCTCGATGCCCGAGATTTCCTTCGGGTAGGTGTCGCAGGTGATGACGACCTGCTTGTGCGCTTCGATCAGCGTGTTGAACAGATAGAAAAACTCCTCCTGCGTTCGGCTCTTGCCGCTGAAGAACTGGATATCGTCGATCAGCAAGAGGTCGAGGGAACGGTAATAGCGTTTGAAGTCGTCGAAGGCCTTGTGCTGGTAGGCGCGCACGACATCGGAGACGTAGGTCTCGGCATGGATGTAGCGTATCTTCGCCGCCGCATCCCGCTGCAGGATGTGATTGCCGATGGCCTGCACCAAGTGGGTCTTGCCGAGTCCGACGCCACCGTAGACGAACAGCGGGTTGTACGAGGTCGGGTACTCGGCGACCTGCATCCCGGCTGCCCGGGCGAGTTGGTTCGCCTTGCCGGCGACGAAGCTCGCGAAGGTGAACGCCGGGTTGAGGCTCGTCTGCTCATGCCGGCGGGGCATGAGCGGTGGCGCAGAGATACCCGGGAGTGGCTCCGGGGACGCTGCCGCGGTGGACTCGGCGACGGGCGCGGCCGGTGCCGAGCGAGCGAGCACCGGCGGACTGTCGGCGGCGGATTCGGTAATGGCGAGCGTGATCGAGACCGGATGGCCTTCGTTCTCGGTCGCAAGATCAGTGATTCGGGAGAGGAAGCGCTCCTTGACCCATTGCAGGACGAAGCGGTTCGGCGTGCGAAGCTGATACCCGCCCGCAGTGCTTTCGAGGGCAAGCGGGCGGATCCAGGTGTTGAATTGCTGAGGCGTCAGCTCCTCGCGAAACGTGTCGAGGCACCGTTGCCAGAAAAGCGGTCCGGTAGACATGCGCAGCTGTAGCCCTGGGAGTTGGGCGCCTGTCCTGCTCCGTGCCGGGAAACGGCATCCCGCGTGCGGAATCGGAGGCGCTGGCGGAATCATGCGAGCGCTGTGCTGCCCGGTCGCTGCCCGCGCAATGCGGAAACCGCGGTTGCCGCGGGCGATCCCTGGCGGCCGCAATGCGCCCGTCGTTTTCGTCGGCATTGTAGCTCGCCGCAAGGAAGTTATCCACAGCCGTCATCGCGAGCGTGCTCTGATTCCTCCCCTCGTCGCGGTGCCGTTGTTGGTCGGCATTGACAGCGAATGGCATAACGCGCTCTAATGTAAGGCTTTTTCACTTCGGGGCAGCGCAACATGAAACGCACATTCCAGCCTTCGGTCGTCAAGCGCAAGCGCACGCACGGCTTCCGTGCGCGGATGAAGAGCGTCGGCGGACGCAAGGTGCTCTCGGCGCGGCGGGCCAAGGGCCGCGAGCGCCTCACGCCCTGAAGCCCGCGCAATTGGCGGCGATGGGCGGGGCGGCTCGCCGCTACCGGCTCACCGGCACAGGTGCGTTCGAAACCGTCTTCAGGAGCGGGCTTCGCCAGGACGGCGAGTACGTGCAGATCATCGCCGTCGAAGCCGCGCGGCCGTGCGGTCGCGCGGGTTTCGTGATCGGCCGCAAGGCATTGCCGCTCGCCGTAGACCGCAATCGCGTGCGCCGGATGCTGCGCGCTGTGTTGCGCCAGGCGCAGCCGGCGATTGCGGGTCACGACGTGATCGTGCGCCTCAAGCGCGGTGCGCCGCGCGCGGATCTTCCGTTGATCGCCGCCGAGGCCGCCAGCCTGCTCGCGACATTGGAACCCCAAAGCCGAACGGCATGAAAACGATCCTCCTCGCCCTGATTCGTGCCTACCAGTACGCGCTGCGACCGATGCTTGGCGCCAACTGCCGCTTTGCTCCAAGTTGCTCCGACTATGCGCAGGATGCGATCGCCAGGTACGGCGCGTTCCATGGCACCTGGCTCGCGGTGCGGCGGATCGTGCGGTGTCACCCGTATCATCCGGGCGGTTACGACCCGGTCCCCTGAACTCCTTCCAATCGCCGTTCGCCGCGCCGCCCCCCGCGGCGCGTGCTCACCCGGGCTGTCATGGATACCCAACGCATCATTCTGTTCGTGATCTTCTCGTTTTCGGCCCTGCTGCTGTGGGAAGCATGGCAGAAGGAGACTCGGCCACCTCCCCCGGCGGTGGTGTCGCCGGCGGCGAAACCCGCGGCGTCCGCCGAACTGCCGGCAGCACCGGCCGCGGCTCCGGCGATCGCGCCGGGTGCCGTACCTCCTTCGGCGCCTCCCTCGGGCGGTGCCGCGCCCGCCGCAGCGCAGGGCCAGACGATCACCATCACGACCGATCTCTATCGGGCCGAGGTCGATACACAGGGCGGCGTCATTGCCCAGGTCGCGCTGCTCAATCATCGCGATCCCGGTGACGAGACGAAGCCGTACCTCGCGCTGCTGCGGACACCGGAGCGCACGAGCGTCGCGCAGTCGGGTTTGCTGGGCGAGGGGATGCCCAACCACCGGACGCTCTTCGAGGCGCTGCCCGGACCCAGGCAGCTTGCGGCGGGCGCGGACCAGGTCGTGCTCCGCCTGCAGACGACCGGACCAAATGGCGAGCCGATCGTCAAGGTGCTTACCTTCCATCGCGGCAGCTACCTGATCGACGTCGCGTACGAAATTACCAACAAGGGCGCCGCGCCAATCGCGCCGTTTGCGTATTACCAGCTCACGCGGGACATGAAGACGCAGGGCACGCAGAACTCGATGGCGCCGGTTTCATATACGGGCCCGGTCATCTACAACGAGACGGACAAATTCAAGAAGGTCGAGTTCGGCGACCTCGACAAGCTGGCGGCCGACCCGTCGCGCAAGCTGCCGTACACGAAGAACGCCGATAACGGCTGGGTCGGGATGGTGGAGCACTACTTCGTCGCCGCCTGGCTGCCCTCCGACGAGGCGAAGACCGCCCGGGAATTCTATGCGCGCCGGCTCGATGGCGGGCTCTATTCGGCGGGAGTCATCGTGCCGGTCGGGACCATCGCCCCGGGCGCGACCGGCACCGTGCGCGTGCCCCTCTACGTCGGGCCCCAGGAGCAGGACCAGCTCGCCAAGATCGCCAAGGGTCTCGATCTCGTCGTCGACTACGGGATCTTCACCGTCATTTCGGCGCCGCTCTTCTGGCTGCTCAAGTGGCTCTACGGGATCGTCCACAACTGGGGCTGGGCGATCGTGCTGCTGACGATCATCATCAAGAGCGCGTTCTATCCGCTCAACCACGCGAGCGCACGCTCGATGGCGAAGATGAAGGTGATTGCGCCGAAATTGAAGGCGCTGCAGGAGCAGTACGCGAACGACAAGCAGCAGCTGCAGATCAAGATGATGGAGATGTACAAGCAGGAGAAGATCAATCCGCTGGGCGGATGCCTGCCGATCCTGGTCCAGATTCCGGTGTTCATCGCGCTCTACTGGGTGCTGCTGTCGGCCGTCGAGCTTCGCCACGCCCCGTGGATCGGCTGGATCACCGACCTTTCGGCACCGGACCCGTATTTCGTGCTTCCGATCGTCTACGCGATCACTGCCTATCTTCAGGTCAAGCTCTCGCCCACCCCGATCTCCGATCCGGTGCAGGCCAAGGTGATGCAGATCATGCCGATCGCGTTCTCGGTCATGTTCGTGTTCTTCCCCTCGGGCCTTGTTCTCTACTGGCTCGTCAACAATTCGCTGCAGATCTTCCAGCAATGGCACATGAACCGCGTGCTCGAGAAGGAAGCGACGCTCGCCGCAGCGAAACGCCGATAGCGGCGCGGGCACGGCGCCGGCAGGGTCGCGACCGGGATGACGGCCGTGGGGCGGCGTCTCGTCGCGGCGGACACGATCGTTGCGATCGCGACACCACCGGGCCGCGGTGGCGTCGGGATCGTGCGCATTTCCGGCCCCCGGGTACCCGAGCTCGTCGCCGGGATCGTGCGGCGGGAACTCGCGCCGCGAGTGGCCACCGTTGCCACGTTTCATGCCGCGGACGGTGCCGTGCTGGACCAGGGCCTTGCACTCCACTTCCCGGCGGCCGCGTTCCTACAGCGGCGAACAGATGCTCGAGTTGCACGCGCACGGCGGCCCGGCCGTTCTGCGGACGCTGTCGTGCGCTGTCTGGAACTGGGTGCCCGCCTCGCGCAGCCGGGCGAGTTCACGCAAGCGGGCCTTCCTCAACGGGAAGATGGATCTCGCGCAGGCGGAGGGCGTCGCGGATCTCATCGATGCGGCGACGGCGACCGCAGCGCGCGCGGCGGCGAGAAGCCTGTCCGGCGCGTTCTCGCGCGAGATCCGCGCGCTCGCAGACGCGCTGATCGAGCTGCGCATGTATACCGAGGCAACGCTCGATTTCCCCGACGAGGACCTCGACTTCCTGCGCGCCACCGATGCGCGGGTAGACTCGCGGCGATCCGAGCGCGACTGGCCGCGGTACTCTCGCGGGCGACACAGGGCGCGCTGCTGCGCGAGGGCCTCACCGCGGTGCTCGTCGGGCGCCCCAATGTCGGCAAATCGAGCCTGCTGAACCAGCTCGCCGGCGACGAGCTTGCGATCGTCACTCCGATCGCCGGGACGACGCGCGACGCCGTGCGCTCCGAGGTCGAGATCCACGGGATTCCGCTGACGATCGTCGATACCGCGGGGTTGCGTCCGACTGACGATGCGGTCGAGCGGCTCGGCATCGAGCGCACATGGGCGGCGATCGCGCGCGCGGACCTTGCGCTCGTCCTGGTCGATGCCGCCGGCGGGGACCAGATCACGGACGCCGATGCCGCGATTCTCGCGGAGCTCCCGGCAGGGCTTCGGCGGCTCGTCGTTCACAACAAGATCGATCTCGCGGAATTGGCGCCGAAGGTCGAGACGATCGCCCCCTCGGGACGCGACGACCGGCCGCCGCAGGCCGAGCAGCATGTATTCCTGTCGGCCCGAACCGGCGCGGGAATCGACCTCCTGCGACAGGCGATTCTGGGCGTGGCAGGGGCGCACGAGGACATGGAGGACGCGTTCCTCGCCCGCGAGCGGCACCTCGTGGCGCTGCGCGACGCAGCGAGCAATCTGGCGGCCGCCGATGCGCAGATCGGCGCAGCAAGGCCACCGCTCGAGCTCTTCGCCGAGGAACTGCGGGCCGCACACATGGCCCTCGCGACGATCACCGGCGAGTTCGGCGCGGATGACCTGCTGGGGGTCATCTTCGCCCGGTTCTGTGTCGGCAAATAGCTTTGCGGACATAGTGTGAACAGACCCTGGTCCACGGTCGCGAACGATGGCTCGACACGCTAATGGGAATGTTCGGTGGCTTCTGTAGACGCGCGGCGGGGATCGCACGACTATGCGGCATCGGCTCCGCGGGTGTGACGGGCCGCGGGGAGCCGCGCTGAAATGGAAACGGAAGCAATTCACATGAGAGTCAACACGTTCGGACGCCTGGGCGCCCTCGCAATCGCGGTCATTGCTGCAGCGTTGCTCGGGCAATACACGTACAGCGGCGCGCCGGACCTCCCGTTCTGGGATGCTTGGGGATGGATCGCGGACATCCCGTCGTATCGGGACGGCGACAGTGTGGCGGTGCTGCGCAAGGGCATGCTCTCGCAAAACGAGCACTTGTACCTGTTGCCTGCGCTCGTGTTCCGTACGACGGCGAGCGCGTTCGGGTACTCGCTTCGTCCTTATGCGTACCTCTCGGTGGTGCTGTTCGTTTGCCTTGGCGCGCTACTCTCCCGTGTCGCCCTCTCGGCCGGAGCGGGGCTTGGGGGGGCGTTGCTGGCGTTCCTGGTCGCGGTCTCGTTTCGCCATTTCGAGAACCTGTTGCTCGGCTTCCAATTCGGTCTCGTCCTTTCGGTGTTTGCCGGAACCGCGGCCATTTGGATTGCAGACGGGTCTCAGACAGCCTCCGGATTCAGCATCGCGCTCGCTCTCGCGCTGGCGTCCCTCCTCTCGTCGGCGGCCGGCGTGTTTTCACTCGTGCTGGTCGTCGCCGTGCATCACTTCGATGTGCGTAATCCGCGCAAATGGCTCATCGCGGTGAGTCTGCTCGCGGTGCTGATGGTGGCAACCGGAGCCGCACTTTACGTATTCGACGTTAGGTTCTATCAATTCGTCCATCTCTTCCTCCGGGCGTTGGTCGCGCAATCTGCGGCGCTCGCGATCGTCGATTGGATCAAGGTCATGGGCGGTGGCCTGATCGGTGGAAAGTTTGCAGCTCCCGTCGGGTTCATTGGAATCGGATGGCTTGTTTCCTGCATTGCCGATGACATCCGTGCTCGGCATCGACTCGCCGCGCCGTCGGCGATCGCGCTGTTCTCACTCTTGTCGACGTTCGCCGTCGCGTGGGGCCGTAGCCCGATAACCGAGCCCGCAAGCCGATGGGCTGTTTTCGCGTTACCGGGCACCGCGATGGCTATCGTCTGGCTCTTCGCACGGATCGTGCCCCGCGTCGAAGGAGGGCGTGTCCGCGTCGGCATTCCGGTCGCGTTGCTTTGGGTCTGGCTCACCGCGTCGAATTTCGTCGATGCAGCGGGTTACCGCAACTACATCGAGCAGTGGGCATTCGAGCTTCGCACGTACCTTGCCTACCACAATGCCGGCGAACCGCTCACCAAAGAACAGCTTGGACGCTTCAACCCGGCGATACCCGAACTCATGCGCCGCATTCTCTCGATCTACAAGGAAGTCCGGCCGCAGGCCTTTCGCGATGGCATCGAACTCGCGACGCAGCTTCCGTCAAGCGTCGCGGGCGAGGCTGTTGTGTCCATGGACGGCGGCGTACTTCGGGTTGCGGGCCCCGGCTACGTCCACAGCCGACATGTCTGCGTCGACGAAACCGGTTGTGTCGTCCGATTGATCGCAACGGTTGAGGCGCAGGGCGCGGCGACCTTGGGCATCATCGTGCGGTCGCCTGCCGGGGTTCAGCGGGCGAACGAAAACATCACGATTCCGGCAGATGGCAAACCGCAGGTTCAGACCATCTCGGCGGACGTCGCTAACGGGGAGCAGGTCGACCCGTACGTGTTTTGCTACACCACGAACGATCGCGCTCGCATCCGTTCGTTCAGCGTCGTCGTCATTCGGCGTCATCCGACAGCAACGGCCAATTGAGGCGGAGGCCGGATATCCAAGCAGTTCGCCGCTGACGACGCCACCCGCCTCGGCGCCGGTCGATCGATCTCGACCCTCGCCGTCGAAATACGGCGCGACGGGTACCATGCTCCACTCGCTATTTGCACAGCCCGAGGATCTGCTCCTGCTGGGTGCACACGCGCGGCGGCGGCGCCTTGGGCTTGGCCTTCGCTGTGACGCAGGCGCGCAGCTCGCTGGCCGCGGGCGGATAGTAGAGCCAGCCGCGGCCGAGGTCGGGAAGCGCGAGCTCGACCTCGCGCCACTTGGGGTGCCCCTTCTCCTGGAGTACCGGAAAGTTCTGGCAGAGCGAGCGCGTAAACTTCCGCAAGTAGTCCTGCGTCAGATTGAGGTTGAAATCGTAGGTGACGAGGTACGCCTTGATCGCGAGCGCGGGAATGTCGTCCTGCAACAGGTTCGGGTAACTGGCCGCGCGCACGGTGGCCGCCGTGTACGTCTTGAGCGCCGCCTGGCTTGCCGGTTGATTGGGGTCGAATTTGAGCAGCTTGATCAGCTTGCGCGCCTCGGGCTTCATGTCGACGAACAGTTTCGCCGGCTGTCCGTAGACGAGGGCCACGACGTCGAGCGACTTGTCGGTGATCAGCTTGACGAGGGCGTCCTCGTTCGACAGGAAGCTCGCGTTGGCCTCGGGAATGGGCGTGCCGAACATGAGTCGGTAGAGCGTCGTCGAGCTTAGCGCGGTTCCGCTGCCGAGCACGCCGGCGTTGATCTTGGCGTTGCGGATCTCGTGGACGTAGTTGAGCGGTGAATCTTCCCGCACCACGAAATAGATCTCCTCGTTGTAGAGCGGCATGATCACCCGCAGCGGGCGAATGATTTCCCGCGCTTCGGCGTTCCCGCGGCCGCCTGATCGAGGAAGGCCTGATAGACGTCCGACTGCACCAGCGCGAGCTTCACGCCGGGCTCGTAGCGGAGACGCCGCACGTTCTCGGCCGAGCCGGCGGAAGGCAGGGCCTCGAGCGCGATGTCGGCCTGCGGAGCGACGAACTCGGCGAGGTTGCGGCCGATCTGGATGTAGGTGCCGCGTTCGGAGGCGGTCACGATCTTGTACTCGATGGCGGCGAGTGCCGACGTTCCGTGCAACAGGACTGCGGTGGTCGCGAGGCCGGCAGCGATTCGTTTGAGCATTTCAGTTGCTCCTTGCGGTTTTGGGCGGCGTGCACAGGCCCAGCGCGGCGACGGCTTCGCGGCAGGGATCGGAAGTCGGCGTTGCGGCAGGTGAAGGGGTTGGCGAACGTTCGACCGGCGCGATGCTCGCGCCGGTCGGAGTGGCGTTCGGTCGCCGGGCTTCCGTTGGTGACAGGGCGGGCGGCAGCAGGATTGCCGCGGCTGCGGCAGCGCGCTGGGGTTCGGGGGTCAACGGCGGCGGCATGGCCGCGACCGGTCCGGTCGCTTGGCGTGACTCGAGAACAACGGGCTCGGGACGCGGCTGCGGTGCGGTACTCGCCGCCACCGTGGGTGCGGGCGGAGCATTCGCGCTGCCCTGGCTGATCGGCGCATTCCGGACTTCGGCGGCGTTGCTGGGAGTCGCGTCGATCGGCGCGGCGCCGACGACACCGCTTGCCGCGACCTCCCGCGAACGCGGCGCAGGCGTGTCCGCCGGCGAGGATGTCGCCGGGAGGCTCGCGACCAGCCATTCCTTGATCTGCGCGGAATACTGGACGAGGTTGAACGCGGAAAGTACGACCACGGCGATCAGGAGCGCGGAGAGCGCGACACGCGAGCGTTTCCGCTTCGTCGCAGTGAAGCGCAGATCGCGCATGTCCATTTCCAGCGTGCCGGGCTTCGGCGCGCCGCCGAAATAGGTCGCAACCGACTGGGTGTACATGAGCCGGCGGCGGTCGTACTTCTTCCGGCGCACGGGATCGGCGAGGACTTCGTAGGCCTTCGTCAGGTCCGACATCCGGCGATGCGCATCGTCCGCCGCACCGGTATGGCGATCAGGGTGATAGCGCTGCGCAAGAGCCTTGAAGGCTGCCCGGATGACGATATCCTCGGCGGTCGGGTGAACACCAAGAATTGCGTAATAGTCCAAGGTTGGATCTCTCGCCGTCCGTGGGCGCTGACTGTGCCGGTGACCTCGACGTGATCGATGGACGGTCCTGCGCGCGGATCGTGCAACGTGCGATCCCGAAGCACGCGGCGGGGTCGTCCGGCGGCATCGCCTGTCGCTGTAGTCTACCGAAACCCGGAGCGCGACTCCATCGACACCGAATCGAAGGGGCCGGTCCGTCGGTGCCGGGAATGGACCAAGGCGACACCGGTCGCGTCAGGTGCGCGTGCAGTGAGTCTTGCGGTGCGCGCCCTGGGGCCGCGCGTTCATCCGATGTCGCGCGCTCAGCGCTGACCATCGACCATCGATCGGTCAGGCCACCTGGCCACGTCCGGCATGCCGCAAGGCAGTGACGGCGACATGTAGACGCGGTGTAAAATCGGGCTTGCCGTACTCGCCGTGCGGAGGCCTTCGTCGCGCGGCTCCCGCCGAAATTCACGCCACGCAGGACCCCCATGAATCAATCCGATCTGCTCTCCGCCCTCGCCAGTGCCGTCGCCGCGCCACCTTACCTGCGACACTCGCGGCTGCTCTCGTGGGTGCGCGACATCGCGGCACTGACCAAGCCGGAGCACATCGTCTGGTGCGACGGCAGCGATGCCGAGTACACGCGACTTTGCACCGAGATGGTCGCCGGCGGCACGCTGAAGAGGCTCAATCCGGTCCGGCGTCCGAACAGCTATCTCGCGCTGTCGGACCCCTCCGACGTCGCCCGCGTGGAGGACCGCACGTTCATCTGCAGCGAGAACGAGGACGAAGCGGGGCCGACCAATAACTGGGTCGCGCCAGCGCAGATGCGCGCAACGCTGAAGGGACTGTTCTCCGGCTGCATGCGCGGACGCACGATGTACGTCGTGCCGTTCTCGATGGGCCCGATCGGCAGCCACATCTCGCCGCATCGGTATCGAGCTTTCCGACAGTCCGTATGTGGTCGTCAACATGAAGCTGATGACCCGGATGGGACGGGCGGTGTTCGACGTCCTCGGCACCGACGGCCCGTTCGTCCCGTGCGTGCACTCAGTCGGCGCGCCGCTCCCGCCGGGCGAGCCCGACGTCCCTTGGCCCTGCAACAAGGAGCACAAGTACATCGTGCACTTTCCCGAGTCCCGCGAGATCTGGTCGTTCGGATCCGGCTATGGCGGCAACGCACTGCTCGGCAAGAAGTGCTTCGCGTTGCGCATTGCCTCGGTGATGGGCCGCGACCAGGGCTGGCTCGCCGAGCACATGCTGATTCTCGGCGTCACCTCGCCGAGTGGCGAAAAGAGCTACGTCGCCGCCGCATTTCCCAGTGCCTGCGGCAAGACGAATTTCGCGATGCTGATCCCGCCGAAGGGATTCGAGGGTTGGCAGGTTTCGACGATCGGCGACGACATCGCGTGGATCAAGCCGCACGAGGACGGAAGGTTCTACGCGATCAATCCCGAAGCGGGCTACTTCGGGGTTGCCCCGGGAACCTCGTGGGACCCGTCGAACCCGAACGCGATGGAGATGCTCAAGGCCAACGTGATCTTCACCAACGTGGCGCTGACCGACGACGGTGACGTCTGGTGGGAGGGAATGTCGAAAGTGCCGCCGGCGCATCTGATCGATTGGCAAGGCCGGTCGTGGACGCCGGATTGCGGGCGCAAAGCAGCCCATCCGAACAGCCGTTTTACCGTGGCTGCATTCAGTGCCCGTCGTTTGATAGCGAATGGGACAATCCCCATGGTGTGCCAATAGATGCTTTACGTTCGGTGCCCGGCGCCGCGCCACGGTTCCGCTGGTGGTGGAGGCCCGGAACTGGGAAGTGGGGGTGTACATGGCAGCGACGCTCGGCTCCGATTCGACGGCTGCCGCCGCCGGGCAGGTCGGCGAGGTTCGTCGCGATCCCTTCGCGATGCTACCGTTCTGCGGCTACCATGTCGGCGACTACTTCGAGCATTGGTTGCGGATGGGACGGGTGGTGGCGAGGCCGCCGAAGATTTTCAACGTCAACTGGTTCCGCACGGACGAAACGGGCCGCTATCCTGGCCTGGATTCGGGCAGAACATGCGGGTGCTGGCGTGGATCATTGATCGGTGCCACGCGCGCGCCGCGAACGCGCGTGATACGGCGCTTCGATTCGAACCCTATTACGCCGACCTCAACTGGACCGGGCTCGATTTCCCGCCCGACCGGTACGAACAGGTCATGAAGGTCGATCCGGCCGCCTGAGTCCCGGGGATTCGTCGCCCACGACGAACTGTTTGCAAAGCTCGGAGCGAAGCGCCCGGTCCCGCTTGTCGCCGAGCGCGAGAGGCTCGGCCGCCACTTGGCGGTGTGAGCACTAGCTGGGTACTGGCTGGGTACTGGC
>CAWAOF010000007.1:0-262488 GCA_963783525.1 uncultured beta proteobacterium
CGGCGAGCGTCCACGCGAACGACGTGAAGATGCACAGGCCCGACGAGTCGAACACCGCGGTCGCGTCCTGGAACGCCTTGACGAGCCCGGCCTTGCCTTCGGTCACGTGCGGATCGGTCTTGACCGGGACGCCGAGCACCTCGGAGGCGACCGTGTACCCGCGCAGGTGGCACGCGCCGCGGTTCGACGTCGCGTACGCGAGGCCCATGCCCTGGATGCCGCGCGAGTCGTACGCGGGGAATTCCTGCCCCTTGACCGTCATCGACAGCTCGGGATGCCCGTACTTCGCGCACAGCCGCTTGCTGCCCAGGCCGATCTCCTTGCCGAAGCCTTCGCCGCGCGCCGTCATCTCGGTGATCTTCGCCAGCGCCTCGGCCGATCCGAACTTGAGCGCGAAGCCGACGTCGGACTCCTTGATGAGTCCCATGTCGTAGAGCTCCATCGCCGCGCCCACGGTCGCGCCGAACGAGATCGGGTCGAAGCCGTCCTCGTTGCAGAGGAAGTTCGCGTACGTGAGCGCCTCGAGGTCGCCCACGCCGGTGGCGGCGCCGAGCGCCCATGCGGCTTCGTACTCGAGGCCGCCCAAGGCGCCCCAGTACTCGGGCTTGGTAACGACGGTGAAGTGCTTCTCGTCCATCTTCGAGATCCGCCCGCACGCGATCGTGCAGCCGAAGCACGCCTGGTTGGTCACGAGGTTCGGCTTGCCGTCGCTGCGGCGCGGCTCGTGCATCGCCTCGGCCGAGATCTTGCCGGCGCTCTCGAACTGGACCTCGCGGTGGTTGCGCGTGGGCAGCGCGCCCATCTCGTTGATCACGTTCATCAGTACCTGCGTGCCGAACTTCGGCAGGCCCTGGCCGGTGACCGCGTTGCCGGCGAGCACCGCCTTCGCCGCGCTGGTGGCCTTCATGAAGGCCGCCGGATCCCGGACGCCACCCACGCCCTTGGTGCCGCGCACGGCGATCGCCTTCAGGTTCTTCGAGCCCATGACGGCGCCCACGCCGGAGCGCCCGGCGGCGCGATGCAGGTCGTTGACGACCGCGGCGAAGAGCACCCCCGCTTCCCCGGCGCGGCCGATGCTCGACACGCGCGTCTGCGGATCCTGATGCTTCTTCTTGAGGGCCGCCTCGGTCTCCCAGACGCTCTTGCCCCAGATCTCGCCGGCGGGCAGGAGCTGCGCCTTGTCGTTCTCGATGTGCAGATAGACGGGCTTCGGCGACTTGCCTTCGAAGATCACCATGTCCCAGCCCGCGAAGCGCAACTCGGCTCCGAAATGGCCGCCCGAATTCGAGCACGCGATCGCGCCGGTGAGCGGCCCCTTGGTGATGACCGAATAGCGCGCCCCCGTCGAGGCCATCGTGCCGGTGAGCGGGCCGGTCGCGAAGATCAGCTTGTTCGCGGGCGAGAGCGGATCGACCTTCGGGTCGACCTCCTCGCAGAAATACTTGGTGGCGAGACCGCGCTGGCCGAGGTAGTCCTGGGCCCATTCCATGTTCAGCGGTTCCGGGGTGCAGGTGCCCTTTTCGAGGTTCACCCGCAGGAGCTTGCGATGCCAGGCCATGGTTGTCCTCCGTCAGGCGTGCGCTTGCGATTGCGAGTCGAGCTTGCTCGCCCATTGGCGCATGCGCTCGAGGCCGGTCCAGTCCGAATCGACGTACGTGATCGCCGCCGTCGGGCACGCCTCCGCGCACGCGGGATGGTCGGCGCAGAGGTCGCATTTCTGCACCTTGCCCGTGTCCGCGACATAGTTGATCGTGCCGAACGGGCACGCGATCGTGCAAACTTTGCAGCCAACGCAGACGTCTTCGAGCACGATCTTCGCGCCGGTCGCGGCGTCGATCTTGATCGCCTCGACCGGGCAGGCGTGCAGGCACCACGCCTCGTCGCACTGGGTGCACGTGTACGGCACCTTGCGCCCGCTGTCATGGAAATCGAAGACCTTGATCCGCGATTTCGACGGGTTGAACACGCCGTAGTTCTCGTACGAGCACGCCATCTCGCACTGCAGGCAGCCCGTACATTTGGCGGGATCGATGTGTAGGGATTTCTGCATGGAACCTCCTGTGGTGGGCCGGCGTTACCGGTCGCGCGAAACCCGGTTCCAGCCTGCTGCGGCTGGGGACTGCGCCCCGGCCATCATTCGGCAAGCGTACACAACGCCCGAGCAAATTGCCAGCGCTACCGCGCTCGGTTCAGGCTCGCGATGTCCTCGTCGGCGAGCGTGCCGGCCACGCTCGCCATGTTCCCGGCGGCGTGGTGCGGCACCTCGCGAATCAACCGGTGCTCAGGTGCAGCCCCTGGGCCGCCACGAGATCGCCACGCTTGTCGATCCACGCGGCCCCCGACCCAGGGAACCGCGGGAGCAGGTCCCGGGCTCGGGTCTGCTCGAGCACCATCATCGGTTTGGTCAGCCCGTCGGCCTCCATGCCGCTCGCCGCGGCGACGGTCACGCTGCTCCATTCGCGGGGAGAGACGCCGGTCCGAGGATCGAAGATGTGGTGGTGGACGAAATCGTCGGTGAACAGTCGCCCGAGGTGGCGACGAATCGTCGTCCATCGCCACCGTGGCGATGATCGCGTCGGCAACGCGCGGATGCTGGATGCCGATGGTCCACGGCTGCCGGGGTCCGCGCTGCCCCTCGGCACCGAACTCGCCGGTGTCGACGGCTCCACCTCCACGAGCGGATCGCTGTAGCGGGCCGAGACGACCGCGGCCGCGAGGATCGCTGCCAGGACGACGTACCTGACCCACTTGAGCCTCCGGTCGGCAGGGTCTTTCAGGTGCTTCGCGGGGATGCGGGCGAACTTCGCCAGGGTCGCCGCAAACTCCTGGAGCGTTCCGAAGGGGCACAGCCATGCGCAGAACGTGCCGCGACCCCAGACCAGAGGGGATCGGCACATTGCCCACCGTCCCCTTGTGTCGCGATGCCTCGCAAAGTAGAGTGAAAGACTCAATGAAACGGCCGCCTTTTCGATCAGTTGCAGCCGCTGCCGCATCGGCGCTTCTGCTCACCCAGGCGCTCCCGGCGCAGGAGCAACCCGATTCGGCTCGCCATGCTTTGCCCGCGGACGACGCGCCGGCGCAATCAGCCGCTACAACCGATCCCAATACGCCAGCGTTGACCACCATGGTCAATTCCAAGGATGGCCTCGCGTACGTCTGGCTTCCTCCGGGCAAATTCATGATGGGCTGCTCGCCGGGCGACACCCTTTGCGACAGCGACGAGGTTCCGCAGCGCGAGGTCACGATCGCCAAGGGCTTCTGGATCGGCCAGACCCTCGTCACGCAGGCCGCGTACAAGCGCGTCATCGGGACGAATCCGAGCTTCCACAAGGGCAGCGAGCAGTTGCCCGTCGAGCGCGTGAATTGGGGCGACGCGCTGAAATACTGCACCGACATCGGAATGCGAATCCCCACCGAGCGCGAGTACGAGTACGCTGCCCGCGGCGGCAGCCCGGCGGCGCGTTACGGCGACCTCGATGCAATCGCCTGGTACAAGGACAACAGCGGTGGCCGAACGCAGGAGGTGGCCACGAAGTTGCCCAATGGATTCCAGCTCTACGACATGCTCGGCAATGTCTGGCAGTTCACCAACGATCCGTACAAGCCCGAGGACCCGATCTTCGTGGCAATGCGCGGTGGCTCCTGGTTCACCTCGGCAAAGAGCATGCGCGTCTCGGTTCGCGGCTTCGTTTCCGCCAACAGGAAGCTCAGGTTCTCGGGCTTCCGCTGCGCCGGCGATTAGACCGGCGCTTCGCCAGGCCCGGCCTGCCGCCGGGCCTGGCGCCGCTTCTTTCCAAGTTCTGGCCAGCGCAAACGAGCGGGGAGGCAGAAGGCTTACGCCGCCTTCCCGCCTCACCCTCGGTTGGAGATCCGCAGGCTACTTCACGGCGAAGACCATGACCATGCCGCCCTGCGGCGTGTTCTGGTGGTACTTGTCCTTGATCTCGCCGGTCCAGATCGGAATCGCCCCGCCGAAGCCAACGACGTAGCAAACATACTGCTGGCCATCGATCTCATAGGTGATCGGGGCGCCTACCAAGCCCGAGTTCGAGCGGTGCCTCCAGAGCACCTTGCCGGTATCCGCGTCCAGCGCAAACAGGTCGCGGGTGTCGGTACCGCCGCCGAAGACCAGCCCCGAGGCAGTCGACAACAGGCCACCCCAGCTCGAGTCAGGCATCGAATGCGTCCACTTCGTCTTGCCGGTGTTCACATCGATCGCCTTCACGAAACCACCGGCACCATCGATCCCCTTCTGAACGTACATGTTGAACTCGGCCTGCACGTACGCGGCATAGGGTTTCCAGGGCTCAGGCGGAAGGCTCTTGATCGTTTCGCACCAGTAGTTGCCCGAAAAGAACGCCAGCTTCCTGGCGGCGTCGTAGGCGGGGACCATGTAGTTCGCGCCACCCAGGAAAGACGGGCATACATCGACCAGGTTGCCGTTCGTCGGGTCCTTCGCCGGGTCGAAGATCGGGTGCCCCGTCGCGTCCAGGCCCTTCCACACCGTGACCGGCATGAACGGTTCGCCGTAGACGAACTTGATGTTGTCGACGGTGCCGGGACCGAAGTTGCTGCGTTCGACCATGTACACGTAGCCGTTCTTGTTCGGCTCGAAGAGTCCTTCGATCTTCTTGCCGTCCTTCATGATGTCGATCAGCATCGGCTGCGCGATGTTGTCGTAATCCCACATGTCGTGGGGCACGAACTGGAACTGGGCTTTGATCGCGCCGGTGTCGCCATCGAAGGCGATGATCGACGACGTGCCGATGTTCTTGCCCGGCCGAACCGATCCGTTCCACGGGCCGGGGTTGCCGGTCGGCCAGAAGATCAGGTTCTGCTTTTCGTCGTACGAGCCCGTGGTCCAGGTGGTTCCACCGCCGCGCTTCCAAGTCTCCGTGCCGCCCCAGGTGTCGTTACCGGGCTCGCCGGGTCCGGGAATCGTGTAGGTGGTCCAGGCGATATTTCCGGTCTCGGCGTTCACGGCGATCAACCGTCCGCGGGCGCCGAACTCGCCGCCGGTCATCCCGGTGATGATGTTGCCCTTCACTACCAGCGGAGCGCCGGTGATCGTGATGCCATCGGAGTAGTCGGCAACCTTCGTATCCCAGACCAATTTGCCGGTCTTGGCGTTCAACGCAATGAGATGCGCGTCGATGGTGCCGAAGTAGACGTTGTTACCGTAGAAGACGCCGCCCTTGTTGACCACGTCGCAGCAGACCACGGCCAAGGCCTTGTCCGGAAGTTCGCGCTCGTACTTCCACAGGAATTTGCCGCTGCGCGCATCCAACCCGAAGAACACGTTGTACGAGGCGGAGATCACGAGCACTCCGTCGTGTTCGATCGGAACGACTTCGTGGCCCTTCGTCAAGCCGGTCGAAAACTCCCAGATCGGCACCAGTTTGCCGACATTCGCCTTCGTGATCTTTGTCAGCGGGCTGAAGCCGTGCCCGTCGAAGGTGCGACGGTATTGGAGCCATTCCGAAGCAGGCGGATTGCTCATCATCGCCGCGGTGACCGGACGGAAAGGCCGGTTGGAGGCGTCCGCTTGGCCGAACGCAGGACCGGACGCAATCGCCAGCAGGAGTGGCGTCGATGCGACCACCGCAGACAAGCCTCTCTTCATCTCGCTCATTGTGTCCTCCTGGTTCAGTGTCTCTAGAGCAGCGCCACTACGAGGTCCAGCGCTTCAGCCTTTCTTCACACCGATATAACCGGTGGGCTTGCCGGCTACCACCAGCTTCCCATCCACTGCCTTGATGGGAATAAGTGGAAGTACGCGCATGCGCGGCCCGCTGATGAGTTGTCCCTCTTTCACGGGATCGAAAGTCGCATCGTGGCAGGGACACTTGAACAGTTTGGCCGTCGCGTCCCACCCGTCGACCAGGCAGCCGAGATGGGGGCACACGGCCGTGTAGCACGAGATGCCTTCCACCGTGTCTTCCTTCATGCCGGCCGGGTAGGCATCCGGCGCCACCCTGTAGAAGAGAACGGTGGCGTGATCGTGCTCTCCAGCGTCGTCTTGTTCCAGCTTGCCCGTGCTCGGATTCTTCGCCACCGCCAATTCCGGCCGCGCGCCGAGGACCACGTCGGCGACCATGACCTCCTTGCCCTTGTTCGGGCCTCTCGACAAGACGAAGGTGTCACCGACCTGCGGCACCCCCGTGGACTGCGCAAGCGGCATCGCACCACCGGCCGCGAACACCTTCACGCCGGGGCACGATGCAAATGCCGTCACCGTTACGAGCCTGCAAGTGGACTTCAGCGCGTCCCGTCGTTCTTGGCTGAACTTCGACATCGTGCAGCTCCTTACGAGAGTCAATTCCGGTTGAGCTGCGGCCTCATCGAGACTCGCACCGCTGGCTCCCCTGAATTCGTTCGTTATGCCGAAGAACGCCCCGAGGCCAGGCTTCGGCCGTCGTCACGCCGCCGCGTAGTCGCCGAAGGACAGCGCCCAGGCGGGCACCAGCTTCGCGACGTTAGTCGTGTTGATCTTGTCGAGGAAGCTGAACCGGTGCTGGTGCGGGCCCATCCCGTACGACACGACGTCCCCCCGCGTCTTCGCGTCCTTGAGGATGTCGGCGTCCGTGACGCCGGCCAGCGCGACGGACGTTGCCAGCGACAGACCGCCGCATGCGGCCAGCAGCGACCACACCGGTGCTGTGCCCAGCTGCACCCGAGCTGCGACGAATCCCTTCCGTCTCGCGATTCCTCTGGCCGCTGCCATGTCGATCTCCCCGTGAGCACTCGCGATACGAATCGAGTTCGCAAAGGATGCCCCCTGCCAGACTCGACGTCGCGACGCGCTGCGGATGCCCTCTGCGATCCGGCGGGACCTCAGGAGCGCAGGCGGTAAATGCTGCGCCCACACGCGCGGGATTGCAAGCGTCGCTCCGATGTGTGCATCGAGCGCACGAGCCTGCAGTTTCGGGCTGCTCGAATCGCGGCTCCGGCCCCGCGCCGGCGGCTCGTGCTGCCCGGCGGTCAGTTCAGGTTCGCGATGTATTGCGCGAGGTTTTCGATATCGTCGTTGGAGAGCGTCCCGGCGACACTCGTCATGTTCCCAGCGTCGTTGGTGCGGCGCCGCGCCCTGAAGTCGAAAAGCTGCTTCTTGATGTACTCGGGCCATTGTCCAGCCACGCGCGGGATCTCGTTCTGCCCGACAAACCCCCCCAGATGGCACATCGGGCAGAGCACGGCGTCGGATGTCCTGCGGCCCGCGTCGATCCGCGCGGCGTCGGGCTTGAACTTCACCGGCAGCGGCTTCTGCGCCGCAAAGAAATTGCCCAGCGCGATCATGTCGTCGCGCGAAAGATCGGCGACCATCGGCGACATCGCGGAGTCGCTTCTGCGCCCTTCCTTGAAGTCCTTGAGCTGGATATAGATGTAGCGCCACGACTGGCCGGCGAGGATCGGATACACGGCATTCTCCGAATTGCCGTTCGGGCCGTGGCAGGCGAAGCAGGCCGCCGCCTTCGGTGGTATCGCGGGGGAGGTGGCCGGGGTGTTCTGCCCCCGGGCCGGCGCCGCCGCGACGACCACGGCGGCGAGCAGCGCGAGAAAACGAATCATGGCGAGGGAATCGTCGTTGCCGGACAGCGCAACGCCCACCCCGCCGCAGCGGAGCGGCCGCGGCTTGCGACGACTCGCTCTACGGCAGCGCGAATACGAAGACGCTGTTGCCTCGCTTCGCGTCGATCTGGTTGTTGCCGCCGGCGGCGACGGCCACGTACTGCTTGCCGCCCACCATGTACGAGACGGCTGGGCATTGACGCCCGCGCCGCAGTTATACTTCCACAGCTCCTTGCCCGTCGCCGCGTCGAAGGCCTTGAACCACCCGTTGGCCTCGCCGTTGAAGACGAGGTTGCCGGCCGTCGCGAGCACGCCGCCGATCAGCGGCTGCGGCGTCTTCGTGCCCCATGCGACCTTGCCCGCGTCCAGGTTGACGGCGACCAGACGGCCCCATTGCTCTTCGCTCGGGATCGTCTTGAACGCGCCACCCAGCCAGAGCTTGCCGCCGGGATACGGCGACTCCTCGACGTGGTAGGTCATCGGCTGGTGCAGGTTCGCGGCGTAGGCAAGGCGCAGCTTCGCGTTGACGGCCATCGGCGACCATTCGACGCCGCCGTTCGCACCGGGCAACATCCGCGCGCCTTCCTTCGTCGGCAGCACCCACATGTTCTCCTGCGGGATCATCGCCTCCGAGAACCGGATCAGCTTGCCCGTGTTGCGCTCGTGGACGTAGATGTGGCCGGTCTTGCCGCCGTGGATGACGACGTCAACCATCTTGCCGTCCTTGTCCTTCGCCTGCGTCAGGATCGGCGGGCTGACGGCGTCGAGGTCCCAGACGTCGTGGGCGATGTACTGGTAATGCCACTTGTAGGTACCCGTGTCGAGGTCGATCGCGACGATCGAATTGGTGTACAGGTTGTCGCCCGGGCGGATCGCGCCGTACAGGTCGGGCGACGGATTGCCGACGACGAAGAACACCGTGCGCGTCTTCTTGTCGATCGCGGGCGTCATCCAGACACCGCCGCCCAGTGTCTGATAGAAGTCGCTGCCCTTGTCGGCGAGCATCTTCTTCTCGGCGGCGATGTCGCGGTGCATGTCGCGGCCGGTTGCATCGTTGGCCGCCCACACCCCTTCGTGGCCCTTTTCGGGAATCGTGTAGAACGTCCACAGCAACTTGCCGTCGCTGGCGTTGAACGCTTTCACGAAGCCCCGGACGCCGTATTCGCCGCCGTTCGTGCCGATCAGCACCTTGCCGTCGACTACCGCGGGCGCCATCGTCTCGGAGTAACCCTTCTCCGGATCGGCGATCTGGGTCTCCCACAGGACCTTGCCGGTCTTCGCGTCGAGCGCGACCAGTTTCGCGTCGATCGTTCCCATGAACAGCCGGCCGCCCTCGATCGCCACGCCGCGGTTGTTGTTCCCGCAGCAGACGGTCACGATCGGGCCGAGCTTCTGCTTGTAATGCCAGAACTCCTCGCCGGTGACGGCGTCGATCGCGTAGACGTGGTTGAACGACGTCGTCAGGAACATCACGCCGTCGACGACGATCGGCGCCGTTTCCATCGACTCGAGCACCGCGGTCTGGAAGACGAACGCGGGCTTGAGCCTGCCGACGTTCGCCCCATTGATCTGCGCGCCGGGGTAGTACCGCGTCTGTTCGTAGCTGCCGTTCGGATGGATCCAGTTCTTCGCGTCGCCGCCGGCGACATCGAGCATCGCCTGCGTGATCGCCGGCGGCGCCTTGGTCATCGCCTTCGTCGTGGTCGTTGCGCTGCCGGAGACCTCCTGCGCCCCCGCGAGCCCCGCGATGCCTAGCGACGCGGCGGCCAGTGCTACTGCAACCACCAACCCATTTGGATGGAGCATTCTTACCTCCTTGTTGGAATTGTGGGGGACGACCCGATCGGGTACATGACGACGCGTCACGTGCCCGATACGCTTCGGGCGAAGCTGGGTTATATTCCTTCAGTTGCTTGATTGTAAATGGCATGCGCGTTGTGCGCCGCAACAGCCAATGCACCTGCCACTCGAGAGCCAGGGGAGTCCTGATGCTGTTGCGCGCCTGCCCCGTCATCCTGGTCGCTGCGGTGGCGCTAATGAGCGCGCCGGCGCGTGCCGCCGAACAGGACCTTTCCGTCAATGCCCGGTTGCTGCTCGCGGCGCGCAACGGCGACGCCCCGGCGCTCGAGCGCTCGCTCAGCTCGGGCGCCGCCGCCAACGCGCGTAATCGGCTCGGCGAAACGGCGCTGCTGATAGCGCTCAAGAAGAACGACGTCGCGATGGCGAGGATGATGCTCGACGCCGGCACCGACGTGAATCTCGCTGCCCTCAACGGGGTGACGCCGCTGATGGCAGCCGCCTACGGCGGGCGGGCGGACATGGTCACGCTGCTGCTCACGCGGGGCGCCAATATCGACGCCGTCGACCGCCTCAACAAGAACGCGATGACCTATGCGGCCGGCGCCGGCAACACGGAGATCGTCACGATCTTCCTCGCCCACGGGGTCGACCCCAACGCCATCTACAACAATGACCTGACCGCGCTCATGTGGGCAGCGGGATTTGGGAAGACCGCCACCGTGAAGGCGCTGCTCGACGCCGGCGCTCGCACCGATCTCAAGGACAACCGCGGCAAGTCGGCCGCGGACATCGCCCGGGACGGCAATCATGCGGATACGCTACGTCTGCTCGAAGGAAGATCGGACTCGTGACGCCGCATCGCCCGGGTTTCGCTCGCACTGATCCCGAGGCGGCCGTGGCGACTGCCTCAGCCGCGCGGGTCTTCCTGCCGCTCAACGCGGGCTACGGGTCCGTCCGACGCCCATTCGCGCGAGCAGACCGTCGCGCGCGATGAGGGCGTGCTTCAGCGCGCCGGCGACATGCAGGCTGACCAAGGCCGCGATCACCCAGCTCGTCACGAGGTGAGCGACGCTCAGCAAGTCCTTGGCCGCAACGTTCTTACCGGCCCACGCCGGCAGTGTCAGTCCGAAGAACTTGACGGGATATCCACTGAGCTCGGAGCCGAGGTAACCGCAGAGCGGCTGCACGAACAGCGCCGCATAAAGCAGGATGTGCGTCAGGCGCGCGAGGGTAGCCTGCCACGCCGGCATCGGCGGCAGCGGCGGCGGCCGGTGGGTGAGCCGCCACCCGAGGCGCACGACCATCAGCGCAAGGATCGTCAAGCCGACCGACTTGTGCAGGTTGAACGCATCCACCCGCGGACCGACCGGTTGCTTCGGAATCGTCTGCATCCACCAGCCCCATGCGAACTGCGCGATCACGAGCAGCGCAATCGTCCAATGCAGGATGATCGCGACGCGCGTGTACCGCGCGGCGTCGTCAGAATGAGGCACTGAAGCTGACCCCGATCAGGAAGTTGCGCTCGGCCGACGGCTCGAAGTAGCGGCCGTTCGTGTCGCCGACGATGACCGTACCCGACGTAGTTGCGGTTCGTGAAGTTGTTGAGGCGGACGAACTCGCGCAGCAGCCAGGCACCGGTGCGCTGCTCGAACCCGATGCGCAGGTTGCCGATCGTATACGCCGGTGCGTAGTCGGTGTTGCGGTCGTTCACGTACATCCGGCCCGCATACTGGACCTCGAGCCCGGCGACGAGCCCGGCGGCCGGCGGGTACGACCACGTGATCTCGCCGTAGGCATTCGCGGCCGGGACGCCCGGCAGCCGCGCGCCTTCCGGGACGATCTGCGGCGGCAGGCCCGTGGTGGTAGCGTTCGAAAAGGTCGCCGACAGCCACGTGTACGACGCGTAGCCCGCGAAGCCGGCGCCGAGTTCGCCCTGCCACGCTGCTTCGGCGCCGCGCCGGCGCGTGCCGGTGGCGTTCTTGTACGTCGTGCGCCCGCCGGTTGCCGTATCGATCACGATCTCGTTCGAAGTCTCGATGTCAAAAAGCGCGAGGTTGAGGCGCTGTTGCCGGCCGAACAGCACCTTCACGCCGACCTCGCCCGATTTGCTGACGCTCGGCTGCAGCGCCAGATTGAGGCCGGTGCCGACCGTCCGGTAGGCAAGCTCGGTGAACGTCGGCGTTTCGAAGCCCTGACCGTAGTTCGCATAGACGTTGAGATCTTCCCCGACATGCCAGACGATCCCGAACACGGGGCTCGCGTGGTTGTAATTGCTCCGGCCGCTGTCGTCGCCGTTGGCGCCGACAACGAAATGATCCACGCTGTCGAACCGCACGTCGCTGTAGCGCGCGCCCGCGAACAGCGACAACGGCGGCAGCGGCGTCCACTCGAGCTGCAGGTAGCCGTCGGTGTTCGACAGCGTATTGTCCTCGTTGCGACGTTGGTCGCCCAGGTTGCCGAAGTTGTTGACGAAGCCCTGCCGGTGCTCGCGCTCCGACTCGTAATTGGCCCCCAGCGTCAGCGCCGCCGGGCCGCCCGCGAGCGCGAAGCGCGTCGTGAGCCGCGCATCGACGCCGCCGTACGTGCGATCGAGATCGTTGACGCCCCCGGACGACGTGATCGCCGTGCCCTGCAGCGAGAGATACTGCCGCACCTGCCGCGACCCGCCGTACGCGGTGACCCGCGCGTCCGTGTCGCTCGAAAAGCGCTGCTCGACGCTTGCGCCCCCCTGGAACTGGTTGACCGTCTTGCGCGTGTTGAACAATGTGGCCGCCGGATCTGCCTGCTGCGGATTCGCCTGCCACTGCGCGCGCGTGAGACCCAGCGGATCCTGCGCTTCGGGCTGGCGCAGCGAATTCGCGATCAGGACAATCGCCGTGTCGGGCGCCGCTGCGAGCCGGACCTTCGCGTTGCCGAGCACGCGCGTGGCCGTGCTGTGATCGCGGTATCCGTCGGTTTCAAACCGGTTGCCGGCGAGCACGTAGTTGACCGGGCCGCCCTGCCCCTCGACCTTCGCGATTGCGTTCCAGGTCGCGTAGCTGCCGCCGATCAGTTGCGCGTTGGCGACAGGCACCGCCGGCCCATCCTCGGTGAACACCGAGATCACGCCGCCCGACGCATTGCCGTAGAGCGACGAGAACGGCCCGCGCAGCACTTCGATGCGCTGCGCCGAGACGAGGCTGAAGCTCCCGGTTTGCCCCTGGCCGTCGGGCATCGTCGCCGGGATGTTGTCCTGGTAGAGCCGCACGCCGCGCACGCCGAAATTGGCACGGGCGCCGAAGCCGCGTATGGACACGGCGAGATCCTGCGCAAAGTTCCAGCGGTTCCCGACGAAGATTCCGGGCACGCGTGCGAGCGATTCCGACAGGTTGATCTGCAACTGATCGCGCTGGATCTGGTCCTTGTCGACCGTGTCGATCGCGACCGGCAGGTCGAACGCGCGCTCCGCGCTTCGGGTCGCGGTGACAACGACAGGATCGAGCCATGTGGCCTGCGGCTCGTTGTCGGCCGCGGCGGCGCCGCTCCACCCCGAACCGAGGCCGACAATGAGCGCCAGCGTCGCGCTGCGCACGACCGCGCGCCGGCGGGGACGAGGTGGCGGGTTCATCGGATGAGCGGCATGGCTCGGGGCGGCGCGGACGATACCACGAAGCGAAGTCGTGTACGATAGATAATGGTACGCACGCGTGCGACATCGCGGCGGCCATCTGACCGTCACCTGTGGATCGTGATGACCGCAAACCGTTTGACCGCATTCCTTGCGCTCGCCGCCGTCGCGCTGCTTGCGTCGACCGCGGCCGCCGCGCCGATTGCCTACGTTCCGAACGAGGGCTCGGCGACAGTATCACTGATCGATACCGCCACCGACAAGGTCACGGCGACGCTCAAGTTCGGCCAGAAGCCGCGCGGCGTAGCGCTGTCGCTCGACGGCGACGCGGCTCTACTTGAGCGACCAGACCCGAACGCGCTGGTCGTCGTCGACACCGAAAAGCGGGTGGAGATCGCGCGCGTGCCGCTCGGCGATTCGCCGGAAGCGATCTACCTCTCCCCGGACGGCAAGTGGATCTCGGCGGCGATCGAGGAAAACGACCAGGTCGTGCGTCGTCGATGCGACGAAGCTGAGCCGTCGCCCGCAAGTTCAAGATGAAGCGGCAAGAATCCGGAGCACGCCGTGTGGAGCCCGGACGGCAAGTGGCTTTACGTGAGCGCCGAGGAAGCCGACTCGGTGGACATCGTCGACGTCGCGAAGGGCGAGGTCGTCAAGTCGGTGAAGGTCGGCGACCGGCCGCGCGGCATCGGCTTCCTGCCCGACGGCAGCCGCGCCTACGTCGCCGCCGAGAACGCCGACATGGTCAATGTGTTCGACACGGCGAAGCAGGAGGTCATCGCCCGGATCAAGGTGGCGAGCCGCTCGAACGGCGTCGTCGTCCATCCCGACGGCAAGCGCGTCTTCCTGTCGTCCGGCGGCAAGGGCACGGTGCAGGTGCTCGACACGGCGACCAACGCGATCGTCGCCGAGACGCCGGTAGGCAAGCGGCCGTGGAACATGGCGCTGACGCCGGACGGAAAGAAGCTCTACGTCGCGTGCGGGCGGTCGAACGCCGTCGCGGTGATCGACACCGACGAGCTACGAGAAGATCGGCGGAGATTCCCGTCGGCGAATTGCCGTGGGGCGTCGCGATCCGTTGAATGGCGACCTGCGCGACGCGCCGCGCGCGGTGGCTGCTGCGGGTTCTCTGCGGCTGGCGCTGACGGCGCCCGCGGCGGGCACCAGCGGCCGACGATTCCGGTGCCGCTCGGCACCGTCGAGGTCGTCGGGACGACGCCGCTGCCGGGTCTCGGCACGCCGCTCAGCAGGTGCCCGCCAACGTGCAGACCTTCGGGGCGCGCGACCTCGCGCGGCAGCGACCGGCGGGCGTCGCCGATTTTCTCGACCTCAATGCGAACAGCGTGTCGCGTCAATTCGCCGACCGGCAACACGTTCCAGCCGGACGTCAGCTTTCGCGGCTTCACCGCCTCGTCGCTGCTCGGGACACCGCAGGGATTGTCCGTCTTCCAGGACGGCGTGCGGATCAACGAAGCGTTCGCCGACGTCGTCAACTGGGACCTGCTGCCGAAGAACGCGGTCGCGTCGATGCAGCTGCTGCCGGGCTCGAACCCGTCTTCGGCCTGAACACGCTGGGCGGCGCGCTGACGATCAACATGAAGGACGGTTTCGCGGATCGGCGGCGCCGGCGCCACGCTTCCGGCGGGCTCGTTCGGCCGCACGGAGGTCGCCGTCGACGCGGGCGGCGCGGGCGGCACGCTCGCTGGCTTCGCCGCGTTCGAAGCGCATCGACGACGACGGCTGGCGCGACCATTCGTCGACCCGGATCCGCCGCCTGTACGCGCGTGTCGACGGCCGCGGCGCGCACGACGACTTCAACGTCGCGGCTCACGCTCGCTGACAACCATCTCGAGGGCACGCAGGCGTTGCCGGTGTCGATGCTCGGCAACCCGAAGCAGGCGTATACGTGGCCCGATACGACCGACAACCGGCTCGGCTTCGGCAGCGTCAACTGGCAGCACGCCATCGACCAGACGACGATCGTCGCCGCCAACGCGTACTTCCGGCAGGTCAAGACCAGCGGCGTCAACAGCAACGTCAATGGCGACTACGCGCCGCCCGCGGACCCGCACGAGGCATTCAACCTGTTCTCGGACGCGCAGCACGCGGTCGTGGGGCGCTTCGGTGCAGGCGTCGCTCCAGCGCACGTGGGCGACAGTGACACATCAGGTCGTCGCCGGCGTCGCGTTCGACACCGGCACGACCGATTTCGTCCAGAGCGCGCAACCGGCCACGTTCGCCGGCGACCGCGAAACGATCGGCGTCGGCGACTTCGAACTCGGCGACCGACGTCGCGACGACCAATCGCTATACCGGCCTCTACGTCGCTGACACGATGCGGTTGCACCAGCGCTGGAACGTCATCGTCTCCGGTCGCTACAACGCGGCGCGGATCACGACGCAGGACCGCACCGGCGAAGCGCCCGCGATCAACGGCACGAGCACGTACCGGCGGTTCAACCCCGCCGCCGGGATCACGTGGACCGCCAGCACGCAGCTCAACGTCTTTGGCGGCGTGAGCCAGGGAATGCGCGTGCCCTCGCCGGTCGAGCTGACCTGCGCCGATCCGAGCGCCCTGCACGCTGCCGAACATCTTCGTCGCCGATCCGCCGCTGCAAGCCGGTCCGGGCCACCACCTTCGAGGCAGGGCTTCGCGGCCGCCTCGGCGGCGAGGGTTTCTACAGCGCGGCGATATTCCGGACCGATCTTTCCGACGACATCCAGTTCATCAGCGCCGGCAGCGGCGCCGTCAATGCCGGCTATTTCCAGAATGTCGGCAGGACACGCCGCCAAGGCATCGAGTTGACGGCCGGCGGCACGTTCGGCCCGCTGCGAATCACCGCGCGGTACAGCCTGCTCGACGCGACCTTCGAGACCGGATTCACCGCGAGCAGTCCGAACAACTCGACCGCCGATGCCGACGGCGATATCCACGTCCAGCCGGGCAACCGGCTTCCGGGACTGCCACGAAGCGCGTTGCGCCTCCGCGCCGATTGGACGCAGGGGCCGTTCGCGATCGGCATCTCGCTGCTCGCGGCGAGCGCGCAATACGCGCGCGGCAACGAGAACAACGCCGACCCGAACGGAACGGTGGCGGGCTATGCGTTCGCCGCGCTGGACGCCTCCTGGCAGATGGCGCGCGACTGGCAGCTCTTCGCCCGGATCGACAACCTGTTCGACACTGCCTATCGGAATTTCGGGATTCTCGGCGCCAACTATTTCCGCGGCCCCGGCAATACGTTCGACGCGAGTCTCGCGGGTCCCGAGCCGTTCCAGTCCCCGGCCGCCCCATTCGGGGTCTGGGTGGGGCTTGCCTACCGGCTCGACCGTGGCGGCGAGAGGCGCTAGAGTCGCCGCATTGCCGAATCGATGATCGATCGCGATGGTCATGGCTTCCTCGTGCCGCCGGCGTACGCTGCAGCGCCTGGCCGCGCTTTGCGGCGGCGCCGCTGCGGGAGCACTCACGCGTGCCGCGCGCGCCCCCGATCGAGGCGCGGCGGGCGACCGTTGCACGACGCCCGCCCGCTTCGACGTCCCGCTTCATGTTCCCGGACCGGCCGGGCTGCTGGCCCGGCTCCCGATCGATCAGGGCCCCGTGACGCTGCGCGCGACGGCCCACCGGGGAGCCGGGCCGGCGCTCGCCTTCGCGAGCAACGCCGGCGGACACGACCACGTCAATCCGACGCTCGTCGCCCGAACCGGTGCCCGCGTGCGCATCCGGCTTGCGAACGACCTGCAGGAGCCCACGGTCGCGCATTGGCACGGGCTCACGATCGACACCGCGAACGACGGCAACGGCGAGTTCCTCGTCGGCCCGGGGCGCGATTTCGAATACTCGTTCACGGTCCGCAACCGATCCGGCCTCTACTGGTACCACCCCCATCCGCACGGCACGACGGCGGCGCAGGTGCGGCGCGGCCTGTTCGGCCTCTTCGCGGTCGAGGACGCGGACGAGCTTGCGCTGCGCCGCGCGCTCGACCTCGTTCCGGGCGCAACGGAAATCCCGCTGGTCATCAGCGACCGCAGGAGCGCGGCGCTCGACACGTACGCACCGTCGGCGTTCGATCTGCTGCATGGCTGGTACGGCGACGAGGTGCTCGTCAACTTCACGCCGCGTCCGTACCTCGACGTCGCGGCGCGACGCTACCGGCTGCGCGTGCTCAACGCGGCGAACGCGCGCGTCTTCCGCCTCGGGTTCACGCGCGACGACGGCAGCGCCCTGCCGTTCCTGCTGGTCGGCACCGACGGCGGGCTCCTCGAAACGCCGTCCGCCGTCACCGAAGTCTTTGTCGCGCCGGCCGAGCGCGTCGATCTGCTCGTGAATTTCAGCGGGCTGTCGGTCGGCGACTTCGTGCTCCTCGAAAGCGGTGCCTTCGACCCGATGCACGCCGAGCTCGCGCCGCGCCGAAACGGCGAACCGCCGGCGGCGGACGCGGCGATGCACGCTGCGGCAACGTCCACCGGCGAGCCGATGCCAGCAAGTCACAGCGACGGTGCCGCCTTCGCGTTCCTGCAATTTCGCGTGCGCGAGCGCGGTGCGCCCGCGACGCCGGTACCGGGGCGGTTGTCGGCGCTGCCGCCCATGCCCGCCGCGGCGGGCGATGCGCGACCGCTGCGCCTGGGCTTCTCCAAGGGGCGCTGGCGGATCAACGATCTCGTCTACGACGTTGGCGCGACGCCGATCGTCGTCGCGCGTCATGCCGTCGAGACGTGGCTCATTCGCAATTACCACACGAGCATGCCGCACGCGATGCACTTGCACGGCTTCCAGTTCCGCGTGCTCGAGCGCGAGACGAGCCCCGACGCGCTCGCGCCGCTTGCGGTCGATGCGCAGGGCCGCGTCGCCACCGACCTCGGCCTCAAGGACACGGTACTCGTGTGGCCCGGCGAGTCGGTGAAGGTCGCGATCGACTTCCGGCTCCCGTTCGCCGGCCCGCAGGTCTACCTGTTTCACTGCCACAACCTCGAGCACGAGGACGGCGGCATGATGCTGCGCGTACGGGTCGGCTGACGCGAAGATGTCGGCCGTGCGGCGGGCCTCGCACGGCAGGGGTCGCGGCGCGAGGTCTGCCGGAAAGAGTACACAACGCGCAGCGAAAACGCCAGAGCGCCGCCGGCCGCCGGCGGCCGCGGTAGAATCGGTTCCATGATCAACGACGCCGTCCTCGCCGTCGCCGTCCGCGCCGCGCGCCGCGCGGCATCGGTGATCGTCGACGCCGCGCGTGACCTCAAGCGGCTGCCTTCGCATGCCAAGAACCACGCCGACATCGCGAGCAATGCCGACGCCGAGGCGGAGAACGCGATCATCGCAACGCTGCGCGCCGCCTTCCCGGCGCATGCGATCGTCGGCGAGGAGTCGGGCGAGATCGTCAGCCAGATCAAGGCAGAGGCCGGCGACAGCCGGAACACGCACCAGTGGATCGTCGACCCGATCGACGGGACCGCGAACTTCATCCATGGCTACCCCTTCTATGCGGTATCGATCGCGCTCACCCACGGCCCGGACGTGACGCATGCCGTGGTCCTCGATCCCATCCGCGACGAGCTGTTCACGGCGATCAAGGGCAAGGGCGCCCAGGTCAACGGCACGCCGATCCGCACCTCGACGTGCGTGCGCCTCGACCAGGCGCTGGTCGGAACCGTGTTTCCCGACGAAAAGCCATCCGAAGCTCGCGGCCTATCTGCCGGTGCTGGGCGAACTCCTCGCCCAATGCGCGGGCATTCGCCGCGCCGGCGCGTGCGCGCTCGACCTCGCCTATGTCGCCTCGGGCCGCCTCGACGGTTTCTGGGTCATGAGCCTGAAGCCGTGGGACGTCGCGGCCGGCTCGCTGATCGTGAGGGAGGCCGGTGGTCGCGTCGGCGACTTCGCCGGAGGCCAGGATTTCCTGCGCACCAACGAAGTGATCGCCGCGGCCCCCGGGGTGTTCAACGCGCTACGGGAGTCGATCGCGTCGGTCCGGCGCTGAGTTCCTTCGGTTCGACACCCGCGCGCGCGGCGGGAGGCGGGAGCAGCGTGACCGCCGCGAGCGTGACACAGGCGATGCCGGCCATCGCGATCAGCAGCGAGCCGAAGCCATTCGCCTTGACCAGCGGGCCCAGCAGCCAGACGGCGGCCGAGCTCACGCCCAAGGAAACCGTGAGCCGGATTCCGGAGACGCGCGAGCGCACGCGGTCGTCGACATAGCGGACGATCATCGCATCGGTGAACGGAATCGCGCCGAACACGACGCTCATGAACAGAATCTGCAGCACGAAGAGCGTCCAGCCCGACGCCCCGGCCGCGGCAGCGAAGAGCGGCACCTGCATGGCCACGATGCCCGCGTAGAGGTACTTGAGCGGATAGCGGTCGATGAGGAGGCCCACGACGACCTGCGCGAACGACGCGATCAGGTAGACGCCCGCGAGCAGGCATCCCGAGCACGGCCGGGTCCTCGACGATGCCGGCGAAGCGCTCGCGCAGGAGCTGGCCGTTGCCGTTGGTCGTGAAGTTGAACAGCAGCGCGGACGAGATTGCGGCGACCGTCATCACCGCCAGGACCCGCGCAACCGTCCGCGGATCGTGCGCGCTGCCGGTGCGCGCACCGTGCGCGGGCGGCTGCGCCTCGGCAGGGGCGACCCGCGCGAACGCCAGGCCGCAGGCGAGCGCGACGAGACCGGGTACCGCGAACGCCGCCCGCCACCCGAAGTACTTGACGAGCAGGCCCGTCGTCACCGCGGCGAGCGCCACGCCGAGATTGCCGGCAAGGCCGTTGATGCCGATCGTGAGGCCGGGACGGCGCGCATCGCGCACGAGCATTGGAATTCCGACCGGATGATAGATCGACGAAAATGCGCCGACGAGTGTCAGTGCAGCCGCGAGCTGCCATGCGTTCGCAGTCAGGCCGACCAGCAGCGCGGATGCGCCCATCCCGAAGAAGAAGACCAGCATCATCCGCCGGCGTCCCCACAGGTCGCCCAGACGCCCGGCGGGCAGCGCGCCCAGGCCGAACAGCACGAACGCGCCGACGCTGTACGGCATCAGATCCTCCCAGCCCGCGAAGCCGAACTCGGCCGCGATGGGTACGACGGCCGTCGCGAAGATCAGCAGGAACATGTGGTCGAGCGCATGCGCGCCGTTGAGCAGCAGCGCCGTGGCCCGCGAAGGCCGGCCGGTGGTCATGAGAGGTGCGTCGTAGTCATTCGTGCCATGGTAGCCGATCGAGGTCGACATTGCCGCCGGAGATGATGATGCCCACGCGCGCGCCCGCCACATCGAGCGTGCCCTCGAGCAGACACGCGAGCGGCACCGCTGACGACGCCTCGATGACGAGCTTCATTCGCTCCCAGGTCATGCGCATCGCGCGCACGATCGCGTCCTCGCTCGCGATGCCGATCGCGGCCACGTGCTCACGGATGGCGGCGAGCGTTCGCTCGGAAAGCGTCGTCCGCAGGCCGTCGGCGATCGTGGAAGTCGCCGGCAGCGGTTCGACCCGACCCGAGCGGAAGCTTCGTGCCGCGTCGTCGGCGTTCGCCGGCTCGGCGCCGAGGACGCGCATGGTGGGCCGCAACGACCGCACGGCAATGGCGGTGCCCGACAGCAATCCGCCGCCACCCACCGGCGCGATCACGACGTCGAGAGCCGGCACTGCCTCGATGAGCTCGAGCGCCGCCGTTGCCTGGCCGGCGATCACGCGCGCATTGTCGAATGGATGGATCAGCGTCGCCTGCGTTTCCGCCTGGATCGCCGCGCACGCGGCCTCGCGCGCCGACACCGTCGGCGCACAGAACCGGATCGTCGCGCCCTGGCGGCGCACGTTGTCCTGCTTCACCGTGGCCGCATTCTCCGGCATCACGACCCACGCCGGAATCCCGCGCGCCCTGGCCGCGTACGCGAGCGCCGCGCCGTGATTGCCCGATGAGTGCGTGACAACGCCCCGGCGCGCCTCGTCGTCGGAAAGCGCGAACACCGCATTGGTCGCGCCTCGCGCCTTGAACGCCCCGATCTTCTGCAGGTTCTCGCATTTGAAGTGGAGCTCGGCGCCCACTTGTGCGTCCAGCGACCGGCACCTGAACACCGGCGTCCGGTGCACGTAGGGGGCAATCCGGACGTGCGCCGCGCGAATCGCCGCGAGATCCGGGAGCGCCGGTGTCTCGGTCCCACGCGCGTCAGCCATGGGTTTTCGGCGCAATCGCAGGCACCGCAATGGTTGTCGAAGCCCGAGCCACCGGATACCTCGCGGTCACGCGCTCTCGTAGAGGCGCGTCAGCACGAACTCGCGGTGGCCCAGCGCCTCGGCGGCGGTGAGGCGGCCGTTGGCCGTGCGGAACATCATGTCGAGCAGCTTGTCGCCGGCAGCGCTCATCGTCAGCTCGCGCTGCAGCAGGCCGCTGGTGTCGACGTCGATGTGCTCGGCCATCGTGCGCACGGTGCGCGGATTCGCGCAGATCTTGATCACCGGCAGGATCGGGTTGCCGATCACGTTGCCCTGCCCGGTCGGGAAGAAATGGACGACGAAGCCGGATGCCGCGCACAGCGTCACCATCTCGGCGGCGGCCGACGAGCTGTCCATGAACCACAGGCCAGGTCCCGTGGGCACTTCGGCCTTGTCGACGACGCCATCGACCACGCACTTGCGCCCGATCTTCTGGATGTTGCCGAGCGCCTTCTCCTCGATCGTCGTCAGGCCGCCCGCAATGTTGCCCTTGGTCGGCTGCGAATCCGAGAGGTCGGAAGTCTTGTGCCGGTTGATCACCTCCTGGTAGCGGTCGAACATCGCCGTGAACTGCGCCCGCACCGTCGCGTCGCGGCAGCGCGCGGCGACGATCTGCTCGCCGCCGGTCAATTCGGTCGTCTCGCCGAAGACCAGCGTGCAGCCGGCTGCGTAGAGCTTGTCGAACGCGTCACCCACGGTCGGATTCGCACCGCAGCCGGAGGTGGTGTCCGACTCCCCGCATTTGGTCGAGATCCACAGCTCACGCAGCTCGCACGGGACGCGCTGCTTTTCGCTCGCCCACTGCACGTATTCCTTCGCCGCCTTCGAGGCCCGCATGATCGTGTCGTGATCGCCGTGGAGCTCGATGCCGACGCCGGTGACCGGCTTGCCCGTTGCGGCGATGCCATCGACCACCTTCTTCGTCCACTGGTCCTCGATCCCGATCACGACGACCGCGGCGACGTTCGGATTCGCACCGGTCCCGATCAGCGTGCGAAAGTGCAGATCGAGGTCGGCGCCGAACTGCAGCCTGCCATAGGGATGCGGGATCGCCATCGTTCCCTTGACGTTGTGCGCAACGGCCTCGCACGCCGCGTTCGACAGGTCGTCGACGGGCAAGACGATGACGTGATTGCGGACGCCCACCCGGCCATTCTCGCGACGGTAACCCAGAAAGCTCTTGTCCATGGTCAGGTCACCAGCGCTTGGTCTTGATGTTGTGGACATGTGCATGCTGGCCCTTGCGGATCGGCTGCACGACCTTGCCGATGTCGATGCCGTACTTGATCACCGTGTCGCCGATGGCCATGTCCCGCAGCGCGACCTTGTGCCCCAGCGGGATGTCCTGCACGCAGGGCAGCGTGATCGTCCGGTTCTCGTCGAGGATGAGGCCCGTCAGCGTCGCCCCAGCCTTGACGCCTTCGACGACGACGACGGCGACGGAGTCCTCGGGGTCGTGCAGAACGCAGTGAATCATCGTGGGCTCCTTGCCGGCCGGTGAACGGGATGCCCGCGCGGACCGCTGCCCGATCGCGCAACGCGCGCGCATCGCTTGCATCGTAACCCGGACCCGGCCTGCGGCCAACTGCGCCGGATCCGCCCGGAGGGCCGTCAGAAATCGAACCGCGATTGCGCGACCGGCGCAAAACTGCGGCGATGCGCAGGGCATGGTCCGTGGCGCGCCAGTGCGGCGAGATGCTCGGCCGTGCCGTAGCCCTTGTTCTGCGCGAAACCGTACGCCGGGTAATCGCCGTCAAGCTCGACCAGTATCGCGTCGCGCACGGTCTTGGCGAGGATCGATGCGGCCGAGATCACCGCAACGTCGCGGTCGCCCTTGACGATCGCGCGCGTCGCGCACGCGAGCGCCGGGCAGCGGTTGCCGTCGATCCAGACCTCGCCCGGCGCGACCGGCAAGCGCTCGACAGCGCGGCGCATCGCCAGCATCGTCGCCTGCAGGATGTTGAGGGCGTCGATCTCGGTGACGTCGGCCTCGCCGATGGCCCACGCCAGCGCACGCGCCCGGATTTCCACGGCGAGCCGGTCGCGGGCAGGAGCGGACAGCGTCTTCGAATCGCGCAGACCGGCGAGCGGTCGCGCCGGGTCGAGGATGACCGCGGCGGCGACGACCGGGCCGGCGAGCGGCCCGCGGCCGGCCTCGTCGACACCGGCGACGAGTAGCGCAGCCGCCGTCACACCACGACCCCCGCGCGACTGCAGTTCCGCGATCACCGCGTCGGCGGCCAGCCGGCCCGTGTCCGTGGCGAGCGACGCCGCGAAGCTCGCGAACAGCGCCTCCTGCCGACGCCGCGTGACCGCGTCGTCGTAGAGATTGCCGGCGGCCTGCGCGAGATTCTCGGCGGTGGCGTCGTCCTGCAGCAGCTCGGGGACGATGAACTTGTTCGCAATGATGTTCGGAAGTCCCACCCAGGGCACCAGGAGCTTGTGCCGGACGATCTGCGCCGTCAGCGCGGTGACCCGGTAGAAGATCACGTGCGGACAGCGCGCCAGCGCCGCCTCGAGAGTCGCCGTACCCGAGGCCACCAGCGCGACATCGGCGGCGCGCAGCGCGTCGGTTGCGTGACCGTAGAGCAGCGTCAGCGGCAGCTTGTCGAGGCCGAGCCGGAATATCGTCGCCTCGAAGCGATCGCGCGTCGGCCGTGTCGCCAGCGGAACCAGAAAGTGCGCATCGGGACGCACCGCGTGCAGCATCGCGGCGGCTTGCAGCAGGATGTCGCCGTGCATGTCGAGCTCGGACGCACGACTTCCGGGAAGGAGCGCGAACACCGGCTGCACGATGCCGAGCTTCAGCTGTTCGCGCGTCGCGCGCCGCGAGCCGTGCGTCGCGGCCTGCTGCGCGAGCGGATGGCCGACGAAGGTGACGGGGATGCCGGCCGCTTCGTACAGCGGCGGCTCGAACGGAAAAAGCGCAAGCATCCTGTGTATCGAGCGTCCGATCGTCTGCAACCGTTCGCGCCGCCAGGCCCAGACCGAGGGGCTGACGAAGTGCACGGTACGCACGCCGGCACGCTTCAATTTCGCTTCGAGGCCGAGATTGAAGTCAGGCGCGTCGACGCCGATGAACATCGGCACCCGCTCCGCCCGCAGCCTGCGCGCGAGTCCGCGCCGCAGTGCGACGAGCTCCGGCAGCCGCGACAGCACCTCGACGAATCCGCGCACGGACAGCGTTTCCAGCGGGTGCCACGCCTCGCATCCGGCCGCTTCCATCCGCGGTCCGGCCACGCCGACGAAACGCGCCTGCGGCAGCCGCTCCCGGACGGCGTGAATCAGCGTGGCGGCCAGCGCGTCGCCCGACGCCTCGCCGGCCACGATGCCGATCGTCACGGCGCCGGGTCGAGGATCAGCGTCGGGCATCGGGTGCGCAGCTCACCTCAACGGACAATACCGCGCCCGCTGTCGGCGAGGAATTCGACCAAGGGGGCGAGCACGGGCGTGACCTGCGCCGCGCGCGCAAGCTCGGCCCTGGCATCGTCGAGCGTGCGTCCCTCCCGATAGAGCGTCTTGTAAGCGCGACGCACGGCAAGGATGTCGCCCGCCGAAAAGTCGCGCCGGCGCAGGCCCTCGTTGTTCGTGCCGTGCGGTTTGGCCGGATAGCCGGACACGGTGACGAACGGCGGAACGTCCTGCAATACGATGGCGCCGGCCGCGAGCATCGCGTGCACGCCGACGCGGCCGAACTGGTGCACACCCGAGTACGCTCCCAGCACCACCCAGTCGTCGATGCGGACGTGGCCCGCGATCTGGGCGTTGTTCGAGAATGTCGTATGGTTGCCGACGACACAATCGTGGGCGACGTGCGTATAGGCAAGGAACAGGTTGCCGTTGCCGATCGCCGTGTCGCCACGGTCCTGCGCGGTTCCCGCGTGGATCGTGACGAACTCGCGGAACACGTTGTCGTCGCCGATCGTCGTCGTCGTCGGCTCGCCGCCATATTTGCGGTCCTGCGGAATCTCGCCGATCGAGGCGAACTGGAAGATGCGGTTGCGGGCGCCGATTCGCGTGCGCGCGACGACGACGACGTGCGGACCGATTACGGTGCCTGCGCCGACCGTGACCTGCGGGCCGATGACGCTGTACGGGCCGATCTCGACATCCCCGGCGATCTCGGCAGTCGAATCGACGAGTGCCGTCGGATGAATGCGCGGCATCGTGTCAGGCGCCGCCGGCCTGGGCCTCCGGCATGCGCATCGCAGCCAGGAGATTCGCTTCGGCCACGATCTCGCCGTCGACCTTCGCGCGCACGGCGAACTTGCCGACGCCGCGGACGAGGCGCTGCACTTCCGACTCGAGGACGAGCTGGTCACCCGGCAGGACCTGGCGCCGGAAGCGGGCGTTGTCGATGCCGGCGAAGAAGATCAGCGTCCCGTCGCCGGGGTCCCGCCTCGGATATCTTCCAGGCGAGGATCGACGCCAGCTGCGCGAGCGCCTCGATGACGAGCACCGCCGGCATCACCGGATAGCCGGGGAAATGACCCTGGAAGAAGGGCTCGTTCATCGTGACGTTCTTGATGCCGCGGATCGACTTGTCATCCAGCGCGACGACGCGGTCGACCAGCAGGAATCGGATAGCGATGCGGCAGGTATTGCATGATCGTGTTGATGTCCATCGCGCCGCTGTCGTTGGTCGTCATCGTGGCTCCCCGCCGATTGCGTCCCGGTCGCCGCCGCCGGCATCGTGCCGGGGCGCGCGCATCCGCGCGACGAGTTCCGCTGATCCCCCGGACCGCGACCACGATCCGCTTCCAGTCGCTGTGGGGCATTGCGGGCCAGAAAGCCGAGTAGACGCCCGGGCCGATCGATCGAATTCATGACGCCGGTACCCGGCGAAATGATCACGCCGTCGCAGAGATCGATGTGGCCGTTCAGCATCGCCGCACCGCCGATCTTGCAGTTCCTGCCGATGCGGGTGCTCCCCGCGATGCCGACGCAGCCGGCGATCGCCGTGTGGGCGCCGATGCGGCAGTTGTGGCCGATCTGGATCAGGTTGTCGAGCTTGACGTCGTTCTCGATCACCGTGTCGTCGATCGCGCCGCGGTCGATCGTCGTGTTGGCGCCGATCTCGACATCGGCGCCGATCACGACGCGCCCGATCTGCGGAATCTTGAGCCAGCGCCCGCCCTCCTCGGCCATGCCGAAGCCGTCGGCGCCGATCACGACGCCCGAATGCACGATGCTGCGGGGTCCGACGATGCAGCGGTCGCAGATCGTCACGTTGGCGTGCAGGGTGACGTCGTCGCCGATCGTCGTCGCCGGCGCCGACGACACAGCCGGCACCCACCCGGGCGCGCTCGCCGACAATGGCCTCCGCACCGATCACGGCGTTGGCGCCGACGGTCGCACTGGGCGCGAGCCGCGCCCGCGGGTCCACTGCGGCCGTCGGGTGGACCCCTGGCACGGCAGAGGGCATCGGATGGAGAATCGACGCCACCTTCGCGTAGACCACGTAGGGATCGGGCCCCACCAGCTTCGGCAACGCCGTGTGTTCCACCATGTCCGGTGCGACAATCACGGCCGACGCCCGCGTGCCGGCGAGCTGCGGGCGATATCGCGGATTGGCGAGAAACGCGATCGAGCCCGGCTCCGCCGATTCGAGCGTCGCGACGCGCGACACGACCACCGCGCCGTCACCGACGACCGTTGCGCCGGCGCGCGGAGCGAGTTCGGAAAGGGAAAGGGGCACGGGCCGGGTCGATGTCGGTGAACGCCGGCGACGGCGCGCAGCGGCGGACGGAGTTGACTGCCGCGCTACTTGTCGGCGAGCGCCTTGATCACCTTCTCGGTGATGTCGATCCTCTGGCTGGCGAACACCACGGGGTCCTGCAGAATCAGGTCGAACTTCTCGGCCTCCGCGATCTGCTGGATGACCTTGTTCGCGCGTTCCTGGACGCTCGCGAGCTCCTCGTTGCGGCGAAGGTTGAGATCCTCGCGGAATTCGCTCTGCCCGCGCGTCAGGTCGCGCGAGAGGTTGGCGAGGTCGCGCTCCTTGTTGCGACGCTCCGTCTCGGACATCGTCGCGCCGTCCTTCTCGAGCGCCGTCTGCAGGTCGCGCACCTGCTTGCTGAGCTTCTGGATGTCGGCGTCGCGCGCGGCAAACTCCTTCTCCAGCTTCTGCTGCGCGCGCTTCGCCGGCGCCGCCTCGCGGAACAGGCGCTCGGTGTTGACGAAGCCGATCTTGTAGTCGGCGGCCTGCGCCGACGCCGCGCCGAGCACCAGCAGCGCGGCAAGGCCGAGGACGGCGCCCGAAATGCGATGGGTGCTGCGGTTCAAGAGCATCTCCTGCGCAATGTCAGAATATCGTTCCGACCTGGAACTGGAAGTGCTGGATCCTGTCCAGCGCCTTCTCGTTCAGCGGGAACGCGTAGCTGAACTTCAGCGGTCCGATCGGCGAGTTCCAGGCCAGGCCCACGCCGGCCGAGTAGCGGAATCCCTGCAGATCGGACTTCGGCGTAATCGCCGGCAGTCCGAAGCCATTGTCGTAGATCTGGCCGGCGTCGACAAAGACGCTGCCGCGTACCGACTTGTCGCCCTTGAGGATCGGGTAGAACAGCTCCAGGTTGCCGACGATCTTGCGCTTGCCGCCGGTCGCGTTGCCGTAGATGTCCTGCGGGCCGAGCGAGCTCTGCTGGTAGCCACGGACCGAGCCGACGCCGCCCGCGTAGAAGCGCTTGAAGAACGGCAGCGGCTGGCCGCCGTATCCGTCCGCGTAGCCGAAGTCGCCGCGCAGCATCAGCACGAAATCACCGTAGATGCGGCCAGAACGACTGTTGCAGGTAGTTCACCTTGTAGTACTGGAGGTCGCCGAACGGAAACGCCGTATCCACCAGGAAGCTCTGCAGCGTTCCCCGCGTAGGATAGAGGATGTCGTCGCGCGTGTCACGCGACCAGCCGACGCTGCCGACGTAGCTGTCGGTCACGCTTCCGAACTCGCGCGACGTACGCAATGATCTGCGCCGGGCTGTCGGAGTCAGGGTCGATCGACGTGTGCTCGTAGCGGAGCCCCAGGTTGATCGAGTCGGTCTCGCTGATCGGAACCCCGAACGCGATCGCCCCGCCCGCCGTCGACGACGCGTACTGCGACACCGAAAGCGACGACGCGTCGGTGTTCCTCTGATAGAGCTCCAGCAGCCGCGAGACGCCGTCGGTCGTCCAGTACGGCTCGGCGAACGTCGCGGAGATCACCCGGTTGACCTGGCTGGTGTTGATCGCCGCGACCAGCGCGTTGCCGCTGCCGAAGATGTTCTGCTGGGAGACCGAGGCGTTGAACACGAATCCGTCGGCGCTGGAGTAGCCGAGGCCCGCCAGCAGCTGACCGGTGCTCCTCTCGGTGACGGTGACGTCGACGTCGGCCTCGTCGGTGACGCCGGGAACCGGCGGCGTCTCGATGTTGACGTCGTCGAAGTAGCCGAGGCGCCTGATCCGCACCTTCGAGCGGTCGATGCGCGCGGCGTCGTACCACGCGCTCTCGAGCTGCCGCATCTCGCGCCGGATCACTTCGTCGCGCGTCCGGACGTTGCCGCTGATGTTGATCTTGCGGATGTAGACCCGCCGGCCCGGATCGATGTAGAACGTGAACGCCGCCGTCCGCTTCGCGCGGTCGATCTCGGGTACCGCGTTGACGTTGGCGAAGGCGTAGCCCTCGGTTCCGAGCCGGTCGCTGATCGCCTTGGCGCTCGCCTGCAGCCGCTCGCGCGAGAACACGTCCCCGGGCCGGATCTGAACCATCGCGCGAAAGCTCGAATCCGGCCACCGGCAGGTCGCCCGGCGAGCCGGACGTCGGACACCGTGAAGCGCGGTCCCTCGGTCACGTTGATCGTGATGTAGATGTCTTCCTTGTCCGGCGTGATCGACACCTGCGTCGAATCGACGTTGAACTCCAGGTAACCGCGGTTCTGATAGAAGCTGCGCAGCGTTTCGAGGTCGGCGGACAGCTTCTGCTTCGAGTATTGATCGTTTTTCGTGTACCAGGTCGTCCAGCCCGGCGTCGTGAGTTGCATCAGCCCGAGCAGCTCGCGCTCCGGGAACGCGCTGGCGCCCACGATGTTGATGCGCGCGATCTTCGACGGCTCGCCCTCCTCGACCGTGATGTTCGACGGCGACGCGGTTGCGCTCCTGCGGCGTGACGGTCACCGTGACCTTCGCTGCATACCGGCCGCGCGAAATGTACTGGCGCTTGATCTCCTGCTCGGCCCGGTCGAGCGCTGACCGGTCGAAGATGCGCGCTTCGGCGAGGCCGATTTCCTTCAGCGCCTTCTTCAGCGTCTCGGTGTCGAATTCCTTGTTGCCCGAGATGTCGATCTTGCTGATCGTCGGCCGTTCCTGGACGACGACGAGCAGCACGCCGTTCTCCTCTTCCAGCCGGACGTCACGGAAGAATCCCGTCGCGAACAGGGCCTTGACAGCCTGTGCGGCCTTCTCGTCGTCGACGCGGTCGCCGACCTTGATCGGCAGGTAGGAGAAGACGGTTCCGGCCTCGGTACGCTGCACGCCCTCGACACGGATGTCCTTGACGACGAAGGGCGTGATGGCGGACGCCGGCAGCGCGACAAGCGCCGCCGCCAGCGCGACCCAGCGCGCTTGTCACGACATTGAAGCCAGTGCGGCGGCACGCCGATGGCGCCCTGCCCCGGCGGGAGCTAGAACAAGCGGGAAAGGTCATTGAAAAGCGCCAACGCCATCAGCACCGCAAGCATCGCCATGCCGATGCGCTGGCCGACCTCGAAGGCGCGGTCGGAGACAGGACTGCCCTTGATGATTTCGACGAAATAATACAGCAAATGCCCCCCATCCAACAGCGGAACCGGCAGCAGGTTGAGCACGCCCAGGCTGATGCTGATCAGCGCGAGATAGCCGACGAACACGAGCGCCCCGGCCTGCGCCGACTGACCGGCGAAGTCCGCCATCGTGATCGGGCCGCTGATGTTCTTCAGCGACGCTTCGCCGGTCAGTATTCGTCCCAGCATTCGGACCGTGAATGCCGCGAGCTCCCAGGTCTTGCGCACGCCCTGACCGAACGCGTCGAACACGCCGTAGCGAACGGTCACCGCCAGACGCTCGGCGAAGGCGGGATCGACCTTGAGCCGGACGCCGACCAGACCGATCTTGCGGCCGCCCTGTTCCGCGATCTCGGTCGTGATCGTCGCTTCCCGCTCCGCGCCGTCGCGGACGATGCGGAAGTTCACGTCGGCGCCGGGCTTCGCGTTGGTCTTCGCGGCGACGTCGCCCGGCGAGCGCACGGGCGCGCCGTCGATCGCGACGATGCGGTCGCCGGAACGCAGTCCCGCGCGTGCGGCGGGCTTGTCCGGGAGCACCTCGTCGATCAGCGGCGCGCCGAAGTCGGCGCGCAGGCCGAGCGCAAGCATGAAGTTGCCTTCCCAGTCCGCGCCCGCAAGCGAGCCGAGCGCGACCGCGCGCCGCTGCCGCGAACCATCCGGACGCTCGACGTCGATCACGACATCGCTCGACCCCGATGCGCGCAGCAGCCGCCAGCGCAGGTCCTGCCAGCTCCCGACGGGCGCGCCGTCGACGGCGACGACGAGGTCGCCATCGCGTACTCCGGCAGCGGCGGCCGGCGTATTCGGCTTCGGGCTCGGCGAGGAGCGCGCGCTGCCCCGGAATGCCCGTGACGTAGGTTCCGGTGAACAGCAGCACCGCGAGCAGCAGGTTGGCGATCGGGGCCGGCGGCGACGATCGCGATCCTTTTCCACACGCTCTGACGATTGAACGCGCGGGGCAGGTCCGCCGGACTCACCGCTGCTTCGCGCTCGTCGACCATCTTCACGTAGCCGCCGAGCGGCACCGCCGAAATGGCCCACTCGGTGCGATCCGGCCCGAAGCGGCGCGACCAGACGACACGTCCGAATCCGACCGAGAAGCGCAGCACCTTGACGCCGCACCAGCGCGCGACCCAATAGTGTCCTAGCTCGTGGAAGACGACGAGCACGCCGAGCACGACGAGGAACGCGAGCAGTTTGGTGACAGGATCCATCAGGCGGCCATCGGAAGTTTGAGCCAGGCGCGCGCGACGCCGCGCGCTTCGGCATCGGCAGCCAGCGCGTCGTCGAGGGTGCGGACGGGCCGCGCGGGCAACCGCGCGAGCGCCTCGGCGCATGCCGGCGCGATGTCGGTAAACCGGATGCGGCCCGCCAAGGAAGGCCTGCGACGGCGACTTCGTTGGCGGCGTTGAGCACCGCCGGCGCGGTGCCGCCCGCGCCGAGCGCGGCGTACGCGAGTCCGAGGCACGGGAAGCGGTCGTGGTCGGGCGCCTCGAACGTCAGCGCGCCGCGGCGGACGAGCTCGAGCGCGGGCACACCCGCGTCGACGCGATCGGGAAACGCGAGCGCCTGCGCAATCGGCGTGCGCATGTCGGGATGGCCGAGCTGGGCAAGCACGGAGCCGTCGACGTATTCGACCAGCGAATGGACGACGCTCTCCGGATGCACGACGACGTCGATCGCCTCGCGCGAGACGCCGAACAGCCAGTGCGCCTCGATGATCTCGAGCCCCTTGTTCATCATCGTCGCCGAGTCCACGCTGATCTTGCGCCCCATCACCCAGTTCGGATGCGCGCAGGCTTCGTCAGCGGTGACCGCGGCGAGTTCCGCGAGCGGCCGCGTCCGGAACGGTCCGCCCGATGCCGTGAGCAGGATACGGCGCACGCCCGCGGCCGCCGGGTTGCGCGCGTAGCCGGCGGGCAGGCATTGAAAGATCGCATTGTGCTCGCTGTCGATCGGCAGCAGCGACGGCGCCGCCGTGGTCGACGGCCGCCATGAATGCCGCGCCCCCGATCACCAGCGCTTCCTTGTTGGCGAGCAGGATGCGCTTGCCGGCGTGCGCCGCTGCGAGCGTCGGCCGCAGTCCGGCGGCACCGACGATCGCGGCCACGACGGTGTCGGCGCCGGGCAGCGCTGCCGCCTCGACGAGCCCGGCACTCGCCGGCGAGCACGCGCGTCGGCAGTCCGTCACCCGCCAGCGCGCGCTCGAGCGCCTGTGCGGCGTCGGGATCGGCGAGCGACCGCGACCTCGGGACGGTGACGCCGGCAGAGCTCGGCGAGGGGCTCCCACTTTCGGTGCGCGGTGAGCGCCGCCACGGCGAAGCGGTCGGGGTGGCGCGTGACGACGTCGAGCACGGACTCGCCGATCGACCCGGTCGCACCCAGAACGCTGATCATCCGCATCGTCATCGCAGGAAGGCAAGCGCGAGCAGCGCGGCCACCGGCATCGCGGCGAGCAGCGCGTCGATGCGGTCGAGCACGCCGCCGTGCCCGGGCAGCACCCGTCCGCTGTCCTTCACGCCGGCCTGGCGCTTGAGCAGCGATTCGTAGAGGTCACCCATGATCGAAAGCACCGTGAGCGCAAGCGCGAGCCCGACCCAGACCGCGATCGCCAGCGGGGAGACTGCACCGGCGAATCCGCCCGCCGCCGCGAGCGGAACGAGCAGCGCCGCGTAGATCGCGACGGCGACGAGCGCACCGTAGACGCCCTCCCACGTCTTGCCCGGGACTCACTTCCGGCGCGAGCCGGTGCCGTCCGAACGCGCGGCCGGCAAAAGTACGCAGCGGTGTCCGCGATCCAGACGAGCGCCATCGCCGCGAGCACGAGCCACGGCGAACGGGCCTGCAGCTCGACCACGGCGACCCAAGCGCCGATCAGGACGACCCAGCCGGTGATCGCCATCGAGAGCGACGACGCAGGCTTCCACCGCAGCGCGAGCCACGGCGGCACGACGACGAGCCAGAAGACAGCCGCGGTGCCACACACCGCGAGCACGATTCCGCTCGGCCAGCCGCGCCCGAAACCCGAGGACGGCGACAGGAGCAGGTTGACGCCGAGCAGCAACGTGCCGGCGACGAAGAGCAGCCACGTCGATCGTCCGTACCCGGCGAGGCTCGCCCATTCGGCCGCGGCCACGACGATCGCCACGAGTGAGACGGCACCCCAACCCAGCGGCGGAAGCAGGAACAGTCGCCGCCAGGACGAGCGGAATCAGGACGACCGCCGTCAGGACGCGCGTGGCGAGCATCGCGAAGGATCCCTGGCGGCGGCACGAGCGGACGCGGCACGCGTCACGCGCCCTGCGCCGCCTGCACCTGTTCGCTGGTGCGTCCGAAGCGGCGCTCGCGCTGCCGGTACCAGTCGATCGCGGCGTTCAGCGCCGCCGCATCGAAGTCGGGCCACAGCATGTCGGTGAAGAAGAGCTCGGTGTAGGCGAGCTGCCACAGCAGGAAATTCGAGATGCGCTGCTCGCCGCCGGTGCGTATGAACAAGTCCGGCTCCGGAGCATAGGCCATCGCCAGAAAGGGCTCGAGTGCCTCGGCGCGGAATTCCGACGCGTCGGGCAAGGTCTCGGGGTGGGCGGCGAAATAGCGGCGCGCCGCCTGTGCGATGTCCCACCGGCCGCCGTAGTTCGCGGCAACGGTCAGCGTGAGGCGCGAGTTGGCCGCGGTCTGCGCCTCGCCGGCCGCGATCAGCTCGCGAATGCGCGGGTCGAACAGCGTCGTATCGCCGATGACCCTGAAGCGGATACCGTTCGCGTGCAGCTTCGCCACTTCCTGTTCGAGCGCGCGCAGGAACAGCTCCATGAGGATCGACACCTCGTCCGCGGGGCGGCGCCAGTTCTCGCTGGAGAACGCGAACAGCGTCAGGTACTCGATGTCGAGCTCGACGCAGGCGAGGATGATCGCGCGCACGGCCTCGACGCCGCGCCGATGACCGGCGACGCGCGGCAGCATCCGCTGCTTCGCCCATCGGCCGTTGCCGTCCATGATGATCGCGACGTGGCGCGGCACCGGACGCGGATCGGGGATGTCGCGGGTGGAGCTCGTGAACATGGGCAGCGGGTGGCCCTCGGGATGGTGCGTCGGTTGGTGACGGCAGCGGCGAAGCTGCCGCTCAGATCGCCATCAGATCCGCTTCCTTCGCGGCGAGCACCTTGTCGATCTCGGCAATGAAGCGGTCGGTCAGCTTCTGCACGTCCGTCTGCGCGTGCCGCTCGTCGTCCTCGGCCACCGCGTGGTCCTTGAGCAGCCTTTTCAGGTGATCGTTCGCGTCGCGGCGGATGTTGCGCACCGCGATGCGCGCGTTCTCCGCTTCGTGGCGCACGACCTTGATCAGCTCCTTGCGCCGTTCCTCGGTGAGCGGCGGCATCGGCACGCGGATCACTTCACCCGACGTCGCGGGATTCAATCCGAGGTCGGAGTCCCGGATCGCCTTCTCGATCACCGGCACCATCTTCTTCTCCCACGGCTGCACGGAAATGGTACGGGCATCGGCGAGCGTGAGGTTCGCGCACTGTCCGAGCGGCATCGGGGTTCCGTAGTAGTCGACCTGGATGTGATCGAGCAGACCGGTGTGTGCGCGCCCCGTGCGCACCTTGCCGAGGTCGTGCTTCAGCGCCTCGACGGATTTCTGCATCTTCTGCTCGGCCGATTTCTTGATGTCAGCGATCATTTTTCCTCCGGAATAGGCGGTTGCGCATCCGGCATCGAGCGCAACGACCGCCCACCGCGCCCGTTCGACGGGCCATGCGATTCTAGCAATGCACGAGCGTCCCCTCGTCGCCACCGAGCACCACGCGCTTCAGAGCCCCGGGCACGAAGATCGAGAACACCTTGAGCAGCATGTTCTGGTCGCGGCACAAGGCAAGCGCGGTCGCGTCCATGACCTTGAGGTTCCTGACGATCGCCTCGTCGAAAGTGAGTTCGGCGTAGCGCTTCGCCGTCGGGTCCTTCTTGGGGTCGGCGGTGTACACCCCGTCGACCTTGGTCGCCTTCAGCACGATGTCCACGCCCATCTCGCGGCCGCGCAGCGCGGCGGCGGTGTCGGTGGTGAAGAAGGGGTTGCCCGTGCCGGCGGCGAAGATGACGACCTTGCGCTCCTCGAGATGGCGCAGCGCGCGGCCGCGGATGTACGGCTCGGCGACCTGGTCGATCCGCAGCGCGGACTGGACCCGCGACTCGACGTCGGCGCGGCGCAACGCGTCCTGCAGCGCGAGCGCGTTCATCAGCGTGGCGAGCATTCCCATGTAATCGGCGGTCGCGCGGTCCATGCCCGCGGCGCCGGGCGCGACGCCGCGAAAGATGTTGCCCCCGCCGATCACGACCGCGACCTGGACGCCGAGCCGCACGACCTCGCTCGATCTCGGCGACGATGCGATCGATCACCTCGCGGTTGATCCCGTAGGGGTCGTCGCCCATCAGCGCCTCGCCCGACAGCTTGAGCAGGATGCGCCGGTAGGCGGGCTCGCGGACGGCGCTGCCGCGCGCGGACCGGCGCGGCAACGGAGGCGGCGGCGGGGTGGGCGGTCATGGCGGCGGGCTCCGGTCGATTGGAGATGGTCGCGACCGCGGCCGCATCAAGCCTTGGCCATCGCCGCGACCTCGGCCGCGAAATCGTCCTTCTTCTTTTCGATGCCTTCGCCGACCACGTAGAGCACGAAGCCGTGGACCGCCGCGCCCTGCGCCTTGACGAGCGTGCTCGACGGTCTGCTTGCCGTCGCCCTTGACGAACGGCTGCGCCGAGCAGCGTGACTTCGGCCAGGTATTTCGCGACGGCGCCCTCGACCATCTTCTCGACGATGTTGGCCGGCTTGCCCGACTCGGCGGCGCGCGCCGCGGCGATCGTCACGCTCCTTGGCGACGACGTCCGCGGGCACCTGGTCGCGGCTCACCGCGAGCGGCTTGCTCGCCGCGACGTGCATCGCCAGATCCTTCCCCAGCGTGTCGCGGCCGCCCGTCACGTCGACGAGCACGCCGATGCGTCCGCCGTGGACGTACGACGCCAGCCGCCCCGTGGCCGACTGGCGCGATGAAACGCCGGATCGTCATGTTTTCGCCGATCTTCTGCACGAGCGCGGCGCGCCGCGACTCGACGGTCTCGCCCGAGGGAAGCGTCTTCGCGGCGAGCGCCGCGAGGTCGGGCGGGTTGTCGCGCGCGACGATCTGCGCGAGCTCCGCGGCGAACGCGCGGAAATCGTCGTTGCGGGCAACGAAGTCCGTCTCGCAGTTCACCTCGACGATCGCCGCCGGTCTTCGCGTCGGGCGCGACGTACAGCCCGATCACTCCTTCGGCGGCGATGCGACCGGCGGCCTTCGACGCCTTGGCGCCGCTCCTGATCCGCAGGAGGTCCTCCGCTTTGGCGAAATCGCCGCCCGCCTCCTGCAGCGCCTTCTTGCACTCCATCATGCCCAGCCCTGTGCGCTGGCGCAGATCCATCACCATGCTTGCGGATATTTCCGCCATCTCGAGCTCCGTGTTGCGTCCGTTGTCGTGATCGCCGGGGCCGCGCAATTCGACCCGTGCGCCGGGCGCCGGTTGCGCGCCCGATCATTGCCTGTCCCGCGGTCGCGAACCGTCGGGGCTGGCGTGGCCCCGCCCGGCCGTTCTACGCGGTCGCGTCGTCCGCCACCTCGACGAACTCGTCGCCGGCCTGGACGATTTCCTGGATCACCTCGCTGCGGCCTTCGAGTATCGCGTCCGCGGCGCCGCGCGCATAGAGCCGGATCGCGCGGCTCGAATCGTCGTTGCCCGGAATCACGTGCGCGATGCCGATCGGCGAATGGTTCGTGTCGACGACGGCGACGATGGGGATGCCCAGCTTGGTCGCCTCGGTGATGGCGATCTTGTGGTAGCCGACGTCGATCACGAACAGCGCGTCGGGAAGGCCGTTCATGTCCTTGATCCCGCCGAGGCTCTTCTCGAGCTTCGCCATCTCGCGCTGCAGGGTCAGCGCCTCGCGCTTGTTCATCTTGTCGAACGTGCCGTCCTGCGCCATCTGTTCGAGATCCTTGAGACGCTTGGTCGAGGCCTTCACCGTCTTGAAGTTGGTGAGCATCCCGCCGAGCCAGCGGGCGTCTACATACGGCATCGCGCAGCGCCGGGCTTCCTCGGCAACGATTTCCCGTGCCTGGCGCTTGGTTCCGACGAACAGGATCGTGCCCTTGTTCGAGGCGAGCTGGCGGATGAACTTCATCGCCTCCTGGTACAGCTGCATCGTCTTCTCGAGGTTGACGATGTGAATCTTGTTGCGCTGGCCGAAGATGTACTCGGCCATCTTCGGATTCCAGTATCGCGTCTGGTGGCCGAAGTGGACCCCGGCCTCCAGCATTTGACGCATCGTGACCGACATTCCTAGACTCCTTTCAGGGTTGGACCACGACCCGCCAATGGCTCGAACACGGAGGCTGTTGCCGGCCGGAACCGGTTCGGGCACCCTGAGGTGCGCGGGTCTGCGAATTTGCCCGGAAGGCGGACCCCGGGAAATCCGGGAGACGCGAGACCGGGCATGAGCTAACATGCGATTTTAGCACGGAAATTTGCAGTGTGGCGAGAGTCGGCGCGGCGACCCGCCCCTGCTGCGAGCACACGAGACCACCGATGGCAGGCTCACCCGCACCGGCAGCCGGTTCCGCCATGGAAGCGCTCATCGCCGCCCGCGACGGTGCCGTCGTCTGCGATCTGACCCCGCTGCGGGTGCTCGCCATCGACGGCCCCGACGCCGCGGCATTTCTGCAAGGCCAACTGTCGGCCGACGTCAAGGACTTGCCCGAGGGCGTATGCCGGCACGCGAGCTTCAATTCGCCGAAAGGGCGGATGCTCGCGAACTTTCCGCTGTGGCGGCACCGGGCGAATCCGGACGGGTTTCGTGCGCTGCTGCCCGAAGACATCGCGGCGCCCGTCACCAAGCGGCTGGCGATGTACGTCCTGCGCTCGAAGGTCACGCTGACCGACGTCTCGGCCGAGTCGCGCCGCTTCGGCATCGGTGGTCCCGCCGGCGCGGACGCGATGACGCAGACGCTCGGAGCAAGCCCCGCCCCGTTCGAGACGCGGACATCCGGGGGCACGACCCTCCTCGGTCTTCCGGGACCGCGATTCGTCGTTATCGTGCCGGTCGACGATGCCGAAGCGACGCGGACGAAGCTCCTTGGCCGCGCGACCGGCTGCTTCGTACGACGTCTGGCAGTGGCTGACGATCCGGGCCGGAGTCCCCGTCGTCACCGCTGCGACGCAGGATGCGTTCGTTGCGCAGACCGCGAACTGGGACATCCTGGGCGGCATCGATTTCCAGAAGGGCTGCTACACGGGCCAGGAGATCATCGCCCGAATGCAATACCTCGGCCGGCTCAAGGAACGTGCGTTCCTGTTTCACGTCGATCGGTCCGACGTGCAGCCGGGCGAGCGGATCTTCAGCGAGGCGTTCGCCGGGCAGCCGTGCGGGACGGTCGTCAACGCGGCTCACGCGCCCGGCGGCGGCAGCGATCTGCTCGTCGTCCTGCAAGTCGGCCGCGGCCGAGCGGGGCGACGCGCGACTGGGCGCGCCGGATGGACCCGCGCTCGCCGCGCTGCCGCTGCCCTACGCGATTCCCGCCGCAACGGCGCCGCGCGGACGCATCGGTTGAGCGCATTCCCGTTGAGCGCACGCACGTCGTCGCACTATTACGTGTACTACCGCGTCAGCGGAAACCCGGCCGTTGCGCGCGCGACGGTGGGCGCGCTGATCGCGGACGTCGAGGCGCGGACCGGCGTTGCCGGTCGTCTGCTCGCACGCTGTGACGATCCGCGGAACGTGGATGGAGGTCTACGAGCCGGTACGCAATGCACCAGCATTTGCGCGCGCGCTCGCCGCCTGCGTCCGCCGCATCGGCGCGGGCGAGGTTGCGGTCGATGGCGTGCGCAGGAGTGAATGCTTCACGGCGCTCGCAGCCGGACCGGCGCGACGGCTCCCGCGCCAGGGATAGGCGCCATGTGCCTCGCGCTGTTCGCGCTCGACGCCCACCCGGCATTCGCGCTCGTCGTTGCCGCGAATCGCGACGAATACCACGCCCGTCCGGCCGCGCCTGCGGCGTGGTGGGAGGAAGGCTGGCTCGGCGGCCGTGACCTTGCCGCCGGCGGCACGTGGCTCGGCGTGACGCGCGCGGCGCGCTGGGCGTTCGTCACCAACGTTCGCGGGATCCGCGACGAAACGATCCCGCAGCACCGACGCGCGGCACACTCGTGCCGGCCGTGCTCGCCGATCCCGCACCCCCATCCGAGAGCCTCGCCCGGATCATCGACCAGCGCCGCAGACCACAACGGCTTCAATCTCGTCACCGGCCTCGGCGCCGAGGCGCACTGGGGATCGAATCGCGCCAGCCCGCCGCGCGCGCTCGCCGCCGGCGATCTACGGCCTGTCGAATGCCGCGCTCGACACGCCGTGGCCGAAACTGACGCGCACGAAGGCGGCATTTGCCGCGTGGTGCGCGCGCGGCGACGACGACTTCGCGGCCGTCTTTGCGCTTGCTCGGCGACAGGACCCGCGCGCCCGATGAGCTGCTGCCGTCGACGGGCATTTCGCGCGAACGCGAACAGCTGCTCTCGGCGCCGTTCATCGTCGATGACAGCTATGGCACGCGCTGTTCGACGGTGCTCACCGTCGATCGCCGGGGCCAGGCGCACTTCGTCGAGCGCACGTTCGACGCGAAGGGTGATCCGGTCGGCGATGTCGAGCATCGCTTTGCGCATCGCGACCGCAGCCACCGGTTAGCGACCGTTTCCGCTCCGGTCACGCGCACTGGGCCGACGCGGCCGCCCGTCACCAATCGTAGTCGCTGAACACGAGTCGCGCGCTCCCGTCGCGCACGGTCATCGCGCAGCGTCCACCGAACGGGAGCGTCAGCTTCTCGGGGCAGTGTCCGAACGGCAGACCCGTATAGACATGGAGGCCGAGATGCGCGCGCACATGGGCCACCATGGCCGCCGCGTCGTAGGTGTTGTCGTTCGGACCCAGCTCGTAGCCGGTGAAGTTGCCGAGCAGCACGGCGCGCTGGCGCGTGAGTATGCCGCTGTAGTGCAGCTGGTAGAGCATCCGCTCGATTCGATAGGGATGCTCGCCGATGTCCTCGAGAAAGAGAATGCCGTCGTCCACGCGTGGCATGTGCGGCGTGCCGGCGAGATGCGCGATCATCGCGAGATTGCCGCCCCAGAGCATGCCCTCGCCGGCGAAATCGGGACCGTCGAGCGCGCATTCGACTTCGTACTCGGCGCCGGCGAGCAGTCCCCAGCAATGATCGACCGTGAATGCGGACGGCGTCGGCGCGCCGAAGTCGTAGGCCGCCATCGGCCCCGCGAACGATTTCATTCCGGCGTGCGCGAGCGCGGCCAGCTGGAACGCCGGTGAAGTCACTGTGCCCCATCCATCGCTTCCCGGCCGCGGCCAGGGCCTTGAAATCGAGCCGGTCGAGCAGCCGCGACCAGCCGTATCCCCCGCGCGCGGCGATGGCGAGTTCGACGGCGGGGTCGGCTGCCATCCGCTCGATCGCGGCGATGCGCTCGTCGTCGGGCGCCGAAAATCGCTGCCAGCGGGAGAAGCAGGTCGGATCGACGACAACCCGATGGCCCAGGCTCGACAACCTTGCCGTCGCCCGCTCGATTGCCGCGGGATCGGTCACGAACCCCGCCGGCGCGTAGAACCCGATTCCCAAGTTGCGCCGTGTCATGGCCGCGGAGTCACCGGCGCGCGCCGAAGAAATCGGACAGCAGCCTGCCGCAGGCGTCGGCGAGCACGCCCCGCGTCACGGTTGCATGATGATTGAGGCGGGGCTCTCCGAAGAGATCGATCACCGAGCCGCAGGCGCCAGTCTTCGGATCCGGCGCGCCGAATACGAGGCGCCGGATGCGCGCGTGGAGGATGGCGCCGGCGCACATCGCGCACGGCTCGATCGTGACGTAGAGATCGCAGCCGGAGAGCCGGTAGTTGCCGAGCGCGCGCGCCGCCTCCCGCAACGCCGCAATCTCGGCATGCGCCGTCGGATCGGTATCCGCGATCGGCGCGTTCCCGCCGCGTCCGACAATCGCGCCGTCCTTGACCACGATCGCCCCCACGGGAACTTCGTCGCGCGCCTGCGCGGCTCGCGCCAGCGCAAGCGCCTCGGTCATCCACGTCTCGTCAGTTCCTGGCATCTTCGAGATGACGGCATCAGACCCCGAGGGCCCTGCCTCCGCGATCACGCAAGATCGAAGCGATCAAGGTTCATCACCTTGCTCCACGCCGCCACAAAATCATGGACAAACTTCGTCTGCGCGTCCGAACTTCCGTAGACTTCACCGAGCGCGCGCAGCTGGGAGTTCGAACCGAAGACGAGATCGACACGCGTGCCGGTCCACTTGCGTTCACCCGTCTTGCGGTCGCGTCCTTCAAACACGCCCTCGACGTCCGGGGCCGGCTTCCACTCCGTGCCCATGTCGAGCAGGTTCACGTAGAAGTCGTTGGTCAGCGCCTCCGGCCGCTTGGTAAAGACACCGTGCCGGGTCTGTCCGAAGTTGGTGTTCAGGACGCGCATGCCGCCAACGAGAACCGCCATCTCGGGTGCGGTCAGCGTCAGCAATTGCGCCTTGTCGACCAGCAACTCCTCGGCCGATACGCTGTACTTGCCCTTGAGGTAGTTGCGGAAGCCATCGGCGATCGGTTCGAGCACGGCGAAGGACGCCACGTCGGTCTGCTCCTGCGAGGCGTCCATGCGCCCCGGCGTGAAGGGAACCGTCACGGCGTGACCGGCGTTCTTCGCCGCTTGCTCGACGCCGGCGCAACCGGCCAGCACGATCAGGTCAGCGAGCGAGACCTTTTTGCCGCCGGAGGCCGCGCGATTGAACTCGCTCCGGATGCCCTCGAGCGCCTTTAGCACTTTCGCCAGCTGCTCGGGCTGGTTGACTTTCCACTCGTTCTGCGGCGCCAGGCGAATGCGGGCACCGTTCGCACCGCCGCGCTTGTCAGTGCCACGGAAGGTGGACGCCGACGCCCAGGCGGTCGACACCAGTTGCGAGACCGACAGACCGGAAGCCAGGACCCTGGCCTTGAGGGCGACGATGTCCTTGTCGTCGATCAGCTTGTGATCGACCGCGGGGATGGGGTCCTGCCAGATGAGATCTTCCGCAGGTACCTCCGGGCCGAGATAGCGTGGGCGAGGACCCATGTCGCGGTGCGTGAGCTTGAACCACGCCCGGGCGAACGCGTCGGCGAACTCGTCCGGATTCTCCATGAAGCGCCGTGAAATCTTTTCGTAGGCAGGGTCGAACCGCAGGGAGAGGTCCGTCGTCAGCATGGCCGGCGCGATGCGCTTCGACTTGTCGTGGGCATGCGGCACCGTGCCGGCACCCGCGCCACCCTTCGGCTGCCACTGATGCGCACCGGCCGGGCTCTTCGTCAGTTCCCATTCGTAGCCGAACAGGTTCCAGAAGAAATTGTTGCTCCACTTCGTCGGCGTGGTGGTCCAGGTGACCTCCAGGCCGCTGGTGATCGCGTCAGCGCCTTTACCCGTGCCGAAGCTGCTCTTCCAGCCGAGGCCCTGCTCCTCGATCGGCGCGGCTTCCGGCTCGGGTCCGACATGCGACGCGGGGCCGGCGCCGTGCGTCTTGCCGAAGGCGTGGCCGCCGGCGATGAGCGCAACCGTCTCTTCGTCGTTCATCGCCATGCGGCCGAACGTTTCACGGATATCCCTGGCGGCCGCGACGGGATCGGGGTTGCCGTTCGGGCCTTCCGGATTGACGTAGATCAGCCCCATCTGCACGGCGGCGAGCGGATTCTCGAGGTCCCGGTCGCCGGCGTAGCGCTTGTCATCCAGCCACTTGGTCTCGGAGCCCCAGTAGACGTCCTCTTCCGGTTCCCAGACGTCCTCGCGACCGCCGCCGAAGCCGAAGGTCTTGAGTCCCATCGACTCCAGGGCGACGTTGCCCGCGAGGATCATGAGGTCGGCCCAGGAAATCTTGCGGCCGTACTTCTGCTTGATCGGCCACAGCAGCCGGCGCGCCTTGTCGAGGCTGACGTTGTCGGGCCAGCTGTTGAGGGGCGCGAAGCGCTGCTGGCCGGCACCGGCGCCACCGCGGCCGTCGCCGGTGCGGTACGTGCCGGCGCTGTGCCATGCCATGCGGATGAACAGAGGCCCGTAGTGGCCGAAGTCGGCCGGCCACCAGTCCTGCGAGTCGGTCATCAGCGCCCGGAGATCCTTCTTCACGGCCGGGAGGTCGAGGCTCCTGAACTCTTCCGCGTAGTTGAAGCCCTTGCCCATGGGATCGGACAGCGGCGAGTGCTGGCGCAGGATATTGAGCTTCAGCTGATTCGGCCACCAGTCGCGGTTCGACGTGCCGCCGCCCGCCGTGTGGTTGAACGGGCACCTGGTTTCGGTTGACATGCACTCTCTCCTCGGTTCGTTTGCACTCAACTACTCGATCCAGTGCGCGGCGATCGGTACGCCAGCGCCGGTGGTCATCACGGGGCATTGCCCGCGGTTGCTGATGGAGCTACTGGCAACAGCCTAACTATGAAGCGCCACAAGCCGCCAATTGATTGTTCATATCCATCCGATAGGCGTTGGCTATCCACGCGTGGATAGCTCACCTACTCCCACTCGATTGTCGCCGGCGGCTTGCCCGAGATGTCGTAGACCACGCGGTTGATCCCGCGCACCTCGTTGATGATCCGGTTCGACACGGTGGCGAGGAGCTCGAACGGCAGCGGCGCCCAGTGCGCGGTCATGAAATCGGTCGTCTGTACCGCTCGCAGGGCGACGACGTGCTCGTACGTGCGGCCATCGCCCATCACGCCGACCGAGCGTATCGGCAGGAACACGGCGAACGCCTGCGCCGTGAGGTCGTACCAGCTCGTCCCGCCGGCATCGCGAAAGACGCGAAGCTCGTCGATGAAGATCGCGTCGGCGCGGCGGAGCAGGTTTGCGTGCTCGCGCGTGACCTCGCCGAGGATGCGCACGCCGAGCCCGGGGCCGGGGAACGGGTGGCGATACACCATCTCGCGCGGCAGGCCGAGCGCGCGCCCGAGCTCGCGCACTTCGTCCTTGAAGAGCTCACGCAGCGGCTCGAGCAGCTGCAGGTGCAGCGTTTCGGGCAGGCCGCCAACGTTGTGGTGGGACTTGATCGTGTGCGCCTTCTTGGTCTTTGCGCCCGCCGACTCGATCACGTCGGGATAGATCGTTCCCTGCGCCAGCCATTTCGCCCCGGCACCGCCGGCGTTCAGCCTGGCGGACTCGCGCTGGAACACCTCGACGAAGAGCCGGCCGATGATCCTGCGCTTCTGCTCGGGGTCCGTGACGCCGGCCAGCGCCGCATACATCTCGTCGGCGGCGTTGACGTGGATCACGTGCACGCCGAGATTGCGCGCGAACGTGTCCATCACCTGCTCGGCCTCGTTCAGTCGCAGCAGCCCGTGGTCGACGAAGACGCACGTCAGCTGATCGCCGATCGCCTTGTGGATCAGTGCGGCGGCAACCGACGAGTCGACCCCTCCCGAGAGGCCGAGGATGACGTGGTCACTGCCGACGCGGGCCCGGATTTCGGCGACCGCCTCGCCGGCGTAATCCTCCATGTTCCAGTCCTGCGCACAGCCGCAGATGTCGTGCGCGAACCGGGCGAGGATCGCCGCGCCCTGCTTCGTGTGCGTCACTTCGGGGTGGAACTGCACGGCGTAGAAGCCGCGCATCGGATCCGCCATCGCCGCGATCGCGCAGGCGTTGCTGCTGCCGATCACGGTGAATCCCGGTGGCAGCGCGGTCACCTTGTCGCCGTGGCTCATCCAGACATCGAGCAGGCCGTGCCCATCCGCGTTGCGGCGGTCCTCGATGCCCTGCAGGAGCTTCGAGTGCCCGCGGGCGCGCACTTCCGCATAGCCGAATTCGCGGACGCTGCCCTGCTCGACGGCGCCGCCCAGTTGCGCGGCCATCGTCTGCATCCCGTAGCAGATCCCGAGCACCGGCACGCCGAGGGACCACACCGCCTCCGGGGCGCGCGGCGTGTCACCGTCGGTCACGCTGTTCGGGCCACCGGAAAGGACGATGCCCTTCGGCGCGAAGCTGCGAACGAAGTCGTCGCCGACGTCGTACGGGTGGATCTCGCAGTACACGTGCGTCTCGCGCAGGCGGCGCGCGATCAGCTGCGTGTATTGCGCGCCGAAGTCGAGGATCAGGATCCGGGAATGCGTCGGAGCGGCCATCGACGGCCTGCGTCGCAACAAAGCAGACCGGCCTCGCAGCAGCTTTGCGCGGGTTCCGCCTCATTCGATGCGGTAGTTGGGCGCTTCCTTCACGATCTGCACGTCGTGCACGTGCGATTCGCGAATGCCGGCCGACGTGATCTCGACGAACTCGGCGCGGGTGCGCAGCTCGTCGACCGTCGCGCAGCCGCAATAGCCCATCGCCGCGCGCAGGCCGCCCATCAGCTGGTGGATCACCGCGGAAAGCACGCCCTTGTACGGAACGCGACCCTCGATTCCCTGCGGCACGAGCCGTTCGACCGCATCCTCGCCCTCGGCGTCCTGGAAATACCGGTCCGAGCTTCCCTGCTGCATCGCGCCGAGCGAGCCCATGCCGCGATAGCTCTTGTACGAGCGGCCCTGGTAGAGCTCGGTTTCGCCCGGCGCCTCCTCGGTGCCCGCGAACAGGCTGCCGAGCATCACCGACGACGCGCCCGGCGGCCAGCGCCTTGGCGATGTCGCCCGAGTAGCGGATGCCGCCGTCCGCGATCACCGGAATGCCGGCACGGGCCGCGCCTTCCAGCGCGTACTGGATCGCGGAGACCTGCGGCACGCCCACGCCCGCGACGATGCGCGTCGTGCAGATCGAGCCCGGGCCGACGCCGACCTTGACCGCATCCGCGCCGTGGTCGGCGAGGGCCTTTGCGCCGTCGCCCGTCGCGACGTTGCCGCCGATCACCTGCACCTGCGGAAAGTTCCTCTTGATCCAGCGCACCCGGTCGAGCACGCCCTGCGAATGGCCGTGCGAGGTATCGACGACCAGCACGTCGACGCCGCCGCCGACCAGCGCCTCGACGCGTTCTTCGGTGTCGCCGCCCGTGCCGACGGCGGCGCCCGACCCGCAATCGGCCGAGCTCGTCCTTGGACGCCAGCGGATGCTCGGTCGACTTGAGGATGTCCTTCACCGTGATGAGGCCGCGCAGCTCCATGTCACCGTTGACCACGAGCACGCGCTCGAGCCGGTGCTGATGCATCAGTGCCTTGGCGCGCTCGAGATCGGTGCCCTCCGGGACCGTGACGAGCTTGTCGCCCTTGGTCATGATGCTCGGCGGCCGGCTGATCGAGGTTCGTCTCGAACCGGAGGTCGCGGTTGGTGACGATGCCGACGACCCGCCGGCCTTCGACGACGGGAAGCCCGGAGATCCGGTGCTGGCGCGTCAGCGCGAGCACCTCGCGCACCGACATCGTCGGCGGAATGGTGATCGGATCCTTGACCACGCCGCTTTCGAAGCGCTTGACCTTGGCGACCTCGGCCGCCTGCTTCGCCGGGGTCATGTTCTTGTGCACTACACCCAGCCCGCCCTCCTGCGCGATGGCGATCGCCAGCCGGGCTTCGGTGACCGTGTCCATCGCCGCCGACAGCAGCGGTATGTTCAGCGTGACACTTGCGGTGAGGCGGGTCCTGAGACTGACGTCGCCCGGAACGACGTGGGAATGCGCGGGAACGAGCAGGACGTCGTCGAACGTCAGCGCTTTCCGGACGACACGCATGTGACTTTCTCCTATGCGCAAAAACGGATTATACCCGCGCCGGCGCGGCCGGAGAATCGACCGGCGGGTGGCGGCGCATGCCACCCGCGGGCGCGCGGCTGCGCCGCCCATGCGGCGCCGTGAACCGATTTGACGCACGGCCGCCGTTGGATTACCTTGCCAATGTCATAAGAGTTGGCGAGGTAGCCCGAAATGTCGCATTCCTGGCCCGAATCGCCCGAATTCGCTCATTGCCACGGTTGGCAGACGCCGTGGGGCGCCGCCGCGCTCGCCTGCCGTCGTTGCGGCCACGGCTCTCGGATTGGTCGCCGCGCCGACGTTCGCCGCGACCTACAAGTGGACCGACGCCAACGGCCGGGTCGTCTATTCCGACCAGCCTCCGACCGGCAACTACAAGGTCGAATCGCTCGCCGGCCCGCCTCCGCCCGCCAATCCGAACGCGGTGAAGGAGCTCGCAACGAAGGAAGCCGAGGTCCAGCAGACGCCGGCTACTGCGCGCCGAGGAGGAGACGAAGGCCGCCAAGGCGCGGCTGGATACCGAAACGAAACGCGAACAATGCGGCAAGGCGCGCGGCCAGCTCGCAATGCTGCAATCGAACCAGACGCTGCTCTATCGAGCCAACGACAAGGGCGAGCAGGTGTTGCTGGACGACGCCGCGCGCATCCGCGAGCGCCAGCAGGTCGAAATCTGGATGAGGGAAAACTGTTCGCTCTGAGCGCGCCAGGCCCGCGGCGGCGCCGTGCCGAGCTATTTCTTCTCGAGGTTGGTCTGATTGATCTCGACCTTCGCCTTCGCCTTGAGCGCGTTGACGTAGGCGTCGAACACCTCGCGATTCTGCAGCTCGCCGATCCGGACTCTTCGCCGCGGCGAGCTTCGTCGGCTCGGCCTCGGCGGCACGTCGACCTTCACCAGCCGGTAGATCGCGAATCCGCCGCGCTCGCTCGGGCGCGCCGACGTACGCCGGCAACTTGGCCGCGTCGGCCTGAAAGATCCGCGTCATCGCCTCGGGCGTGAATCCGGGCTGATTCTGGTTGCGAGTGAGCGACGACCGGTTTGCCGAAAACGACGCCGGCGTCGCGATCGCTCTTGCCCTGCTCCGAGCAACGCGAGCTTCTCGCGCCCGGCCTTCTGGGCGAGATCGACGGCGGCCTGCCGGACGAGCTGGCGGCGGATCTCGTCCTTCACGTCGTCGAACGGCCGGGTTGTCGCGGGCCGGTAATCGACGATGCGCGCCGCCATGATCGCGCTCGGGCCGACCTCGATCGCGTCGGTGTTGCGCTTGCCGGACACGGACTCCGGGGAAAACAGGGCCTGGACCATCTTCGCATTGCCCTGCGCGATCTGCTGTGCCTGCGCGCGGGTGACGAACGGCGTCGTCTGGACGGTCAGGCCGAGCGCCTTCGCCGCCGGCGCGAGCGAGTCGGCCTGTTCGTACACGAGGTTCTGGAGCTGGTCGGCGGCAGCCGCGAATTTCTGGCCCGCCTTCTGGCGCTTGAGGTCAGTCTCGATCTGCGTCTTCACTTCGTCGAACGGCCGGGTCTTGGCCGGCGTGATGTCGATCGAGCTTGATCACGTGCCAGCCGAATTCGCTCTGCACCGGGCCGACGATGTCACCGGGCTTCATCGCGAACACCGCATCGTCGAATGCCTTCACCATCGTGCCGCGCGGGTTGCTGCCCAGGTCGCCGCCCTGCGCCGCCGAACCCGGATCCTGCGAGTAGCGCTTCGCCAGCTCGCCGAACCTGGTCGGGTTGGCCTTCGCCTGCGCGGCGACATCCTCGGCCGTCTTCTTCGCGGCTGACCGATCGGGGTCGGAGGCGTCCGGCTTGACGGCGATCAGGATGTGCGCGGCCTGCCGCTGTTCCTCCTGGGTGTAGGTCTTGGCAGCGCTCGCGTACTGTGCCTTGACCTCATCCGGCGTCACTGCGATCTGCGGAAGCACGGAGTCCTGCGTCAGGATCAGATACTCGATCTTCGCCTCCTCCGGCGTCTTGAACGCGGACGCGTTGGCATCGTAGAACGCCTTCACCTGCGCGTCGTCGACCTTGACGTCCTTCAGATAGGGCTCGGCGTCGACGCTGGCGACTTCGACGTCGCGCGTCTGTTCGACGAGGTTGACGAAGCCCGCCGCCGTTGCCGCCGGCACGATGCCGCCACGGGAGATGGGATCGACGATCTTCTCGGCGAGCAGCTGCCGACGAATGCTGCCCTCGAACATCGGCTCGGATACGCCGGCCTGCGCGAGCCGGTTCTTGTAGACCGCCAGCGAGAACTCGATCGCCCTCGCGGAAGCGCGGATCGGCGGCGATCCGCTCGAAGACCTGGTCGTTCGTCACCTGGAAATGCAGGTCGGCGCCACGCTTCTCGACGAGTCGCTCGCGCAGGAGCTGCTGCAGCAGGTTGTACCGCACTTCCGGGTTGTCGAAGATCGCCGGGTCGACGTTCTCTGCTGCCGCCGCAGCCGTTCCTGCTGATCGCGGATCGCATCCACGAACTCGGCCTGTGTGATTCGCCCGCCATCGAACTTCGCAACGTCCGCGACGCCGTCACTGCGCCGAAAATAGTAGTCGACGCCGAAGAACGCGAACGGAATCATGATCAGCGCGAGGATGAACTGCGCTATCCGCTTGTGCTTGTGTACGAGATCGAACATCGGTCGGGTCCCATCGTGAGCGCCGGCGCACCGCCGCGCATGGCTCCGGCGCCGCGTCGGCACCATCGCCGCAGCGCGCACCACCGTCTGGCGCGCCCGGGGCGCAATTGTACAATGCCCGGACATCGCGATCGGAGACAGGATGAAAGGCGACGCCACCAGGCGAATTCTCGTCACCGGCGGAGCCGGCTTCCTCGGCTCCCATCTGTGCGAGCGCCTGCTCGCCGACGGTCACGACGTGCTGTGCGTCGACAATTTCTTTACACGGGGCCAAGGAGAACATCGCCGGCGCTGCTTCGGCAATCCGCGCTTCGAGCTGCTGCGGCACGACGTCACGTTTCCGCTGTACGTCGAGGTCGACGAGATCTACAACCTGGCGTGCCCCGCCTCGCCGATCCACTACCAGTTCGATCCGGTGCAGACGACGAAGACCAGCGTGCACGGCGCGATCAACATGCTCGGCCTCGCCAAGCGCGTGAAGGCCAAGATCCTGCAGGCGTCGACCAGCGAGGTCTACGGCGATCCGAAGGTCCACCCGCAGACGGAGGACTATTGGGGACACGTCAATCCGATCGGCATCCGCGCCTGCTACGACGAGGGCAAGCGCTGCGCCGAGACGCTCTTCTTCGACTATCACCGGCAGCACCAGCTGCGGATCAAGGTCGCGCGGATCTTCAACACCTACGGCCCGCGCATGCACCCCAACGACGGTCGGGTGGTTTCGAACTTCATCGTGCAGGCGCTCAAGGGCGAGCCGATCACGATCTACGGCGCGGGATCGCAGACGCGCTCGTTCTGCTACGTCGACGATCTGATCGACGCGCTGATACGGCTGATGAACACCGCCGACGACTTCACCGGTCCGATCAACCTCGGCAGCGCCCGCGAATTCACGATTCTCGAACTGGCGCAGAAGGTCATCGCCCTGACCGGCTCGAGGTCGACGATCGTGAACCTGCCGCTGCCCGGTGACGATCCGATGCAGCGGCAGCCCGACCTGCGGCTCGCGCGCAAGGCACTCGACTGGGGGCCCACGACGCCGCTCGACGACGGCCTGCGTCGGACGATTGCCTATTTCGAGGCGAGGAGTTACCGGAGGCGCGCCTCGTCGTAGTTCCGCGCCGCGATGGCGGCGGCCAGCGCATCGGCGCGCAGGCGTCGGCGCAAATGCAACGCCGAACGACGATCAAAAGGATGTGTGGCGGAGTGGACGGGACTCGAACCCGCGACCCCCGGCGTGACAGGCCGGTATTCTAACCAACTGAACTACCACTCCGTCGTCAACCCGTCGGCGCCCTGCTCAGATGGTGGGTGCTGACGGGATCGAACCGCCGACATTCGCCTTGTAAGGGCGACGCTCTACCGGCTGAGCTAAGCACCCGCGACGCGTCGGGATCGCATTGCCCCGCCGGGCGCAACCAACGAATGCAAGCCGATCAGTTTACCGCATCCTTCAAGGCTTTGCCAGCGCGAAACTTCGGCACCTTCGCCGCGCGAATGCGGATCGCTGCGCCCGTGCGCGGATTCCTTCCCTGCCGCGCCGTGCGCCTGCCGACATAGAACGAACCGAAACCCACCAGCGTGACGACATCGCCTTTCCTGAGCGCGCCCTTCATCGCATTCACCGTCGCATCCAGTGCGCGGCCGGCTGCGGCCTTCGAGATGTCGGCGTGCCTGGCGATCGCATCGATCAATTCGGACTTGTTCACGGACGTCCCCCTCCCTGGTCTTGGCTAGTGCTTGATCAGCGCCGGCTTCTCGTCGGGAGTCGCCACCGGCGGCACGGCACCGGCGTCGGCCGCGGATTCCGGCAGCGCCGTCGGCAGGCGCTCGAGCGCCGCTTCCAGAACCTGCTCGATCCAACGCACCGGCTGTATCTCGAGCCGGTTCTTGATCTCGTCTGGAATCTCCGTCAGATCCTTCACGTTTTCCTCCGGGATCAACACGGTCTTGATGCCGCCCCGGCCCGCAGCCAGCAGCTTCTCCTTGAGACCGCCGATCGGCAGGACCTCGCCGCGCAGCGTGATTTCGCCCGTCATCGCGACGTCGGCGCGCACCGGAATGCCGGTGAGGATCGACACGATCGCGGTCACGATCGCGCCGCCCGCCGACGGTCCGTCCTTGGGCGTCGCGCCCTCGGGCAGGTGAATGTGGAGATCGGTCTTCTGGTAGAAATCGGTCGGGATGCCGAGCGCCTTCGAGCGGTGCCGCACCACCGACAACGCGGCAGCGATTGACTCGTTCATCACGTCGCCGAGCTTGCCGGTTGTCGTCGTCTTGCCCTTGCCGGGCAGCGCGACGGCTTCGATCGTCAGCAGGTCCCCGCCCACCTCGGTCCAGGCCAGGCCCGTGACCTGTCCGACCTGATTCTTCTTCTCCGCGATCCCGTAGGTGAAGCGGCGCACGCCGAGATACTTGTCGAGATTCTTGCCGGTGACATCGACCGGGCTCTTCGACTTGCGCGCCTTGCCCTCGCTCTCGCGCAACAGCAGAGCCTTGACCACCTTGCGGCAGATCTTGCTGATGTCGCGCTCGAGATTGCGCACGCCAGCCTCGCGCGTGTAATAGCGGACGATGTCCCGCAGCGCGCTCTCGGCCACGTGCAGCTCGTCGGTTTTCAGGCCGTTGAGCTTCATCTGCTTGGGCAACAGGTACTGCCGCGCGATCGCGATCTTCTCGTCCTCGGTGTAGCCCGAGAGCCGGATGACCTCCATCCGGTCGAGCAGCGGCGCCGGGATGTTCATCGTGTTCGCCGTCGCCACGAACATGACGTCGGACAAGTCGTACTCGACCTCGACGTAGTGATCGGTAAACGTGCTGTTCTGCTCGGGATCGAGCACTTCGAGCAGCGCCGACGACGGATCGCCGCGGAAGTCCTGTCCCATCTTGTCGACCTCGTCGAGCAGGAAGAGCGGATTGCGCACACCGACCTTGGACATGTTCTGGAGGATCTTGCCCGGCATCGAGCCGATGTAGGTGCGTCGGTGACCGCGGATCTCGGCCTCGTCACGCACGCCGCCAAGGCTCATCCGCACGAACTTGCGGCCCGTGGCTCTTGCCACCGACTGGCCGAGCGAGGTCTTGCCGACGCCGGGCGGGCCGACGAGGCACAGGATCGGGGCCTTCAGACGATCGACGCGCTGCTGCACGGCCAGGTATTCGACGATCCGCTCCTTGACCTTCTCGAGGCCATAGTGATCGGCATCGAGTATCTTCACCGCGGCCGCCAGGTCCCGGCTGATCTTGCTCTTCTTGCGCCACGGCAGCGCGAGCAGCGTGTCGATGTAATTGCGCACGACGGTCGCCTCCGCCGACATCGGCGACATCATCTTCAGCTTCTTGAACTCGGCGAGCGCCTTCCCCTCGGCCTCCTTCGACATCTTGGCGGCCTTGATCTTCTTCTCCATCTCGTCGAGGTCGGCGTTCTCGTCGCCCTCGCCGAGTTCCTTCTGTATCGCCTTGACCTGCTCGTTCAGGTAGTACTCGCGCTGGCTTTTCTCCATCTGGCGCTTGACGCGGCCGCGGATGCGCTTTTCGACCTGCAGGATGTCGACCTCGCCCTCGAGCAACCCGAGCAGGTGCTCGAGCCGCTTGCCGACCGCGCTCATCTCGAGAATTTCCTGCTTCTGCTCGAGCTTGAGCGGGAGATGCGCAGCGATGGCGTCGGCAAGCCGTCCGCCGTCGTCGATCCCGGCCATCGACGTCAGGATCTCGGGCGGGATCTTCTTGTTGAGCTTCACATACTGGTCGAACTGCGCGAGCAGCGCGCGGCGCATGGCCTCGACCTCATGCGCCTCGCCCGCCTCGCCGGCAATGGTCGTCGCTTCGGCCGACAGGAATTCTCCCTCGTCGACCACGCGAGCGATCCGGGCCCGGTGCGCGCCCTCGACCAGCACCTTGACCGTTCCATCGGGCAGCTTCAGCATCTGCAGCACCGTTGCCACGCTGCCGATCGCATAGAGATCGTCGGCTGCGGGATCATCCTTGGCCGCCGATTTCTGGGCGACGAGCAGGATGTGCTTTCCGGAATCCATCGCCACGTCGAGCGCCTTGATCGACTTCGGGCGCCCGACGAACAGCGGAATGACCATGTGGGGAAAGACGACGACGTCGCGCAGCGGAAGGAGCGGCAGGGACGTTACGTCAACGGAGGGCGAAAGTTCTCTGGCCATGCGTGCCTCGGGGTGGGAATACCTGTTGAAAATGGGGCCGGCGGCCTGCGGTGTCAAGCCGGCGCGGCAACAATGGGACAAATAATGGGACAAAACCCTGCGCGGCCATGGGGTTAGCGGGGGCCGCTCGACGCCACTAACGCCACCGCGACAACTCGTCGCGCCCCTGCGGCGACCATCGCCAGCTGCCCGGCGGGCGGGCCGAACCGTGCCCGCCGCCGGCGCGGGCACGGCGGGACATCGTTCAACTGTGCGCCGACGCGACCTTGGGCTGATCGGCGAACATCAGCAGCGGCTTGCCGTCGTTGGCGATCGTGGCCTCGTCGACCACGACGCGCGCGAGGTTGGTGTGCGACGGCAGGTCGTACATGACGTCGAGCAGCACCTGCTCGAGGATCGACCGCAACCCGCGCGCACCCGTCTTGCGCGCGAGTGCCTTGCGCGCGATGGCGCGAAGCGCACCGTCGCGCACTTCGAGCTCGACGCCCTCCATCCGGAACATCTTCTGGTACTGCTTGGACAAGCGCGTTCTTGGGCTCCACGAGGATCTGGATCAGCGCGGCCTCGTCGAGCTCCTCGAGCGTCGCCACGACCGGCAGACGGCCGACGAACTCGGGGATCAGTCCGAACTTGATCAGGTCCTCCGGCTCTACGCCGCGCAGCAGCACACTGATGTTCTTGCGGTCATCCGGGCTCGCCACTTCGGCCCCGAAGCCGATGCCGGTCTTGGCGGTACGTTGGCGGATGATCTTCTCCAGCCCGTCGAATGCCCCGCCGCATACGAAGAGGATGTTGGTCGTGTCGACCTGGACGAACTCCTGGTTCGGGTGCTTGCGCCCGCCCTGCGGCGGTACCGAGGCGATCGTGCCTTCGATCAGCTTGAGGAGCGCCTGCTGCACGCCCTCGCCGGAGACGTCGCGCGTGATCGACGGGTTGTCGCTCTTCCGTGAGATCTTGTCGATCTCGTCGATGTAGACGATCCCGCGCTGCGCCTTTTCGATGTCGTAGTCGCACTTCTGCAGCAGCTTCTGGATGATGTTCTCGACGTCCTCGCCGACGTAGCCCGCCTCGGTCAGTGTCGTCGCATCGGCGATGACGAACGGGACGTCGAGCAGCCGCGCCAGCGTCTGCGCGAGCAGGGTCTTGCCGGAGCCGGTCGGACCGATCAGCAGGATGTTGCTCTTCGCGAGCTCGACTTCGTCGTCCTTGCCGCCGGTCTCCAGCCGCTTGTAGTGGTTGTAGACGGCGACCGAAAGGATCTTCTTGGCGAGGTCCTGGCCGATCACGTACTGGTCGAGGATCTGGCGGATCTCGTGGGGCGTCGGCAGCTTGTTCTTGTCCGAACGCGTCGCCTCTGCGGTCGAGCCCTCTTCCCGGATGATGTCGTTGCAAAGCTCGATGCACTCGTCGCAGATGAACACCGACGGGCCGGCGATGAGCTTGCGCACCTCGTGCTGGCTCTTGCCGCAGAACGAGCAATAGAGAAGCTTGTCGCCGGTCGATTTATCAGCCATCGGAGGGCAAATCGGCTTGTGGATTCAGGTGCCTGGGCGATTGTCGCGCGGAACAGCTTTAACAACTTTACCCGGCAAGCACCCGCTTCTGCAAGACCTGGTCGATCATCCCGAAGCCCAGCGCCTCCTCGGCGGTGAGGAAGTTGTCACGGTCGGTCTCCCGGGCGATCTCGTCGACCGACTTGCCGGTATGCAGCGCCATCAACCGGTTCAGCCGCTCACGCAGCGAAAGGATGTACTTGGCGTGGATCTCGATGTCGGACGCCTGGCCTTGGAATCCCCCGAGCGGCTGGTGAATCATCACCGTCGAATTCGGGAGGGCGAAACGCTTGCCCTTGGCGCCCGCTGCCAGGAGAAATGCGCCCATCGAAGCCGCCATCCCCACGCAGAGCGTCGAAATGTCCGGTTTGATGAACTGCATCGTGTCGTAAATGGCCATGCCGGCGGCGATCGACCCGCCCGGCGAGTTGATGTAGAAGTTGATGTCCTTGTCGGGGTTCTCCGACTCGAGGAACAGCATCTGCGCGACGACCAGATTCGCAGTCGCATCGTCGACGGGGCCGACCAGGAATACGACCCGCTCCTTCAGCAGGCGCGAGTAGATGTCGTACGCGCGCTCGCCGCGTCCGCTCTGCTCGATCACCATGGGGATCAACCCCAAGCCCATTGGCCGGTCCATTGTCACCTCGTCAGTTGCACTTATCGGCCATTGTAGAGGGAATCGTGGCGACAACGCCATGCAGGCGACCGCCGGCGCGACTGCGCGGACGAACTGCCACGCAAACAACGTACCACTGGAGCGTGTCCGCTACCTGCTGTCCGCTACGGCCGCGAAGCAGCCGCTAAGCGCCCGCGACCCTGCCACCGCGATCCAGCCGGCCGAACGGCGGTTCGATGCGTCGCTATTTTGTGGCCGGGCCCATCAGCTCGGCGAACGGGACCGGCCTGTCCACGACTTTCGTGCGACCGAGCACCCAATCGACGACATTGTGCTCGACCGCCAGCGATTCGAACTCCTGCAAGCGCTCGGCCTTCTCGTAGTGCCATCGGACCACGGCCTCGGGCTCCTCGTAGGTTTGCGCCGCTTCCTTCACGAGGGCCTTCACCTGCTCCGGCGTCGCCTGCAGGCCGTGCGCGCGGACCAGCTCGGAGAGCACGAGTCCGAGGGCGACGCGGCCCTCCGCGCTGACCCGGAACATCTCCGGCGTCAGCTTGGATTCCTCGGGCTTCATTCCCTGCTGCCGCAGCTCCTCGAACATCCGCTGCGCCATGCTCTGCGCCTCCTGCTCGACAAGCGCCTTGGGCAACGGCACATCCGCGTTCTGGCGCAGCGCGACAAACGCCTGTTCCTTGACTTTCGCGGCGATCTTGCGCTTGAGCTCGAGCTTGAGGTTGGCGGCAATCTCGGCGCGCAACTCGTCGACGCTCCCGCTCGCGATGCCGAATGCCTTCGCGAACTCGGCATCGACCTCGGGCAGCACCGGAGCAGCGATGTTCTTCGCGGTCAACGTGAATTCGGCAAGTTTTCCAGCCACCTCGCGGCCATGGTAGTCGGCGGGAAACGTCAGCGCGAACGTGCGGGTCTCGCCTTCGCGAATGGCGGTGACGGCAGCCTCGAATTCGGGCAGCATCCGCCCCTCGCCAATGACGATCGCGAAATCGCTCGCCTGGCCGCCGGGGAACGCGACGCCATCGATTCGTCCGCTGAAGTCAACGATCACGCGGTCGCCGGCCGACGCGACGCGGGCCACGTGCTCGAACCGCGCGCGCTGCCGGCGCAGCGTCTCGATCGTGCTCTGGATGTCGTCCGGGCCCACGTCGGTCACCGGCCGTTCGATCGTAATCCCCGACAAGATCGCCCAGCTTGACTTCCGGGTAGACCTCGAAGACTGCAGAGAACTCCAGTTGATCAGGTGCTGTCGCATCGCTCTTGGGCTCGATCCGCGGCGAGCCCGCGATGCGCAGATTCTGTTCGCGAATCGCGTCGGAGAACGTCGTCTGCAGCGCTTCGGAAATGACATCGGAGCGCACTTGCGGGCCGTACTGCTTCGCAATCATCGTCATCGGCACCTTGCCCGGCCGGAAGCCCGGCACTTTCGCGTCCCTGGCCAGCCGGGCCAGTCGCTGCTTCACCTCGGACTCGATGCGCTCGAGCGGCACCGACATCGTGAGCCGGCGCTCGAGCTGACCAAGGGTTTCCAGACTGGTTTGCATACGCGTCGAATCCTTGCTAATGTGGGCCGATGGTGCGAAAGGGGGGACTCGAACCCCCACGGGCTGCCCCGCTGGAACCTAAATCCAGTGCGTCTACCAATTCCGCCACTTTCGCAGCCGCTTTCGCCAAACGGAGCAGTATAGCCGAAGCAGGGCCTGCTCGCCACCGGAAGGGCCCGCGGCGGCGCCCTGTCCTTCCACCGAAACGTGTCGTTATCGGCTCATTGCGCCAGCTTCCGCGTGTCCGTCGCCCATTACGAAAACTTTCCGGTCGCGAGCCTCCTCGTTCCGCGCGGCCTGCGGCCGGCGATCGTCGCCATCTACCGTTTCGCCCGCGCCGCTGACGATCTTGCCGACGAGGGCGACCTGTCGCCGGTGATGCGCGCGCGTGCGCTCGACCGGTACGACCAGGCGCTCGATGCGATCGCGGCCGGGAACCCGCCCCGCGAGCCACCGTTTCCGGAGCTTGCTGCCGCAATCGCCCGCCATCGGTCTGCCGCTGGCACCGTTTCACGACCTGCTCTCGGCATTCCGCCAGGACGTCTGGACGGTCCGCTACGCCACGTGGGATCAGTTGCGCGACTACTGCGTCCGCTCGGCCAATCCGATCGGTCGGCTCCTGCTTCGGCTCTATCGTGCCGAATCTGCCGGCCAACTACCTCGCCAGCGACGCGATCTGCACCGCGCTGCAGCTGATCAATTTCTGGCAGGACATCGCCGAAGACTGGCGGCGCGGACGGCTGTATCTTCCGGCGGAGGATCTGCAGCGCTTCGGCGTCACCGAAGCCCATGTCGCGGAGGCACGCTGCGACGATGCGTGGCGCGCACTCATCGCGTTCGAGTCGGCGCGGGCAAGGCTGCTGCTCGAGTCGGGGCGACCGCTCGTGCGTGCGCTGCCCTGGCGACTCGTGCTCGAGCTCTCCGGGCGTGCTGGCTGGCGGCCACCGGATCCTCGACGGCATCGATGCCACCGGCGGCGACGTCTTCCGCCAGCGCCCCAAACTGTCTGCGGGCGGACTGGGCGGCTGTCGCCTGCAACGCGTTGTTTCCGCCGCGCCGCCACCGTCTCCGGGAAGCCGGAACGCGCCGCATGACGCCGGACGAGTACTGCCAGCAGAAGACGGCCCGCAGCGGCACGAGCTTCTACTACAGCTTCCTGTTCCTGCCGCCCGAGCGGCGCCGCGCGATCACGGCGCTCTACGCGTTCTGCCGCGAGGTCGACGATGTCGTCGACGAGGTTTCGGATCCGGCAGCTCGCCCGCACGAAGCTCGCCTGGTGGCGCAACGAGATCGCCGCCGCGTTCACCGGCACGCCGCAGCATCCGGTCGCGCGCGCCCTGCAGCCGGTCGTCGCCACGTATCGACCTGCCGCAGGCGCATTTCCAGACCGTGATCGACGGCATGGCGATGGACCTCGAGCGCAGCCGCTATCTCGACTTCGCCGAGCTCGAGCGCTATTGCCACTGCGTCGCGGGTGTGGTCGGGCTGATGTCGGCGGAGATCTTCGGCTACGTGAATCCGGCGACCCGGACGCTACGCGCGCGACCTCGGCGTCGCCTTCCAGCTCACCAACATCATCCGCGACGTCGGCGAGGACGCGCGCCGCGGGCGCATCTACCTGCCGCAGGACGAGCTCGCGCGCCACGGCGTCTCCGCGGCGTCGCTGCTGCGGCGCGAGACCGGCGACGGGCTCGACGGCATGATGGCCGATCAGGTCGCGCGCGCGCGCAGCTGGTACGCGCGCGCGCTCGACGGCGCTGCCGGACGAGGACCGGCGACGCGCAGCGTCCCGGACTCATCATGGCCGCGATCTACAGCACGCTGCTCGACCGAGATCGAGCGCGACGGTTACCGGGTGCTCGATCGCCGCATCGCGCTGACGCCGTTGCGCAAGCTGTGGATCGCGTGGACGACTTCGCGCCGTGGCTGATGCCGCGCGCCGAAACGCGCCGGCCGCGCGGGTCGCCATCATCGGGGGCGGATGGTCGGGGTGCGCCGCCGCGGTAACGCTCGCCGGAGCCGGCATTCCAGTCACGCTGTTCGAGCAGGCGAAGACGCTGGGCGGGCGCGCCCGGCGTGTGACACTGGATGGCGTTGCCGTCGACAATGGCCAGCACCTCCTCGTCGGTGCCTATCGGGAAACGCTCGGGCTTCTGGCGCGGGTGCACGGTCCCGATCGCGCGGCCGCGCTGTTCCATCGTCTGCCGCTCACGCTGCGCCCCTTCGGCGCCACACCTTCGAACCGGATCGGACTGTCGGCGTGGAGCGCGCCGGCGCCCCTCCACGCCATCGGAGCATTGCTGACCGCGCGCGGGCTCCGCTGGAACGAGCGACGGGCTGTGGTCGCAGGCTTCGTCCGCCTCGCCCGCACCGGCTTTCGCCGTCCCGCCGGAGAGACCGTCGCGCAGTGCTTTGCGGATACGCCTCACCGCGCGTTCACCGCCGTCTGGGAGCCCCTGTGCCTGGCTGCGCTCAACACGGCACCGGAACGCGCATCCGCACAGATGTTCGCGCACGTACTGCGCGCCACGTTCACCGGCACGGCGCGTCACAGCAATTTCCTGGTACCCGCGGCCGATCTCTCCGCATGCTTCCCCGATGCGGCGCAGCGGTACATCGAGAACCGTGACGGCATCGTGCGGCGCGGCGCCACCGTGCGCTCGATCGCGCCGGACGACTCCGGAGTCGCCGTTGACACCGGTGGGGAGACCGAGCGCTTTGCCGCCGCCATCGTCGCCGTGGGCCCGCACCATCTGGCGGCCGCGATCGGAACCACGACCGCGCGCGACGAGGCCTGGCGGGCGCCACTCGCACAGGTCGGCAGGTTCGATTACGAATCGATCACGACGATCTATCTCGGGTTCGCCGGGCGCGTGCCGTTCCCCGTGCCGTTGATGCGCCTCGACGATGCCCCGGGTCAGTGGTTGTTCGATCGCACGGCCGCGCTCGGTGGGCGCGGCCAGCACGGCGCGCAAACCCTCGCTGCGGTCGTCATCAGCGCAAGCGGGCCGCACGACGCGCTCGATCACGGGACGCTCGGCGCGAAGATCGTGGCGCAGCTGCGCCGGCTCGAACCGGGACTGCCACCTGTCGCTTGGTCGCGGGTGATCGCCGAGCGGCGCGCCACCTATGCGTGCACGCCGGATCTGGCACGGCCCTCGCCGGGACGCGTCGCATCGCACGTGTACCTCGCCGGCGACTACACCGATCCCGAATTTCCAGCGACGCTCGAAGCGGCGTGCCGCAGCGGTATCGCCGCGGCCGGTGCGCTGATTGCCGCGCGCGGACTCCCCTCCGGCTGAGCAGCCCCCATCGGCGACCGGCGGCCCCCCTTGCGGGCCGATCGGTCACGCGCTTCCGGATCCGCCACGCCCCTCCTTCGCTCGCTCGCGCAGCACGTACTTCTGGATCTTGCCGGTCGACGTCTTGGGCAGCGGACCGAACACCACCGCTTTCGGCGCCTTGAAATGCGCGAGATGCTCACGGCACCATGCGACGATCTCGATCTCGGTCACGCCGACGGCGCCCGGCTTGAGGGTCACGAACGCGCAAGGGTGCTCGCCCCAGGTGTCGTCGGGCTGCGCGACCACCGCGGCCTCCATGATCTGCGGATGCCGGTAGAGACACTCCTCGACTTCGAGCGAACTCACGTTTTCGCCGCCGGTGATGATGATGTCCTTCGAACGATCCTTGATCTCGATCGTGTTGTCCGCGTGCCAGACGGCGAGATCACCGGTATGCAGCCAGCCGCCGGCGAAGGCGGCGGACGTCGCACGCGCATTCTTGAGGTAGCCGGTCATGATGGTGTTGCCGCGTACCATCACCTCGCCGATCGTCGCCCCGTCGCGGGGAACCGGCGCGCAGGTCGCGGGATCGGCGACCGCGAGTTCCGCGAGCGTCGGCATGGGCACTCCCTGCCGCGCCATGCGCCGCGCGCGGTCGGCAACGCGAGAGTGTCGGCCAATCCTCCTGCGCAACGCAGAGCGTCGCCGGACCGTAGGTCTCGGTAAGGCCGTACAGATGGGTCACGCGGAAGCCCATGTTTCTCCATCGCCTCGATGACTGCCGACGGCGGTGCCGCGCCGCCGGTCGCGACGTCCACCCGGTGATCGAAGCGGACCTTCACGCCGTCCGGCGCGTGCACCATCATGTTGAGGACGATCGGGGCGCCGCAGAGATGCGTGACACCGTGCGTGCCGATCGCGTTGAAGATCGTGCGCCGGTTCGACCCGACGCAGGCAGACATGCGTCGCGCCGGCCGCCGTCACCGCCCACGTGAATGTCCAGCCATTGCAATGGAACATCGGCAGCGTCCACAGGTACACGCTCTGTGCGGTGAGGCCGAAGGCCAGCGCGTTCCCCAGCGCGTTGAGGTAGGCGCCGCGGTGGTGATAGACAACGCCTTTCGGATCCCCGGTGGTGCCCGAGGTGTAGAGCAGGGACAGCGGTTCCCGCTCGTCGCGCGGCCCGGGCCACGCCCACGCCGGATCACCTTCGCGCAGCAGGGCCTCGTAGCCGATCGCGCCCAGCCGCTCGCCCCCGGGGGTCTCCGGATCGTCGATATCGACGACCAGCAGATCGCGCCCCGACCCGCGGAGCGCCTCGCGGATCGTTGGCGCGAACTCCGGATCGGTCAGGAGGACCTTCGCTTCGCCGTGCCCCAGGCAGAACGCGATCGCTCTCGCGTCGAGCCGATAGTTGAGCGCATTCAGAACCGCGCCCAGCGCCGGGACGGCGTAATGCGCCTCGAGCATCGCCGGAACATTCGGCGCCATCACGGCCACCGTGTCGCCGTGCGCGACGCCGCGCCCTGCAAGCGCCGAGGCGAGCCGCCGGCAGCGCGCGTCGAATTCCCGGTAGGAATAGGCGAGTCGGCCGTGGCGGACGGCGACCTTGTCCGGCCAGACGAAAGCGCTGCGCTCGAGAAAGCTCACCGGCGACAGGGGCACGAAATTCGGGACGTCAGTGATCACGGTCGTCGCGCGCCCCCAGTGCGATTGCGGATGAGCCGCTGCTGCTCGCGGTTCCACTCGCGCTCCTTGATCGTCGCGCGCTTGTCGTACTGCTTCTTGCCCTTGGCGAGGCCCATGTCGAGCTTGATCCGCCCCTTGCTGAAATGCAGGTTGAGCGGCACCAGCGTGTAGCCCGCACGCTCGACCTGGCCGATCAGCCGGTTGATTTCCCGTCGATGGAGCAGGAGCTTGCGCGTCCGCGTCGGGTCGGCGATCACGTGCGTCGACGCCGAGACGAGCGGCGTGATGTGGGCTCCGATGAGCATGATCTCGCCGTTCTTCACGACGACATAGGCTTCCTTGATCTGCGCGCGCCCCGCGCGCACCGCCTTAACCTCCCAGCCCGCGAGCGCCAGACCCGCCTCGAATTTTTCCTCGATGAAGTAGTCGTGGTAGGCTTTTTTGTTCTCGACAATGCTCATGGGTTCGCTCAAACGACGGCCGGCCCCCCGCTCCGGGGCGTCGCGCATTCCATTCTAGCAACGACGTCATGCGGAGCGTGAAGAAGTCGGTGCTGGTGCCGTTCTCCGCCGCCGAGATGTTCGAGCTGGTCGACGCCATCGAGCATTATCCGCAGTTCCTGCCCTGGTGCGGCGGAGCGCATGCAATCGCGACGTCGGACGTCGGAAAGACAGCGCGCATCGACATCGATTACCACGGAGTGCGTGCCCATTTCACGACCGACAACATCAATCGCGCCGGCGAATCGATCATCGTGACGCTGCGCGACGGACCGTTCCGGCATCTGCATGGCGAATGGCGGTTCCAGGCACTTGCGCCCGGTGCATGCAAGGTCGAGTTCGAGCTCGCCTACGAGTTCACGACCCACGTCCTCGAGCGCGTTGTCGGGCCCGGTGTTCAGCCATATCGCGAACACGTTCGTCGACGCGTTCGTCCGCCGCGCCGAGGCGGTCTACGTGGGACGGCCATGAACGTCACCGTGGTCTGGGCGACACCCGAGGTTCACGACATCGTCTTCGTCGCACTCCCGCCCATGGCAACCGTCGCCGACGCCGTGCGCGCGTCCGGGCTCGTCGCCCGGCACGGTCTCGACCCGGCCGGCATCGGGTTTGCCATCCATGGCCGCCGGGCGCGGTCCGACACGCCGCTTGCGGACGGCGATCGGGTCGAGCTGACCCGTCCGCTCGTGGCCGACCCGCAGAGTGCGCGCATGCGCCGGGCGCGCGAGCGGCCCCTCGCCCGGCGCGGCGCGGCGCGCCCGAGGCGCGGTCCGGGACCGCTGATCGACCTGCGGGTTGCCGCAGGACGCCAAATCGCGGACAATGGCAGGGTGCGCGCCTCAAACCCGCTCCGGCGCCGGCTCGTCGTCACCCTCCTCGCCGGCGCACTCTCCGCATCCGCACCCGCCGCCCTCGCCCAGGACGGAGGCGAGCGTACGTTCGCCCAGGCGGCAGGCGCCAGCGTCAGGGATGCCGCGGTCAGTGCGCTGGACACCGCGCAGGATCTCGCGTCGGCCGCGCTCGATCTGATCGGCATCCGCTACAAGTGGGGCGGCAGCTCGCCCGACACCGGGCTCGATTGCAGCGGTCTCGTCCGTTACGTGTTCCAGCAGGTGACCGGCGTCACGCTGCCGCGGACGGCCAAGGACATGAGCCGCATCGGCGAGATCAGGTGGCGCCGCGCGACCTGCAGCCGGGCGATCTCGTCTTCTTCAATACCCGGCGCTTCGCATTCTCCCACGTCGGCATCTATCTCGGCGACAACCGGTTCGTCCATGCGCCGCGTCGCGGGCGCGAGGTCGAGGTCGCGACGCTCGACTCGGGCTTCTGGCAGAAGCGGTTCAACGGCGCGCGCCGGATGGTCGGCGTCCTTCCGGAGCTCATCCCCGCGATCGTCGGCGAAGCGGTCGCCGCGCCGCTACCCGAGATCGCTGCGGGTGGCGAAATCCTCTCCCCGGCGGGACAGCCCACCCCGCCGGTCCCGGACCGGATGCCCGGTCCGACGCCCTGACCGACATCCCCACCTGCTAGGGACTGTTCGCGTTTGCGAACATCGCGCGAACAGACCCTAGTCGCGCGCGCCGGCGCGCCGCAATTGCTCGGCGAGACGCCGCTCGTTGCCGCGCTTCGCCCAGTCGAGGGCGCTGGCGCCGTTGTCGTTGCGATGGTTGACGTTCGCACCGCGCGCGATGAGCAAGTCCAGCGTCGACGAGCCGGCCTTCGCGCGCGGCCATCATCAGCGCGGTCGTCCCGTTGGGCGACGTCGGCGTCGATGGCAGCCCCCTCGGCGAGCAGGTACCGGACGACCTCGTCGTGGCCGCCGGTCGCCGCATAGATCAGCGCAGTCCAGCCCGGCTGATTGACGTCGGCACCGCGCGAGCGCAGCTTCCTGACGATGTCGATCCTGCCGCCGAGCGCGGCGACCATCAGCGCGGTGTCGCCGAACCGGTTGCGAGCGTTCACCGTGGCGCGCGCCGCCAGCAGGACGTCGATCGTCGCGACATTGCCCGCGCGCGCGGCGACGATGAGCGCGCGTGTCGCCGTTCCCGTCGACGACGTCCGGGTCGACGCCGCGTGCGAGCAGGGTTCGCACGTCGCCGACGCGATCGTTGGCGACCGCAATGAGGAAGTCCTCGCTCGGGCGACTGTGCCGCGCGCGACCGGCGCGAGCAGCGCATAGCGCCGCCGCCGCGAGTGCGGCGATAGACGAAGCGATGGCGATCGACGGCGGTCAATGCCCATGGGCCTCGGCTCCCGCCGCGATCCGGAACAGGCGAAAGAAGTTCGCCGAGCTGGCGCTGCGCAACCTCCTCCAGCGACAGGCCGCGCAGCCGCGCGATCTCGGCCGCGACGTGCGGCACGTAGGCCGGCTGGTTGCGCTTGCCGCGCATCGGCACCGGCGCGAGGTACGGCGAGTCGGTCTCGATCAGCAGGCGGTCGAGCGGAACGCGGCATGCGACGTCCTTCAGCTCGCGCGCGTTCTTGAACGTGACGATTCCCGAGAACGAGATGTGGAATCCGAGGTCGAGCGCGGCCCGGGCCACGTCCCAGGTTTCGGTGAAGCAGTGCATGACCCCGCCGGCATCGCGCGCGCCCTCGTCGCGCATGATCGCGAGCGTGTCGGCGGCCGCGGCGCGCGTGTGCACGACGAGCGGCTTGCCGGCGCGGCGCGCCGCGCGCATGTGAACGCGGAAGCGCTCGCGCTGCCAGTCGAGGTCGCCCGCGAGCCGGTAGTAGTCGAGCCCGGTCTCGCCGATCGCGACCACCTTGGGCCGCTCCGCGAGCGCCACCAGGTCGTCGACCGAGCGGCTCGGGCGTGTCCTCGTAATCGGGATGCACGCCGACGCGTCGCGTAGAGGTTCGCGTGCGCGGTCGCGAGCGCATGCACACCGGGCCAGTCCGGAAGATTCACCGAGATGCACAGCGCGTGCGTGACGCGCGCCGCGGCCATCGCCTCGAGCAATGCCGGCAGCTCGGCGGCGAGCTCCGGAAAATCGAGATGGCAATGGGAATCGACGAACATCGCGGGCAGAGGTCGGGCAGCGGTCAGCGGCAGCGCGGCCCGGCGCGCGCCGCGCACGGCGACCGCAGGCGTCGCCGGCGCGACGCCGGGGCGCTACATCGTGTGGGTCGGGCGGGTCGATGCCAGCGTCTCGCCCAGGATCTGCTCGATCGTCGCGCGTGCCGTCGCGCCCGGTTTCGTCCTGCGTGAACTGGACGCCGATCCCCTGCGTCCGGTTGCCCTGGACGCCCTCGGGCGTGATCCAGACGACCTTGCCCTGCACCGCGATCCGGTTCGGGTCGTCCATCAGCGACAGCAGCATGAACACTTCCTCGCCGAGCTGGTACTGCCGCGACGTCGGGATGAAGATGCCGCCACCCTTCAGAAATGGCATGTACGCGGCGTACAGCGCGGCCCGCTCGCGAATGTTGAGCGACAGCACGCCGGGACGCGGCGACGCCACCCGCCATCGCTGCGCTGGCAGCGGCACCCATCGGCTTGCTGTCGGCCATACGTCAGAACAAGCGCCCGGTAGTCGATCAGCAGCGCCTCGGCGACGAGGCGCGGCTGCAACGGGTGCGCGAGCATCGCCCGTTGCCGCAGCAACGAGCGATGATAGCGAAACAACGCGAGCGGGCGCCACCCGCGACGCGAGCTCGCCGAGCGCCGGCGCGGCGTCGGGGTTCTGCCGCACCGTGCCGCCGCGCCGCGACGCGCGCGAGATCCGACGGTCCACGCGATCAGCCATTCCAGCACCTGCGCGAGCCGCGCCTTGCGCTCGTCCTTGCCGCCGGCGTCGATCCGCGCCGCGAGCGCCTGGACCGACAGCCGCTCCGGCGCGACGAGCGCGGCCAGCCAGGCCCGCCGCTCGGCCTGCACGCCCGGGTCGGCGTGCGCCAGCGCCGCCAGCGGCGCGCCCGTGGCCTGCGCCAGCCCGAGATCGGGCGTCGTCGACACCCTGCGCGGCGAGCCACGCCCGCGCGTCGGAGGGCGTGGGCAGCGGGGCGGGAAGCCTGCGACAGCGCGAAAGGATCGTCGGCGGCAGGCGCCCCGGCTGATCGGAGACGAGGATGAGATAGGTGCCCGGCGGCGGCTCCTCGAGCGTCTTCAGCAGCGCGTTGGCCGCCGCGGCATTCATCCGGTCCGCCGGGGCGATGACGCCGACCTTGGCCCGCTGCCGGTGACTCGTGAGCTGCACGAAGTCGGTCAGCGCGCGCACGCGGTCGATGCGCGATCGTCTCCACGGCCTTCAGCACGCCTTCGTCCGGATCGATGGCGAGGAGCTCGAGCCGCATCAGGTCCGGGTGCTGGCCCGCGATCGCATAGCGGCACGCCGGACATGCGCCGCAGGCCAGGTTGTCCGGGGTCGGCGACTCGCACAGCAGCGCCTGCGCGAAATTGAGCGCGAGTGCGTGCTTGCCGATGCCGCGGGGGCCGTGACGAGCAAGCGCGTGCGGCCAGCTCGATCGCTGCGCGAGATGCGGCGCGCGCCGCCGCTTCCTGCCACGGCAGCAGCGGCAGCCAGGGGAGCCGCGTCGCGGCGGCGTCGCGCTTCGGCCGCCATCACGCCCGTTCCAGTGCGGTCAGGTGCGTCTCGAGGCGCGGCACGCACCGTCGCGAGCGGCTGCGTGCTGTCGATGATCCGGAACCGGCGCGGCTCCGCAGCGGCACGCTCGAGGTAGGTGTTGCGCACGCGCTCGAAGAACGCATCCGCCTCGCGCTCGAACTTGTCGAGATCGCGGCCGTCGTCCTGCGCCCGTTCGAGCCGCGTCCGCGAGATCGATGGCGAGCACGTCGAACAGGAACGTGAGGTCGGGCTGGCAGTCGCCGTGGATCCACCGTTCGAGTTCGGCGATCCGCGCAAGCGGCACGCCGTGGCCGCCGCCCTGATAGGCGTATGTCGCGTCGGTGAAGCGGTCGCAGACGACCCAGTCGCCGCGGGCGAGCGCCGGGACGGATCAGCGCCTCGAGGTGCTCGCGCCGCGCCGCGAACATCAGCAGCGCCTCGCTGTCGTGGGTCATCGGCTCGTGCAGCAGCAGCGCGCGCAGCTTCTCGCCGACCGCGGTGCCGCCAGGCTCGCGCGTCGTGACGACCGCGCGTCCGCTCGCCTCGATGCTGCTCGGCGATCCAGCCGGCGTGCGTGCTCTTGCCGGCGCCGTCGATGCCTTCGAGCGTGATGAATCGGCCGACAGCGTGGGTCATCGAAAGCCGGGGCACTGGGCGCAGGGCGGGTGCGGTCGAGACCGGGGAAGATCGGGCCCGCCGCGTCAGCGGCGCCCGAGCTGGAATTTTGCCACGGCGCGGTTGTGATCGGCGAGATTCGTCGAGAATTCGCTGCTGCCGTCGCCGCGCGCGACGAAGTACAGATAGTCGGTCGGCGGCGGATTCGCCGACCGCGTCGAGCGACGCCTGCCCTGGCAGCGCGATCGGCGTCGGCGGCAGGCCGTCCCGCGTATAGGTGTTGTACGGCGTGTCGGACTCGAGGTCGCGTTTGCGCAGGTTCGCCGTCGAATCGCGCGCCGAGCCCGTAGATCACCGTGGGATCGGATTGCAGCCGCATGCCCGCCGCAGCCGATTGACGAACACCGACGCGATCAGCGGCCGGTCGCGCGGCGCGGCCGGTCTCCTTTTCGACGATCGACGCCAGGATCAGCAGCTCGTAGGGCTCCTTGAGCGGCAGGTCGGGCGCGCGTTTCGCCCACGCGCCATCGAGCCGCGCGCGCATCAACCGGTGCGCGCGCGACGAGCAGCGCGAGATCGGTCGAACCCGTCGCGAAGAAATAGGTGTCGGGAAAGAACCAGCCCTCCGGATTCGTCCCCGGGATCCCGATCCGGCGCGCGAGTTCGGCAGCCGGCTCGCCGAGCACGGTCTTGACGACGCCGGGGTTTGCGGCGAGTGCTCCCGCGAATTCGGCAAACGTCGCACCCTCGACGACGGTGAATCCGCTCTGCGTGACGTCGCCCTGCGTCAACTTGTCGAGGAGTTGCGCGAGCGTGATGCCTTCGGCGATCTCGTAGTTTCCCGCCTTGATCGCCCGGTCCGACGCCCTGAAGCCGCGCCAATGCGACGAGCAGGATGCTCGGTTCGCAGCAGGCGTGCCGAAGCCAGGTCGCGCGCGACCGACTTCAGGCTCGCGCCAGACTTCACTTCGAACGCGAAGGGCGAAACCGGCAGCGGCAGCGGCTGGCGGATCCACCACGCGACATGCGGCGGCAATCGCCACCCCGACGAGCGCGAGGATCGCCAGGACGCGGACGACGAGGCGCAGACTTCGGGACACGGACGGGTCGAGGAGTGGTGCCCCGCGGAACGGCACGTCCGTCCGACGGGGAACGCCGGATTATAATCGGCGCATGCAGTTTGCCCGGAGCAACGCGTCGACCGCCGGCGGCTTCACGCTGATCGAGGTGCTGGTCGTCATCGTGATCCTCGGCATCCTCGCCGCGCTCGTCGTCCCGCGCGTGCTCGAGCGACCCGACGAGGCGCGCGTCGTCGCCGCGAAGAGCGATATCGCCGCCATCCTCGCGGCGCTGAAGCTCTACCGCCTCGACAATCAGCGCTATCCGACCGCGGAACAGGGCCTCGCGGCGCTCGACGACGCGCCCGACGCAGCCACCGGCCCCGCCCAACTGGAAGCCGAACGGCTACCTCGAGCGCCTGCCGAAGGATCCCTGGGGCCACGCCTACCAGTACCTGAACCCGGGGCTGCGCGGCGAGATCGATGTCTACAGCTTCGGCGCCGACGGCCAGCCCGGAGGAACCGGCATCGACGCCGACATCGGGTCGTGGGACCTTTGATGACGCGCCGGATCGCGCTCCGGCTTCACGCTTGATCGAGATGCTGGTCGTCGTCGTCGTGATCGGGATCGCGTCGGCGTATCGTGATCGTCAATCTCGGCGACGACGGACGACCGCCGCGCCGCCGAGCGCGAGGCGGCGCGCCTCGCCGGCGCGCTCGAGCACGCCGCGGCGCTCGCGCAGTGGAACGGCGAGACGCTGGGGGTCTCCGCCGACGGGAACGCCTACCGGTTCTGGCGGCGCGGCGCCGACGACCGGTGGACCGCGCTCACCGACGACGATGTGCTGGCACCGCGCGCACTGCCGGCGGACTCCGGTTTCGCCGTCGACCTATGCCGGCGCGCCCGGTCGGCGGCCGACGCCATCCTTCCGTTTCGTCCCAGCGGACGCAACGAGCCGTACGCGCTGCTGCTCGCCTCTCCCGCATGGTCCCTCGTCGTCGCCGGCGATCCGTTGAACCGCGTGCAGGTCGCGGCCTCACGCGGCTTCACGCTAGTCGAGATCCTCGTCGCCCTCGCCATCCTCGCAGTGGCGCTGGCCGCGGGCATGCGCGCCGTCGCGCAATCCGCCGACGGCGCGACGCTGTTGAAGCAGCGCACGCTCGCGCTCTGGGTCGCGCAGAACCGGCTCGCCGTCGCGCAGCTCGCATCGCCGTGGCCCGCGCCTGGGCTGCGCGACGGCGAGGCCGTGCAGGCCGGCGCGCGGTTCGTTTGGCGCGAGACCGTCTCCGGCACGCCCAATCCCGACGTTTCGCCGAGATCGAGATCGTCGTCGCCGACCCGGTGCAGCCCGACTACGCGCTCGCCCGGCTGGCGGGCTACCTCGGACAGCCCGGCCCAGCCATGACGCGGCGCTAGCACCGGGTTCACGCTGATCGAGCTGCTGATCGCGCTCGCGATCCTCGCGCTCGTCTCCGTGCTCGGCTACCGCGCGCTGTCGTCGCTCTCCGAGAGCGAGGCGCAGCTCGACGGCCGAAGCCCGGCACTGGCGCGATCTCGACGGCCTGTTCGCGCGGCTCGAGGCCGACCTGCGCGCAGTCGCTTCCGCGCGAGACGCGGACTGGCGACGGATTCGAACCGGCGTGGATCGGCCGCGTCGACCCTGATCGCAACGCCGAGTTGTCGGTTCTCGCGTGCCGGGCCGGAGTTTGCGCTCGAGGCCGGCAGCGCGGGTCAGCGAATCGGCTATCGATTGCGCAACGGCGCCGTGGAGGTGCTGTACTGGCCGCGCCTCGATCAGCCGGCCAGCGTAGCGCCGCGAAGCCTACGCGCTCGCCAGCGGCATCGACCGGCTGCAGGTCGCCTATCTCGATTCCCGCGGCGGCTGGCGCGATCGCTGGCCGGCGCTGGGCGAACCCGCAGTGCCGTCGGCCGTCCACGTCGTGCTGACGCTCTCCGGCGGTGCCGTGATCGAGCGCTGGCTCGCGTTGCGATGAGCGAAAGTCGCGGCGCCGCAGTCGTTCTGGCGATGCTGATCGCAGCGCTCGCTGCGGCCGTCGCGGCCACCGTGTTCGCCGACCAGCAGCGCTGGGCACGGTCACGGTCCTCCATCGCCGCGATCAGGTGCAGGCGCAGGCACTGGCGATGGCCGGCGTGCAATGGGCGCGGCAGATTCTCGATGACGACGCCCGCCGTTCGGTCATCGATCACCTCGGCGAGCCGTGGGCGCTGTCGCTTCCGCCGATTCCCGTCGAAAACGGCGAGATTCGCGGGGTCATCGCCGATGCGCAGAGTCGGCTCAACATCAATGCGCTCGGGAGCGCCGGTGCTTCAGCGTCACCGGAACGGACGCGCATCGCGGCGCTCTTCGCGCAGCGTGGCGGACCCGTGGCCGCGCTCGACGCGATCGCCGACTGGATCGACGCCGACCGCACCGCGCGCGACGCCGGCGCGGAGGACGCCTACTACGCGGCTCAGCCGACGCCCGGCCTCGCGGCCAACGCGCCGGTGGTCCGCGTGGCTGAACTGGCGAGCGTCAAGGGCGTGGCACCGCAGGCGCTGGCCGCTGTTGCGCCGTTCCTTGCGGCGCTTCCCGCCGGCACGCCGCTCAACGTCAACACCGCGCCGCCCGAGATTCTTGCAGCCGTGGTCGACAAGCTCGATGCCGAGCGCAGCGCAGCGCTCGTCGCTTCGCGGACGCAGAAGCCGTACACGACGGTCGCCGAGTTTCGCGCGCGACTTCCCGACGGTGCAACGCTTGCCGACGACCGCGCCCTGTCGGTCAACAGCGAGTTCTTCTATGTGACCGTCGAAGCGAAGCAAGGCACGACGCTCGCCCGCGCGCGGGCGCTCGTGCGCCGCAGCGGCGGCCGGTGGCCGACCATCGTCTGGCAGGTGGTCGAGTGACGGAACCGGCATTGACCGTCGAGTAAACTACGCTGATGGCCGCGCCCCGCCCCGGTTCCGATTGACGACGCTGCGCGTTCTCCTTGCTGCGCCACCGGCGGCGACTCGCGCCGACGCGTGGGCGCTGTTCGACGCCGCCGGGGACCTGTGTGCGCACGGGCATCGCCCCCCCCGACGCATGGCCTGTCGCGGATCGTCTCGAGGCGTCGTCGCGGCGGCGCGGTTGCGCATCGCCAGTGTCGCGCTGCCACCGATGCCTGCGTCGCGCGTCGCCGCTGCTGCCGGCTTTGCCCTCGACGATCAGCTCGCCGGGCCGGCCGGCGCGCAATTGTGGCCGCGTCGCGCCAGGCGCCTGACGGCCAGGTGCGCGTGATTGTCATCGAGCGCGCGCTGGTTGAAGGCATCGCCGGCAACCGCGACGACATCGGGCGGATCCTCGCGGAGTCCGATCTCGCGCTTCCACTCGTGGGCTGGCGCTGGTGCATGGCCGAAGGCGCGGCGACCGGTTTCGTTCGTCTGCTCGGATGGCAGCGCATTCCCGGTCGGCGCGCCAGCGCGTGGTGACACGCTGCCGCCCGAGCTCGCGCTCGCGCTCACGCAGGCCCGGCGCACTGGAAATGCGCCGCGGGAGATTCGTGTCGACGCCGCGATCGGCGAGGCGCCCTTCGCTGCCTGGCGGCAATCCACCGGCATACCCTTTGTGCGTGGCATCCCCTGGTGCTGGCACGCGGCCCCCGCGGCGGCTTTCGACGACGCGGTGGACCTGCATCCGGGCAAGCCACCGGCGGAACGCGCGAGGTCCGACCGCTTCGCGGCGCGGATGTTCATGCCTGCGCTTTGGCTCGCCGCGGCGGCCATGGGGCTGCATGTCGTGGCAACCGTTGCCGAATGGTCGTCATTGAAGTTCGCCGCCTGGCGCGAAGCACGCGAATGGACGGCGCTCGCTTCCGCTGCCGGTCTCGGCGCTGATGCGGCTGCCGACCCGACGTCGGCACGCGCTGCGCTCGTGCACCGTTACGCCGAACTGCGCCATGCCCATGGCAAGCCGGCACCGGATGACGCGCTGCCGCTGCTCGCGCGGGCCACGCCGGCACTCGGCGCGCTTCCTCCCGGAACGTTGAAGAGCGCCAACTACGGCGGCGGACACTGGACGCTCGACTTCGCACGCGTTGACCCGTCGGTGATCCGCGATCTCGACTCACGCATGCGGACAATCGGCATGCCCGCATTGATCGCCACGTCGGCCGACGGGACACGCGTGCGCTTCGGTGGCCCGTGATGGCGAGGCAGGCGATGGCGCTGCGGGCGCCGGCTCGCCTCGCCCGCTGGCTGGCGGGAAGGCGGCCCGGCGAGAGAAGAGTCCTGGTCGCGCTTCTGATCGTCGTTGGGGTTGTGCTGCTGTGGCTGGCAGCGTGGCAGCCTTTGGTCCGCGACACGGCCGCGATGCGCGTCGCGCAATCCGGAAATGCTGCCGCGCTGGCCACAGCACGCCAGATTTCCTCCGAAATCGCCGGGCTCGCACGCACGACTGCAGGGGCGACGCAACCCGATGCACGCGCGGGTCTCGAGCGCATCCTCGCGCAACAGAACCTGCGCGGCGCGGTGACGCAACTCGACTGGCAGGATGGCCGCGCACGCGTCGTGTTCGCCGCCGTCGGCTATGAAGCGCTTGTCGTCGCGCTCGAAGCGTTGCAGCACGAAGCGCAGCTGCGAGCGGTCGACATCCTGCTGACGGCGCGGGTCGAGCCGGGCGTCGTGCGCGCCGAGCTGACACTCGCGCGCTGATCGCGCACGGATGGCTCCACTGCGGCGCACGCTTCTCCTGACCGTGGCGCTTGCCGCCTCCATCGCCGCCGGCGTGGTATGGCTGGCGCCCGCTGCTCTCGTCGACGCGCGGATCGCCGAGATGACCGGTGGCGCTCTCCGGCTCGCCGCCGAAGGAACGGTCTGGCAAGCGCACGGCGCGCTCCTCGGCGGCGGAACGAGGATGCCGCTCGGGTGGCGCGTCGAACCGTGGCCGCTGCTGCGCGGCGAAGTGCAGATTCGTGTGACGCCCGACGGGGAATCGGCCGGCCCGCCCCGCGCAGACATCGTGATCGCCAACGGGCGCGTCGTCGTGCGTGATGTCGAGCTGACGTTTCCGGTTTCGCTCGTCGCCGCCGCAACCCGTCCGGACTACGCGCGATTCGTATCCGGCGCAGTCGAGCTGGCGACGCCTGCTCTGGAAATCGCGCCGACTTCCGTCCGTGGCGACGTGCGGATCCGGTGGCGGGCGGCGCGCCTCGTCCTCGGCGACGGCTCGGTCGCGCTCGATCTGGGCGACGTGTCGGCCGCGCTCACCGCCGCCGGCGATCGCCTCGCGGGCCCGCTGTCGAACGAAGGCGGCGATGTCGCGGTCCGGGGCGAGATCACGTTTCGCGCGAACGACGCCCTCGGCGTCTCGTCGACGCTGGCGCCGCGCCGTACTCTCGACGCGGCGCACTTGCGGATGCTATCGGGCCTCGGCCCGGCCAGCGCCGATGGTTGGCGCGTCGACTGGCGCATTCCGCTGCGATGAGCCGCAGGCACCGGCGTGCGGCCGCTTCCACCACCACCCCGACGGCGTCCGGGCACGATCATTCCGCGCCACGCCGCGACCGGGTTCACGGCGTCGACGCCTTGCGCGGCATCGCGCTGTGCCTGATGTTCGTCTACCACTTCGCCTTCGATCTTCGCTTCTATCGCGTGATCGCGGCCGATTTCGAGCACGATCCGTTCTGGCTCGGATTTCGCGCGCTGATCGTCAGCGCCTTCATGGCGCTGGTCGGCGTGAGCCTGGTCCTCGCGGATCGTGCGGCCGCGACAGCGTCCCATTATTGGAAGCGCATCGGTGTCATCGCCGTTTGCGCTCTCGCCGCCACCATCGGCAGCTGGCTCGTGTTTCCGCGAACCTTCATCTATTTCGGAATCCTCCACTGCATTGCCGTTGCCTCGATATTGGCCTCGCCTCTGATACGCCGGCCCGCGGTGGCGCTCGCGATCGGTGGGGCCGTCGTCGCTGCGGGCCTCTTGTGGTCGGATCCGGTGTTCGACATGCGGGCGCTGTCGTGGATCGGATTCACGACCGCCAAGCCGGCAACCGAGGATTTCGTGCCGCTGGCTCCGTGGGCCGGAGTCGTGTTCGTCGGAATCGCCATCGGCCACGCACTTGTGCGCATGAAATTCCGTGCGCTCGTGCCCCTGAACCGGGCACCCGTGTGGCTATGTTGGCTCGGCCGCCACAGCCTCGTCGTCTACATGGTCCATCAGCCGATACTGCTCGGCGTGCTGTGGCTGACGGTCGGACATTGACATCGAGAAGCAGCCGATTGCGACGACCGCATCGACGGGCCAAAGGGCGCCGACGCCCTGTCGGCCGGTCACTCGGCGCACGAGCTCAAAATTGGCCGGATACGTCGATTCCGCTATACTTCGTCGCTTGCAGGCGCGTAGCTCAGCTGGTTAGAGCACCACCTTGACATGGTGGGGGTCGTTGGTTCGAGTCCAATCGCGCCTACCAGCACACTTGCATCATTGCTCGCCACCGGACGCCGGAAAGGCATGGTTATGACACCGCGAACGCGCAGGGAACCTTACTAGAGAACGCGAGTTCGCACGTCGCTTGTGGTGGGAAAAGTGCGGCTCGTCCGCACTTTTTCATTTCTGGAGTCCGCCATGCCCAAGATCACGTTGCCGGACGGCACCGTCAAGTCCTTTGCCGTTCCGGTCACCGTCGCGGAAGTCGCCGCCGCGATCGGGCCAGGCCTCGCCAAGGCCGCACTGGCTGGCCGGGTCGACGGCAAGCTTGTCGACACTTCGTATGCGATCGAGCGCGATGCATCGCTCGCCATCGTCACCGACAAGGAGCCGGACGGCCTGGACATCCTGCGACATTCGACCGCGCACCTGTTGGCGTACGCGGTCAAGGAGCTCTTTCCCGATGCCCAGGTCACGATCGGCCCGGTCATCGAGGACGGCTTCTACTACGACTTCTCGTACAAGCGTCCGTTCACGCCGGAGGATCTTGCGGCGATCGAGAAGAAGATGGCCGAGCTCGCACGGAAGGACGAGCCCGTCGTGCGCACGCTGATGTCGCGCGACGACGCGGTCGCCCACTTCAAGTCGCTGGGCGAGCACTACAAGGCCGAGATCATCGCGTCGATTCCCGCTGACCAGGACATCTCGCTCTACGCCGAAGGACGATTCACCGACCTCTGTCGCGGGCCCCACGTGCCGTCGACCGGCAGGCTCCGGGTGTTCAAGCTGATGAAGGTCGCCGGCGCCTATTGGCGGGGCGACTCGAAGAACGAGATGCTGCAGCGGATCTACGGTACGGCCTGGGCGAAGAAGGAGGATCTGGAGGCGTACCTCGTCCGGATCGAGGAGGCGGAAAAGCGCGATCACCGCCGGCTCGGTCGACAACTTGATCTCTTCCACCTGCAGGACGAGGCGCCGGGCATGGTGTTCTGGCATCCGAACGGGTGGGCCGTCTGGCAGCAGGTCGAGCAGTACATGCGCCGCGTGTACCAGGAGAACGGCTACCACGAGGTGAAGTGCCCACAGATCCTGGACCGCGTGCTGTGGGAAAAATCGGGCCATTGGGCGAACTTCAAGGAGAGCATGTTCACCACGGAGTCCGAAAAGCGAGATTTCGCGATCAAGCCGATGAACTGCCCCGGACACGTGCAGATCTTCAACGCCGATCTGCGCAGCTACCGCGAATTGCCGCTGCGCTACGGGGAGTTCGGCGCCTGCCACCGCAACGAGCCATCGGGGGCATTGCACGGGATCATGCGGGTACGTGGCTTCACCCAGGACGACGGCCACATCTTCTGCGCCGAGGACCAGATCCAGTCCGAGGTGACCGCGTTCAACCGGCAGGCCCTCGCGGTGTATCGGGACTTCGGATTTCAAGATGTCGCCATCAAGATTGCGCTGCGACCCGAGAAGCGCCTGGGTGCCGACGAAACCTGGGACCGGGCCGAGAACGCGCTGCGGGAGGCCCTTCGCGCCTGCGGTGCGGACTGGACCGAACTTCCCGGCGAAGGGGCTTTCTACGGCCCGAAGGTCGAGTACCACTTGAAGGATTCGATCGGCCGCTCGTGGCAGTGCGGCACCATTCAGACCGACTTCCAGATGCCCGGCCGTCTCGGCGCCGAGTACGTCGCCCAAGACGACACCCGAAAGACGCCTGTCATGCTGCACCGAGCCATCGTCGGATCGCTCGAACGGTTCATCGGCATCCTGATCGAGCATTACGCGGGCGCTCTGCCCCTCTGGCTGTCGCCGGTCCAGGCGGTAATCCTGACGATCACGGACCGGCAGGCCAGCTATGCCCGGGAGCTCGAATCCCGGCTGCGGGCCGCCGGCCTGCGGGTGCTTGCCGATTTGCGTAACGAGAAAATAACCTATAAGATTCGAGAACATAGCCTGCAGAAGCGGCCTTATCAGCTGATTGTCGGCGATAAGGAGATGCAGGCTATCGAGGTGGCCGTGCGTACCCGCGGCGGCGAGGATCTCGGGCCGATGCCCGTGGATGTCTTGCTTGCGCGCCTCCGCGAGGAGGTCGCGGCGCGTCACTAGCGTGGCGTGGGTGGCACGGTCGATCTTTTGTTCACTTGGAGGAATTGCGATAGCCCAGGACAGAGCGCAGCGGATCAACGGCGAAATCAACGCCCCCGAAATCCGCTTGGTAGGTGTGGAAGGCGAGCAGCTCGGTATCGTTCCGCTGGCGGAAGCCATGGCCAAGGCGGAAGCGGCGGAACTCGATCTCGTCGAGATTGCGCCGACGGCCAAACCCCCGGTTTGCCGGATCATGGATTTCGGCAAATTCAAGTATCGGGAAGCCAAGAAGCAGCACGAGGCGCGGCTCAAGCTCAAGCAGATCCAGGTCAAGGAGGTCAAGTTCCGGCCGGGAACCGACGAGGGCGATTACCAGATCAAGCTGCGGAACCTGATCCGCTTCCTGGGCGAAGGTGACAAGGCCAAGATCACGCTGCGCTTTCGCGGTCGCGAGATGGCGCATCAGGAGTTCGGGATCCGCCTACTGGAGCGGATACGGAACGATCTCGAGCCCTATTGTGTGGTCGAGTCGTGGCCGAGACTCGAGGGACGGCAGATGGTGATGCTGCTGGCCCCGAAGAAGGTGGCACCGAAGGTCAATCACCCGACGAAGCCCGAAGCCGGTAAGCAAGCCTCTCCGTCGGAGAGCACCGCCGTGGGCAGCAAATAAGGGACGAAGTCATGCCCAAGATGAAGACGAAGAGCAGCGCGAAGAAGCGCTTCCGAGTCCGCGGGAGCGGATCGGTGAAGCGCGCGATGGCGTTCAAGCGCCACATCCTCACGAAGAAGACCACCAAGAACAAGCGGCACCTGCGCGGCACGACCGGCATCCACAGCACCAACGCGGATTCGGTCAAGGCCATGCTGCCGTACGCGTAAGGGGACCGACCATGCCCAGAGTCAAGCGTGGGGTGACCGCCAAGGCGCGGCACAAGAAGGTCCTGGCGCAAGCCAAGGGTTATCGCGGGCGGCGCAACGCGGTCTACAGGATCGCGAAGGAAGCGGTGATGAAAGCGGGCCAGTATGCGTACCGCGATCGCCGCGTGAAGAAGCGCGAGTTCCGCGGCCTCTGGATCGCCCGGATCAACGCGGCCGTGCGCGAGCTCGGGATGAGCTACAGCGTGTTCATGAACGGGCTGAAGAAGGCCTCGATCGACATCGACCGGAAGGTGCTTGCCGATCTCGCCGTGCACGACAAGGCAGCGTTTACGAAGATCGCGGAGCAGGCCAAAGCCTCTCTGGCCTGATCGAGCCGCGGAAGAAAGAGGGAGGCGCGCACCGCCTCCCTTTTTTTTGCGCCGTGGCCACGCGTCTGCCAATGAACCCACGACATCCGGAATCCGGAGCCCCGATGGACGAATTCGAGAAGATCGTCGCCGCCGCGCTCGCCGATTTCGCAGCCTGCGCCGATCCGGCGGCGCTGGAGAACAGCAAGGCGAAGTACCTCGGCAAGACCGGTGCGCTGACCGAGCTCCTGAAATCGCTGGGGCGGCTCCCGATCGCCGAGCGTCCCGCCGCCGGGGCGCGGATCAACGAGACGAAGACGAAGCTCGAAGCGGCACTCGCTGCCCGGCGCGAGGCGCTTGCCGATTCGCGGCTCGCTGCCCAGCTCGCGAGCGAGGCGCTCGACGTGTCGCTGCCGGGGCGCGGCAGCGGAACCGGCGGGCTGCACCCGATCACACGGACGCTCGAGCGGATCGAATCGCTGTTTCGCTCGCTCGGCTTCGAGGTCGCCGACGGCCCCGAGATCGAGGACGACTTCCACAATTTCACCGCGCTCAACACGCCGGAGAACCACCCTGCCCGCTCGATGCACGACACGTTCTACGTCGAGGGTGGCCACGTGCTGCGCACGCACACGTCGCCGATCCAGGTGCGCTACATGGAAACGCATGCACCGCCGATCAAGATCATCGCCCCTGGGCGCGTGTACCGGGTGGACAGCGACGCCACACATTCGCCGATGTTCCACCAGGTCGAAGGCCTGTGGATTGCCGAGGACGTCTCGTTCGCCGATCTGAAGGGCGTCTTCACCGAGTTCCTGCGCAACTTCTTCGAGCGCGAGGATCTGAAGGTGCGCTTTCGCCCGTCGTTCTTTCCGTTCACCGAACCGTCGGCCGAGATCGACATGAGCTTCGGCGACGGCTGGCTCGAGATCTCCGGTGCGGGCCAGGTGCACCCGAACGTGCTGCGCGCCGTGGGCATCGATCCGGAGAAGTACCAGGGCTTCGCGTTCGGCATGGGTCCCGATCGGTTGGCCATGCTGCGGTACGGCGTCAACGACCTGCGCGAGTTCTACGTCAACGACTTGCGTTTCCTCCGGCAGTTCGCGTGAAGACGATGATGCCCCCGATGCTCACGTCGTTCGCTTCCCCCCGATGGGGCGCTCGACGCCCTTCGGGAAGTGCGGGCGCCGAGGAGACGCGCCGATGAAATTCTCCGAACGCTGGCTGCGCACGCTGGTCGATCCCCCGCTCGATACCGCGGGCCTGTGCGACAAACTGACGATGGCCGGACTCGAAGTCGAGGACACGGCACCGGCCGCCCCGCCATTTTCGGACGTCGTCGTCGCGGCAATCGAGAAGGTCGATCCGCATCCGAATGCCGACCGTCTGCGCATATGCGTCGTCGATGCCGGCGGGCCGGATCGTCTGCAGGTTGTCTGCGGCGCGCCCAACGCCGTCGCCGGCATGAAGGTGCCGTGCGCCAAGGTCGGCGCGCGGCTACCCGGCGGGCTCGTCATCAAGCGGGCAACGGTCCGTGGTGTCGAATCGACAGGAATGCTGTGCTCGGCCAAGGAGCTTGGCATCGACGACGACGCGTCGGGCCTGCTCCAGCTCCCCGACGACGCGCCGACCGGCCGGAACCTGCGCGAGGCCCTCGCACTCGACGACACGCTGATCACGCTCAAGCTGACGCCGAATCGCGCCGATTGCCTGTCGCTGCTCGGCATAGCGCGCGAGGTCGCCGCGGTGACCGGCGCGACGCTCGCGCCGCCCGTCGTCGGACCGACACCGGTCGCGAGCGCGATGCAGCGCCCCGTCAGGGTCGATGAAGCGGAGGCGTGCCCGCGCTTCGTTTCGCGCACGATCGAAGGCATCGACCCGCGGGCACCGACGCCGGCGTGGATGATAGAGCGCCTCGAGCGCAGCGGCATCCGCTCGATCTCGGCCGTCGTCGACGTCACGAATTACGTGATGCTCGAGCTCGGTCAGCCATTGCACGCCTACGACGATCGCCTGCTCGACGGCGCCATCGTCGTCCGGTTCGCCCGACCCGGCGAGAAGCTCACGCTGCTGAACGAACAGGTGCTCGACCTCGAGCCGGACCTGCTGCTGGTCGCGGACGAGAAGAAGCCGCTGGGCCTGGCCGGAATCATGGGCGGCGAGCATTCGGGTATCAGTGACGCCACGACGACCGTCCTGCTCGAAGGCGCGTTCTGGAATCCGGCGGTCATCCAGGGCAAGTCGCGCAAACTGGGATTTGTGAGCGATGCCGGGTACCGGTTCGAGCGGGGCGTCGATTTCGCCGGCTGCGCGCGCGCCGTCGAGCGCGCGACCCAGCTGATCATCGAGCTGTGCGGCGGCCGGGCCGGACCCCTTGACGACGCTCAAGCCGAACTTCCACGGCGCGAAGCCGTGCGGGTTCGCCCGACGCGCGTCGCACGACTCCTGGGCATTGCGCTGCCGGCCGACACCATCGCCGCACTCTTCGCGCGACTCGGCTTCGCGTGCGAGCGCGCCGGCGAGGACTTGCGCGTGACGCCACCGACCTATCGCTTCGACCTCGCGATCGAGGAGGATTTCGTCGAGGAGGTCGCGCGTCTGCACGGCTACGACGCCATACCGGCGATCGCGGTGGCACATGTGCAGACGATGCTGCCGGAGCGCGAGGCAACGCGCCCGCTCGCCACCATCAGGCAGCGCCTGACGAGTCGCGATTGGCAGGAAGCGATCACGTTCAGCTTCGTGAGCTCCGCCTGGGAGGCGGCGCTCTTCCCCGGACGCGACGCGGCGGCCGCGACCGATCGCGGTGCTGAATCCGATCGCGAGCCATCTCGACGTGATGCGCACCACGCTTGCGGGCGGACTGATCGAAATACTGCGCACGAACCTCGCGCGCAGGCAGGATCGCGTGCGCGTTTTCGAGACGGGGCGGTGTTTCCTGCGCGCTGGACAGGGCTACGCACAGCCCTGCGCATTGGCGGGCTCGCCTACGGCGACGTCGTGCCGGAGCAATGGGGCGTCCCCAGAGCGCCTGGTCGACCTCTTCGACGTCAAGGGCGACCTCGAGGCGCTTGTCGCGCCCCGGCGGCTGACGAGCGAGCGTCGCGGGTCACCCGGCCTTTCATCCGGGCAGATCGGCACGCGTGCTCGTCGACGGCAATCCGATCGGCTGGATCGGCGAACTGCACCCGCGACTCGTCAAGCATTTCGAGCTGCCCCGCGCGCCGGTGCTTTTCGAGCTCGAACTCGCCCCATTGCTCGACCAGACCCTGCCCGCCGCACAGCCGGTATCGAAGCTGCCCATCGTGCGCCGCGATCTGGCGGTGGTCGTGGACGAGGCGATCGCGGGCAGCGAAGTACTCGCGGCACTCGAGGCCGGCAAGCCAACCCAGGTCGACACGATCGGGCTTTTTGACGTCTATCGCGGACCGGGAATCGGGCTCGGCAAGAAAAGCCTTGCGATTCTTGTGCTTATGCAGGATACTGAACGTACTTTGACCGACGCCGAGATCGACGCGATCATGGCGGGACTTCTGCAGATCCTGGTCGATCGATTCGGCGCCACGCTGCGCCAGTAGGACCTCCGATGACGCTCACGAAAGCCGAACTCGCCGACCTGCTCTTCGAGCAGCTTGGCCTCAACAAGCGCGAGGCCAAGGACATGGTCGAGCACTTCTTCGAGGAAATCCGCATAGCGCTCGAGCGCGGCGACAGCGTCAAGCTGTCGGGCTTCGGCAACTTCCAGCTGCGCGAGAAGCCGCAGCGTCCCGGGCGCAATCCGAAGACCGGGGAGGAAATTCCGATCACCGCCCGGCGCGTGGTCACCTTCCACGCGAGCCAGAAGCTGAAGGCCATGGTCGAAGTCGCGAACCATGCCGGACCACAGCCGAGTTAAGGCCGAGCTCCCACCGATCCCCGCCAAGCGGTATTTCACGATCGGCGAGGTTAGTGACCTTTGTGCGGTCAAGCCGCACGTGCTCCGCTATTGGGAGCAGGAGTTCACGCAACTCAAGCCCGTCAAGCGCCGCGGCAATCGACGTTATTACCAGCACCACGAAGTGCTGCTGATCCGGCGCATCCGCGATCTGCTCTACGAACAGGGGTTCACGATCAACGGGGCGCGCCATCGACTCGAGTCCGACATCGCCCCGCCCGCCCCGGCGCGGCAGGAGCGGAATGGCCGGCCGTGCGCGAGGGCGATCGCGCTATCGGTCGCGCCCACCCGCTGGCTCGCGCCGACGGAGCCGCCGTCAAGGGTCCGGACCCGGTCGAATTACGGCAGGCGCTGGAGGAAATACGGCAATTGCTGGGTCTCGACAGCTGATGCCGCTATAATTCCTCGCTCACGTCGGGGCGTAGCGCAGCCTGGTAGCGCACCTGCATGGGGTGCAGGGGGTCGGAAGTTCAAATCTTCTCGCCCCGACCACAAGATAAGGGCCGGCTCGGTCAGTTCGAGCCGGCCCTTTGTGTCTTGTGTTTCGATTGCCGCCGACGCCGCCGACCTCTCGGCGATCCGCACGCGGCTCCCAGATCCGCATCGTATCCGCAGCGGCCACCCGTCTTCCCGACGGATGCGGCCGAGCGTCCGGCCAGGGGCATAACTATTGCTTTGCATTGGCCTCAAGCGCTGTGCCTCCCCGCGGGAAGGGAACCCATGTCCGCACTGCAATCGCGTTCCGCACCAAGCACTGGCGTCATTTCCGAACTCGCGCTCGCGCGGGCACAGCGCAATACGGTACTCATCATCGACGATCTGTTCAGCAGCCGGCTGCTGATCGCCGAGATCGTGCGCCAGATCGACCCCAAGCTGAACCTGGAATTGTTCGACACGCCGAGCCGCGCGCTTGAATACGCGCGGCAAAACCGCGTCGACATGGTGCTGACCGATTTCAAGCTGCCGGAATTCGACGGCATCGAGCTCGTGAAGCAGATCCGCGGCCTGGTGCACTGCGTCGACATTCCGATTGTCGTCATCACCGTCGTCGACGATCGCCAGATCCGCTACACCGCTCTCGAGGCAGGCGCCACCGACTTTCTGATCAAGCCTCTCGACGAACACGAGACGCGCGCCCGCTGCGCCAACCTGCTCGAGCTGCGGCGACACAAGATCGTGCTCTCCGATCAGGCGCGCGTGCTGCAGTACCAGGTCGACAAGTCGGTCGCCGAGATCCACGAACGGGAACTGGAGACGCTGTCGAAACTCGCGAAGGCCGGCGAATTCCGCGACAAGACGACGGGCAACCATCTCATGCGCATGGCGCGCTACTCCGGACTCATCGCCCAGCATCTCGGACTCGGCGCCGAGACCGTGCACGTGATCGAGGTCGCCGCACCGATGCACGACATCGGCAAGATCGGCATTCCCGATTCCGTGCTGATCAAGGAAGGCCCGCTCACCCCCGAGCAGCAGCAGGTCATGCGCGCGCACCCGCGGATCGGCTACGACATCCTGAAAGGCAGCCCGTCCAAGTACCTCAGCATGGGCTCGATCATCGCCCTCGGGACATCACGAGAAGTACGACGGGACCGGATATCCCAACGGTTTGCACGGCGACGACATTCCAATCGTCGCGCGAATCGTGGCCGTCGCCGACGTATTCGACGCGCTGGTCAGCGAGCGGCCGTACAAGCGCGCGTGGTCACTGGACGAAGGCCTGGAATTCGTGAAGGCCCAGCGCGGCAAGCACTTCGATCCGAAATGCGTGGACGCGTTTCTTGCGGATCGGTCGAAGATCGAGGCGATCTACGAGGAACTTAAGGACTAGCTCCCGAAAACATCAAGTAATACGCACAGATTTGATGCGCAAGCGTCGACGCATCTGTCACCGTCCGCCTTCGAGTGCCCGCGCCAATGGGAATGCAACACAGGCCGTCAAAGAGAGATAAGTCCCTCCTTTATGGCACGCGCAACCGCTTCCTGCCGATTCGCCGCAGCAAGTTTCGATCGAATCGAGTCGAAATGAAACTGAACAGTGCGCCCGCCAATCCCGAGCTTAAATCCAATGTCGTCGGTAGTCATTCCTCGCGCCGCCAGCATAAGGCACTCACGTTCGCGCTCGCTCAATGGACGAGCGGCGCACTGCAGTTGAGTTCCCCTGCGCACGATTGATTTCATGAATAGCTCATGAAAATAGTGGGCGAAGAGCACGATGTCGCCCAAATTGCGAATTATTGCAATTCGCCGCGGTTCGTCAATTTCCGGAATCATCGAATTGAGCGCAACGATTACGCGCGTCCCGACTTCGTCGCCCAGTGGCATACAGACACCACTTGCAATTCCATGGCGTAACGCATCATCAAGAAAGGCTTCCGTCCGCGGGCCGGCACCGCGAACCGTCCTTTGGTCCCAAACGAGCGGAAGAGTGCTGTCCCACAACAATAGTATCCTCGGATCAACCTCAATATATGCCATCTGATCATATCTGCGCCACCCATTCAGCTGGAGCGGTGGTAAATACGTACATGCGGCTTTCGTGATCGGGTCGCACACTTGTCGACATGCCATACATGAACGTGTCAAATCCGAAGCTTCGTGTAATCGACTGAATTACCGGAACGAGATCGCGTCCGTTCTCCGCTGCCTTTACGAGAGGGTCCAGCAACGGCGGAATAAAGCCCCACGGGGCAATCTTCGTTTGACCTAGGTGTAGTGATTGCAGCATTCTTGCCACCATGAGGTACGTACTGTTTTTCGACCGGTTAGCGTGCCCGATGCAATAGTAAATCGCCGCAGACGCCGCCGCTTGGCCTATACGCGACGCCAGTCAGGTCGCGCCCAAGCATGCGCTTAGGATTTGCGGCAGCGATTTCACAGACTATTACGTCACCTGTCGCTTGCCGGATTTTCGTCGGATTGTAGACTCAATCTCGGTTGGTCACATACAGGTGGAATCCGTAGGGCCACCTCATCGGTGCAAAGTCGGTGGCCTTCGAATCCACTCCAACACAGTTCTTAGCGTCGCTCTTCAAGCCGGCGGTGCTCTGTGGGCTTGTAGTGCACAGCGCTCGCCATCATCGCTACCTCGCGCCGAGGTGCCACCGCACACCGCTCGGCGTCGGGAAAAGCGCAAGGTACAAGCGTAGTTCGGTCCCTGATCGTTGGCGCAGACGACGCCACGAAGCTTAGTTAGCACCAGGCCATCGCAAGCGCAATTCAGAACAGAAGATCAGGACAACAACGCACCTCCTTGATCCGTCACCAGAGTCCCGCGATCCTTCATTGATCCTATTGGGCCTACTTGAACTCGATGAGCGCTGAGCCGATAGTAAAACTTGCGCCAAACCCGATTAGTAACGCCTTGTGCCCAGGCTCAACTCGTCCACTTCGAAGAAGCTGGTCCAGCAACAACGGGATGCTCGCGCTTGACGTATTTCCAGTATCCCCGAATGATGCACAAAGCCGGTCGGGGTGTATGCCGGTCTTCTCACATGCGGGCAGGAGGATCCGAGTTAGGTTGGCCTGATGTGGTATTAGCCAGTCAATCTGAGTACCTTTGGACTGGTAATGTTGAATCTCTTCGACAAGGATTCGTGTGGCGCCGATCGCGACCGGTGGCCCCGCCATGAACCAGCGTGCATCCCTTGAAACTTCCGAATGAAGCTGGGCCGCTTGCAGTCCACCACCCCGGATCATGCCAATGGTAGCGGCGTCAATGAGGGAACTTGCGCGCACAGCTTGCACCGAGGCTACCCCACTATCATCGTTCACGAGTAGTACGCCTCCCGCAGCGTCCCCAAATAACGTGCTAGTGCCAAATGCTATTGGGTCATAGGCAATACAGCGCGACGCGAACTCGATGGCAAGGCAGGCGACGCTGCGATAACCCATACTTGCGATTGTGCTCACTCCGATGGTCATTCCATACATGAAACTAGTGCAGGCATTGCTGCTAATGTCCAGAACAAATGGAGCACCAAGCTCTGGATGCCGTAGTCGTGCAGTTGCCAGGACCTGCTGAGAGAGTCCCGGAAAGCCCTGCATGCTTGACGAGGACACGATAAGTGCATCAAGCGTGTCCCACGCACCTGAGGGAACCAAGCGTTCCAGGATTTCAAGACCAACATCTACCGGAGATTGATCCGCGGAGAAAAATCGACGCGAACGTAGGCCCGTCTTCTTCTCAATCATCTCCGATCTTTCCCGCGTCTTGGAAACGATTTCGTCCGCCGCCTCATCGTCGATGCGCACCCCGCTGATCAGGAGTTCGCCAATCTCATGATTGGAAACTGCTCTTGTTGGGAGCGTGCTTGCAGTGTGTGCAATGGATGCTGAATTCAACAATTGCACTCCTTCGTGTCGATCTGCATATCATCCGCGGTCGAGAACTTCAAATCCATTGCCCTTGATCCTCCCAAAGTAGGAGCCAAACCTTCCTTCTCGCCACCGACCGCTGTATTGATGACTTGGCGATGCTCTCGATTACGTTCGTGTCAACTCTCACAACCTGACGATTTCAATCGGATACTTTCACTACATGGCAGATAAGCAGGAATTTTGAGCGCAGCGTCCGACCGGACCCAAAGCCAGGTGCGCCGTGCCGCACTAGACTTCGAACGCCGGGCGTGGACGCAATACCACAGTGCTCAGCAGCGGCAACTCCGCCGTACCAATCCCCAAGCAGTACCCCGCACCCACTCAAGCAGCACTACATTTTGTGTCGACGCCGACGTGCCGACATATGCCGCCCTCATATATCAAACAATCATTGACTTGGCAGTCTTCTGACGCGAAAGGATTTTCTTGATTCGAATTGGTTGTAATCCACATCCTGTTCGCGGTAACCTATCACGACTTTGGGATCAGTGCGAAGAGTAGCAGTACCGCTGACCGGATCGCTTCGACACCTCGTCTATGCGGGCCGGGTGGCTTATTTCCATACTGTCTCAGACCTTTTGTGCCCACTTCAAGGGCAGCGGATCCTGCCCGATCGGAGCACGTGATGGATTTCAGTTTTGGCGCTCGCGATTCGTCCACGCTTCGTTTCGAACAACTCGAGTCGCGCTTCGAATCCGAAATGGGCGTCTACTGGGCATTCATGAGGCCCGCTCCACGACCGTCGTTTGGAGACCGCCTATTACGCGACTTGCGAATGTTCATCGACGGGATTATCCAGAGTCGAGGACAAATAGCACACAATGGCCAAACCTATACCGTCAGATATGCGGTCTTGGCATCAAAGATTCCTGGAGTCTTCAATCTGGGCGGCGACCTTTCCTTGTTCCGCAACGCAATTCTGAGTCACGACCGCGCCCTCTTGGAAAAGTACGCACAGATGTGCGTCGATGATCTGTATCCGTGGAATCGCAACTTCGATCTACCGATAACGACAATATCCTTGGTCCAGGGAACTGCCTTGGGCGGCGGTTTCGAGGCCGCTTTGGCAAGCTCGATTGTTATCGCCGAGGAATCGTGCAGGATGGGATTTCCGGAGGTACTCTTTAACCTCTTCCCGGGAATGGGTGCATACAGCTTTCTCCAACGCAAAGTTGGACGACGTGTTACTGAGGAGCTAATTCTGAGTGGAAATACTTACACGGCGCGCCAGCTATACGATCTAGGCGTCGTTGACGTGATCACCGCAGATGGAACCGGTGAATCGGCGGTTGCAAGCTACGTCAGGAAGCACGGACGCGGAAGCAATGGGCGCCGGGCATTTGAGCGTGTACGTCGTGATTTCGAAGCGGTCACCAAGGAAGAATTGGACCACATAACTAACGTCTGGGTCGAGGCTGCGCTGCACCTGAATGAGCGTGACCTTAGAATGATGGACCGCCTAATTCGTGCGCAAGAGCGAACTGGTATCGCAATTCTTCCGAAAGTTGAATCTACTCAGTCGCGAATTGCTGCGCTACGAGCAAACGACTGACGATCGTAGCGCAACCTCGTCCAGCCAAATTGGGCCGACTGGTACGGCAACAGTTAGTGCGCGGATGATTGTTTTTGTAGGACTCGACTCTCGATATGCGCATCAAGCGCCGCGTAAGTACGCTGCGAGATTCGCGTAAGCTCCTTGGAAAGACTCCCGGCCTTTGCACGCAGAGTCTCATGATCGGCCTTCTCCAAACGCACGGAAAACTGGACCCATAGTCCAGCGCCGACGCTTCCGGCTGCCCCCTTTAGCGCATGGGCGGCATTGCTTACCTCTTGGTACCTATACTCGACTAAGTGCCCTTATGATCTCATCTACCAGTTGGGCGCAATCGCTACGAACTCCCCGAAGCAGGCGCTCTTCAAAAGTGGGATCTCGTGAGAGATTGGCCAGCTCGGCTATAACGGACGGGTCAAGAGGACTTGGCTGGACCACTGCAAGTGGCGGCCGCTCCTCCAGTCGCGGCAACGTCGGCGGGACAAAGTCTTCACCACGCTCGGCAAGGTTGCGGTCAATTGCGTCCAGCAGGTGAGATGCGCGCACCGGTTTCTGGACAAACTCCGCGGCGCCAGCCGCATGGCACTGTTCCATTGCCTCCGCCGTGACGTTGGCTGAAAGCATCAGCACGGGGATCGGCTTCGTTGCCGTAAACCGATACATCTTAAGGGCCTCGAGACCGCTTACGACGGGCATTGATAGATCAAACAATGCGATATCGAACTCCCTGGCTTCCAACGCATCCAGTGCTTCTTCGCCATTCTTTACGATCGTGGCAAAGTGGCCACCACTCTCAAGAATCAACCGAGTAACGCGCTGATTGGTGGCGTTGTCCTCGGCGACAAGCACGCGTGCACCGCGAATTCTGGAAGCCTTAGATACGTCGCCGCCGGTCGTCAACCGCAACGAAGTCGGCATCCGACGGCCTGCCGCTAGTTCATCCGTAAGATCGACATCACGTGGCTCGGAATGTGGCAATGGAAGTTCGACCCAGAATGTGCTTCCAATGCCCACAACGCTTTCGACGCCAACTTGCCCGCCCATTAGAATCACCAATTGACGCGCAATCGTTGTTCCTAGGCCGGTACCTCCATATACGCGAGTGACAGAATCATCCGCCTGTGCGAACGCCTCGAAAATCGTGGCAAGCTTGTCGCCTGGAATACCTATCCCTGTATCCTTAACCTCGATCCGAACGACCACACCGTCCGACGTGCTGCTTAGAGTACGCGCGGAAAGCGCAATTTCACCGCGCTCCGTGAACTTGACGGCATTAGCTAACAAATTCAACAACACCTGTCGCAGGTGATGTGGATCCCCCGCAAACCATCGCGCTAGCGAGGGATCAATTTCCGTGGTGACTGCGAGACCCTTGTATCGCGCCTGCGGTGAGATCACCTTCACACAACCGGTCAATATACGCCCAAGATCAAATGGCCGCGTTTCAATCTGGACACGACCCGCTTCAATCTTTGCGGCATCAAGAACATCTTCGATCTGCGCCAACGCAAGTTGGCTAGCGTTTGCTAGAGTCTCAACAATCTCTTGCTGACCTTCGTTGAGCGGCGTCTCGCGAAGAAGATCTGCCATTGCGATAACACCGTTCAGTGGCGTCCTCATTTCGTGACTTACGTTCGCCAAGAACCTGCCTTTAGCTCGGTTTGCCTCGTCAGCCCGTCTCCTTGCCTCAGTAATGCGTTCCGCAAGCACGCCGACGTAAAAGGGCAATACCAACAGGGCAACCAAAATTCCGATACCAACTGGAATGTGCTTTGACCAAAATGGGGAGACATAAAGAACGATCAAGAATCCGACAATCGAGAGTGCCTGTGAGATACGCAAGTAGAGGCGACCATATCGAAAGCCATTTCCGAATGTCACGAACAGATAGATACCAAAGACAAACGCACCTGCCTCCCCTGAGAGAAGCAAGAATGCAGTGTTGGCAACGTTGTCGACAAAGATCCCAAATATCCGGCGGGGCGCGGAACCCTCCTTCGCGGTGAGTACGAATGCGGCCAAGATCACCGCAAACGCAAAGAAAGCAATCGCAAACCAAAGCGCTTCGTGCTCGGTCGAGGTCAACGGTTCGCCAACAAATTCATCGATTGCAATGTAGATCATGACCGCAGCCGGAATTGCCACGCGCAATAGCGCCTGTTCCAGCTCGGCACGCGGGGCAGTCGAGAGCATCTCGATCCAACCAGCGCGGGTAAACCATCGACGAAGCAAAGGCCGCAAAGCAATTCGATCAACAAAGGATTGAGTGCTCATTGTCGCGAATCGTCCGGTTAGTGGTGGAGTCTCGCCTTCCTGTGCCTGGCTCCCAAGTGCCCGTACATGGCGGGCGTGTGACGCAAAGCGTCACGACTCAAGGTGGAGAACGGTCACCTATCCCTATTGGAGCCCCCTTCTTGACCTGCATTGCGTCAGTCGCAAATTGCATGCCACCTTGTCGTCCACAAACCTGGCCGATCCAAAGGAGACAGAAATTGGGCGGGCACTCGGACGAGCAGCTTCGCTCGACTGCGTGCCCCGACTACCCAGATGCACGACAGTCACGCCGCAGATGTCGGCAACTCGACTAGGTTGGGCACTCTTCGTGAAGCAGATACGCCAGGACTACTGGCCACAGCTTCTGTTCGGCCTCGCGACGAAAGAACCCAAAGTGGCCAATTCTCTTCATCGCCACTTCAGATGGTGCATACACACGAATCTTCGTGCGCAAGCCCCCGTAAAGGCCGAGCAGGCGGCGTGTTCCGGCCTCGGTAGCAAATGCGTCGTCATCGAATCCAACGACCAACGCTGTTCCGGACACGCGGCTATACCGACCGATCATCGACCTCGCCCGCGTCGCATCGTTCGCCGTGGCCTCCGGCTCTAGCTCAGCACCTCGGCGGGCGGCCCATTGCAAAGCAATCCCAGCGGGTAAGTCCTCGCCAAGGCGGAGAAACTTGCCCGGAAAATACCCAACGAGCCGCGTGGCAACCGGCATGATCATGTGCCAAAAGATGGCCATAGGAAGGCGGTACTTGCCCATGTAATCGCCAAAATACCCCGTGTGCGCGCTAATAAATGCGAAACGCGCGATCTCGGCGATGTTGGGCGCTCCGCAGATAAGCAGGGCGCCAATGCTATGAGCAATTCCAACAATTTCCGCGTCCGGAAATCGCGACCGCAAGAATTCGATCGCACCGCCGCAATCTAGTTCGCTCCAATCCTCGGCAACCACGGCGAAGCCTCGTAGATTTTCGGGCCGCGATGCACCGATTCCGCGGTAGTCAAATGTCAATGTCGGAATTCCCTTTTCGGCGAGAAACCGTGCGAACCGTGCGTAGCGGATTGCAGGAACGCCGCCGCCACAGCTCACTAGAGCAACGATCGTCGCTTGGTCGGCGGACCCCGGCGAAAAGAGCGTGGCTCCGAGGCGGTATCCATCAAGCGCCGGAAATCGAATTGAGCTCTCAATAATGCCCGGACCTCGCTGCATCTGCGATCACTTTCTTCTATTGTGGCAAGAGACCCAATGACCAAGTGGCGTGTTAGCGGGCGAAATCGGCAAGCGCCATCGCACCTAAAGGGCTCTATTGGACGGCCACGAAAGTCGGCGTGAATTACTTGCCCTCGCCCCCATCACTTCGCACATCAATTCGCCGCTCTTGCGCGGGCGGCCTCAGGCCCAATCGAACTGCCGCGGCGCTTAAGGGATCGAAGGAAGGCCGGGATGGATTTTGGGTTCCGACCCAGATTGTGGCACCGCGATTACTGGCGCGACTCAGCTTCGTTTGCGATGTAACCCAGCCTAGGGCGCAGTGGCCCCGGTTATGCAAAGCAACGCTTTCCAAGACGCTACAGCGCAACCCACGCACCCCCAATCAGCCCCTCCGCCGGCCGGAACGTCGCCTTGTAGGCCATCTTTCGGCTCTCCGCAATCCAGTATCCGAGATAGAGGTACGGAAGCCCCAACACCCGGCAGCGCTCAATTTGCCAGAGAATATTGTAGGTTCCGAAGCTTGCGCCGCGAACCGACGGGTCGAAGAACGCGTAGACCGAGGATAGGCCGTCGGCCAATCGGTCAACCAGGCTGACCATCCGCAGTACCCGCCCCTCCCGGAATTCGACGAGGTCAGTCGCGACATTGCTGTGGAGGAGGAAATGCTGGTATTGCTCCCGGCTGTCCTGATCCATACCGCCGCCAGGGTGGCGATGCCGTTGATAACGCAGGTAGAGCGCGTAATGTTCAGCATTGAAGGCCAATTTGTGCCTAACTTCGCTCAAATTGGCGTGTGCCCGGAGGCATCTACGCTGCGTCCGATTGGGCTCGAACGCGGAAACCGGGATCCGAACCGGGACACAGGCTCGGCAGTTGTCACAGTACGGTCGGTAGGTGAAGCCGCCACTGCGCCGAAACCCATGGCGGACGAGCTCGCTATAGACATGGGTATCAATGAGGTGGCTCGGGGTCGCCACCTGCGACCGCGCCACCCGGTCGGGTAGGTAGCTGCAGGGATACGGGGCCGTCGCGTAGAACTGGAGCGACGTCAACGGTAGGTCGTTGAGTTTGGTCACGCGAGGACGTCCTTGGTCGGAATTGGCGGCCCATGGCCCTTCCGGCGGGGGCGAGTGTACCAACGCCGCAACATGCTCTGCAAACGCACGCCGCGGGATGGGTCGCGCACCGAATGAGGCAAGGAGTGCGGTCTGCTGCTGGCAGTCCACAAGAGGGAATGCACGCGCGCGCAATATCGCGATCAAATGCACGAGTGCGACCTTCGATGCGTCGGAATCGCGCGCAAACATCGATTCTCCGAAGAACATGCGGCCGATAGCGACCCCATAAAGGCCGCCGACGAGCCTGTCGTCGCTCCAGGCCTCGACCGAATGGGCGTTGCCGCGCTCGTGCAGCGCGGTGTAGGCGTCGACAATCGCCGGCGTGATCCATGTGCCTTCCTGGCCCGGGCGCGCGGCGGCCGCACACGCCGCGATCACGCTCCGAAACGCCGTATCGACCCGAATTACAAACGGCTGCTGTTTGACTCGCTTGCGCAACGACCGAGTGACGCGGAACTCGTCGACGAACAGGACCATTCGCGGATCGGGACTCCACCACAGCACGGGCTGGTCGTCGCTATACCACGGAAAAATGCCCCTCCGGTATGCCTCGATAAGGCGCTCGGGCGTGAGATCGCCGCCAGCGGCAAGCAAGCCGTCGGGGTCCGCAAGTGCAGATTCGAGCGGAGGAAACGGCGTATTGGATCGCAACCACGGAATCACCCGTCAATTCTGCCACTTGATCGTTCAAGCCTGCGGCGCAGATTGCGATGATCACGCGAGATGCCGATAATCAGCGCCGGACTCTGTGCCTCCGCACGCGATGCCTCGGACCATCCCCCGCTGCCCATGGGCGAGCGCCAGCGCGCTCTACGTCGCCTACCACGATCGGGAGTGGGGCGTCCCCGTTCATGACGATCGGACCTTCTTCGAGTTTCTCGTCCTCGAAGGTGCGCAGGCCGGCCTGTCGTGGTCGACGATTCTGAACAAGCGCGAAGGGTATCGCGAAGCATTCGCTGAGTTCGATCCCGTTGCAGTCGCCCGCTTCGGCGACAGCGATGTCGCGCGCCTCGTCGCGAATGCCGGAATCGTCCGTAACCGGCTGAAGATCCAGAGCGCGATCGCCAATGCCCGTGCCTTCCTGGAAGTGCAGCGTGCCTATGGCAGTTTCGACCGGTACGTCTGGGCGTTCGTTGGCGACAAACCCGTGCTCAATCGGCGTCGCACTCTCGCGTCGGTTCCCGCCCGCACCGCAACGTCCGACGCGTTGTCGAAAGATCTCGTCGGTCGCGGCTTTCGTTTCGTCGGATCCACGATCGTATATGCGTTCATGCAGGCGACCGGACTCGTCAACGACCATCTCGTCGCGTGTCCGCGCTGGGCGGCCGTACAAGGTGCGTCGGATTCGTCCGCCTCCACCCGCGGAACGGGCAACCCGATCCGGTAGAATGGCGCCCGCCGCGCCCCGGTAGCTCAGTGGATAGAGCGATCGCCTCCTAAGCGATAGGCCGCCGGTTCAACTCCGGCCCGGGGTGCCACTCACCAAGCACCGGCGAATGGAAGCAAAGCACGCGGAAAGCGAAGCGGAGCCGAAGAGGTTGTTCTAGCCGCCGACGATGATTAGCGCCACCAACGAAAGCAGCGCCATCGTCGCAATCCACCCGACTGCAACCGTCGCGCGGACCACAAAAACGTTCTGCGCAATATGGCGCAGGATCATCGCTTAGTCGGCCACGACGCCCCAATACGGAGACGGACCCTCGGACAGACCGGGACGCTCCAAGTATCGCTGCTCGATCAATCGGCGCAGCTCCTGCGCGAGTTGAATTTCCTCGGCCGAAGCGGTTACGACCCTCGCAAACGCGAGATCAGTACTCGGCAGATCAGCGTTCGCGTACCTTGGAATCGGTTTGGACATTGGAGCGCGATCGCACTTCAACCGGTTCGGGGAGTCGTGATCGTCACGTCCGAATACGGGTCGAGGCGCTTCTGATGGCGCCGCGCAGCGCGATCCTGGTCGCCGGACATTCGCATCAGGATCAGCGTAAACAGCAGTCCGAGCGTCCAGCCGACCAAGGCCAAGACAATCAAGCTAAGGCTCATGCGCCCTCCCGTGCGTCGCCCCGATGACGGGATACTGCCACGCGCGGGTCGGCCCGTAGTCTACAGAATCGTTTTGGATCAATAAATTGGCTGACATTGTGACGAAATTGCCACAGGTTGCAGTGCACAAAACGAAAGGTGCCAGCCGAGGCGACAGTCGGCCATGGGAATTCAGGAAAGATCCCCGCGAGGACGAGAGCTCGGGGAACTTGCGGAAGCGTTATTGAATGTTGCCGGCTCGCCTGGCGCCCGTCGCGGGCCACAGCGAGCTGACAGCGGCCGTCTGCGTCGCCGTGTCCTGCAGCAACCGTCCGTGGGTCGCGTCATATTGGCGATAATGGGGCGATTCACGCACCGTGATATTTGCTGGAACCGCCTCTTCGGCAACCGAGCGGCCCCGGTAACACGCTGCCAGTCACCAAGAGCGGCAGCCTATCCACGGGACGCGCTGATGGCACGCGAGCCGAAATTGACTTTCCACCCATTTGCCTGATGGATCATCGGCCAGGCGGCGCAATCCGCTATCACATCGTACCCATCGATCCGCATGCGCACCTGTTCGAAGTGCGCTGCACGGTCACGGATCCCGATCCCGATGGCCAGCGATTCCGGTTGCCGTCGTGGATTCCCGGCAGCTACCTGATCCGCGAATTCGCGCGCCATTTCGTTACCGTCCGTGCCGAATCGGGCGGCGTCCCTGTGACGATCGAGAAGGAGGCAAAGGATCTGTGGCGCACGGCGCCATGTTCTGGTGCCGTGACGGTCAGTCGCGCGTGTCTATGCGTTCGACCTCTCCGTACGCACCGCATATCTCGACGCTACCCGCGGCTATTTCAACGGGCCTTCGGTGTTTCTGTGCCCCGAGGGACGTGCGGCTGCGCCATGCGAGGTCGAGATTGCCCCTCCCCAGGGGGCCGCGTATCGCGACTGGCAGGTTGCCACGACGCTGCCACGCACAGGTGGCGCGCCATGGGGTTTCGGCCGCTTTCGTGCCGAGAATTATGACGAACTGATCGACCATCCGGTCGAAATGGGTTCGTTTGTGCTTGCATCGTTCGACGCCGGCGGCGCAGTCCATGACGTCGCGATCACCGGGCGCATCGACGCCGACGTCGAGCGCGTCGCGCGCGATCTGGCGCGGATCTGTCGATGGCATGTCGATCTGTTCGATGATGGGCCTGTCGGCCGCGCACCGTTCGACCATTACCTGTTCCAGGTTGCAGCCGTCGGTGACGGCTACGGCGGTCTGGAGCATCGGTCCAGTACCAGCCTGCTTTGCCGGCGCGATGAATTGCCGGCACCCGGCATCACGAGGGTCACCGAGGAATATCGACGCTTCCTCGGTCTTGCCAGCCACGAGTACTTCCACAGCTGGAACGTGAAGCGGATCAAACCCGCGGCGTTCGCGCCCTACGACCTCGCGCGCGAGAACTACACGCGCCAGCTCTGGGTGTTCGAGGGCATCACGTCCTACTATGACGACCTGGCGCTGGTGCGCAGCGGCGTGATCGAGCCGACAAGCTACCTCGAGCTCGTCGGTCAGGCGTTGACCGCCGTTGCCCGCGATCCCGGACGTCACGTTCAGAGCGTCGCCGACGCGAGCTTCGACGCCTGGATCAAGTACTACCGGCGCGACGAGAACTCGCCGAACGCCGGGGTCAGCTACTACGTGAAGGGCTCGTTGATCGCCCTGGCGCTCGACCTCACGCTGCGCGTCCGGGGAACGTCGTTGGACGACGTCATGCGCACGCTCTGGCAGCGCCACGGGCAAACGGGCACCGGCGTGCCCGAAGGCGGGTTCGAATCGCTCGCCATGGAGCTTGCCGGCGCCGATCTCGCAACGTTCTTCGCCCGTTACGTACGGGGCACCGAGGATCCGCCACTCGCGACGCTCCTCGAGGACGTCGGCGTGACGGTCCATTGGCGCGCGGCGGAAAGCGAATCCGATCGCGGGGGCAAGGCCGCGGGCGCCGCCACCGCCGGCGATCCCCCGCGCTGCTGGCTCGGTGCGCGTCTGACGGGCGGCGCCAACGTGACGCTGCAGCATGTGCTCAACGGCGGTCCTGCCGAGCGGGCGGGACTTGCCGGAGGAGACGTCATCGTCGCAATCGATGGCGTGCGCGCGTCGCTCGAGACGATCGAAAGGCTGCTTCGCCGCCGCCGCGCCGGCGAGGCGATCCCCGTTCACGCATTCCGGCGCGACGAGCTGATTGCGGCCACTCTGACGCTCGCCGACGCGCCGCGCGATGTCTGCTGGCTCGCGCTGTCACCATCGATTGACGATGCGACGCGTGCCCGGCGTGCGGCCTGGCTGGGCACGGATATCTAGCGCGGCCGGCCGTTCAACGCGCCTTCCAGTGGGGCGGAATGGTCCGCTCGAAGAATGGGAGGCTTTCGATCCGGGATTTCCACGTCCGAAGCTCCGGGGTCAGCATGCCGTTCGCGTCGAGGTCGGGCAGCTTCAATTCGCAGCGCCACAGGAACGCAAGCTGCGGATACAGCGCGTAATCGGCGGCGGAGAGCGGACCGGCGAGGAATTCGCCCCGCATCGCCTTCGTGAACAGCGCCAGCTCCTCGACGACCGCCTTGCGGCTGTCGGCGATCTGCCGCGCGTCGCGCTCCTCGGGCTTCCTGCTGAACGCCTGTGTCGTCAGCGGATCGATCGCCTCGTCGAAATAGTTGTCGACTTCCATGATCAGGCGCCGCACGAGCGCGCGCGCGCGCACGTCGCCCGGAAATAGCGGGGCACCGGTCGCCGGATACGCCTCGTCCAGGTATTCGACGATCGCATTCGATTCGTACAGCACGAAGTCGCCGTCGACGAGCACCGGGACGCGGTGCCGGGGATTGAGCGCGACGAACTCGGGCTTGCGGGTATCGCCGGCGGAAAACGAGAGCACCTTGCGCTCGTAGGAAAGCGCCTTGTGCTCGAGCGCAAGCTGCACGCGCCACGCGTAGGGAGATCCGGAACCGTAATAGAGGATGAGGGACATGGGTCAGTCAGCGAGTCGTGGGTTGGAATGGCGGCCGCATCAGGGCTTGCGCGTGGTCGGTGCCGGCCGTTCCGGCGCGGCGCCCTGGGTGCCGCGCAGGGCCTCGAGCGAGGCCTTCTGCAACTCCATCGTCTTGATGCTGAGCTGCATCAGGTTGAGGCTCATTTGCAGCCAGCCTTCGACGATGCTGCAGCTCGTCGATCTTGCGCCCGAGCTCGGCCGGGTCGAGCGTCGCGAACATCGCGGCCGGATTGGGGAACGGCATGCCGCCTGCCACTCCGGCGAACGGGCGTCGCGGCGGCCTCCGGCGCGCCCATTCCCGTCGTTGGCACGCCGAATCCCGGCATCGGGACTCCGAACGGGTTCCACATCTTCTGCATGAACTGGGAGATGTCGCTGAACGACGGGCTCGCCTCGTCCTTCTTCGCGTTCTGTCATGCGCACCCCTTTTCGCCGATCGGAAATGGCCACCCCTGCGCCGGCCACCGTGCACTATCGTACCGCGTTCGCCGGCTCGTGCGCCCGGCGGCCCTTCGGGGGTGAACCCGTGACCGCCCGGCGGGCGCTCCCGGGCCGGGCGCGCCGCGGCTGTCGATCTGGCCCGTGTCTTGCTTGAATGACACCGGAGATCCCGGAAGATTTCGGGATCGGGGCAAGTCGCCTGCCGCCGTAGGGATATTAGTGCCCAACCATGTCCATCTATCGCCGGACTGACCGGGTACCACCGAACGACTTTCGACGCCGAGCCGAAGTCACGCTCCGGCGTCGGGCGTTGCGCGCCGAATCCGGGGCGGAATGGACACGCGGCGCACGTCGGAGCCCGCCAACGGTCTGCTCAAGCCGACGTTCGCATGGGCGGCCACCCTGCCGATCGACATCCAGCCGCGCACGCTGCTGTACAAGTTCCCGCGGATCGCCAACCTGATCGCCGCGATGTGGCAGGACCCCAATTCGCTGCGCCGCTACGTCGACGACCTGCTCGTCGACAGCCGGGGCAACCGGCAGGGATTCCCGCTGGAGGTCCTGCGCGAACTGTTCAAGCTGCGCGCATTACGACGAATTGCACCCCGGCGATTCCCTGGGACTCGTGGACAAGGAGTTGAGACTCCGGACGGTTCGGCCGCCGATTCGGCAGCGCGCGATCTCGCCAAAGCGCCCCGTTGTCGCGCTGCCTGGCGCAGCGAACGCGGCAGTCGGTGCGTCGGCGCCCACCCGCCCGATCCCGGGCCTCGCGAGCGGGTGCGACGGAGTGTAATCCGCTATCATCGCGTTCATGATTGACCTTCGCGCAACCCTGCGGGCGCGGCTCGACGCGGCCGTAGGCAGCGCGCAGGTCCTCACCGCCGCAGGCCGACGTCGCTCCGTATGTCACCGACTGGCGCGGCCGCTTTCACGGCCGCGCGCTCGCGGTCGTGCGTCCGGGCAGCACCGAGGAAGTCGCCGCGGTCGTGCGCGCGTGCGCCGAACTGCAGGTGCCGATCGTGCCCCAGGGCGGCAACACCGGCCAGTGCGGCGGGGCGACGCCCGACCCCGACGGCACACGCCATCGTCCTCTCGCTGACGCGAATGAACCGCGTGCGCGCGATCGACCCCGACAACGCGACGCTCACCGCCGAAGCCGGCGTGCCGCTCGCCGCCGTCCAGCAGGCCGCCGCGGATGCTGGCCTGCTCTTCCCGCTGTCGCTCGCCGCCGAAGGGAAGCTGCACGATCGGCGGCAACCTGTCGACCAATGCCGGCGGCACGGCCGTGCTGCGCTTCGGGAATGCCCGCGATCTCGTGCTCGGCATCGAAGTCGTGCTCGCCGACGGCCGGATCTGGAACGGCCTGCGCGGCCTGCGCAAGGACAACACCGGATACGACCTGAAGCAGCTGTTCATCGGCGCCGAGGGAACGCTCGGCATCGTCACCGGCGACCGTGCTGAAGCTCTTCCCTGCGCCCCAGGACGCGCGTCACGGCGTTCGCCGCCCTGCCGGATGTCGCGGCCGCCGTCCGCCTGCTCTACGATCTGCGGCAAGCGCTCGGCGATCGGCTCACCGGCTTCGAGCTGATGTCCGCGTACACGATCGCGCTCTCGCGCAAGCATTTTCCCGCGTCTGCCGGATCCTTGTCCGGGTCATCCGTGGTACGCGCTGATCCAGGCCGACGACTGCGCGAGCGGACTCGCCGCTCGCGGCCCAGCTCGAGCGCGCGCTCGGCGCCGCGCTCGAGAGCGGGCTGGCGCAGGATGCGACGATCGCGCAATCGGGCGAGCAGGCCCGGCGCGCTCTGGGCGCTGCGCGAGAACATCGCCGAAGCGCAGCGCCACGAGGGACCGAACATCAAGCACGACATTTCGCTGCCGGTGTCCGCGATCGCCCGCTTTCTCGACGAGGCGCGCGCTGCGCTGACGAGCGGCGCTGCCCGGCGTCCGCTTCGTGACCTTCGGCCATCTCGGCGACGGCAATCTGCACTACAACCTGGCCGGGCCCGCCGACGTCGCGCCGGACGCGCTTCATGGCGAACGCGCCGCGGGCGAACCGCATCGTCCACGACCTCGTCGACCGCGCATGGCGGCAGCATCAGCGCCGAGCACGGCATCGGCCAGCAGAAGCGCGACGAGCTGGTCCGCTACAAGAGCGGCGTCGAGCTCGACCTGATGCGCCGCGTCAAGGCGGCGCTCGATCCCGCCGGCCTGCTCAATCCCGGCAAGGTGCTCCAGGCCGGCGCCATGACCAAGATCCTGCTCTGGATCGTCGTCGATCTTCGCGGTGCTGTTCGGGCTCCGTCTGCTGAACGTCGCCAAGGCGAAGCGGCGCGCGGACCGAGGCCGCCGGCGATGCACCGCGGACGCCGGCCGCCGGAAACGATGGTCCGCTGCGCCCGCTGCGGCGTGTACCTGCCGCGCGCCGATGCCAAGCCCGGTCCCGCCGGCCTGACTTGCGGCGATCCCGGCTGCGCGCAGCGGCGTTGACCTGCGCGCACGACGTCCGGCGACGACCCCGACGATGCCCACCCCATCCGCCACGCCGCCGTTCGAGCAGCCGACGCTGCCCCATGTCGCCGGCCGAATCGGGCCGGCGGATCCTGTGGATCGTCGGCATCTATCGCGCGGTCTGCGGCGCCGCACTGCTCGGTACGGCGTTGCTGCTCGATCTGCGGGTTCTCGGCATCGCGGCGCCGAATGCCTTCGTCTGGGCCTCCGCGCTCTATTTCGTCTTCGGGCTGGTCACGTTCGTGTGGATCCAGCGCGAGCCGCTGTCGATGTCGCTGCCGGCCCTCGTGTCGGTGCTGCTGACCGGCGATGTACTCTGCGTCGCGCTGGTCATGATCGCCGGCGGCGGAACCGGCGGCTCGCTGCCGATCCTGCTGTTCCCGCAGCTCGCGGCGAGCGGCTGGCTGCTGGGAACGCAGACGGCGTTCTTCCACGCCGCGATCGCGAGCTTCATCCTGCTCGGTCTCGACGTGTGGCGCATGCTCGAGGGCCGCGTCACCGGCGCGCAGCCGTTCCAGACCGGCCTCATCGGCTTCGGCTACTTCGCGACGATCGGCATCGCGATCGCGCTCGGACGCTACACGAAGGCATCGGAGGATCTCGCGGCGCAGCGGGGCATCGACGTCGCCAATCTCGAGCAGGTCAACCGGCTGATCATCCAGGACATGCAGGACGGCGTGCTGGTCGTCGACCTCAACGGCGTCGTGCGCGGCCACAATGCGCAGGTGACGCGCCTGCTCGGCGGATTCGGCCGGATGCGCGGCGGCATGCGCCTCGCCGAATTCAGCTCGACGCTGCACGACTACTGGCGCCGCTGGCAGGAGGACTACAGCGAGCCGCTGCCACCGTTCAAGGTCGAGTCGTCGCAGCGGCTGCTGCGCGTGCGGCTGGTGCGGATCGGCTCGGGCCTGAACGGCGGCACGCTGATCTATCTCGAGGACCTCGGCCGCGCGCAGAACGAGGCGCAGCAGATGAAGCTCGCCGCGCTGGGCCGGCTGACGGCGTCGATCGCGCACGAGGTCCGCAATCCGCTGTCGGCGATCAACCAGGCCGCGCAGCTGCTCGAGGAGGACGGCGCGAGTGCCCCCGGCCGGCGCGCGGCTCCTCGGCATGATCCGCAACAATGCGAAGCGCATCGACCGCATCGTCGGCGAAGTGCTGCAGCTCAACCGGCGCGACCGGCAGCAGCCGGAGGTGTTCGCGCTGGGCGAGTTCATCCGCTCGCTGATCGACGAGATCGTCCAGGCGGAAAACATTCCGCCGAAGGCGATCGTGATCCTGATCCCGGACGAGATCCAGGTGATCTTCGATCGCGGGCATCTGAACCAGATCATCTGGAACCTGGTGCGCAACGCCTGGCAGCACTGCCAGAAGAAGGACGGCAGCATCCGGATCGCGGCGCGTCCGGGCTACATGGGCGATGCGATCATCTGCGAGCTGGCCGACGACGGACCCGGCATACCCGGCGAGCTTCGCGGCCAGATCTTCGAGCCGTTCTTCACGACGCGTCCCGGGGGAACCGGACTCGGTCTGTACATCGCCCGCGAGCTCGCCGATTCGAACGGCGCCGCGCTCGAGCTCCTGCCCAGGGGGCCGGGCGCCCATTTCCGCATGACGATGAAACGCGCATTCAATCCCGTTGTGAAATAAGAGGAAACCCATGTCCCGAAAATCCCGTGGCCAGCCCAAAGTCCTGCTGATCGACGACGAGCCCGATCTGCTCGAACTGCTCGAGCTCACGCTCTCGCGGATGGGTCTCGACACGACCAGCGCCGAGACCGTGGGCGAGGCGATCCGGCTCCTCGACAGCGAGTCGTTCGATCTCTGCCTTACCGACATGCGGCTCCCCGACGGGGCCGGGCTGCGTGTCGTCGAGCACATCAACCAGAAAGGTCTCGACCTTCCGGTCGCGGTGATCACCGCGTACGGCAGCGCGGAAAACGCCGTCGCGGCGCTCAAGGCCGGCGCGTTCGACTACCTCGCGAAGCCGGTCGCGCTCGAGCAGCTGCGCGCCCTGGTCAAGCAGGCGCTGAAGGTACCCGAGAAGCCCGTGCCGGCGGCGGGTACGCAGCTCCTCGGCGAATCGCCGGCGATGCTGCACGTCCGGGACATGATCGAGCGACTGGCGAAGAGCCAGGCGCCGGTGTTCATCAACGGCGAGTCGGGCAGCGGCAAGGAGCTCGCGGCGCGGATGATCCATTCCGGCGGAGCGCGCGCCGAGCAGCCGTTCATCGCGGTCAATTGCGGCGCCATCCCCGAGAACCTGATGGAGAGCGAGTTCTTCGGCTACCGGAAAGGAGCCTTCACCGGGGCCGAGACCGATCGCGACGGCTTCTTCCAGGCCGCCACGGGCGGCACGCTGTTCCTCGACGAGGTCGCCGACCTTCCGCTGCAGATGCAGGTCAAGCTGCTGCGCGCCATCCAGGAGAAGAAGGTGCGCAAGGTCGGCGCGACGCAGGAGGATCCGGTCGACGTGCGCATCATCAGCGCGACCCACAAGAAGCTCTCGGCGCTGGTCGACGCCGGCGAGTTCCGGCAGGACCTCTACTACCGGCTGCACGTGATCGAGCTGGCGATGCCCAGCCTGCGCGAGATGCGCGAGGACATTCCGCTGATCGCCAACGCGATTCTCGAGCGTCTGTCGCGCGGCAATCCGGCGAAGCTCGACCCCGAGGCGCTCGCCGCGCTCGAGCGCTATCCGTTTCCGGGCAACGTGCGCGAGCTCGAGAACGTGCTGGAGCGCGGCCTTTCGCTCGCCGCCGACCCGCAGCGGATCACCGCCGAGGACCTGCACCTGACGCCGGTCGCCGAGGAATCCGAGTTCACCGTGGCCGCCGGCGACAAGTGGCCGCTGCAGGACTACCTCGATCGCGTCGAGCGCGCCGCGATCAACGAAGCGCTCGAGAAGACGCGTTACAACCGCACGGCGGCCGCGAAGCTGCTCGGCATCACCTTTCGCGCGATGCGCTACCGGATGGAACGGCTCGGAATCAAGTGAGCCGGTGAGCCACGCGCAGCGGGGATCGACGCCAAGGCGAATCCGCCTGCCGCCGACGCTCGACCGCGCGCATGACGGCGACTGCGCGCGGAGGCGGCCGCCGGCGCGGCACCGTCGCCGCCGCTCGCGATCGACGCCAGCGGCTATGCGCGCCGGCGCGCCAGATCCGCTCGCCGAATCGCGACGCCGGCCCCGGGACGGCCGTCACGCTGATCGTCGTGCACGGCATCTCGTTGCCGCCCGGGGAATTCGGTGGCGAGGGCATCATTCAGCTGTTCACCAATCGCCTCGATCCGCGCAGGCACCCGTATTACGCGTCGATCGCCAGCTTGAAGGTGTCGGCGCACTTCCTGATCCGGCGCGACGGCGAGCTCGTCCAGTTCGTCGGCTGCAACGACCGGGCCTGGCACGCCGGCGAATCGGAGTGGAAGGGGCGCAGCGCAGTGCAACGATTTCTCGATCGGTATCGAGCTCGAGGGCACCGACGACGTTCCCTATGCCGCGGCGCAGTACACGATGCTGGCGCGGCTGGTGCGTGCGCTGCGCCGCGCCTACCCGATCGCCGATGTCGCGGGCCACAGCGATGTCGCGCCCGACGCGAAAGACCGATCCGGGCCCGGCCTTCGACTGGTCGCGCCTGCGCCGACTGCTGGCCCCGCGCGCCGCGGTGACGGCGCGCGCCGCTGCTGTGCGCAGGGTCGCCGTTCCGGCCCGACGCGGCATCCGCCGGCACTTCAGGGGGTGGGAGCCGGCCCCGTCCGGCAAGGTATAATGTTAGGTTATGCAGTTTATCGTCGATTTCTTCCCGCTGCTGGTGTTCTTCGCCGCGTACCTGTGGCAGGGGATCTATTTCGCAACGGGCGTCGCCATCGTGGCGTCGATCGCGCAGATCGCCTGGATCCACTGGAAGCACGGACGGGCCGGGGTCACCCACTGGTTGTCGCTCGTCATCATCGTCGTCTTCGGCGGAGCCACGCTGCTGCTTGCAGGACAAGACGTTCATCATGTGGAAGCCGACGGTGCTCTACGGCCTGTTCGGTGCGATTCTCGCCGTCGGCAAGGTCGGCTTCGGCCGCGACCTGCTGAAGCACCTGATGAAGGGGGTCAACCTGCCGGCACCGGTCTGGACCCGCCTGACGTGGGCGTGGGTTGCGTTCTTCGTATTCATGGGCGTGGCCAACTGGTACGTGGCCTTTCACTACTCCGAACAGACCTGGGTGCTGTACAAGGTCTGGGGCGGCATCGGGCTGTTCCTCCTGTTCGCGCTCGGGCAGGGGTTGTGGCTTTCCCGGCACCTCACCGAGGAAACGGCGTGAGCGCCGCCGGGCCGTCCGAGGCGCGAACTGCTCCCTCCCGGAGGGACGGCGCGCAGCGCCAAGGGTGTACTCATGAGCCCCGCCGGACATCGCCGCAACGCTGCGCACGCGGCTCGCCCGGTTCGCGCCGTCGACGCTCGAGATTCGCGACGACAGCGCCGCCCATGCGGGTCACGCCGGCGCGGCCGCCGGCGGCGGGCACTTTTCGCTGCTGATCGTGTCAGAAGAGTTTTCGGGGCTCCCGCGTCTGGAGCGGCATCAGCGGATCCTGCGCGAAGTCGCCGACCTGCTGCCCCACCCGGTGCACGCGCTTTCGATCAAGGCGCTGACACCCGACGAATTACCTTCCCAACCGTAAAGGACTGCCAAGACATGAAGCACGCACACGTCACCATCGCCGCGCTCGCCGCGCTCGCCGCGTTTGCGGCCCTCCCCGCCCTCGCGCAGGACAAGGCAGGCGCCGCCAAGGGGCAAGCCGCCGCACCGGCAGCCGGCAAGGATCTGTACCCGAAGGCCTACTTCGACCTCGTGCTCAAGGAGCGCCTGGCGCAGAACCAGCCCGATACGCCCGAGCTGCGCAACGCGATCCGCGACGAGCTCAACACGCGCGAGCTCCTCGCCCGCGAGGCGAAGAAGAAGGGTCTCGACAAGAACACCGACGTCAAGAACCAGATGGACCTGACGTCGCAGACGGTGCTCGTGCGCGCCTACGTCAGCCGACTGGATCAAGGCGAACCCGATTCCGGACGCGGCCCTGCGCAAGGAATACGACACGATCAAGGCGCAGATGGGCGACAAGGAGTACAAGGTCCGCCACATCCTCGTCGAGAAGGAAGACGAGGCGAAGGAGATCATCGTCGAGCTGCAGAAGGGCGGCAAGTTCGAGAAGCTCGCCGAGCGCTCGAAGGATCCGGGCTCGAAGGCCAATGGCGGCGATCTCGACTGGAATGCGCCCGGCAATTTCGTCAAGCCGTTCTCGGATGCGATGGTCAAGCTGCCGAAGGGCAAGTTCACCGCCCAGCCGGTGCAGACGCAGTTCGGCTGGCACGTGATCGAGGTCGACGACATCCGCGATGCGAAGATCCCGGGCTTCGACGAGGTGAAGCCGCAGCTGCAGCAGCGCCTGCAGGGCCAGACTCTCGACGCGTATTTCAAGGAGCTGCGCGCGAAGAACGGCGTGTAAGCGCGACGCCCGACGCGGGCGAATCGTTCGCGTCACGCTGCACTCGGAAGGGGCAGGCGTGTCGCCTGCCCTTTCGCTTTTGCGAGCGGTGGTCGCGACGATCGACTGGTCGCCCGCGTCCGGTTCGATGCTATTCTTACGGCGCGGCAACGCGATGACCGGACGCCATCGAGAATGCGTCCGGCAGGACATTCCGCCGCGAAGCGAGCAGGACGCAGGGAGGAGCGCATGCGGTTCGTCCGGAGCCCGAAGGATTTTCTCGCCGGATTGCTGTTCATCGCGGTGGGCATTGCGGCGATCGTCCTGGCGACCAACTACACGCTCGGCACGGCGGCCCGGATGGGTCCCGGCTATTTCCCGCGGATCCTCGGCATTCTGATGATCGCGCTGGGCGCGATCCTCGCGCTGCGCTCGCTGCGCGCTCACGGGCGCGCCGCTTCCCGGCTGGAAATGGCGGCCGGTGCTCGTCGTTCTCGGCAGCGTCGTCGTGTTCGGCCTGATCGTCACGCGCGCGGGCCTCGTGCTGTCGACGATCCTGCTCGATCGTCGATGGCGAGCGCCGCGAGCCACGAGTTCCGGCCGAAGGAAGCGGTGATCAGCGGGCTCCTGCTGGCGGCGCTCGCCGTCGGCGTCTTCGTGATCGGACTCAAGCTGCAGATCGGGATCTGGCCGGGCGGGCACTGAGATGAACAGCCCCCACGCTCGCTGCGCTCGCTGCCCCGCATGGAGGCGCACAGTGCCCGTCGGACGGCCGGGCGGGCACTGAGCAGGCGGTCGTGGACCTGCTCCAGCACCTCGCGCTCGGCTTCGGCGTCGCGCTGACGCCGGTCAATCTGCTCTACGCGCTGATCGGCGTCGCTGCTCGGCACGCTGATCGGCGTGCTGCCCGGCATCGGCCCGGTCGCGACGATCGCGATGCTGCTGCCGACCACCTACGCGCTGCAGCCGGTGTCGGCACTGATCATGCTGGCCGGCATCTACTACGGCGCCCAGTACGGCGGCTCGACGACGTCGATCCTGATCAACATGCCGGGCGAGACGTCGTCGGTCGTCACCTGCCTCGACGGCCACCAGATGGCGCGCAAGGGACAGGCCGGCGCGGCGCTGACGATCTCGGCCCTCGCCTCGTTCTTCGCCGGCACCGTGGCGACGATCCTCGTCGCGTCGGTGGCGACGCCGCTGTCCGAGCTCGCGCTCAAGTTCGGTCCGGCCGAATACTTCTCGCTGATGGTGCTCGGCCTGATCGGCGCCGTCGTGCTCGCGCACGGGTCGCTGCTGAAGGCGATCGCGATGATCATCCTCGGCCTCCTGCTCGGCATCGTCGGCACCGACGTCAATTCCGGCGTCGCGCGGTTCGCCTTCGGCATTCCCGAGCTCACCGACGGCATCGGCGTCGTGACCGTCGCGATGGGGCTGTTCGGCTTCGCCGAGATCATCACCAACCTCGAATCGGCCCAGAAGCGCGAGATCATCACCGCCAAGATCAAGGGCTTCTGGCTCACCAAGGCGCAGTTCCGGAAGGCCTGGCCCGCGGTGCTGCGCGGCACGGGTCTGGGCTCGGTCCTCGGCGTGCTGCCGGGCGGCGGCGCGATGCTCTCGTCGTTCGCGTCGTACACGCTCGAGAAGAAGATCGCGGACGACCCGAGCGAGTTCGGCAAGGGCGCGATCCAGGGCGTGGCCGGCCCCGAGTCGGCGAACAACGCCGGCGCGCAGACGTCGTTCATCCCGCTGCTGACGCTCGGCATCCCGGAGAACGCGGTGATGGCGCTGATGGTCGGCGCGATGACGATCCACAACATCCAGCCGGGACCGCAGGTGATGACGTCCAATCCCGCGCTCTTCTGGGGACTGATCGCGTCGATGTGGGTCGGCAACCTGATGCTGGTCGTGCTGAACCTGCCGCTGATCGGCACTGTGGATCAAGCTGCTGCAGGTGCCCTACCGACTGCTCTATCCGGCCATCCTGCTGTTCTGCTCGATCGGCGTCTACAGCATCAACAACACCAACATGGACATCATGCTGACGGTGCTCTTCGGCCTGCTCGGCGTCATCTTCGTCAAGCTCGAATGCGAGCCGGCGCCGCTCCTGCTCGGCTTCGTGCTCGGACCGATGATGGAGGAGAACCTGCGCCGCGCGCTGCTGCTGTCGCGCGGCGATCCGACGGTCTTCTTCACGCGCCCGCTGTCGCTCGTGATGCTGCTGATGGCGGCGGGGCTGGTGCTGCTGATCGTGCTGCCGAACTTCCGCAAGACGCGCGAAGTGGCGTTCCAGGAAGATTGACGCGGAGGCACGCATGAAACTCTACGACGCCGAATTGTCCGGCAACTGCCACCGCGTTCGCCTGCTGCTCGCGCTCCTCGGCAAGCCGTACGAGAAGGTGACGGTCAACATGCGCGCGGGCGAGAATCGCACGCCGCAGTACCTGGCGCTCAACCCCCGCGGCCAGGTGCCGGTGTTGACCGACGGCGATTTCACCGTCTGGGACTCGCAGGCGATCCTCGTCTACCTCGCCCGCGCCTACGGCGGCGAGACGTGGCTGCCGACCGACGCGCGCGGCATGGCCGAGGTGATGCAGTGGATGGCCGTATCGGAGAACGAGGTGCTCTACGGCCTCGCCCGTGCCCGCGTGATGCAGAAGTTCGGCGCTCCCGGCGACATCGAGGCTTGCCGGCAGATGGGGCACAAGATTCTCGACGTGATGAACGGCCACCTCGCGGCGCGCGAGTGGCTCGCCTGCGGGCGGCTCACCATCGCCGACGTCGCCTGCTTTCCGTATGTCGCGCTCGCACCCGAAGGCGGCGTCGCCGCTGGATCCCTATCGCGAACGTCGGGCGCTGGATCGCGCGGATCAAGGCGCTGCCCGGTTATCGTCGGCATGCCGGGGATCTGACAGGTCTGCTGCCGAAGCGGGCCGCGCCATCCCGCCGCGATGCGATTTCCGGACCGCGAAGCGCGGCGCCTGACTCGACGATGAACTTCGACTGGGACCTCCCCTACCGCTTCGCGCCGCCAGCCGCATCCTCGCGCGCAATGCGGTCGCCACGTCGCAGCCGCTCGCGACGCAGGCCGGAATCGCGATGCTCCAGCGCGGCGGCAACGCGGTGGATGCGGCGCTCGCGACGGCGATCGCGCTCACGGTCGTCGAGCCCTGCAGCAACGGGATCGGCAGCGACCTGTTCGCCATCCTGTGGGACGGCCGCGAGCTCGTCGGGCTCAACGCGTCCGGGCGCGCCCCCGCCGCCGTGACGCCGGCGCGGTACGCGGGCAAGACGGAAATTCCGCCGCGCGGCTGGGAGGCGGTGACCATTCCCGGGCGCCGTGTCGGGCTGGGCCGCGCTGTCGCAGCGCTTCGGCGCGCTGCCCTTCGCCGACCTCTTCGCGCCCGGCGATCCGCTACGCGCGCGACGGCTACGCCGGTGTCGCCGGTCGTCGCCGAGAAATGGGCGCTCGCGGCGACCGTGCTGCCGCACGACCTGGGCTTCGCCGAGCACTTCCTGCCGCGCGGTCGTGCGCCGCGGCCCGGCGAGATCTTCAGCTGTCCGCGCGATGGCGCGGACGCTCGAGAGCATCGCGGCGACGCGCGGCAATGCGTTCTACCGCGGCGAGCTTGCGGCAGACGATGGTGGCGCACGCCAGGGCGCACGGCGCGCTGCACACGGTCGCCGACTTCGCCGCGCACACGCTGGACTGGGTGCGATCCGCTCGGCCTCGACTACGGCGGCGCGACGGTGCACGAGATCCCGCCCAACGGACAGGGGATCGCCGCGCTGATGGCGCTCGGCATCCTGCGCACGTTCGACCTCGCGTCGCTGCCGCCGGACTCGGTCGCGAGCCAGCACCTGCAGATCGAGGCGATGAAGCTCGCCTTCGCCGACGCCCATCGCTACGTCAGCGATCCGCGGACCATGGAGCTTGCGCCGTCGGCGATGCTCGATCCCGACTACCTCGCCGCGCGCGCACGCCTGATCGATCCGCGGCGGGCGCAGGATTTCGGCCCGGGCAAGCCGCCGCGGGGCGGCACCGTCTATCTCTGCGCCGCCGACGAGCAGGGCATGCTGGTGTCGCTGATCCAGTCGAACTACATGGGCTTCGGGTCCGGCGTCGTCGTGCCGGGCACCGGCATCAGCCTGCAGAACCGCGGCGTCGGCTTCTCGCTCGTCCCGCGGCCACCCGAACGAGATCGGCGGCGGCAAGCGACCGTTCCACACGATCATCCCGGGCTTCCTGACGCGCGACGGCGCGCCGCTCGCCGCGTTCGGCGTGATGGGCGGCCCGATCCAGCCGCCGGGACACGTGCAGACGATGGTCCGGCTGCTGACCTACGGGATGAACCCGCAGGCGGCGCTCGACGCGCCGCGCTGGAAGCTGAATGGCGGCATCTCCGTCGATCTCGAAGCGAGCGCATCGCCGGAACTGCGCGCCGGACTCATCGCGCTCGGCCACGAGATCACCGCCGTCGCCGATTCGTACATGGATTTCGGCGCCGGGCAGATCGTCCTGCGCACCGACGGCGGTTACGTCGGCCGGGTCCGATCCGCGCCGCGACGGCCAGGCCGCCGGGTTCTAGAGCGCGCGCTCAGTCCGCGCCGGGCAGATCGCAGCAGCGCTCGGCGGTCGGCAGCGCCGAGAGCACGGCGCCCGTCACCACGTTCGGCCGATAGACGGTGCAGCCCTTGAGCCCCAGCGCGTACGCGCGGCGGTAGGTCGCGGCGAACTCGTCGAACGGAATGTCGGCGCGGACGTTGACCGTCTTCGCGATCGCGTTGTCGACGTGCACCTGCAGCGCCGCCTGCATCTCGAGCTGCGCGTCCGGGCCGACCTGGTCGACGGTGACGAAGGCCTCCGGCAGCGGCTCGTCGCGCCCGCGCAAGGCGAGCGTGCTCGGCCAGCGCGTAGCATTCGACCGGCACGCGCGCGACCGAGCCGTCGGCCTGCCGGATGCCGCGCTCGTACGACAGCGCGTAGACCGGTTCCAGGCCGCTCGACACGTTGCCGGCCAGCAGGCTGATCGTGCCCGCCGGCGCGATCGCGGTGAGATGGCTGTTGCGGATTCCGTCGCGGCGATGTCTGCGCGCAGCTCCGGCGGCAGCGCGCGCACGAACGGCGTCGCCAGGTAGCGATCGCGATCGAACAGCGGAAACGCGCCCTTCTCGCGCGCGAGCTCGATCGACGCCCAGTAGGCGGCTTCCTTGACGCTGCACATCGCGTCGGCCGCCACGCGGCGCGCGGCGTCGCTGTCGTAGCGCAGGCCGAGCATGATCAGCGCGTCGGCGAGCCCGGTGATGCCGAGTCCGAGCCGCCGCGACGCGCGCGCGGTCTGCCGCCTGCTGCGGCAGCGGAAAACCGGAGACGTCGTAGACGTTGTCCAGCATCCGCACGGCGACCCGCGCGGTCTCCGCGAGCGCCGTCGACGTCGAGCCGGGCGTCGGGCGTGAACGGCGCGACGACGAAGCGCGTCAGGTTGAGCGAGCCGAGGTCGCACGCACCGTAGGGCGGCAGCGGAATCTCGCCGCAGGGATTGGTCGCGCCGATGCGCTCGGCGTAGCCGAGGTTGTCGAGCGCGCGCACGCGGTCGATGAAGATGACGCCGGGCTCCGCGCACTCGTAGGCCGAGCGGACGATGCTCTCCCACGAGCGCGCGCGCCCGCACCGTGCGCAGCGTGTGCCGCCCGGGCTCTCCCGCCGGGAACACGAGCGGCCACTCGGCGTCGGCGTCGACCGCGCTGCAGGAGCGCGTCGGTGACGAGCACCGACAGGTTGAAGCGCGTCAGCGCGCCGGGCTGCCGCTTGGCGGCGACGAACGCCTCGATGTCGGGATGATCGCAGCGCAGCGTCGCCATCATCGCGCCGCGGCGGGCGCCGGTCGACTGCACGGTCGCGCACATCGCGTCCCAGACGTGCATGAACGACACCGGCCCGGACGCGATCGTGCCGGCGGCGTCGGCCGGCTTGCCGGCCGGGCGCAGCGTCGAGAAATCGTAGCCGATGCCGCCGCCCTGCTGCATGGTCAACGCGCCTTCGCGCAGCGCGCCGAAGATGCCGTCGAGCGAGTCCTCGATCGTCCCCATCACGAAGCAGTTGAACAGCGTGACGCGGCGCCCGGTGCCGGCGCCGGCGAGAATGCGGCCGCCCGGCAGGAAGCGGAAATCCGCGAGCGCATCGGCGAAGCGCCGTTCCCACGCGGCCCGGTCGTCGCGGCTCCGCCGCGGCCAGCGCACGCGCGACGCGCGCCCAGGTCGCGTCGATCGACGGCTCGGGCGCGCCGCGCCGGCGCATCGAAGCGATACCGGCTCGATCCAGATTTCCTCGGGCGAGCCGATTCGGAAAGCGGTCATGCGACGATGTCGCAAGCCGGGCGCGCATGGCGCGCCGGTCAAGCCGCTCCTGGCCTTCCGCGCCGACAGCGGCAGCAGCTCGGGCAGCTCGATACGCCGGCGACCGGGCTCCGGCGCGGCGAGCGGCGAGGTCGCGCGCATCGTCGCGAGGCTGCGCCGCGTGAGCTCGAGGTAGCTCGCCGTGCCCTCGACCTTCCAGGCGAGCTCGTCGTCGGTCAGCACGCGCAGCACGCGCGCCGGCACGCCGGCGACCAGCGTGCGCGGCGGGACGATCATTTCGGCCTTCACGAACGCCAGCGCCGCGACGATCGCCGACTCGCCGATCACGGCGTTGTCGTTGACGACCGCGTTCATCCCGACGAGCGCATTGCGCTTCACCGTGCAGCCGTGCAGGATCGCACCGTGGCCGATGTGCCCGTGCTCCTCGACGACGGTCTCGTTGCCCGGATACGCGTGCAGGATGCAGCCGTCCTGCACGTTCGAACCGGCGCGCATCTCGAGCCGGCCGAAATCGCCGCGCAGGCAGGCCGTGGGCCCGACGTAGCAGCCCGGGCCCGACGATCACGTCGCCGATCAGCACGGCGCTCGGATGCACATACGCGGTCGGGTCGACCACCGGCGTCGCTCCGTCGATTTCCCACACGGTCAAGGTCATCCCGGTCCCCGGTTCACGTCGGCGCGGATTGCGGCACGGACAGTCCCTCGCCTAGCGCGGAGGCTTGGCTTCCTGCGCGGCCAGCGCCGCCGCGCCCTCGGCGGCCAGCGCCGCCCGGTCGCCATCGAACGACGCCGGCACGTTGACCGTCACCTCCTTGTGGGCGAACTTGATCCCGGCTTCGCGGAACGCCTTGATGATCTTGGTGTAGGCCGCCTTCTGGATCATCCACGGCTCGCGATCGGGCCGCGCCATGAACTTGGCGCGCACGACGATCGCGCTGTCCTCGGTCGCCGTCACGCCGCCGAACTTGAGCGGTTGCAGCAGGTTCGGCGCCAATTCGGGATCGGCGGCGATCTCGTCGCCGATCTGCTTCAGGATCTTCTTCACCTGCAGCAGGCTGGTGTCGTAGGTGAGCCGGAAGTCCAGCACCATGACGACCCAGTCGCGGCTGGTGTTGCGCAGCCGCTTGATCTCGCCGTACGGCAGGATGTTGATTGCGCCCGCGATGGTGGCGCAGAAAGAGCGTCCGCACGTTGATCTTCTCGACTCGGCCCTTGTCGCTGCCGACCTCGATGTACTCGCCGAGGCGAAACGCGTCGTCCATCAGGAAGAACGCGCCGGAGACGACGTCGCGCACGAGCGTCTGCGAGCCGAAGCCGATCGCCACGCCGACGACGCTGGCGCCGGCGAGCAACGGCAGGATGTCGACGCCGAGCGCGGCCAGGAACGACATCGTGGTCATCACGACGATCGTGATCAGGATGAGCATGCGCAGGAGCGGCAGCAGCGTCCGCAGCCGCGACGCCGGGACATCCGGCCCCAGGTCGCCCTCGGCCTGCAGGCGGCGGTCGATCGCTGTCTTCGCGATCTCCCAGAGCAGGTAGGCGAGCAGCAGCACGATGCAGACGCCGAACAGCGAGCTCGAGATCTTGCCCGCCCATGCTCGCCTGCGCCATCGCAAACAGGTTGACGTCCCACAGATGGGCGAGGAGCAGCAAGCCGACGACGACGACGACGATGTGAATGGCGCGGCGGAACACGGACTCGTAGGCGGCGACGAATCCCGGCGCGGGCCGCTCCGTCGGCCGGCGTTCCGGCAGCGGCCGCGAGCGCCCGGCACAGCGCCATGTCGACGATCGGCAGCGCCACCACCAGCAGCACGCTCAGGGCGCCGGCCCCTTGCGTGACGGGCGTGCCCGATGAGAATGTCGTACACCCGGGCAGCGACGATGGCCACGAAGTACATTATCGCGAGCACCGGCCACAGGTCGGCGAGCCAGCCGATGACGGCGTTGTGCTTTCCCTCGCCACGGATCAGATCCGCGATCGCCGCACGCACGCGCCACACGGTCCACAGCACGATCGCAAGACCCAGCACCGACGTGGACATCATGCAGGAGATCGATCGTCGCCGCGTTCGCTCCCGCCGCCCATCAGTACCGCGCGACAGAAACTGCCGAGGCCCCAGAGCGCGGCGAACAGAACGGCGAACCAGCGCAGACCGCCGCGCCGGCGCGTCGGCGAACGGCAGCAGCCGCTCCTCCCCGCCGCGGCTCGAAAGCAGGAACCGGCGAAGAGCCACGCGATCCGCACGGCGACGACCGCGATCAGCAACTCCAGTATCGCGATCCGCTGCAGGTCGTGCTCGTGCCAGAGCGCGAGGAATATCGCGAGAAAGGCGAGCGCGAACACGGCGATCCCGACAGATCCGAGGGCAAGACCGATCGCCAGTCGAAACGCGTTGGCCGTGAAGGTCGTCGACCGGCGGTCGGCCGCAGCGCTCCTGCGGTAATGCGCAGCACGAAATCGTAGATGCGTTCCGCAAGCCAGCCGACCACCAGCGCCCCGACCAGAAACGCCGCGACGAGCGGTAACGCAGAAGGTCCCTCGGGGTCGTCGAGCTTCGCGACGACCGTCGCGCAGCGTCTGCGGCAGCGCGCCGAGCGGCATCCCGGAGCTCGCCGAGGCGCGCGCGCATCATTCCGGCGTTCTGCTCGACCATTCCCGACATGCCCTTGCCGGCCTGCGACTTCGCCGGGGCCGCGGCGGCAGCCCGGTCGAGCTGGTCGAGGAGGAGCTTTCTGCACCTCGTCGTCGGACAGGCGCGCGACGAGCTCGCGCACCGCTTCCTTGGTCAGCGGCTCCGGCAGCGCGGGCACCGCCGCGCCGGCCGGCGGATTCTTCGCAGCGCGCCGGGAGCGCGGCAGCCCGCGGCAAGCGCCACGGCGACCAGGCCGCGACGCTCACGCACGGCGCAGTCTTTCAGTCAACGACATCGTTTCGCTCCCTCGAGGCCTCAGCGCATGATCGTCGACGCCGCGGACGCCACGGTCAACACGCTCACCCCAGCCAGGCCCGCGCGTTGCGGAACATCCGCATCCACGGCGAATCCTCGCCCCACTCCGCCGGGTGCCACGACATCTGCACGGTCCGGAAGACGCGCTCCGGATGCGGCATCAGGATCGTGTAGCGGCCGTCGCGCGGTCGTGAGCCCCGTGATGCCCTGCGGCGAGCCGTTGGCGTTGCCCGGGTACGCCTCCGTCGGCGCGCCGGCGTTGTCGACAAAGCGCAGCGCGACCAGCGGCTGCGCGGCCGCGAGCTGCGCCGCGTCGCGAAACTCGGCGTAGCCCTCGCCGTGCGCGGTGGCAACCGGAATGCGGCTGCCCTCCATCCCGCGGAAGAACAGCGACGGCGAGCGCTGCGACCTCCAGCAGCACGAGCCGCGCCTCGAACTGCTCCGACCGGTTGCGGACGAAGTGCGGCCAGTGCGCGGTTCCCGGGATCAGCTCGTGCAGGTTGCTCATCATCTGGCAGCCGTTGCACACGCCGAGCGCGAACGTGTCGCCGCGCGCGAAGAACGCGGCGAACTCGTCGCGCGCCCGCGCATTGAACAGGATCGACTTCGCCCAGCCCTCGCCCGCGCCCAGCACGTCGCCGTAGGAAAATCCGCCGCAGGCGACGAACGCCCGGAAGTCGGCGAGCGACCGGCGACCCGAGAGGATGTCGGTCATGTGGACGTCGACGGCGGCGAAGCCGGCGCGGTCGAACGCCGCCGCCATCTCGACCTGGCCGTTGACGCCCTGCTCGCGCAGGATCGCGATCGGCGGGCGCGAGCCCGTCGCGATGAACGGCGCGGCGACGTCCTCCGCCGGATCGAAGGTGAGGACCGGCGCGAGGCCCGGGATCGTCGGCGTCGAGGATCCGCGCATACTCCTGATCGACGACGTCGGGATTGTCGCGCAGCCGCTGCAGCTCGTGCGTCGTCGCCGACCACGCCCGGTGCAGGTCGACCCGCGCCTCGTCGAGCAGCGTCGCGCCGTCCGCGGCGATCGGCGATCCGACCGCCGGCGACCGGCGCGCCGATCGCGTGCGCCGCGAGCCCGGCGGCGGCGAGCCGCGCCAGCGACGGCGGCGCGTTCGGCCGCGCGCACCTCGACCACGGCGCCCAGCTCTTCGGCGAACAGCGCGGCGAGCGGATCGCCGCCGACGGCCGTCGAGCGCGATCGTCCAGGCCGCAGCGCGTCGCGAACGCCATCTCGCACAGCGTCGCGAACAGTCCGCCGTCGGCGATGTCGTGATAGGCGAGCAGCCGGCCTTCGCGCGCGAGCGCCTGGATCGCCGCGAAGAACGCCGCCAGGCGCGCCGGGTCGTCGAGGTCCGGCGCGACGTCGCCGAGCTGACCGTACACCTGCGCGAGCGCCGAGCCGCCGAGCCGGCGCTTGCCCGCCCCGAGATCGATCCACAGCAGCTCGGTGCGATCGCGATCGCGCGACAAGCAGCGGCGTCAGCACGCGTCGCGCATCGGGAACCGGCGCGAACGCCGTGACGATCAGCGACAGCGGCGCGGTGACGGCCTTGTTCGTCGCCGTCGTCGCGCCACGTCGTGCGCATCGACATCGAATCCTTGCCGACCGGGATGCTGATGCCGAGCGCCGGACAGAGCTCCATCGCCACCGCGCGCACGGTGTCGTAGAGCGCGGCGTCCTCGCCGGGATGCCCGGCCGGCGCCATCCAGTTCGCGGAGAGCTTGACGTCGGACAGCCGCGCGATGCCCGCCGCCGCGATGTTGGTGATCGCCTCGGCGACGGCCATCCGGCCGGACGCCGGCGCGTCGATCAGCGCGAGCGGCGTGCGCTCGCCGATCGGCCATCGCCTCGCCCGCGTAGCCGTCGAAGTCCATCAGCGTCACGGCGACGTCGGCCACGGGAACCTGCCACGGGCCCGACCATCGGGTCGCGCGCGCACAGTCCGCCGACCGTGCGGTCGCCGATCGTGACGAGAAACGTCTTGTCGGCGACGGCCGGAAACTGCAGCACCCGGTACGCGGCGTCCCGGACGGTCACGCCCGCGAGGTCGAGCGGCCGCAGCGCGCGCTTCGCGTGCGCGACGTCGCGCGTCATCTTCGGCGGCTTGCCGAAGAGCACGTCGAGATCCATGTCGACCGGCCGGTTGCCGAAATGCGGATCGGCGACGACGAGCCGCCCGCGCGCGGTCGCCGTGCCGACCACGGCGAACGGGCAGCGCTCGCGCTCGCAGATCGCGGCGAAGCGGTCGCGGTCGTCGGCGCGGATCGCGAGCACGTAGCGCTCCTGCGCCTCGTTGCACCAGATCTCGCGCGGCGCCATCCCGGGCTCCTCCGACGGCAGCCGTGCGCAGATCGAAGATGGCGCCGGCGCCGCCGCCGTGGACGAGCTCCGGAAACGCGTTGGACAGACCGCCTGCGCCGACGTCGTGGATCGACAGGATCGGATTCGCGGCGCCGAGCTGCCAGCAGCGATCGATCACCTCCTGCGCGCGCCGCTGGATCTCGGCGTTGCCGCGCTGGACGGAATCGAAGTCGAGGTCGGCGGTGTTGGCACCGGTCGTCATCGACGACGCGGCGCCGCCGCCCAGGCCGATCAGCATGCCCGGCCCGCCGAGCTGGATCAGCAGCGCGCCGTCGGGTATCGCGTGCTTCGCCGTGTGCTCGGCGCGGATGTTGCCCACGCCGCCGGCGATCATGATCGGCTTGTGGTAGCCGCGGACCTCGCCCGCGACGCTCTGCTCGAACGTGCGGAAATAGCCGAGCAGGTTCGGGCGCCCGAATTCGTTGTTGAACGACGCGCCGCCGATCGGCCCCTCGAGCATGATGTCGAGCGCGGAGGCGATCCGGTCGGGCTTGCCGTACGGGGCCTCCCACGGCTGCGGCAGCGCGGGCAGCCGCAGGTGCGACACGGTGAAGCCGGTGAGCCCCGCCTTCGGCTTCGCGCCCGTGCCGGTCGCGCCCTCGTCGCGGATCTCGCCGCCGGAGCCCGTCGCCGCGCCCGGGAACGGCGCGATCGCCGTCGGGTGATTGTGCGTCTCCACCTTCATCAGCGTGTGCGTCAGCTCCGGTGTGCGCGGCGTAGCGGCCCTCGGCGTCGGGGTAGAAGCGGCGCACCGTCGCGCCCTCCATCACCGCGGCGTTGTCGGCGTAGGCGACCACGGTGCCGCCGCGGCGTAGTCGCGTGCGTGTGCCGGATCATCGCGAACAGGCTTCTGCTCCTGCGGCACGCCGTCGACGATCCAGCGGGCGTTGAAGATCTTGTGCCGGCAGTGCTCGGAATTGGCCTGCGCGAACATCATCAGCTCGACGTCCGTCGGATCGCGGCCCATCCGGCGGAAGCATTGCGTCGAGATAGTCGATCTCGTCCGGCGCGAGCGCGAGACCGAGCGCGGCATTCGCCGCCTCGATCGCGGCGCGGCCCCGCGCGAGCAGCGGGATCGTCGTCAGCGGACGCGGCGGGAAATGCGCGAACAGCGCCTGCGCATCCTCGAGCCGCGGCAGCACCGCCTCGGTCATCCGGTCGTGCACGAGCGGCAGCAGCGCCGCGCGATCGCGCGTCGGCGAGCGGCGCGCCGCCGCGCGTCGCGACGCGAAAGCCGATGCCGCGCTCGACGCGCGTGACCGCGGCGAGACCGCAATTCCGGGCGATGTCGGTCGCCTTCGACGACCATGGCGAAACCGTGCCCGGACGGGGCACGACGACGAGCAGCTCGCCGCGGTCGGCCTCGTCGCGTGTCGTGCGGACCGTAGGTCAGCAGGCGGTCGAGCGTCGCGTGCTCGGCGGGTGCGAGGTCGCGCTCCACCTCGACGAAGTGCCAGTAGATGGCGGAGACGCCGGCGACGGCGTGGTCCGGGCGGGACGCCGCGAGCGCGGCCAGGAGCTTGGCGACGCGGAACGGCGACAGCGCGTGGCGCCCGCGCAGCGTGAGAAGGTGCGACATGTCCGGCGCAGAGGGACGTAAACCGGAATTATACGCGCAGACACCCCGCGCCCCTGCCCTGCGCAGGTGTCGGTCCACTTCGTCGGCGGGGATGCAAGCTGCTCGCCGCGACGCAGTCTGCGGCCTGGTGCCGGCCGATCTCAGTGGTGCAGGATCTTGGCGAGGAACTGCTGCGCGCGCTCCGAGCGCGGCTTGCCGAAGAAATCGTCCTTGGTCGCGTCCTCGACGATGTGGCCCTGGTCCATGAAGATCACCCGGTGCGCGACCTTGCGCGCGAAGCCCATCTCGTGCGTGACGACCATCATCGTCATGCCTTCCTTCGCGAGCTGCACCATCACGTCGAGCACCTCGTTGATCATCTCCGGGTCGAGCGCCGACGTGGGCTCGTCGAACAGCATGCAGATCGGGTCCATCGACAGCGCGCGCGCGATCGCCACCCGCTGCTGCTGGCCGCCCGAGAGCTGGCCCGGGAACTTGTCCTTCTGCGCGTTGAGTCCGACGCGGTCGAGAAGCTTCAGCCCGCGCTCGACGGCCTCGTCCTTGCCGCGGTTCAGCACCTTGATCTGCGCGAGCGTCAGGTTCTCGGTGATCGACAGGTGCGGGAAACAGCTCGAAGTGCTGGAACACCATGCCGACGCGCGCGCGGAGCTTGGGCAGGTTGGTCTTCGGATCGTGGACCGGTATGCCGTCGACGGTGATCTGGCCCTTCTGGAACGGCTCCAGCGCGTTGACGCACTTGATCAGCGTCGACTTGCCCGAGCCGGACGGGCCGCAGACGACGATCACCTCGCCCTTCTCGACCTTGGTCGTGCAGTCGGTCAGCACCTGGAACTGGCCGTACCATTTGGAGACGTTGTCGATGGAAATCATGGGCATGGCAAGGTGCCTCAGCGGATGACGGCAATCTTCTTCTGCAGCAGCTTCACCGCGTACGACAGCGTGTAGCAGAGCACGAAATAGACGACGGCGACGAACAGGTACATCTCGACCAGTCGGCCGTCGCGCTGCGCGATCTTCGACGCGGCGCCCGTGAAGTCGGTCGCCGAGATCACGTACACGAGCGACGTGTCCTGGAACAGGATGATCGTCTGCGTGAGCAGCACCGGGATCATGTTGCGAAACGCCTGCGGCAGGATCACGAGCCGCATCGACTGGCCGTAGGTGAGGCCCAGCGCGTACGCCGAATGCACCTGTCCCCTGGCGATCGACTGGATGCCCGGCGCGCATGATCTCGCAGAAATAGGCGGCCTCGAACATGATGAACGTGATGATCGCCGTGCGCTCCGCGCCGATCTGCGGCGGCCGCTCGCCGCCGGTGACGAGCTGCAGCACCTGCGGCATCAGGAAGAAGAACCAGAACAGCACGAGCACCAGCGGGATCGAGCGCATCAGGTTCACGTAGCCCGCGGCGACGTTCGACAGCGTCTTGATCGGCGAGAGGCGCGCGAGCGCGAGCAGCGTGCCGAAGAACAGGCCGCCGACGGAGGCGATCGCGGTCAGCTCGACCGTGTAGAGGAAGCCCTTCCACAGATACGGCAGCGAGCGGCCGATGACGTCGAAGTCGAGGTTCATGGCGCGTCTGCCCTACTTCGCGCCGCCGGCGATGTAGCCGGGCACCGCGACCTTGCGCTCGACGACCGCCATCACCCGGTTCGCAGTCATCGCGATGATGATGTAGACGAGCGTCGCCGCCGAGAACGCCTCGAAGAAATGGAACGTGTACTCACCCATCTCGCGCGAGCGGAACGTCAGCTCGGCGAGCCCGATGGTCAGCGCGATCGACGAGTTCTTGATCAGGTTCATCGTCTCGCTGGTGAGCGGCGGGATCACGATCCGGAACGCCATCGGCAGCAGCACGAAGCGGTACACCTGCGTCGTCGTGAGGCCGACCGCCATCCCGGCGTAACGCTGGCCGCGCGGCAGCGACTGGATGCCGGCTCGCACCTGCTCGGCGACCCGCGCCGACGTGAACAGCCCGAGACAGAGCACGGCCGAGAGGAACTGCGCGTGCGCGGGATCGGCCTTGATCGACCCATGCCTTGAGCGGCGGGATGAACTCGGGGATCACGAAGTACCAGAGGAACATCTGGACGAGCAGCGGGATGTTGCGGAAGAGCTCGACCCAGGCGTTGCCCCGCGCGCACGAGCCATGGCTGCTGCGTCGTGCGAATGGTGCCGATCACCGAGCCGATGACGAGCGCGATCAGCCAGGCGCAGGCGGACACGCCCAGCGTCCACCAGATCCCGGAGATGAGCAGATCGATGTACCGGTCGCCGCCCCCGGGGATCTCCTGGAAGAAGACCGTCCAGTCCAGATCGAACTTCATCCGTCATCGTCCCCCTCGACGACGGCGCCACCGTGCTGCGCCGCGTCGGATTGCAGCCATCGAAGCATGAAACAAGAAGGGCCGGAACGCGCTCGCGCTCCGGCCCTCGGTTGCGGACTCAGCGCACTTCCGCGCCGCGACGGTCAGACGCCCTTGTCGTTCGGAGTGGCAAAGGCCTCCTTGATGGCCGGCGTCACCGGGAAGTTCATGTTGCTGCCCTTCGGCGGAATCGGACTCGTGAACCACTTGGCGTAGATCTGGTTGATCTCGCCCGACTTCATCACGGCGCCGACCGTCTTGTCGACGAGCGCCTTGAACTGCGGATCGTCCTTGCGCAGCATCATGCTGTACGGTTCCTGCCGCAGCGATTCCGGAATGATCATGTAGTCGCCGGGCTTGTCCGAGTTGGCGATCTGGCCGGCCAGCAGGATGTCGTCCATCACGAACGCGGCCGACCGATCCTGCGCGAGCAGCAGGAACGATTCGGCATGGTCCTTGCCGTAGATCTCCTTGATGTCGACGTTCTTCGTCTTTTCGTATTGCTTGAGCAGCGGAACCGACGTCGTGCCGGAGGTCGTCGAGATCGTCTTGCCGTTGAGGTCGGCGAGCTGCTTGATACCGGACGATCTTCTTCACGGCAGCGGTGACGTTGATCACGAAGTACGTGGGGCCGAACGCCACCTGCTTCTGCCGCTCGATGCTGTTGGTCGTCGAGCCGCACTCCATGTCGATGTTGCCGGCCTGCAGCTGGGGAATCCGGTTGCCTGAGGTGACCGGCTGAAGATTGACCTTGAGATTGGGCATCTTGAGCTCGGCCTTGACCGCGTCGACGACCTTCATGCAGAGGTCCATCGCGTAGCCGATCGGCTGCTGCTTGTCGTCGAGGTACGAGAACGGGATCGACGACTCGCGATGGCCGATCGTGATCGCGCCGGTCTCCTTGATCTTCTTGAGCGTGCCGGTCAGCTCCTGCGCGTGTGCGGTCAACGCGAACGCCGTCGGCGACCAGTGCAAGTCCGGCCTTGGGGATGAGATTCATCGAGGTTCTCCTGTGAATTGGCCGCTCGGGCCGCAATGGGTGTCTGACTGCAGAGAGCGTTTCGGGGACTCGATTCCCCCGCTCGCAAGCCCGATATCTTACCGGCCCGGCCGCGTGCCTGTCCACGCGACCCGACGCGCCGGTGGCGATCGGACCGCGGGTTCGGCCCACTCGCGGCACGGCCTATAATCGCGCATGTCGATCGCGAGCACACTGCTCCCTGTCTACCGAACCTCGGAGCTGCGTTCCGTCGAGGCGGCCGCGAAGTCGGCGCGCCGCTGATGGAGCGCGCGGGCGCCGCGGCGGCAGACGTCGCGCGCTCGATGATCGGCGAGCGCGGCGGTTCGATCCTCGTGCTCGCGGGTCCCGGGAACAATGGCGGCGATGCGTTCGTCGCCGCGCGCCGGCTGCGCGAGGCCTTCTTCGACGTGGCCGTGATATTTCGCAGCGATCCGGCCGGATTGCCGCCCGACGCGGCGGCGGCGCATCGCGCGTACGCCGCCGCGGGCGGCACGACGCGTCCCGACATTCCCGCGCATTGGCGGGGGTCGCTGGTGATCGATGGCCTGTTCGGGATCGGTCTCACCCGGCCGCTGTCGACGGAGTATGCGGCAATGGTCGAATGGGCGAACACGGCCGGCACGCCGATCCTTGCGCTGGATGTGCCGAGCGGGCTCGCCGCCGACACCGGAGTCGCGCTGGAACCCGCGATCCGCGCGACGGCCACGGCGACGTTCATCGCGCTGAAGCCCGGTCTGCTGACCGGTGACGGGATCGACCTCTGTGGCTCCGTATCGGTACACACGCTCGGACTCGACGCCGAGGCCATCGCACCGGCGGCGGGCCACCGGCTCGATTGGCCCGCCCTCGCCGCCGCCCTGCCGGCGATCCTGCGGCGGCATGCGCGAAACGTGCACAAGGGAAGCTTCGGCACACTGGGCATCGTCGGCGGTGCCGACGGCATGGTCGGCGCCCCGCTCCTCGCCGGCCGCGCTGCACTGCACGCCGGCGCCGGCAAGGTGCGGATCGGCATCGTCGCGGCCGGCCGGCCGGCCGTCGACTGGGGTCAGCCGGAGCTGATGCTGCGTACGCCCGAGCACGTGCTGGATGGCGGCGTAACCGCGCTGGTCTGCGGTCCGGGGCTCGGCGCCGGCGCTGGCGTCGAAGCGCTGCTCGCCCGCGCGATCGCCGCACGGGTGCCGCTGGTGCTCGATGCGGACGCACTCAATTGCGTCGCTGCGAATCCATCGCTTGCGGCGATGATCGCCGCGCGCGACGCACCGACGCTCGTCACGCCACACCCGGCCGAAGCTGCGCGCCTTCTCGGGACAGACACGGCGAAGGTGCAGATGGATCGGCTGGGCGCGGCGCAGGCGCTCGCGGCGAAATTCCAGGCAGGAACCGTGGTCAAGGGTGCGGGCAGCGTTCTCGCCTACCCCGACGGAACCTGGGACATCAACGCCAGCGGCAACCCGGGACTCGCAAGCGCTGGCACCGGCGACGTCCTGACGGGACTGGCGGGCGCGTTCCTGGCGCAGGGGATCGACGCGAAGACCGCATTGCGCCTCGCGGTCTGCCTGCACGGGGCGGCGGCCGATGCGTGCGTCCGGAAGGGGCACGGCCCGCTCGGCTTGACGGCCGCCGAGCTCGCGCCCGCGGCGCGCTCGCTGCTCAATGCAGCTGCCCCGGGCGACGCGTAGGCGCAGAAGCGCCGGCGCGAGTCGCGTGCGCGATCTGCGCCGCCGCTCCCCGGCTAGGGCAGCAAGGACGCTCGCGCCGGTCGTAGCGCGGGACTGGAGCGCGCGATGCGCGTCGGCGGCGTCCTTCAGCGCAAAGGTCTGCCGCGGTTCGCTCGAGAGCTTCCCGGCGCGCACCAGATCGAACATCTCGGCCGCCATCGCCGTCAGGTCCTCGCGCTTCGCCGCGTACGTCGCGAGCGTCGGTCGCGTCGCATACAGCGAGCCCTTCTGCGACAGCAGCAGAATGTCGAACGGAGGGACGGCCCCGGACGCGTTGCCGAAGCTCACCCACATACCACGCGGTGCGAGGCAGTCGAGCGACGCCGGAAACGTGTCCTTGCCGATGCCGTCAAAGACGACCGGCACGCCCTTGCCGCCGGTCAGCGCCTTGACCCGCTCAACGAAGTTCTCGCGGGTGTAGACGATCGTGTGCGCGCAGCCGTTCGCCTTCGCGAGCGCCGCCTTCTCGTCCGAGCCCACCGTGCCGATCATCGTGACGCCAAGCGCGCGAGCCCACTGGCAGGCGATGAGGCCGACGCCGCCGGCGGCGGCATGGAACAGGATCGTCTCGCCAGCCGCGAGCCGACGCGTCTGCCGAAACAGGTACTGGACCGTGAGTCCCTTCAGCATCAGCGTTGCGGCCGCGCGGTCGGCAACGCCATCGGGCAGCTTGACCAGGCGGTCCGCCGGCATCACGCGTGATTCGCTGTACGCGCCGAGCGGGCCGCCGCAGTAGGCGACGCGATCGCCGGCGCGCACCCAGTCGACCCCCGCCCCCACCGCCTCGACAACGCCCGCCGCCTCGGTACCCAAACCGCTCGGTAGCGCGAGCTTGTACAGGCCGCTGCGGTGATAGGTATCGATATAGTTGACGCCGACGGCCGTGTGCCGGACGCGCGCCTCGCCCGGGCCGGGGTCACCGACCGCAACGTCCTCCCATCGCATGACTTCGGGACCACCGTTGGCGTGAATGCGTATCGCGTGGGACATGGGGAGCTCCGGACAAGAAGAGCTGCAGTCTACCTGCCTCCGCTGCCGACGCGAAAGCGCCGCCGGAGGCTGGCTACCGGTCGCCTTCGACCGCGCCGAACACGGCCGCAATGCGGGCATGGAAGACGCTGACCCGCTCGCGCCGGAGCAGATCCAGCAGCCGATCGGCCTCGTCGTCGGTCACGACGAACTCGACCACGACCGTCGTGTCGGCAGCAAGCTCGAAGAAATGCTCTTCGTGCAGGATGCCGTGCCGGCCGAAGCCGGCGATGGCGCGAAACGCCGATCCGCCATGAATGCCGAGCGCCTTGGCCTGTTCGAGCAGCCACTCGTACATCGCGACGTGGCGATGCAGCCGTCGCTCGTGAACGTAGAAGCGCAGCAACGTGCCGTTCATGCGGCTCCCCAGGCATAGAGTGCGCGCACCAGCAGAATACCGACGATCGTCATCGCGATCGAGCCGGCGACGTGGGCGGCGATCGCGATCGATCCCCAGAGATATTCCCGGCGCAGCAGCAATGCCACGATCTCCGCGGAGAACGTCGAGAACGTCGTCAGCCCGCCGAGAAAGCCGGTGGTCAGCATGAGCTGCGCCTCGGCCGGCAGCAGCGCATGCCGCGTGATGATTTCCATCGCCACGCCGATCAACAGGCCGCCGGTCAGGTTCGCCGCGAGGGTACCGAGCGGCAAGGTCGGAAATACGGGATTCAGCGCGATTCCGAGCCCCCAGCGCAGCCACGCGCCGAGAGCAGCACCGCCTCCAACCGCCAGTATCCCCGTCCAGGGCACGTCGACTCCGATCCGCCTCCAGCCCGTCACCGCACGAAGTGCTCCACGTACTCCGCGCCGAGGCCGACCGCCGCATAGTGCCGGCGGCACATCTCGAGCTTGGTGAACACGTCCTCGTAGCCGATCGTGCGCCCCTCGGCGTCGAGATAGATCATCGCCCCGCTGATGTTGAAGTACGTGATCATCTCGGGACAATCCGCGGGAACCGTCAGTGTGTGGATCTCACCGGGTGGCTCGTAGACGAAGCTGCCGGTCTCGGCCGTCCAGTCGTGCTCCAGGTATTTCCAGCGGCCCTTGATCACGTACCCGGTGACGAGCATCGGATGCCGGTGCCGATGCAGCACGCCCGACCGGCGGACGCGCAGCAGGTTGCACCAGCCGCCGTTGACCGTATTGAGCAGCAGCGGCCGGAACCAGACGTCCTGCGCCTGCGGCACCCACACGCGCTCGTCGTCGGGAACGGCGAGGACCGCGAGGTCGGGCTGGATGCCGGCGACGCGCGCACCGAGCGCGGCTGTCACTGGGTGCCGTCCTTGAGGGTCGCCTTGAGTGCGGCGATCTCGGCGCTGGCCGTGTTGCCGTGTGGCAGCGGGCGATGCGCCCTGCGGTACCAGTACTTCGCGTTGTCGAGGTCACCCTCGATCAGATGCACGATGCCGTGCGCCCAGCAACCGAGTGACGACGCGTCCTTCTGCACCAGCGTGTGTGCGGCCTTCCATTCGCCCGCTTCCAGATGCCGTACCGCCTTGACGATCGGAGTCACGCGCATCCCCCCTCCTTCACGCGACGAGGTAACCTCCGTCCACCGGCACGACTGCGCCGGTGACGAACGACGCCGCCGGCGAGCACAGGAACACGACGGCTCCCGCGACGTCGGACGGCTCTCCCCAGCGTCCCAGCGGCGTGCGCGCGAGAATTGCCGCGCTGCGCCCGGGATCGTTCTGCAACGCCATTGTCAGCGGGGTGGTGACCCAACCCGGCGCGATGGCGTTGACGCGGATTCTATCCGCTGCGTAGGCAATTGCCAGCGATTTCGTCAGCTGCGCGACGCCGCCCTTGCTTGCGCTGTAACCCGGCACGAGGCCGCCGCCAAAGAAGGCGAGCATCGAAGCGGTATTGACAATGCAGCCCGCGCTCACCGCCAGCCGCTGCCGCGCCGCCGTGCACATGCGCATCGTGCCGGTCAGATTCACGTCCAGCGTCTCGGCGAAGACCGCCGGATCGTGCTCGGCGCCGCGGCGGATGATTCCCGCGCAGTTCACCAGGATGTCGAGCCGCGGCAGACTCTCCGTGAACGCGGCGATCGCGGTGGAATTGCGCACGTCGAGCATTCCGGCGTCATGGCAACGGAAGCCGGATTGCGCTCGCGCCGCATCCGCCTCCGCCTGCGTCGCGCCGGTCACGGTGACCGTGGCCCCGCATGCCGCCAGCGCATCCGCGATCGCCGCGCCGATGCCGCTCGTGCCACCCGCGACCACGGCGATCTTGCCGGCGAACAGATCGTCGCGGAACGTGGTGTCGATCATCGGGACCGCGCGGTTGCGGGATCGTCGGTCACGGCGGATCGCCGCTGCCGGAAGCGAGCAAGCGGCGCACATCGGCATCGCGCGGCAACGGCGCGACGGCGCCGAAGCCCGTGGTCGCCAAGGCCGCCGCCGCGTTCGCATAGCGCGCCGCGCTCGGCGCATCGTCGCCAGCGATCATCCGCGCCGCGAACGCCCCGTCGAAACAGTCGCCGGCACCGGTTGCGTCGACGCTATCCACCGCATGACCGGCGAACCGCTCGACGCGGCGACCATCCGAAACGACAACGCCATCGCGGCCGCACTTGAGAGCGACCACGGGCGCACCCTGCCGCGTGGCACCAGTCGAGAATCGCTTCCGGTTGCGTCAGACCCGAAAGCAGGCGTGCCTCGTCGAGACTCGGCAGGAACCAGTCGCACTGCGCGGCCGTAGCCAGCACGACCGCGCGCGCCCGCGGAAGCGGCCACAGCTTCAGCCGCAGATTGGGGTCGTACGAAATGCGGGCGCCGGCGGCCTTGGCCGCTTCGATCGCCGCAAACGTTGCGTCGCAGGCGCCCACGCTGATGGCCTGGCTGATGCCCGACAGGTGCAGAATTCGCGCGCTGCGAATCAGCGGCAGCGGCAGTGACGCCGGTTGCATCCGCGACGCGGCCGATCCCGCGCGAAGATAGGAGAATTCGTGGCCGCCGGGCCCGTGCGTGACGAAATAGATGCCGGTCGGGGCATCGGCGTCGATCGCGACGCCGCTCGTGTCCACATCCTCGTCCGCCCATTGGCGAATGAGCGCGCGGCCGAACGCGTCGTCACCGACACGAGTCACGTACGCCGCACGCGCACCGAGGCGTGAGGCCGCGATCGCCATGTTCGACGTGTCGCCGCCAAAACCGCGCAGATAGGAATCTGGTGCCTCCGCGCGGGCCTGGTTGAACTCGACCATCGCCTCGCCGAGCGCGACGATCGCGGGTCGGGGCTCCCCAGGTGTCGTCATCGCGTGCCGATCGTCGGCGTCGCGCGCGACGGAAGCCCGCGGAATGCCCGCGCGTACGCGGCGGCAGCCTGCCCGACTTCCGCGGCCGACATGCCGGGCCGGTAGAGGTTCGAGCCCGTGCCGAATCCGTCGGCGCCGGCGGCCCAGTACGGACCCATGTTGTCGGGCCGAATCCCGCCGACCGGAAACACCCGCGTCGCCGCGGGCAGCACCGCGCGCCACGCCTTGAGCGTCGCCGCAGGGAGCTGCTCCGCGGGAAACATCTTCAGGCCGTCGGCGCCGGCAGCGAGCGCCGCGAACGCCTCGGTCGGCGTGGCGACACCGGGGACGCAGACGCGTCCCTGTCGTTTCGCTTCGCGGATTACGGCGGTATCGCCATGTGGCATGACGATCAGGCGCCCGCCCGCCGCGCACACCTGCGCCACCTCGTCCGCCGCGAGCACGGTGCCCGCCCCGACGAGGCAACGCTCGCCGAATTTTTCGGCGAGCAACCGAATCGATTCGAACGGTCGCGGCGAATTGAGCGGCACCTCGAGGATGCGCAGGCCCTCGCGCGACCAGGGCCGCGCCGATCGCCGGAATCTCCTCCGGCGTGATGCCGCGCAGCACCGCGATGAAGCGGCAGCGGCTCGAGATAGGGCACGAGCGGATTCGTCATGTCGGACCTTCCGTCAGTGAACGAGCCCCGCGCAACGCGCGATGCGGAAGATGCCGTGCGCCGCGGCATCGGCGGGTCCCCGCTCGGCCTCGATCGCCCACCTGCCGGAGCGCGTCGACGTAGCGTGCGACGATCGCATCGGCGCCGATCACGCACACCCGCGTGGCAGCTCCGCCATGCGGCTGCGCCCACGCGGCGCGCCGCGCGGACTTCGTAGCCGATCAGCACGCCGGACAGCAGGGCGCCGACGTCCGCCGGGCGCAGCTCGCCGCGCGAGCGCCAGCGTTCGCGCACCGAAGATCAGATGCGTGAGCCCGCCACCCGCGAGGCCAAGCCGCACGACCACGCGCGAATGCGCTTCGCGCGCTCGCCGTCGGCTCGCGGTCGCGTTCGGCCATCCGTCCGAGGATGCTGTGGTCGAGCAGTACCGCGTACAGCTCGCCGGTCATGAACGTGGCGAACGTCTGGAGCCGTCCCCGTTCGACGATCGCCCATTTGCTGTGGGTTCCCGGCAGCACGGCCAGCACCCGGTCATCGTCCGGCCAGAATGCGCCCGCCAGCTGCGTCTCCTCGCCGCGCATCACATCGGGAACGCCGGCCGGATCGACGACAGCGCGCCCCGGCACGATCGCGAGCTCGCCGCCGGGCGTGCGCGCCAGCGCGCCGCCGAGTCCGGCGAGATCGACGGGGCAGTCGGCATACGGCGCTTCGGCCCATCCTTGCCGGCTGCCGATCATCCCGCAGGCGACCCGCGGCGCGGCAGTGGCGCGCCAATCGCCGAGCAGCTGATCGAGCGCCGCGGCGAATCCGTCGCCGTGGACGTTCTGGATGCCGAGCGGCGCATCGCGGGCGGCGAGGATCGCGCCGGAGGCACCGACGCGATACGCGCGCGCCGACGTCGTCCCCCAGTCGATCGCGATCAACGCGGTGCGCTCGGAATCAGGCACCAGACTCCCGACGGCGGCTCCCACCGCGCTGCGGCGGCATCATCGCTCGCGCGGGCGTCGACCCAGCGCGCACCGCGTCGCAGTGTCCTCCTTCTTCCAGAACGGCGCCCGGGTCTTCAGGTAGTCGATGATGAATTCGCACGCGGCGAAGGCCTCGCCCCGGTGCGCGCTGGTGACGCCGACGAGAACGATCTGGTCGGCAGGCTTCAGCGCGCCCACGCGATGGATGACCAGCGCATCGACGATATTCCAGCGCGCTTTGGCCGTCTCGACGATCGCGCCGCAGCGCCTTTTCCGTCATGCCCGGATAGTGCTCCAGCGTCATCGTCGCGACCTCGGCCTCGTCGCTGATGTCGCGAACGGTACCGATGAACGCCGCGACGGCGCCGACGGCGCGATTTCCCGCGCGCAACGCGGCAAGCTCGCGCGCGACGTCGAAGTCTTCCGTCTGGACCCGAACGGGCATGATCGCGACTTTGCGGTCAGCCGCCGGTGACCGGTGGAAACAGCGCGACCTCGTCACCCGGACCGATCGGTGTGTCGGGCTCGGCGAGGTCGTGGTTGACGGCAATCCGGACCGCGCGGCCCGGCGCGAGCTCCGTTGCCCACGCGCCTCCGCGCGTCGCGAGCCATGCGCGCAGGCCGGCAACCGTCGTCACGCCGGCGGGCGGGAGGACCCGCTCGGATGGCGTGCCGAAGGCCTCGCGCAGCCGGGCAAGGTAGACAAGCGTGACCGTTGATGTGGCGGTGTCGCGCATCGTGGAAGCCGCGCGAGGCGCTGCGCGCCGCGCGGCGAGGACGCGGCACAAAGTGTAGCGCGAATTACGCGGAGCTCGCGCCGCGGGCGGATCAGAAGCGGAACTGGACGCCGACGCTGACCTGATCGGTTTCCGGCAGGCTGGTACCGATCTCGCCGGCGAAACGACCGAAGCGGCCGTACTCGAGGCGCAACCCCAACGCCGGGCTCATGTCGTAGCGAACGCCGAGGCCGTAATTGACTCCATCGCGAAGTCGCCGCGTCTCGGGGGACACGGCCGATACGACGCCGAACGCAGGCAACGATTCGGATTGGGCATAGCCCAGCCGTCCATAAAGCGCGAACGCCCGGAGGAACGCTCCAGCTCGTATAGACGTCGACGTTCCAGGTTCGCGACTGCGGCTCGGCGAGACCCGGCAACCGATCCGAAATTGAGCCCGACCCCGCGGGGCCCGGCGATGCCATCGGCGGGACGCAGCGCGTACAGGTCGCTGGAATTGAACGAGGCCTCGACGGCGATGTCGTTGCGCCAGCGGTACCCCCCGAACATCAGCGCGCGGGGCGCGGATTCGTCGGTTGCCGGTGCGACGTAGCGATTCCACGCAGAGTTGACCGCGCCGATCGTCAGCCCCGCGCTGTCGATCCCGCGGTCGCGCATCGAGACCCCGCCGTAGAACCCGGTCGCCGACCGATCGGCGCGGTCATCGGCGTGCGCCGGGGCTGCGACCCCGAGTGCAAGTAAAATCGATGATAATCGTCGCAATGCTATGATTTTTCATAACTTGCTTCGCCATGTCGGCAACCGAGCCCACTGTCGAAACCGGCGTCCGACTGCGCGTTTCCGCGCCGATCCGCCTGCCGCCCAAGCCACATTTCTGGCCGTTTGGCAGCGTCGCCGACATGGAGTTCAAGCTACTCGCGGCGACCCTGCGAAGTCAATCGCGCGGGGGACCGGCGGTCGCTCGCTCGAACACGAACGTTGTCACGCCGTCGACGTCGGACAGCGCAAAGATCGGCAGGCGTTCCGCTCGCCGCCGGAAGCGCCTCCGGACTGTCCGTGGCGATGGCGAGGATGTGCGGATCGCGCGGATGCAGCAGCGGCTTGCCGACCTCGGCGCGCCAGATCTCGAGCTTCGGAATCGGAAACGTCTTGTAGCCTTCAACGAGGGCGAGATCGCACGGCGACAGTCGGGCGAGCGCCGCCTCGAGCGACAGCTCGGGCCCGCCGCGCAGCTCGTGCATCAGCGCCCAGCGCGTGCCGGACGTGATCAGCACCTCGCTGCATCCCGCATGCCGGTGGCGGTACGAGTCCTTGCCCGGCTGGTCGAACTCGAAACGGTGGTGGGCGTGCTTGATCAGCGATACGGTGAGACCGCGCGCGACCAGGCGCGGTATCACCTGCTCGATCAGCGTCGTCTTGCCGCTGCCGGACCAGCCGGCAAATCCGAATATGCGCATGATCCGCGTCATTGTACCGAGCGGCCACGCAAGACCCGGCGCGAGTCGCCGGTCGACACGCCGGCATCGCGCGGGCTAAGCTAGCCGTTCCGGGTCCTTCGCCGACCGCTGCGCTCCACCCCGGCACCGATGGATCGTCCTCAACTTCCCGTTCCCTTCGACGGCAAGCCGCCGCGCGAAGTCACGGGCGTCATCGAGACGCGTGATCGCCGACGTGCCGGCGCCGCGCACACGACGCGACGTCGGATCCGTTGCCTGCGGCCGACGAGATCGCCCGGAGCGCCGCGCGCAACGCGGCGCTGCTCTCCGGCTCGCTGGCGCTGCCGCCCGGTCCGCTCGGGCATGCTGACGGTGCTGCCCGACCTGTACCTCATCTGGAAGATCCAGCGGCAGATGGTCGCCGACATCTTCGCGCTGCACGGGCGCACCGCCGAGCTGACAAGACGCACATGCTCTATTGCCTGTTCCGGCACATGGCGAGCCACGTGCTGCGCGACGTGGTCGTGCGCGCCGGCCAGCGCGCGGTCGTCCGGCAACTGTCGACGGGCGCGCTCACCAGAGCGCTGGGCTCGCTCGGCGTGACCGTGACGCAGCGCGTGGCCGGTACCGCGGCGAGCCGATGGGTGCCGCTCGCGGGCGCCGCGGCCGTCGGCGCGTACGCCTACTGGGACACGCTGCAGGTCGCAAAGACCGCGCGGCGACTGCTCGAGATCGCCGACGGCCGACGACGCCGACGTCGGGCGGACCGAACAGGACGTCGACGCGGCGACCGCTGACGATGTGCGGCCGCTACGAACTGCACAGCCACCCGGCGGCGATCGCGCTGACCTTCGGGCTCGCCCATCCGCCGGACGTCCACGCGCGCTACAACATCGCGCCGATGACCGACGTGCCGGTCGTCCGCGTCGAATGCGGACGGACAGCGCGAGCTCGTTCGCATGCGCTGGGGTCTCGTCCCGCGCTGGGCGAAGGATCCGTCGATCGGCACCAAGACTGATCAACGCGCGCGGCGAGACGATCGCGGACAAGCCGTCGTTCCGGATGGCGTTTCGCCGCCATCGCTGCCTGCTGCCCGCCGACGGCTTCTACGAGTGGATGACCGGTGGCCGGTCCGGGCGCCAGCGAGCCACCGCGCAAGCAGCCGCAGCACATCGGCATGGCGGACGGCGTCGCTCTTCGGTTTCGCCGGTCTCTACGAGCGGTGGCGCAGCGAAGACGGCGAGGTGCTCGACACCTGCACGATCGTCACGACGGAGGCGAACGCGCTCCTGCGCCCGGTCCACGACCGGATGCCGGTGATCGTCGCGCCGGAGCATTACGCGCGCTGGCTCGATCCGGCGAACGCCGAGGTCGTCGACCTGATCGTACCCTTTCCTGCCGCGGCGATGGCGTACTACCCGGTATCGACCCGGGTCAACAACGTCCGCCACGACGATGCGACGCTGATCGAGCGTGACTCGTCGGCGCCGGCCGCGAACGATGCGGAACACGGGCCGCCGCCGCATCGTCCGGAACAGGAGGAACTGTTCTGATCAGGCGAATCGCCGTCCGCGCAGCAGCAGGTACGCCGCGGGGATGACGAGCATCGACAGCAGCGGCGCCGTGATCATCCCGCCGACCATCGGTGCGGCGATGCGCTGCATGATTTCCGCGCCGGTTCCTTCGCTCACCATGATCGGCAGGAGGCCTGCCATGATCACGGCGACGGTCATCGCCTTCGGCCGCACGCGCAGCACGGCGCCCTCCTCGATCGCGGCCAACAGCGTCGCGCGGGTGGGCGGCTCGCCGCGCGCGACCCGCGCCTCCCACGCGTGCCGCAGGTACAGGAGCATCACGACGCCGAACTCAGCGGCGACACCCGCCAGCGCAATGAAGCCCACGGCCGTCGCGACCGACGTCGCATAGCCCAGCGCCCACAGCAGCCAATAGCCTCCGACGAGGGCGAACGGCACCGCGAGCATGATGAGCAGCGCCTCGTCGATCCGGCGGAAGGCGAGGTAGAGCAGCACGAAGATGACCAGCAGCGTCGCCGGGACGACGTAGGCGAGGCGCGCCTTGGCCCGCTCGAGGTATTCGAACTGGCCCGACCACGACACCGAGTAACCGGACGGCAACGTCACCGTACGCGCGACGGCCGCTCTTGCATCGCGGACGACCGAGACCAGGTCGCGGCCGCGGACATCGACGTAGACCCACCCGGAGAGCCGGGCGTTCTCGCTCTTCAGCATCGGCGGACCGTCGACGATGCGCACGCTTGCGACGGCGGAAAGCGGAAGTTGTGCGCCGCGCTCGGTCACGAGCGGCAACATCCTCAGCATTTCGACCGAGTCGCGCCATTCGCGCGGGTAACGCACGCTGATCGGAAACCGGGCGAGTCCTTCGACGGTCTCGCCGATGTTCTCGCCCCCCACTGCCGCGCCGATCATCTCCTGCACGTCGGCGATGTTGAGGCCATAGCGCGCCGCCGCGACACGGTCGACGACGACGTCGAGATAGCGGCCGCCTTCGAGTCGCTCGGCAAGCGCGGATGTCACGCCGGGCACGTCCTTGACCACGCGCTCGATCGCCTGGGTCACGCCGTCGATCGCGGCGGGATCGGGGCCGGAGACCTTGACTCCGATGGGGCTCTTGATGCCGGTCGCCAGCATGTCGATCCGGTTGCGGATCGGCGGCACCCAGACGTTCGACAACCCCGGCACCTGAACCGTGCGATCCAGTTCCTCGACCAGACGGGCAGCCGTCATTCCCGGCCGCCAGTCTTCCTTGGGCTTGAACTGGATCGTCGTTTCGATCATTTCCATCGGGGCAGGATCGGTTGCGGTCTCGGCGCGGCCAACCTTGCCGAAAACGCGCGCCACCTCGGGCACGGACTTGATCAGCCGATCCGTCTGCTGCAGAAGCTCGCCGGCCTTCCCTGCCGACAATCCCGGGAGCGCGGTCGGCATGTAGAGCAGATCGCCCTCGTCCATCGGCGGCATGAATTCCCCGCCGAGTTGCAGCACCGGCCACGCGGTCGCCGCCAGCGCGAAGCCGGCGATCAGCAGCGTCGTCTTCGGCCATGCAAGCGCCGCGGTGAGCAGCGGTCGATATCCCGCGATCAGGATCCGATTCAGCGGATTGGCCGTCTCCGTGGGTATCCGGCCACGCACGAAGTAGCCCATCAGCACCGGGACGAGCGTCACCGCGAGGATCGCCGCGGCAGCCATCGCGTAGGTCTTCGTGTACGCCAGCGGAGCGAACAGCCGCCCTTCCTGCGCTTCGAGCGTGAAGACCGGGACGAATGACAGGGTGATGATGAGCAGGCTGAAGAAGAGCGCCGGGCCGACTTCGACCGAAGCATCGGTGATGACCCGCCAGCGCTCGGCGGGCGACGGCTCGCCGCCGTGCTCGTGTTTCCACGCCTCGAGCTTCTTGTGCGCGTTCTCGATCATCACGATCGCGGCGTCGACCATCGCGCCGATCGCGATCGCGATGCCGCCGAGCGACATGATGTTGGCGTTGACGCCCTGCAGGCGCATCACGACAAATGCCGCGAGCACGCCGAGCGGCAGCGACACCACGGCCACCAGCGCGGAGCGCGAATGCAGCAGAAAGGCGAAACACACGAGCGCCACGACGATGAACTCCTCGAGGAGCTTGCCTTCGAGGTGATCGACTGCGCGCTCGATCAGCGCCGACCGGTCGTACACGGGAACGATTTCGACGCCCGACGGCAAGCCCGGCTTCAACTGGTCGAGCCGCGTCTTGACGGCCTGGATCGTCTCCCGGGCGTTCTTGCCGGAGCGCAGCACGACGATCCCGCCGACCACTTCGCCTTCACCGTCGAGCTCGGCAATGCCGCGACGCATCTCGGGTCCGTGCTGAATGCGCGCCACATCGCGCAGGAGCACGGGTGTGCCACCCTCGGAGACTTGCACCGGAATCGAACGGAAGTCCTCGAGCGAGCGGAGATAGCCGCGGGTGCGAACCATGTACTCCGCCTCGGCGAGCTCGACGACCGAGCCGCCGGCCTCCTGATTGGCGCCGCGGATGGCGGCCGTCACCTTGGCGAGCGGAAGGTTGTAGGCCTTGAGCCGCGCGGGATCGACGACCACCTGGTACTGCCGCACCATGCCACCGACTGTGGCGACCTCCGCGACGTTCGGCAGCGCCTTCAGCTCGTATTTGAGGAACCAGTCCTGCAGCGCGCGCAACTGCGCGAGATCGTGCGCTCCGGTGCGGTCGACAAGGGCATACTCGTAGATCCAGCCCACGCCCGTGGCGTCGGGTCCGAGCGCCGGCTTCGCGCCGGCGGGCAGCCGGCCCTGCACCTGATTCAGGTATTCGAGCACCCGCGAGCGCGCCCAGTACTGATCGGTGCCGTCCTCGAAAATCACGTAGACGAACGAATCGCCGAAGAACGAGTAGCCGCGGACCGCCTTCGCTCCCGGGACCGACAGCATCGTCGTCGTCAGCGGAAACGTGACCTGGTCCTCGACGATCTGCGGTGCCTGGCCGGGAAACGACGTCCGGATGATCACCTGCGTGTCCGACAAATCGGGAATCGCGTCGAGCGGCGTCGTGCGCACGGCCCACACGCCGGCCGCGGCGGCAAACGCCGCGGCCAGCAGCACGAGAAAGCGATTGGCGACCGACCAGCGGATCAGCGCGGCAATCACTTTCCGCCGCCTCCGCCGGGCGCGATCGACGTGAGCTGCATGTCACCCTGCGCAGTGACGACGAATTCGAACTTGACGTTGGTGCCGGGCTTCACCTCCTTCGGTACCCCACCCTTCGGCGCCTTGTACGCCATCGTCATCGCGCCCATCCCGATCGACGGGATCGGCCCGTGCTTGATGACGATCTCGTCGCCGAGCGAGCGGACGACGCCTTCGGCTTTGTGCACGGCGGCCGGCCCCGGCGCGGCGGGCATCCTGTGGCCCGCATGCGGATCGGCCGCCTGCGCGGTCATCAGGCTCCCTTCCGGCCCGGTCGCGGCGATTCGCGTCAACGCGCCCTTGAGGTTCGCCTCCGAATCGACAAGGAACTGCCCCGAGACGACGATCCGCTGGCCGGCATCGATCCCCTTCCGAATCTCCGCGAGATCCCCCGACTGCCGTCCCACCTCGACCTCGGTCGGGATGAACCTGCCTTCGCCGGCGTCGACGATCACGACGCTGCGCTTGCCCGTCTGGATCACCGCTTCGGCCGGCACGAGCACCGTCGATGCCGTGGCCGGTGCCGCGAAGCTCACGGTGGCGAACATGCCAGGCTTCAGAATGCCGCCCGGATTGGCGACGACGATCCGGGCGCGAACGGTGCGCGTCTGCGCATTCAACTCCGGCAGCAGGGCATTGACACTGCCCTTCAGCACCCGCTCGGGAAACGCCGCCGCGCGTGCTTCGACCGGCGCCCCGACGCGAACGAGCCCGGCCTGCGCTTCCGGCACGTCGGCGGTGATCCAGACGGTGCCGATGCCGGCGAGCTTGAACAAGGTGACGCCGGGCATCACCGCCATGCCGTCACGCGCACCGATCTCCCAGACGATACCGCCCTGCGGTGCCGTCACGGTGACGCGCGCCGACGGCTTACCTTCCCGTTCGACGCGGGCGATCTCGGCGTCCGGCATGCCGAGCAGGCGCAGGCGATCCCTGGCCGCGGCGGCGAGCTGCAGCGCCGCCGGTTGCGCACTCGCCTTGAGCGCGAGCCATTCCTCCTGCGCGGCGAGCCAGTCCGGGACATAGAGGTCGGCGAGCGGTTGTCCCGCAGTGACGCTGTCGTATTGGGCGCGCACGTGCAGCTTCTCGACATAGCCCTGGCTGCGCGCCTGCACGGCGACGAGCGCGCGCTCGTCGATGCCGATGACGCCGGGCGCAGCGAAGCCCGTCTCGAGTCTCCCCTCCATCGCGAGGGCGGTACGCATGCCGAAGTTCTGCATCTGGCGCGCGCTGATCGTCACGCGCGCGTCGTCGGAGGCGCCCTCCGCATAGACGGGCACGAGCTGCATATCCATGAAGGGGCTCTTGCCCGGCCTGTCGAAGCGCTGGCCGGGCACCATCGGGTCGTGCCAATAGAGCACCTTGCGTCCGTCGGGAGCCTTGCCGGCGTTGGCCGCTTTCGTGGCGTCGGTGCTCCCGGGCGCGGCCTGGGTCGGCGCTGCGCCCTGCGCGGACAGACGCTCCGGAAGCGCGTGACGCGTCCCGAACCAGTAGCCGAGTCCGCCCGCCGCGACGGCGACAGATGCCGCAACGGCGACGATGGCGGTAAGCGATGCGCGCTGCGCACCACGCTCGTTTGAAACGAGAGTCTTCATGATTTCTCCGTGACGGGAAGGACAAACTGGAGCCAGGCCCAGGCCTTTGCGGCAGCCTGTTCCTGCTGGATCAGCGCCAGGCGGGCATCGAGCTCGGCACGCCGCGCGTCGAGCACGGCAACGAGGGAGCCAGCGCCGCCCCGATAGGCAGCGAGCGCCGCGTCGCGCCGCTGCGCCGCGAGCGGCAGCAACTCGTCGCGAATCCGCTGCGCCTGGACGCGCGCGGACTCCCATTCGGCGAGCATCGCCTCGACCTCGGCGACACGCATGCGCCGTGCGTCCTCGCGCATCGCTCGCGCGGCATCGAGCTCCTTCAGTTTCGCCGCATGCTCGCGCTCCTGGCGCGTACCCGGCGACCAGGGAAGATCGATCGAGAACATCAGCGAGACCATGTTCGAGTAGGGAGAGCCGCGCAGCGCATAGGTGAGCTCCGCGCTCCAGTCGGGCGATTTCGCTGCGCGTGCGAGGTCGGCCTCGGTCGCGGCAATCGCCTCCTGCGCCTTGGCGAGCCGGATCTCCGGCTGCGCATCGACGTCCTCGAACTTCGCGGCGTCGAACGGAAGGCGCCCGAGGTCCGGCAGATCCCCGAGCGGACGCTCGGCCTCGACACCGATGAACCGCGCAAGTGCAATGCGTGCGCGCTTCGACTGGGCCGCGGCATCGGTCGCGCGGTTCCGCAATTCGACGACCATCCCCTGGGCCGAGAGAAGTTCGCCCTGCGGCACCTTGCCGGCACCGTACGCCGCCCTGGCCGCGACGACGGCGAGCTCGGCCTCGCCGATCTGGCTCGCTATCGCGCGCTCGGTGTCCGCGGCGAACCAGCGCGCGAGCCACGCCGCCGCTGTCTCGCGCTGGACGGCGAGCCGCGCCGACTCCACGGCGGCCGCACCACGCTGCGCATCGTTCAGCGCGCGTTGCGATCGCAGGCGGCGCTTCTCCTCGCGCGGAAACTCCTGCATCACCCCGATCTTCGACATCGTCATCGAATCGCGCGTGAGCGACCAGCGATCGGGGCCATCGGTCGGAACGTTCTCGACGCCGAGCCGCAATTTCGGATCGGGAAGCTCGCCGGCCGGACCCGCCATCTCCTGCGCGGCGTCCACCATGGCGCGCTGCGACGCGAGTTGCGCCGAGCCGTCGAGCGCGACTCGCAGCGCCTCGGCGAGCGACAGCGGCACCGGAGCCGCTCCCGCGCGGCCGGCGAAGAGCAGGACGACCATCGTCGCGGCAACGGCGCGCACAAGCCGTGCGGGATCCGCGACGGCGGCCCAGGGTACGGCAAGGGGTGACAGCATGAGACCTCCACGAGCGCATTGAACGGACCGGCCCGCAATGCGGCCGGCGTCAGGCGGACGTGAAGATCAGATCAGCAGGCGGCAGAACCTGAGCGAGGGTGGCGGTGCGCCGGGCAATGCCGCGCAAAGAACGCGCGCCGCGCCATCGACCGTCGCGAACGTCGGCAGCGGCGTCGCGGGCACCGGCAAAGCCGTGAGCACGACCGGCGGCAGATCGGGCGATGCGGGAAGCGTCACGCCGTCGGTGCAATGCACCTCGCAGGCGACGGTCTGCGGCGGCGCGGGGTCCGGCGCTGCGGCTCCGCACGGGTGGTGCGTCGATTTCCTCCGCGGCGGCGGCGTGAGCGATCACCGGGGCCGCCGGCGAACCCTGTACCGGACAGGCATAGGCGGCCATCGTCAGCTGGGCGAACAGAATGCCAAGCCCGGCAACGAACGCGACACCGCGGCGAAGTGACCTCGTCGACATGCTGGTCGTGATGCTACGCCGGCCCGCCACCCCGGACAAGACGGGAACCGTTGACCGGGATCAATGGCGAGCGAATGAGCGCACAGGCAGCACCATTCCGGTGCCCACCTGAGGTCGGTCGAGCCTGTTCTCGCGCGCGCCAACGCAGATCGGACCGGCGCCTCACGCCAGCGCGGCGTTGAACGCGGCGAGTCCTGCACTTCCCGGAACGAGCTCGGCATCGCCCAGCGCGTTGAGCGGCGCTTCCACCGTGTTCTGCGCGTCGTGCAGATCGGTCGGGTCCGCTTCGACGTACAGCAATCCGGTGACGACCTCGCCCTGCGCGCGATGCGCTTCGAGATACGCGAGCGCACCCACCTTGTCGTGCGCATCGTAGCCCGCGTGCAGCTTGCGCAACCGGAGGATGCCGCCATCGTGCAGCGGGACGCTCTCGACCGCGCCTGCAGGCACGTCGGCTTCGATCGGCTCGCGCCGCGGCATGAAGTCGAGGCGGTTGACGGCTTCGTTGTGTGCCCGGACGTAATCGTAGCTCTTGGTCGACCCCGGATGATTGTTGAACGCGACGCAGGGCGAGACGACGTCGATGAACGCGACGCCCTTGTGCGCGACCGCGGCCTTGATCAGCGGCACGAGCTGGCCCTTGTCCCCCGAGAAGCCGCGGGCGACGAACGACGCCCCCAGCACGAGGGCGAGCTGCACCAGGTCGATCGGCTCGTCGCTGTTGGCGGCGCCGCGCTTGGACTTCGAGCCCTTGTCGGCGGTCGCCGAGAACTGGCCCTTGGTCAGGCCGTAGACGCCGTTGTTCTCGACGATGTAGACCATGTTCACGCCGCGACGCATGATGTGCGCGAACTGGCCGAGGCCGATCGACGCCGAATCACCGTCACCGGACACGCCAAGGTAGATGAGATCGCGGTTGGCGAGCGCCGCGCCGGTCGCCACCGACGGCATCCGGCCGTGCACGCTGTTGAACCCGTGGCCCGCGCCGAGGAAATACGTCGGCGTCTTCGACGAGCAGCCGATGCCCGAGAGCTTCGCCACCCGATGCGGCTCGATCTCGAGCTCGTAGAACGCCTGAATGATCGCCGCCGAGATCGAATCGTGGCCGCATCCGGCGCACAGCGTCGAGACCGCGCCCTCGTAGTCGCGCCGCGTGAGCCCGAGGGCGTTCGTCGGCAGCGCCGGATGGTGGAGCTTCGGTTTGGTCAGGTAGGTCATGTCGCCTCTCGGCCAGGTGCGGCGACCGCGCCACCTTCCGCATCGGCGTCACGTTGAACAGATGCGCCTTCTCGGCGATCTCGCGCGTGACGAAGCGCTCGGTCACCGGGTTGCCGTCGTAGTGGAGGATCGGGATCAGCTTCGCCGGGTCGATGCCGCACTCGTTGACGAGCAGCATCCGCATCTGCGCGTCGCGGTTCTGCTCGACGACGAAGACATGGTCGTGCTCGGCAATGAATTCGGCAACCGCGTCCGCGAACGGAAAGGAGCGGATGCGCATCCGGTCGAGGTGGATGCCGTCCGCGGCGAGCGCGGCCAGCGACTCCGCCATCGCGGCGCCCGTCGAGCCGTACCAGATCGCGCCGGCGCGCGTCGGCTGCGCCGCGCGCTCGATGATCGGCGCGGGCGCGAGCTTCTTCGCCGTCTCGAACTTGCGCAGCAGCCGCTGCATGTTGTCGACGTAGGCGTTGCCATCCTCGGTGTAACGCGCATAGCGATCCTTCGACGTGCCCCGCGTGAAATAGGCGCCACGCTTCGGGTGGCTTCCCGGATAGGTGCGATACGGAATGCCGTCGCCCTCGACGTCGAGGTAGCGTCCGAAATCCTTGCCGGCGTCGAGCGCCCCGGCAGTCATCACCTTGCCGCGGTCGAGGCGGTGCGCGTCGTCCCAGGTGAACGGGTCGCAGAGCCAGTCCTGCATGCCGATGTCGAGGTCCAGCATGACGAACACGGGTGTCTGCAGCCGGTCGGCGAGGTCGAAGGCCTGCGCGCCCATCTCGAAGCATTCCTTCGGATCCTCGGGGAACAGCAGCAGGTGCTTCGTGTCGCCATGCGAAGCGTAGGCCGAGATCAGGAGATCGGCCTGCTGCGTCTTCGTCGGCATCCCGGTCGACGGGCTCCCGCGCTGGACGTCGAAGATCACCGCCGGGATCTCGGCGAAATACGCGAGTCCGATGAACTCCTGCATCAGCGAAATGCCGGGCCCCGACGTCGCGGTAAACGCGCGCGCGCCGTTCCACGCCGCGCCGATCACCATCCCGATCGAGGCGAGCTCGTCCTCGGCCTGCACGAACGCGTACCGGTGCCGGCCCGTCGAAGGATCGACGCGGTAGCGCTGACAGTGCTTCGCGAAGGCCTCGGCGAGCGATGACGACGGCGTAATCGGATACCAGGCGCACACGGTCGCGCCGCCGTAGACGGCGCCCAGCGCCGACGCGTTGTTGCCGTCGACGAAGATCCGGCTGCCGACCTTGTCCCGGCGTTCGACCCGGAGCCCGATCGGGCTGAAGTTGGCCGTCGCATGGTCCAGGCCCAGCCGGAATGCCTTGCGGTTGGACTCGAGCAGCGGCTCCTTCCCCCGGTACTGCTTCGCGAGCAGCGCCTCGATGACCTCCGGGTCGATCCGGAGCAGGCCCGCCAGCGCGCCGAGATAGATGATGTTCTTGAAGAGCTGCCGCTGGCGTGCATCGGTGTATTGCGCGTTGCAGATTTCGGTGAGCGGCATGGCGACGACGGTGATGTCGTCGCGGAACTTCGACCGCGGAAGCGGCTTCGTCGAATCGTAGAACAGATACCCGCCGGGCTCGATCTCGATGACGTCCTCGTCCCAGGTCTCGGGGTTCATCGCCACCATCAGATCGACGCCGCCGCGGCGACCGCGCCAGCCGGCCTCGACGACGCGCACTTCGTACCACGTAGGCAGGCCCTGGATGTTCGACGGGAAGATGTTGCGCGCCGCGACGGGCACGCCCATTTTCAGGACCGCTTTCGCGAACAGGCCGTTCGCCGACGCCGATCCCGAGCCGTTGACGTTGGCGAACTTGACGACGAAATCGTTGACGCGGGCGATCGGCTTCATCCAAGGGTCCTCAGTGCCCGCGCGGCCGCCCGAAGGGCACGTGCGCCCCCTCGGGGGGCAGCGAACGCAGTGAGCGTGGGGGCCGTTCATCGTCTCAATCGGCGGCCAGCGGCGCCGCAGACGCGCTCCGGCGCCCGCTCGGGGCCGGTGATCTCGCCGGCGTGCGCCATCACGAGCAGGAACTTCTGCATGTCCCAGGCGCCCGTCGGGCAGCGCTCGGCGCACAGTCCGCAGTGCAGGCAGACGTCCTCGTCCTTCGCCATGACGCGGGCAGTCTTGAGCGGAGCCGACACGTACAGATCCTGCGTGACGTTCATCGCGGGCGCCAGGAGCCGCGGACGCAGCTCCGCCTCGTCGCCGTTTGCAGTGAACGTGATGCAGTCCATCGGGCAGATGTCGACGCAGGCGTCGCACTCGATGCACAGCTTGTCGTTGAACACCGTCTGCACGTCGCAATTGAGGCAGCGCTGCGTTTCCGCGTACGCCTGCTTGGCGTCGAATCCGAGCTCCACCTCGACGCGGATGCTCGCGAGCGCGATCACCTTGTCCTTCAGCGGGACCTTGTGGCGCTTCTGCGGCTGGATCGCGTTGTCGTAGCTCCACTCGTGGATTCCCATCTTCTGCGAGATGAGCGTCGTTCGCGGTGCGGGCCGTTGCGCGAGATCCTCGCCGCGGCAGAACTTGTCGATCGAAATCGCCGCCTCGTGACCATGGGCGACAGCCCAGATGATGTTCTTCGGGCCGAACGCAGCGTCGCCGCCGAAGAACAGACCGGGACGCGTCGAGGCCATCGTCGCCTTGTCGACCAGCGGCATTCCCCACTTGTCGAACTCGATGCCGATGTCGCGCTCGATCCAGGGAAAGCCGTTCTCCTGCCCGATCGCGACCAGCACTTCGTCGCACGGAACGTGGACCTCGGGCTCGCCGGTCGGCACGAGCTGCCGGCGGCCTTTCGCGTCGTACTGCGCGGCGACTTTCTCGAACGAGACGCCGGTCAGCCGTCCCGCTTCGTGCGCGATCGCCTTCGGCACGAGGAAGTTGCGAATCGGGATGCCCTCGTGCATCGCGTCCTCCTTTTCCCACGGGGACGCCTTCATTTCGTCGAAGCCCGAGCGAACGATCACCTGCACGTCCTCGCCACCCAGGCGCCGCGCGCTGCGGCAGCAGTCCATCGCGGTATTGCCGCCGCCCAGCACGACGACGCGCCGGCCGATCTTCGTCGTGTGGCCGAACGACACGCTGGAGAGCCAGTCGATGCCGATGTGGATATGCGCCGCCGCTTCCCTGCGGCCGGGCACTTCGATGTCGCGGCCGCGCGGCGCGCCGCTGCCGACGAACACCGCGTCCCAGTCCTCGGAGAGCAACGCGGCCAGGCTGTCGACCCATGCCTTCGAACGGAACTCGACGCCGAGGTCGAGCACGTAGCCCACCTCCTCGTCGATCACCGTTTCCGGCAACCGGAACTTCGGAATCTGCGTGCGCATCATCCCGCCGGCGCGATCGTCGCCGTCGAATACGACGCAGTGGTAGCCGAGCGGTGCGAGATCGCGCGCGACGGTGAGCGAAGCCGGCCCCGCACCAATCAGCGCGATGCGCTTGCCGTTCTTCGTGGCCGCGGGCCGCGGAAGGCGCGGACGGATGTCTTCCTTGTAATCGGCGGCGACGCGCTTCAGGCGGCAGATCGCGACCGGCTCGGGCTTGATCTTTCCGGTGTCGCCGCCTTCCTCGACGCGGCCCCGGCGGCACGCGGGCTCGCACGGCCGGTCGCAGGTGCGCCCGAGAATTCCGGGGAAGACGTTCGACTCCCAGTTGACGAGATAGGCATCACCGTAGCGGCCTGCCGCGATCAGCCGGATGTACTCGGGAACCGGCGTATGGGCGGGACACGCCCACTGGCAATCGACGACCTTGTGGAAATAGTCGGGGTTGGCGATATCCGTCGGCTTCAAGACATGATCTCCGTGGCGCACGCCAGGGCGTCGCTCTGCGGTCGCGCGCTCGCGCGGAACAAGCACGAAACAAGCCCGAGCGCCGTCGCGCAGCGGCCTCGATGCTACGCCAGCGCGCGCCGCGAGGAAAGTGATGCGCCGGCAACGCTGCAATACCACGTGCGATCTGTGGTTTTTCGGTCGTGCGCTTTCGGCACGACGGTGCCCGCGGCCAGCCACGGCGTGGCGGCGTGTCGCCCGCCGCGCGGGCTGCTACGGGGAGCCAGCCAGGCGCGTTTCCGTCGCCAGGATCATCGCCTTGAAGCGCGGATCCTCGCGCAGCGGATCGAGGCTCGTGTCGGTGCGGAACCAGTGCAGATTCTGGGATTTCGCGGCGCGAAAGACCGGCTCGAGCAGCCGCATCGCGGTGTCCATCTCGCGCAGCTGGACCATGCTGCACCCCAGGTTGTAGCTGAGGTTGAGATTGTCGGGGTCGAGGAGCATCGCGCGCTCGGCCCACTCCTTCGCCCGCTCCGCATCGCGCAATGCCGCCAGCGCGACGACGCCGAACCCCAATGCGATGCCGTGGTCCGGCTCGGCGACGATCACTTTCTCGACGCGCTCGAGGGTGCGGCGCGCGACGGCCTTCGCGGCGTCGAAGTCCCCTTTGGCCTCGTGGCACTGGATCGTCATGCCCAGTGCCCAGAAATCCGCGTCGATCGCAGCAGCCGCGCGCTCCAGGCAGCCGATGGCGTCGTCCCAGCGATGGACCGCGATGAAGCAGCGTGCCGCCGCAGCGTTGACCTCGTAGGCATCGGGATCGAGTCGCAGCGCCGCAGCGTGTTCGACGAGCGCCTCGTCATAGCGGCCTTCGTCGCCGAGTATGCGGCCGCGCGCGGCGTGGGCTTCGGCGAGATCGGGTTGCAGTTCGAGCGCGCGCTCCGCGGCGGCCCAGCCGGAGTCGTCGTTCGTCGCCCCCAGCAGCCGCTTGTTCGCCTGGCAGATCGCCATCAGTGCCCAGGCGCGGGCGTACTCCGGATCGATCTCGACCGCACGCCGACACAAACGGATGCTGATCTCACGGTGACGGAAATTGCCGGTCGCGTTGTACTGGCGCGCCATCAGATAGAGCTTGTACGCCTCGGGGTTGGTCGTCGAGCGCTGCTCGATCGCCTGCTTTTCGGCAGGCAGCAACTGCAGCTTGAGCGCCTTGACGATCGCCTCCGCGATCTCGTCCTGCAGCGCGAAGATGTCGTCGAGATTCCGGTCGTAGCGCTCGGCCCACAGGTGGCTGTCGGTCGCGCCGTCGATCAGCTGCGCCGTGATCCGCACGCGGTTGCCGGACTTGCGTACGCTTCCCTCGAGCACGTAACTCACCTTGAGTTGCCGCGCCACCTGCGCCAGATCGATATGCTTCGACTTGAAGGTAAATGCCGTGTTGCGCGAGACCACCGAAAGCGCGGACACCTTGGAAAGGTCGGTGATGATGTCCTCGGTAATGCCGTCGCTGAAATACTCCTGCTCGGGATCACCGCTGATGTTCGCGAACGGGAGCACACAGATCGACAGGCGCGCCCGCTGCTGCGCCGAAATGGCCGAGGCGGGTTGGGTCGCCGAGGCGCGCAGCGCGAACACGTGCACCGGACGCGCGATGTTCTTGACCGCGTGTTCGCCGAGGTCGTCGAAATCGGCCGCAACCTTGCCGACCGCCTGGTCGCGCACCGTGCGCGACAGCGCGACCCCGCCGGGCTCCGCCAGCGCCTGCAGCCGTGCCGCGACGTTGACGCCATCGCCGTAGATATCGTCGCCTTCGACGATCACCTCGCCCAGGTTGATCCCGATGCGATAGCGCAGGGGGTCGATCCCCGGCATGGCGGAACCGGCTTCGGTCGCCCGCTGGATCTCGCGTGCGCAATTGACTGCGGAGACGACACTGGCGAATTCGACCAGGGCGCCGTCGCCCATCAACTTGACGATGCGCCCGCCGTGCGCCGCGACACAGGGGTCGAAAATGGCGGCCCGGTTCGCCTTCAGCCTTTCCAGCGTGCCCGCTTCATCGCGTTCCATGAGTCCGCTGTAGCCGACAACGTCGGCCGAGAAGATCACGGTGAGTTTGCGCTGCACGACGGTTCCCCTCTGGCGGCGGGAAACAGTCTAGCGCATCGGGAACAAGGGGCGAACTCGGCCCTCGTGCGCTGGGGACTACGGGATTACCGGAACGCCTCCGCGCGCGCGAGGAGCTCGTCCAGCCCCGGCTCGTTCGGATCCCAGGGCTTGCCCGGGTGGATGATCGACACCTGGCACGCCTCGGCCGCCTCGACCATCTGCCGGTAGGTGCCGAGCTTGACGTCGGTGATGTAGGCCTGCTTGTTTTCGTTGTACTTGAACATCTTGTCGTTGATGTTCTGGCACTCGTTACAGCTGGGGCAGCGGGCGGTGTCGATCCACGCCTCGTCCGGGTTGCGCTCGGGCACAGGCGGCTCGGCAACGGCGGCGGGCGCTGACCCTGGCGCCCCAGCCGCCGCGGCGGTGCCACCGGCCGCTGACGCAGCCGCAGGCGCCGGGGCCGTCGTCGCCGCCGTGGCCTTGAGCTCATCGAGCTCCTTGACCTTCGCCTGCTCCCATTTCGCCTTTTCGCGGGCAAGCAGGATTTCGGCATGCGAGTTGTGGATGCCGCCTTGCTCCTGCAGCCGATGCCAGAACGTCCGGCATCGGGCGACGATCTGCATCAGCCGGCTGTCGACGATCACCCGGTGCAACACATCGTCGGCGTCGACCGCGAGCACATAGGGAATCGCGTCGCCGGCACCCTTGGGCTCGCGCGCGAGCCATTCGTCGGCCGGAATCAACGCGCCGTTCCAGCGCTCGCGCGGAACGCGCGCGAAATGTCCCGCATAGCGCTTGTCGCAGAGCGCGAAATCGGCCACCGTGAACGGCGTTTCCTCGATCACGCGCTGGAGATTCTCGTCCGCATACTCGAACGGCGCGACCGGCCAGTCGGCCTCCGGCTGGGGATTGTCCTCCAGCGCGAAGCGCGCCGCCTGGTTGTCGCCGGCATACGGATCGTAGGTGAACGCCGGAAACGCCCGCGATTCCATGGCCGCCGCTGCGGTCAGATAGGACGGCAGGTCCGCCACCGCGCCGGCGCCGGCGTAGACGCTGACAAGACCCGCGCCGCGATGGGCGAAACCCTTTGCCAGGCGCTCGCGTAACGCGTACAGATTGGAGCTTGCGCTCTGGACGACGAACACCCCGCCCAGCGCGGTCGCCGTGTTGGCCAGGCGGGCGCTGCGCACGCCGAACGCGAAGTGGCCGGTCCCGACGGAAGCCTCCTCGAGCAGGTCGGTCGCCTCGATCAGCACCTTGACCGGCAATCCGGCCGACAGCATCTCCATCATGCCGGTGTTCTCCGGCGCGTCGGCCCGCTCCGGCGGGATGCAGACGAGGTAGTCGGGGAACAGCGCGATGTCGTCAGGGGATAGCGCGCGCTCGTCGAAATGGGCGAAGAACGCATCGTGCTGCGCTTCGACATAGGCGCCGGCGGACTCGAGCTCGGCGACCGCGATCGCCTTGACGACCTCGGCGAGCTTCGGCAGGCGCTCACGGTAGGCCGTCGCGGCTGCCGCGCAGTTGTCGTACCGATAATCGTAGGATGGCGGAGCCCCCGGTCGGTCGGCGAGCCGCGGATCCGGATAGAACGGCTGCGCCTTCAGCACGGCCAGCGCGTCCTCGATACGGCGGCGCCGCGCCGCGGGCAGCTCGTCCTTCGGTACGCCGCGGGTGACCAGCCGCGACATCATCGCGAAATCGAAGGCATCGCGGTGGCTTCCGCCGAGCGCCGCGCGCAACGCGTCCGGACGCTGGCCTGCTTCCGAGTGGATGAACGCCGCGCGCAGGATATCCGAGAGCTTCACCACCAGGCGCTGCACGGTGGTCCGGAAGGCCCGACCCTTCTCCTGCTGTGCCGCCCGCCACATGTGGGTCAGCACGCGCGCCGGCATCGCGGCATCGCAATCGACGACTTCGCCGTCGAGCTGCAGCTTCTCGGCGAGGTGGGTGAGCAGCGCTGCGGCCGACGGATCGGCTGCCGCTGCGAGCCGGGGTGCGGCCTCCGCCCACAGCTCGGATAGCATGCCGCGCGCGCCCGCCGCCAGCAGCGCGCGCAACTCCCGTTCGAGCCGCAACACGTGCTTGCGCAGTCGCTCGCCGTCGATGCCGCGGGGCGCGATCTCCTGCAGCACCTCGTCGACCACCGAGGACACCGAGCGCAAGGTCCCCGCCTCGGGGCCGCGATCGACGAGCACCAGCGGAAAGTCGTACCGCAGGCGCGTCGGGTCGCGATAGCGCGCGAGGAGCGCCGGACGCAGCGGGAGAGCGTCGATCGCGTCGATGCCCTCGCCCTGCCGCCTCCCAGTCGAGAAGAAGAGGCGTTGCTCGTGATATCGGGCGGCCATGTCCATAACAGCTCGCTCTAGCTCCGGTGACGGGTATCGAATGGTGTGACGCTCACGCAGCCTCGCGGACCGGCTTGTCCTCGGCCGGCCATACGGTGACCTTGTCGAGCTCGCTCTCGAGCCCGGCACGGATCTGCTCGGCGGTGCGCAACGGGCCCACGCTCCGCTCGTCCTCGTAACAGGGAACGTTGGGATTGTGGTACAGGATGCCCACTGGGATCGGATCCTCCGACGAGGCGATCTCGCGCGCCCGGTCGATGTTCGACGGATCGTGCTCCATCTGGTTCCGGTACGTGCGCGACAGCTCCGGCGAGATCGTGAGGCCGTTCGGATGCGACACCAGCAGGGTCCGGCCGGGGTCGTGCAGCCAGGGCTCGAACATCTTCGGCAGGAATTCAGGGCAGCGCTGAATGATGCGCACGAACGAGAAGCCGCGGTGCTGGTAGGCCTTGCGGATGATGTCGTAGAGGAGCTCGGGGATCCAGTCGACCGCCTGCGCGACGAACGAGACATTGGTGACACCGAGCGTGACCGTCAGCGGGTTCATCGCCTCCAGCGTCGCGCCCCGCGGCGTCGTGTTGCTCCGGAGCCCGCGCGGCGAGGTCGGCGAGGCCTGCTTCTTGGTGAGCCCGTAGACGTGGTTGTCGTGCAGGATCGCAGTGAGGTTCATGTTGTAGCGAATCGCGTGGATCCAGTGCGCCGCGCCGATGCTGCAGCAGTCGCCATCGCCGGTGTTGACGAACACCGCGAGATCGGGGCGCGCCATCTTCACGCCCTCGGCGATCGGAAACGCGCGGCCGTGGATGCCATGGAAACCGTAGGTCTTCATGTAGTGCGGAAAGCGCGACGAGCAGCCGATCCCGGACACGAAGATCGTGCGCTCGGGCGCCAGGTCCTCGTCGCGGCACAGCCGCTGCACCGCCGTCAGAATCGCGTTGTCGCCACAGCCGCTGCACCAGCGCGGAACGCCGCCCTGATAGTCCTCGAGTTCGTGCTTGGCCTCGTGCAGCTTGATCAGGCACTGGGTGACGGAACTGGTCATGGCATTTCTCCGGCTACTCGGCGAGTTTGTCGCGCAACACGCGGACGACCGCGGCGGGCTTGATCGGCTGGCCGCGCGCCTGGGTCCAGCAGTCGACGTCGACGAGGAAGCGCGCGCGCAGCATCATCGCCAGCGCCGCATAGCGCCGGTTGTCCTCGTCGATCAGCTCGTCCTCGCGGCGGTCGGCCCAGTTGGCCTCGATCGTCATCACGCGCTTGAAGCGCTTGAGGATCTCACGGATGCCCGAAGGCATCGGCTGGATGAACGTGAGGTGCAGCGACGACACCTTGCACCCTTCCGCGCGCAACCGGTCGACCGCTTCCTCGATGATGCCCTTCATGCTACCCCAGCCGACGACCAGCAGGTCGCCTTCCGGGTCACCGTACACCGGTGGCGTCTTCAGCGTCTTCTGCAGCGCGGCAATCTTGAGGCTGCGGTTGCGCAGACCCTCCTCGTTGATCTCCGGGTCGTAGGCGACCTTGCTGCCGCGGTCATGCGCGAGACCGGTCAGCGTGTGCATGCCGTGCGGCTGTCCGGGAACGAAACGACGCGCGATGCCGGTGAGCGGATCCCAGTCGTAGGGCTTGATGCCGTCGGGAACCGGCGTCTGGTCGAGCGGCGGAGCGAGCCAGTCGGCGTCGAACTGCGGCCGCGGAAACGGTTGCTGCGCCGTCGCGAGGCTCGCGTCGGACAGGACGACCACCACCGTGTTGAACGTCTCGGCGATCTTGCGCGCCGTGATCATCGAGTAGAAGCAGTCCTCGATGCCCGACACCGCCATCACCACTTTCGGCGCGTCGCCATGGCTGCCGTAGATCGTGGTCAGCAGGTCGCCCTGCTCCACCTTCGTCGGCTGGCCGGTCGACGGCCCGCCGCGCTGGACGTTGATGACGACCAGCGGGATCTCGGCCATCACCGCGAGCCCGATGCCCTCCTGCTTCAGCGAGTAGCCCGGACCCGAGGTGACCGTGACCGCGCACTTGCCGGCGTAGGACGCGCCGATCGCGAACGCGCAGGCGGCGATCTCGTCCTCGGCCTGGTGGACGATGCCGCCGACCCGCTCGAACACGTCGGACAGGTAATGCGAGACCGACGTCGCCGGCGTGATCGGGTACATCGCGCAGATGTCCATCCCGGACGCGAGCACGCCCAGCGCGAGCGCGGTGTTGCCGTTGACGACGATCTGCGGCTCGGTCGAGCGCGTCGCGGGGACGCGGTACTTGAAGTCGAGGTTGTGCTCGGCCCAGACGAACCCGGCGTCCAGCAGCCCCTGGTTGACCTGGATCACCTTCGCGTCCTTCTTGCCGAAGGTCAGCGCGACCTGCTCGCGCCCGAGCTTCGGGTCGAGGCTGTACAGGTTGCAGAGCATCCCCAGCACGAACATGTTCTTGCCCTTGCGGGGATCGGCGACCAGCTTGTGGCACTCGCGCTCGAGCGGCACCTCGTAGACCCGAAAACCGGCCTCCTTCAACATGGCGACCGTCTCGACATAGGAGTCGACGACTTTCGGGTCGCGATGCTCGCGCCACATGCTCTCCAGCAGGATCTGCGCACCAGGCTTCAGCTCGCCGGCCCGGACCCGACCCAGCAGCACCTGCTCGTTGAACGCGACGACGAGGTCGGTCTCGTCGCCGCCGTTGGTCACCTGTTTGGTGCCGATCCTGATGCGGATGCCCGAGGCGCCGGCGACGCTGCGGGCCGGCGGCTGGATCTCCGCGGGGATGATCTCGGTGGTCCAGATGCCGTTGCCGGTCTTCGCCGCGATGGCGCCGAGCGACTGGCCGCAGCGCTGCGCGCCTTCGCCCGAGTCGCTGATGATCTCGACGATGTGCTCAGGCAGGGTCTCCGCGGCGCGCAGGTCTTTGGGCATGGCGGGTGCGCGGGTCGCGCCCGGAGCCAGGGTTGCAACATCGGTCATGGTCGCTTCAGCCTCCTAACGTACACTTCTCGAGCGGGCTGCGCATGGGCGCCCCGCGTGCCGCCAACCAGCCCCGTCAGGTTACGCGCACCCGCGCGTAGCCATGCTCGTCGGGCGCGAAACCGAAGCGCCGGCCCGCATGCGGCGCGTCCTCCGCATACACGACGTCAGTATCGCGCAGTCCCAGCCAGGCCTTCATCGCGCGTGCCGCCTTGCGACCCGCACCCATCGCCTCGATCACCGTTGCGGCACCGGTCACGATATCGCCGCCGGCATAGACACCGGCAATCGACGTTGCGAGATTGTCGTCGGTCTGGATATAGCCGCGCTTGTCGAGCTTCAACTTCGCGGTCTGGCCGAGGATCGGATTGGCATTCGTGCCGATCGCATAGACCACGCTGTCGCACTCGAACTCGAACTCGCTGCCGGGCACCGGAACCGGCCGGCGGCGCCCAGACGCGTCCGGCTCGCCCAGCTCCATCTTCTGGCAGCGCATGCCGCGCACCCGGTTCTGTTCATCGCCCAGCACTTCGACCGGACTCGTCAGCCAGTGGAATTCGACGCCTTCTTCGCCCGCGTGGTGGATTTCCTCGGCGCGCGCGGGGGCCTCGGCCTTGCCACGGCGGTAGACGCAGTACACCTTCTCCGCGCCCAGGCGCAGCGACACGCGCAGCGCATCCATCGCCGTGTTGCCGGCGCCGATCACCGCGACCCGCTTGCCCGGCAGCAGCGGAGTGTCGAAGTTCGGGAAATCCCGGGCCCGCATCAGATTGCAGCGGGTCAGGAGCTCGTTTGCCGACAGCACGCCGTTCAGCGACTCGCCGGGAATGCCCATGAAGCTGGGATAACCGGCACCGGTGCCGAGGAACACCGCGTGGAAACCCATCTCGCCGACCATCTGCTCGACCGTGAACAGCCGACCGACCAGGGTATTGCATTCGAAGCGCACGCCGAGCTTCCTCAGTTTGTCGATCTCGACGTCGACCACGGCATTGGGCAAGCGGAAGTCGGGAATCCCGTACTTCAGCACCCCGCCGGGCTCGTGGAACGCCTCGTAGACGACGACTTCGCATCCCGCCTTCGCCATGTCGGCGGCGCAGGCCATTCCCGCCGGGCCCGAGCCGACGATACCGACGCGGAAGCCCGACGGCTCGATGTGCGGCACGTTCACCCAGCCTTCCTTTATCGCCATGTCCCCGACGAAGCGCTCGAGCCGGCCGATGGCGACGGGCTCGAGCGTGTCGCCGACCGTGCATACGCCCTCGCACTGGTTCTCCTGCGGGCACACGCGGCCGCAGACGGACGGAAGCAGGTTGGTGTCGGTGATGACGTCGTAGGCGCCGTGGTAGTGCTTCTCCGCGATCTTCTGGATGAACGCCGGGATATCGATGCCCACCGGGCAGCCGCGCACGCAAGGCTCGTCGGGGCACTGCAGGCAGCGGTCGGCTTCGCGCAGCGCCATCTCCACGGTGTACCCGATGGCCACCTCCTTGAAATTCGTCGCGCGTTCCTTCGGATCCTGCTCGGGCATCGGCGTCCGCTCCTGCGGAATCGTCCGGATCGTTTTCTTTTTCGCCATCGGGTGCTCGCGAATGCGTGAAGGGGTTTCGGTCGAGAGGCGCTGCGTCGCGACCGGGGCTCAGTATCGCTCGCCCGAGCCGGCCGTGGTGCTGCCCATCCGGCAGCCTTCCTCCCACTTCTTCAGCGCTTCCTGCTCGGCAGGACGGAACCGTCCAAGGCGGGACATCAGATCGTCGAAGTCCACCTCGTGGGCATCGAAGTCGGGCCCGTCCACGCAGGCGAACTTGATGCCTTCGCCGATCTTGACACGGCAGCCGCCGCACATGCCGGTGCCGTCGACCATCACGGGATTGAGGCTCACGATCGTGTGAATCTTCCGCGGCCGGGTGACCTCCGCGCACGCCTTCATCATGATCGGCGGCCCGATCGCAAGCGCTTCGTCGATGTCCGCGTGCGCCGCGAGCGCCTGTTCCATGCCTCGCGTCACGAGGCCCTTGATGCCGGCCGAGCCGTCGTCGGTGCAGACGATGAGCTCGTTGCAGACGCCGCGAAACTTGTCGTCCCAGAACATCACATCGCGGTTGCGAAAACCCAGCACGCCGATCACGTAGGCGCCGTTGCGGGCGTACGCGCGCGCCTGCGGGAACACGGGCGCGACGCCCAGGCCCCCGCCCACGCAGAGCACCTTCTTCGGGCTGCCGATGTGGCTCGGAATGCCCATCGGGCCGACGACCGCGTACAGCTTGGTGCCGACCTGGCAGCGCTGTTGCATCTCGCGCGTCGTCTTGCCCACCGCCTGGATCACCAGCGTGATCGTCCCCCCCTCCTCGTCGAAGTCGGCAAGCGTCAAAGGGATGCGCTCGCCCTGCTCGTGCTCCATCACGATGACGAACTGCCCGGCCTTGGCCGCCTTCGCCATCATCGGGTGACGAATCTCCAGCATGTAGGTGACGTCGGAGTAATCCTCGCGGGAGACAATTTCGAAATTGGACATGGCGTCGGTTTCGGATGGGGTTCGGAGCCGCTTCGCACCGGCGTCGCGGCCGCAGGCAGCGCGGCCAACGAACACAATGCGCCTGATTCGCGTTGCGAGAATGCTACGCCGGCGGTCCGGCCCCCGGAAGGACGCGGCCGGCGACCGGTTTGATCTGCGTCAGCAATTGGAGAGAAATGCCGGCCTTGGCCACACGGCGAGGACAGGTATCATGTCGCGCGTCACCGTCCCTCCCGCCATCGCGATCCGCCCGCACTCCTGCCCCCACGCCCGCCCGCGCGCACGCACTTACCCACCGATGACCGAACCCCTGCGCCTCACGCAATTCAGCCACGGCGGCGGATGCGGCTGCAAGATCGCGCCTGCACTGCTCCAGCAGATCATCGCCAAGGCCGGCGCCTCCGCGCTGCCGCCGGCGCTGCTGGTGGGTATCGAGACGTCCGATGACGCCGCCGTCTATCGGCTGAACGAACATCAGGCCGTCGTCGCGACGACGGACTTCTTCATGCCGATCGTCGACGATCCGCACGACTTCGGCGCGATCGCCGCGACCAACGCGATCTCCGATATCTACGCGATGGGGGCGACGCCTCTTTTCGCCCTGGCGATCGTCGGGATGCCGATCGACAAGCTGCCCGTGGACACGATCCGGCGGATCCTGGGCGGCGGCGAAGCCATCTGCGCCAAAGCCGGCATCGCGATCGCCGGTGGCCACACGATCGATTCGGCCGAACCGATCTACGGGCTCGTCGTCATCGGGCTCGTCGATCCGAAGAACCTGAAGCGCAACGCCGGTGCACAGCCGGGCGACCGGCTGATCCTCGGCAAGCCGATCGGCGTCGGCATCTACAGCGCGGCCCTGAAGAAGAACCGGCTCCCGGCGGCCGAATACGCCGCGATGCTCGCCGCGACGACACAGCTCAACACGCCGGGCGTTGCGTTGGGCGCGCTGCCGTCGATCCATGCGCTGACGGATGTCACCGGGTTCGGTCTGCTGGGCCATCTGCTCGAAGTGTGCCGTGCGTCGAATGCCGGCGCGACGATCGAGTTCGCGGCAGTCCCGCTCCTACCGGGAGCTCGCGACATGGCGGGTGCCGGGATCGTTACCGGCGCATCGGCGCGCAACTGGACGGGCTACGGCGACGCGGTCACCCTCGCCCACGGAATCTCGGATGTCGAGCGCGCCCTGCTCACGGACCCCCAGACCTCGGGGGGCCTCCTGGTCGCGTGCGCGCCGGACGCGGTGGACTCGGTGCTCGCGATCTTTCGCGGCCAGGGTTTCGCCGCAGCCGCGCCGATCGGCGAAATCACGTCCGGCGCACCGCACGTCGTCGTCCGCTGAGGTCCCCTGCGCCGATGCCCGGTGACTCCGCACCCGGCACATCGGCGGCGTCCATCGCCTCGGCGGTGGACCCGGCGCAACCGGTTCGGCCTCTATCCCGCAGCCGATTTCCGGCTCGCCGACGGACAATGCCGCGATTGCCCGACGATCCGCCAGGCGCTCTGGTACTTCGAGCACGAGACGATCGCCGTGCCGAAGCCGGGAGTCACGGTCGCGTCGTTCACGCCGGGCGTCGCCGCCATCGACGACCTGCGAGAGTGGGTCGCCGCCCGGCCGTCGGCATCCGTGGCCGAGCATCCCCCGCTCGTGTGGGTGGCGGCACCGCAGGTCGTCGCCGGCGCACGCCTGTCCGAGGACACGCAATCCGTCGAATGCGCGGAGGGCCACCTTGCGTTCTCGGTGGTACCGAAGATCGCGCTCAACCGCTCCTACTTCGATCACTCGTCGGCCCAATTCTTCAGTCGGCGCAGCGTGCGAATCCGGGGCAGTGTCAACGACGGCGCGATCGTCGCGCGCACGCTCTGGCCCGAGGATTTCCGGCTCGACGCGAATCCGCCGCCTCGAACGCTCGCGACGAACCTGCCGCCGACCGAAGGACTGCGTGCGTTGATCCGCGCCGAGCCGGCCGGCGGCGCGCGGAGCCCGTTCGCCGCATGCACGCTGTGGCAGCGCGATGCCGCGCGCGACGCCGTGCCTCCGGGACGCGCGATCCTGGGGATCATGGTCAACGGCGCGCAGGGCGACGACGACGAGGCGCACGGCGGTCACTTCGCACTCGTCACGGGGTACACCCGCGCCGACGGTGCCATTGGCGACTGGCTCGTCAACAACTTCTACACACTCGATTCCGAGAGCGAAAAAGGCATCCTCGCGGCGCCCGTCCCGCTCGACAACTACCTCGCCGACCTCAACAGCGGCCAGAGTTGGTACCGGCCTTCGTACATGCTGGTCGCGGTGCTTGCCCACACGCGCGGCCCGGTGCTCGTGCAGGCGGCGCTGAACCGCGTCTACAACCAGTTCTGGCGCCACCAGCTCGTCTACCGCCACGCGACAATGAACTGCGCGTCGATCAGCGTCGATGTGCTGCGCGTGCTCGGGTGGGACGTCCCCGCGCGCGGACCCGTGAGCTGGCTGCTCGCCGCGTTCGGCTTTCCTTATTTCGTCATCCGCGAGCGGTCGATCGCGAAGGCCAGGGTCGGCTTCGACTATCTCACCGAGGACCAGACGCGGCTCCTGCCCGCGGTGGCGTTCGAGGAGGCGGGCGCGAGCCTGCTCGCGCTCGCCGCGCGGACGGACGCGACACCGATCGCTGGGCAGCTTGCGCGCATGTTGGCCGAGGATGTCGAGACCGTCGCCTTCCTGCGCTTTCCCCAGCTGCCGTCCAGTCGCGTCTTCGGCGATGCGCCCGCGGTCACGCTGTCCGAATACCACGCCCGTGTGCCAGCCGAGCCCGGAATGGCGCAGATCGTCCCGGTGCCGCCGCGCCCGTTTCCGGACGCCCTGCGCGATCCCGACCTGCTGCCACCGCGGCGACCGCCATCGGACTACGCGGCGATCGCCTGGGGCCTGCTCTCGGTCGTCGGGATCCCGATCTGGCTGTACGGACGGTGGAAGCGCTGGCGCCAGCGAGCGGTACCGGAATAGCTACTGAATCGAACCGGAGCGTGCCGCTGCCCGCAGCTCGACAGCGACGACCTCGATGGCCCGCTTCTGCGCTTCCCGGTATCGGGCTGCGGGCAGCGATCGGTTCAATGCACCGCACCCGCGTGCTTGGTGATCACGACCTCGAGGTACTCGCCGGGCACGACCAGCGATGTCGGTGCCGGCGGTATTCATCTGCTCGAGCAGCGCGGTGATGTCGCGCTCCAGCGCCTGCCGGGCCGTCCCTTCGAGCGCGGCGAAGGCCTTGTGCGTCGGACCGTAGAAGTCGCGGAACACCTGCACCCAGTGCGCGGCCGAGCGGTAGCGGAAGTTGAAGTAGCCGTCGCTCGCAGCGGATCTGCGGCGGCCTGCGCGCCGAACAGCTCGACGATGTGCGGCTCCGTGCCCCACAGCGCCGGCGACTTCAGCCCGGCCGGAGGCGGCAGGTGGGCGCCGATGACCTTGAACAGCCGGCCGATGAAGCCCTCCGGCGTCCAGTTCGCCAGCCCGATGCGACCGCCGTTGCGCACGACGCGCAGCATTTCGCGGGCCGCGCGGCCGTGCTCGGGCGTGAACATGGCGCCGAAGGTCGACAGCACGACGTCGAAGCTGCCGTCGTCGAACGGCAGCTGCTCGGCGTCGGCCACCTGGAACTGCACGGACAGGCCTTCGGCACGCGCGCGCTCGCGGCCCTTGTCGAGCAGTGCCGGCACGTAGTCGGTCGACGTGACCTCGGCGAAGCGGCGCGCCGCGGCAAGCGTGGCGTTGCCGTTGCCGGCGGCGACGTCGAGCACGCGCTCGCCGGCACGCACGTCGACGGCTTCGGCGAGCGACTCGCCGACGATCTGCAGCGTGGTGCCGATGACCGCGAAGTCGCCGCTGGCCCACGTCGCCTGCTGACGCTGCTTGATCGCGGCGAAATCCGGCGCGGAGGCGCGGTCGTCGAGAACAAGACTCATGAAATCTCCTCGAAGCATGGTTGGCGCCGCCCGGGGCATGTCGCCGGGGGCGGTCGACGCGACAGCCGCGTCGACGAGCGCATTCTTCATGGGCGTCGCCATTGACGCTTCACCCGTTGTCGTGCAAATTTGTCCTGGCGTCCGCAATTGCAGCGGCGATTGATCGGCCGTCCGCCGATTCTTGATCGAGACTCTGCCGCCGTACCCGCGATGACCCACGACCCCCTGTCCGATGTCCTGCGCAGCGTGCGGCTGCGTGGCGCGGTCTTCTACTACGTGAGCTGTCGCGACGAGTGGGCCGCCGAGTCGCCGCGGCGCGCGAGATTGCCGACGTCGTGATGCCGGGTGCCGAGCATGTGCTGGGCTACCACCTGATCGTCAAGGGCGACAGCTGGGCGGCGACCGACGGGCGTGCCGCCGGTGCGCCTGGCCAGCGGCGACATCGTGATGTTTCCGCGCGGCGACGCCCACGTGCTCTCGAGCGCGCCGGGAATGCGCGCGCAGCACGACGACGGCGACTGGGTGGTCGCGACCCGCAACGACCCCAAGCCGATCCCGGTGGCCTACCACGGCGGCGTGCGTGCGGCCCGGCGCGGCGATGCCGCCCGAGGAGGCCAGCACCGTCGTCGTCTGCGGCTTCATCGGCTGCGACCTGCGACCGTTCAATCCGCTGATCGAGGCGCTGCCGCGGCTGCTGCACCTGCCCGCCGGCGGCGTCGGCGCCTGGGTCGCGCCGGTGCTGCACCAGGCGGTGTCCGAATCGCGCGCAGAGCCGGCCCGGCAGCGCGGCGGTGCTCGAGCGCGTCAGCGAGATGGTGTTCGTCGACGCCGCGCGCCGCTACCTCGAGTCGCTGCCCGCGGAGGCCTCGGGCTGGCTCGCCGCGCTGCGCGACCGCCATGTCGGGCGCGGCGATCGGGCTGCTGCACGAACAGCCCGCCGAGCCGTGGACGATCGACGAGCTGGGCCGGCAGGTCGGCCTGTCGCGCTCGGCGCTGCACGAACGCTTCGTCGAGCTGGTCGGGCAGCCGCCGATGCAGTACCTGACGAACTGGCGCATGCAGCGCGGCGCGGGCCTGCTGCGCGAGGGCAATGCGACGGTGGCGACGATCGCCCAGGAGGTCGGCTACGACTCCGAGGCGGCGTTCGCGCGCGCCTTCAAGCGTCTGGTCGGCCAGCCGCCGGCCGCCTGGCGGCGCGCGCAACGATCGCCTTGATCGACGTGACCCGGGCGCGTGGGGAGGCGCATGCTCATTCCAATGCAGTGGATCGGACTGTTCGCGACCGTGACGGTGTTCGCGGTCATGTTCGCGATCGGGCTGATGCTCGGGCGCGAACAGTTCGCGGCGGCGCTGCAACGCCGCGTCGTGCTCGCGGCCGTGGTCTTCGCCGTGGTCGTTCCGGTGCCCGCGCTCGCGGTGCTCGTGCTCAAGTTGTTCGGACTGAAAGGACCGGTCGCCGTGGGCATCGTGCTGATGGCGATCTCGCCGGGGGCGCCGGTCGCACTGCGGCGTGCGCTGGATGCCGGTGGGGACCGCGCCTTCGCGCCGGCATTGCATCTGGCGATCGTCATGTTGGCCGTGCTGACGGTGCCGGCGACCGTCGTGATCCTCGACTGGATCTTCGCCGCCGATTTCACGGTCACGCCGTTTCATATCGGGCGCCAGGTGTTCTTCGCCCAGCTGCTCCCGATGGCGCTTGGCGCCCTGCTGCGCGCGGTTCGCCCGGCACTCGCAGCGCGACTGGAAGCGCCGCTGGGGCGCATCGGCAACCTGCTGCTGCTGGCGCTGGCGATGATGGTGCTCGTCGACATGCCCGCGATCATTGCTGCGGCGGGCTGGACGCCGATGCTCGCGGGCGTGGGAATCACTGTGTGCGCACTGGCGGTCGGAGCGGCTGTCGCCTGGCGCGACCCCGCCGTGCAACCCGCCGCAGCCGTCGCGGCGGCGATGCGCAACCCGGGTCTGGCCATCGTGATTGCCACCGTCAACAACGCTCCACCCACCGTGACCGCGGCGGTGATCGGCTATGCGCTCGGCCTGGGCATCACGATGGTCGCGTTCCTGCAATGGCGGAAGCGTCGCGCCGGCGATCGCGTTTCGCATCCATGATCCAGTCACGGCAAATGGCGGCACGCCCGCGGGTGCCGAGGCAGCATTGGCCGCCGGCATCGCCGCCGGCCAGGCCTATCTGAACATTCACAGCACGGCCTTCCCCGCCGGCGAAATTCGCGGCTTCCTCACCCCCGAGGTGATCATTCCGACGCTGTCCGAATGGGCGCTGGGCATGCTCGCCGCCCTGTTGGCAGTCGGAGGCTGGGCCGCATTGCGCAGACGCGCGACCTAGCCTTCCCGGCGTCCGACGCGTGCCCGCAGCGCGAGGCCGTAGGCAGCAAGCGCCGCGAGCCCTCCGGTGGCGAGCGCGTACAGCGTCAGTGTCCGATCGGGATCGACCACGAAGACGAGCGTCACCGCGAGCGGCGCGATCGCCCTGGCGATGAACTGCGGCCGCGCGAGGCGTCCCAGCAGGGCGCCGAAGCCGCGGTGTCCGAACAGCTCGCCGGGCACGGTGCCGCGGACGATCGTCATCACGCCGTTGCTCCACCCGTAGAGCGCGGCGAACGCCAGCGCCGCGATCCAGACGCCACGCACCTGGGAAAGCAGGATCAAGGCGAGTGCCAGCAGCGCGAACGCGAGCGTGCCCACGGTCAGCGGCCGCAGTCCGCGGCCGACGGTGAACTCCGCCACGCGGCCGGCCACCTGCATGGCACCGATCAGCGACGAGACGAGCACGGCATCGCGCGCGGTCAGGCCGGATGAAGCGAGCAGCCCGATCACGTGCGCGGAGAGCGCGGACGAAAGAAACGCGGCGAGCGCGAGCGCCGTGGCGAGCCAGGCAAACACTGCGGATCGATACGTTGGTGGCGCTGGTGATGGTGTATCGGTGCTGGCAACGGAATGCCTCACCCGTTCGCCACCGCGCGGCAGCGCCGAGAGATGCAGGGGAAGGCAGATCGCGAGGTGCAATCCGGCGTAGACCCAGAACGTCGCGCGCCAGCCCGCCGCATCGAGCAACGCCTGCGACAGCGGCCAGAACACGGTGCTCGCGAAGCCACCGAACAGCGTGAGCGCGGTCACCGCTTTGCGATACGCGGCGCCGGAGATCCGGTGCAGCTCGGCGAACGCCGGATCGTAGAGGCACGCGGCCATCGCGAGTCCGGCGAGCGCATAACCTGCCATCAACGTCGCGAGTCCCTGCGCCTGCGCGAGCAGCGCGAGTGCGGCCGCCGCCAGCACCGACCCGCCCGCAAGTACCACGCGCCCGCCACGCGCGTCGATGAGCCGCCCGATGACCGGCGCGGCGAATCCCGAGACGAACAGGCCGACCGTGAAACTGCCGAACACCGCCGCGTCACCGATTCCGAGGTCGTGGCGGATCGAAGCTGCGAGGACTGCCAGCGGATAAAACAGGCTGCCCCAGGAAATGATCTGCGCGATGCCGAGCGCAGTCACGATCCACGAGAGGGAGAGCGGCGCTCGCTCAGGTGGCTCGATCGCCGATCCGGACATCGTGCGGTTCCGTCATGCTCGCGCGCGCAATTGACACGCGATCATCGTACCGCAGGATCGTGCGTCGCGATCAGCATGCAACGTCGTTCGCGACTGCGGTCGCGCGATGCTAGAATCGGCTCCCATGCGCCGCGTGCTGCCGATCCTGCCGTTCTTCGCCGCCGCGTGCGCGGCGACGCCGTCCGGCGGGCCCGTTCTGCCCGGTTATGTCGATGCGCCGCCGCCCGTGATGGCGGCCGCGGGTGACTCGCTGCTGACGGGTACCGTGTGGACCTGGCAGGGGACGCAGATGAGCGACGGTGCGCGCATCGTCCCGAACGTCCCGGAACGGTACACGCTCGTCTTCCAGCCGGGCGGAACGGTGAACGTCGTCGCCGACTGCAACCGCGGCTCCGGATCGTACACGTTGAATGGCAGCGCGCTGAGCTTCGGGCCGATCGCGCTCACGCGCATGATGTGCCCACCGGGCTCGCAGGATGCCGCCTTTCTCAAGGGCTTGCAGGCGGTCAGCGGGCAGCTCTTTCGCGGCAACGACCTGGTGCTCACGCTCGCCGTCGATTCCGGCTCGATGCGGTTCACGACAACGCGCCAGTAACGCCCGGGCCGCCGGGGTCGTAACGCCGAGGGCACCGGGCGATCACCGAAAAGGTCGCGGCGGACCGCCCGACGACCTACCGGTTCCGGAACGCCGGCTTCCGCTTTTCGACGAACGCGCGCATCCCCTCCTTCTGGTCGTCGAGGGCGAACGTCGCGTGGAACTCGCGGCGTTCGAACAGCAGTCCTTCCGCGAGGGAGGATTCGTACGCGCGGTTGATCGCCTCCTTGATCTTCAGCACGACCGGCAGCGAGAAGCTCGCGATCTTCGCCGCGACGGCGAGCGCCTCCGCCTCGAGCGCTTCCGCGGCGACGACACGCGAGACGAGACCACTGCGCTCGGCCTCGGCCGCGTCGATCATCCGGCCGGTGAGGCACCAGTCCATCGCCTTCGCCTTGCCCACCGCGCGCGGCAGCCGCTGCGTCCCGCCCATTCCCGGCATCGTGCCGATCGAGATCTCCGGTTGTCCGAACTTCGCCGTATCGGCGGCGATGATCAGGTCGCAGGCCATCGCGAGCTCGCAGCCGCCGCCGAGCGCGTACCCGGCAATCGCCGCGATCACCGGCTTGCGCACGTAGCGGATGTGCTCCCAGTCGCGCGTGATGTAGTTGTCGTGGTGGACCTTCTGATAGTCCCACTCCGCCATCGCGCCGATATCGGCGCCGGCGGCAAAGGCGCGGTCGTTGCCGGTGATCACGATGGCAGCGATCGCGTCGTCGTCGTCGAAGCGCGTCAACGCGTCCTTCAGCTCGACGGCGAGCGCGTCGTTCAGCGCGTTCATGACTTTCGGGCGATTGAGGCGGATGAGTGCGACGCGCTCGCGGGTCTCGACCAGGATGTGCTCGTAGGTCATGGCTTGGCCTTCCACGAATCGACGTACTCCCGGTTCTCGACGCCCTCCGCCAGCGGGGCGACGTCCAGCGGGAAGCGCGTGTCGATCATCACCGCGTACTCGTCGGTCTCCTTGCGCGCGTGCGTCGCGCCGATCTGGAACGCCTTCGGGTGCGGCCCGTGCGTGAACCCGCAGGGATGGAACGTGACCATCCCCGGCTTGATGTTGTCGCGGCTGAAGAACTCGCCGCGGTGATAGAAGATCACCTCGTCGTAGTCGTCGTTGTTGTGATAGAACGGAACCTTCAGCGCGCCGGGATCGGACTCGATCGGCCGCGGCGCGAACGTGCAGACGATGAAGTTCCGGCCGACGAACGTCGTGTGCGCCGACGGCGGCAGATGGTAGCGGTGGCTCATCAGCGGCCGGATGTCGCGGACGTTGACCCGCACGACGCAAAGGTCGCCATGCCAGCCCACCGCATCGAGCGGATTGAACGGGTACCGGATCGTCGACAGCTTGCCGCAGCGCCGGACCACGACGCTCCACGGATCCTCGGTCTGCTGCGCGCGGAACTCCGCGTCCATCGCCGGCACGTCGAGGATCGCCGGGTCGAAGATCGCGTGCGGGCCGACGATGCCCTTCTCCGGCATCGTGTACGTCCCCTCCGTGCATTCGATCAGCAGCATCGTCGTCGCCGACTTTGGCGCGATCCGCCACATCCCGCCGCGCGGCACGACGATGTAGTCGCCGTCGCGGTACGCGAGGCGGCCCCAGTCGCAGTAGAGCTCGCCGGTACCGTCGTGCACGAACAGGAGCTCGTCGCCGTCCTGGTTGCGCACCAGATGATCCATCGGCTGGTCAGTCTTCCAGTGCCGTATCCGCACGTCGCCGTTGTGCATGAACGGCGTGGCGTCCCAAGGCGAGGAACCCGTGCCCGGTAGCTTGTTGAGGTCGTACGCATGCGGATTGAGCGCGCCGGAAAAGCTCAGCCACGCCGTCGGCGGATGCTTGTGGTGGAAATGCGCGGCGGGGCCGAAGAAGCCCTCCTTGCCCATCTCGCGCTCGAATGTCTCGGGCGGCAGATCAGCGTGCGCCTGGCGGCTGTGCGCGCCGTCCGCGCGGGGGAAGCGGATGTAGTGTTTCATGCGGTCACCTCCGAAGATTGCTCGCGGACACCGTCGCGCGCGGCAGCCATCGCCTGTGCGAGCACGCCCGGGTCGCCGATATGGTTGGCGAGCAGCAGCACGAGCTTCGCGTTGACGAGGGCGCTGTCCTCGTCGGAAAGCCCGCGGTGGGTCGCGATCAGCCGCTCGTAGAAATCGTCCGGCAACGGCAGGTTGGGTTCGGTGTTGAGCGCGGCCATCGTTTCCCTCCTCAGTTGCCACCTCAGTTGCCCCCTCAGTTGCCCCTCAGTTGCCACCTCAGTTGCCACCTCAGTCGGCAATTCCCGCATTGCAGGTCGCGTGGGCGATCGCCGCGCGGACACTGGGCAGATCGAACTCGCGCCAGCGCGCGCACACGTGCTGGTCCGGGCGCAGCAGATAGACGGTGCCGGGCCGCGCGTCGTAGCGCCGGGAAGCGAGTCCCGAAGCGTCGTCGATCAGCGCCGCGCCGGCCGTCGGCTTGCCGCCCACCTGCACGACCTTGCAGGCGATGTGCTCGCGCGCGAGCGACGCCACGCCGAACGGACCCACGGCATTGCCGAACGCGAGCAGCGTGAACCCGGTACCGAGATAGCCCAGCAGCCACTGCCCCGCGGGGCCGACGACGGGCGCGTCGGCCGCGGGTGCGCCGGGAATCATCGCACCCGGCCCCTTCGGGAAATCGGCGTCGCGGTCGGGCGTGTTGAGCGGAGATTCGGCAAGGATCGCCGGCACCGAGAGGCGCCCGCTGTTGACGAGGCGCCGCGCGAACGCATGCTTCTTGGCGAGCGACAGCACCGCGTCGCGAAACGTTCGTGACACCTTGCTCTTCGGCGTGATGAAGTCGGTCGAGCGCGTCGAATTCAGGATGTTCTCGTCGGCGGCGAACGTGCGCTCGGCATCGTAGGTGTCGAGCAGTCGCTCGCGCGCCCGGCCGCTCAGCACCAGCTCCAGCTTCCACACCAGGTTGTCGGTGTCCTGGATGCCGCTGTTGGCGCCGCGCGCGCCGAACGGCGAGACGACGTGCGCCGCGTCGCCGGCGAAGATCACGCGGCCGTGGCGAAAGCGCTGCATGCGCGCGGCACTGGAACGTGTAGACGCTCGCCCACTCGATGTCGAACTCCGCCTCCTCGCCCAGCATCGCGCGAGCCGCGGCAGGATCCGCTCGGGCTTCTTCTCCTCGTCCGGATCGGCGTCCCAGCCGAGCTGGAAGTCGATGCGCCAGACGTCGTCGGCCTGCCGGTGCAGCAACGCCGACTGGTTGCGATGGAACGGCGGATCGAACCAGAACCAGCGCTCGGTCGGGAAATCCGATTTCATGTGGATGTCGGCGATCAGGAAGCGGTCGCGGAAGACCTGCCCTTCCGCCTCGAGGCCGAGCATCTGGCGCACCGGGCTGCGCGAGCCGTCGCAGACCGACGAGCCAGTCGCAGGCGAGCGCGTATTCGCCGTCGGGCGTGGCGACCCTCACCTCGACCCGGTCCGCGTGCGGCGTCGACGCCGACGACCTTGTTCTCCCAGCGCAATTCGACGTTGTCGAGCTCGCCTCGCGCGATCGACCAGGTACTCCTCGAACCAGTACTGCTGCAGGTTGACGAACGCCGGGCGCCGGTGGCCCGGCTCGGGCAGCAGGTCGAAGCGGTAGACGAGCTCGTCGCGGAGGAAGACCTTGCCGACGTTCCAGCCGATGCCCTTGTCGACGACACGCTGGCCGCACCCAGGCGATCGAGGATCTCGAGCGCCCGCTTCGCATAGCAGATCGCGCGCGAGCCGACCGACACCGTGCGGTCGTCGTCGAGGACGACGACCGGAATGCCCCGCTGGCCGAAGTCGATCGCCGCGGCAAGCCCCACCGGGCCCGCACCGACGACGACGACGGGTCGCTGCCGGCCCGGCGCATCGAGCTCCGGCGGGCGCGTGTAGGGATAGACGGGATTCGTATACGTCTTCATCGCCTTCCGGGCCTCGCGCGCCGGCACCCGCGCCGCTATCCCTCCAGCGCTTCCCACATCTCCTTGTCGCGCTGCGCGGTCCAGATCCGCGGATCGCGGTGCTGCGTCGCCTCGTCGTAGGCGCGCGACACGTCGAACGGCAGGCAGTGGTCGAAGATCACCCAGTGGCCGAACTTCGGCTTCAGCGCCGCGTAGGTCGCCTTGTAGACGCTCTTCAGGTCCTGGCCGGCCGCGACGCCACGCTTCACCGCCGCGAACATCTCGGTGACGAACGCCCGCGTGCCGTCGAGCCCGCCTTCACCTGCGCCGGCGTCGTGCAGCGACGCGCCGCGTCCCGGCACGAGCTTCTCGCGGCTCCGAGCGCGGCGATCGCGTCGAGCGTCGCCGGCCAGTCGGTCAGGTAGGCGTCGCCCGTGTACGGCGTCGCGTCGTACTCGACGAGGTCGCCGGAGAACAGGATCTTCTCCTGCGGCAGCCAGACCACCGTGTCGCCCTTGGTGTGGCCGCGGCCCAGCTGCATGATCTCGACCTGCAGCTTGCCCATCCACAGCGTCATGCGCTTCTCGAACACGATCGTGTCGGCCAGGTCAGTCCCGGCACCGACTCGACCGCCTGGAACAGCCGCGGAAAGCGCTCGATCTCGCTTTTCATGTCGGCGTCGCCGCGCTCGACGATGAGGTCGTAGGTGTCGCGGCTGGCGATGATGTGCTCCGGCTTGTAGCCCGACGCGCCCAGCACGCGCACCGCGTGGTAGTGCGAGAGCGTCACGTACCGGATCGGCTTGTCGGTGACCTCGCGGATGCGCCGGATCACGTCCTGCGCCATCACCGGCGTGGCCTGCGTGTCGATCACCATCACCGCGTCGTCGCCGACGACGATCCCGGTATTGGGATCGCCCTCGGCGGTGTACGCGTACGCGTGCTCGGAGAGCTTGTCGAAGCTGATCTTCTTCTCGACGAGATCGGCCTGCGACGCGAACTTCTTCTCGCTCATGGGAAACCTCGATCAGCCGCCGTTCTTTCTGATCAGCGCCCTCGCGTCGTCGAGCAGTGCCGCTCCGTTCGCGCCTTTCGCCGTCGCCTCGCCGATCCAGTCCTTGTCGACCGCCTCGTTCGCCTTCTTCCACTGGTCGTACTCGGCGGGCGTCAGCGTGTCGAACACACCGCCCGCGTCCGCCGCGAGCTTCTTGCCAGCCGCCGTCGTGCCGTCGAAGATCTTCCCGATCTGCTTCGAGAACTCGAGCCCGGTGTTCGCGTCGAGGATCTTCTTGAGATCCGCCGGCATGCCGTCGTACTTGGCCGGGTTCATCGCGATCACGAAGATCGAGTTCGACATCTTCGGCACACCCGGCGCCGTGTCGAGATGGTACTTCGTGACCTCCTGCAGCTTGAGCGCCGGCGCGACCTCCCACGGCACCATGGCGCCGTCGATCACGGCCTTCGCCAGCGACTCGGTCACCTGCGGCACCGGCATCTGCACCGGAACGGCGCCGATCGCGGTCAGGAACTTGGTGCCGATACGCGTCGGCGCGCGCACCTTGAGCCCCTTGAGCTCGTCCATGTTCGTGACGCGCTTGTTCGAGAAATGCAGCAGCGAGCCGTCGTGCAGGTGCGTCGCGAGAAGCTTCACCCCGCGGAACTCGTCCAGCGAATTCTTGTGGATGTATTCCCACAGCGCCGGGCTCCCGATCTCGGCGTTCTTGGCCATGAACGGCAGCTCGAACACCTCGGACTTGACGAAGCGTCCTGCCTGGTAGGTCGGGATCGTCCAGATGATGTCGGCGACGCCGTCGCGCGCCTGGTCGAAGAGTTGCGGCGGCGTGCCGCCGAGCTGCATCGCCGGATAGATCTGGCATTTGATGCGCCCGTTCGACTCGCGGCCGAGCTTCTCGCACCACGGCTCGAACACCTGGGCCTGGATCGTCCCCTTGGGCGGAAGGAAGTGGTGGATCTTGAGCGTGACTTCCTGCGCGTGCGCGGCCGGCGGCGGCCAGCGCAAAGACGGCGCCGAGGACGGTTGCGAGATGGCGTACTCTCATGGTGTCTCCTCCGAAGTAGTGGTTTGGGTCAACGCTTGAACGTGTGGACGAGAAAGAGCGAGATGATCGGCAAGTATACGAGCAGCGTGATGCGGACGAGATCCGACAGCAGGAACGGCACGACGCCCTTGAAGGTCTCGGTCAGCGGCACGTCCTTCGCCAGCCGGTTGATGATATAGACGTTCAGGCCGACCGGCGGGTGGACGAGCCCGATCTCGACCACCATCAGCGCCAGGATGCCGAACCAGATCGACTTGTCCGTCCTGCGACATGCCCCAGTAGTCGAGCGCCATCACCATCGGGTAGAAGATCGGAATCGTGAGCAGGATCATCGCCAGCGCATCCATCACGCAGCCCGAGGAAGATGTAGATCAGCGAGGATCGATCGCCATCACGAGCAGCGGCGACAGCCCGCTCGCCTTCACCCAGTTCGCGAGCTCGACCGGCATCTGCGACAGCGCGAGCGTCGTGTTCATCATGTCGGCGCCGAGCAGCACGAGGAAGATCATCGCCGTCGCCTGCGCGGTGCCGAGCGCGCTGTCGATGAGCCCCTTCGTCGCGCATGCCGCCGCTGACGATCGCGATGCACGCCGCAGGCCGCGGCGCCGATCGCCGCCGCCTCCGTCGGATTCGCCCAGCCGCCGTAGATGCCGACGATGACGACGAGGAACACGAGCAGCACCGGCAGCACCTGCAGCAGGCTGCGCAGGCGCTCGCGGCCAGGCCACGCGCGGCCCGGCCGGGCCCGCTTCGGGCTTCAGCGTGACGATGATCTTCACCACCAGCATGTAGCCCAGCATCGCGATGATGCCGGGCAGCACGGCGGCCATGAACAGCTTGCCGATCGACTCCTGCGTCAGGATCGCGTAGATGACGAGCGGCACCGACGGCGGGATCATGATGCCGAGCGTGCCGCCTGCCGCCAGCGCGCCGGTCGCGAGCGAGCCCGAGTAGCCGAAGCGGCGCAGCTCCGGCAGCGCGACCTGCCCCATCGTCGCGGCGGTCGCGACCGACGAGCCGCAGATCGCGCCGAAGCCGGCGCAGGCGCCGATCGCCGCCATCGCGACGCCGCCCCGGAAATGGCCGAGGAACGCGCCGACGAAGCGGAACAGCGCCTTCGACAGGCCGCCGTGCGTCGCGAACTGTCCCATCAGCAGGAACAGCGGGATGACGACGAGATCGTAGTTCGACAGCCGCGCGTAGGCCAGATTCTTGAGCGAATTGAGCAGCGCGGCGAGGTTGCCGCCGGTCAGGTAGAGGTAGCCGCCGAAGCCGACGATGAACATCGCGATGCCGATCGGCACGCGCACGACCATCAGCGCCAGCATGACGCCGAAGATCACGAAGCCGACTTCGATGCCGCTCATCGCAGTGCGAGAAGCACGATACGCAGCCGCAGGCCGGCCATGTAGAACCCGGCGGCCGCGAGCAGCGCGAATCCCGGCACCATCAGCGCCTGCGCGATCCAGACCGGCATGCCCAGCACCGCCGACGTCTCGCCGACCTCGTGCACCGCGAGCGCGCCGGCCGCGGTCCGCCACGCGATCAGCGCGCCGAACAGCCCGACCAGCAGCGAGCCGACGCAGTCGAGCGCGGCGACCACGCGCGGCGACAGACCGTGCGTGAAGAAGTCGACCTTGACGTCGCCGTTCGCGAGGTGGCACCAGGCGAAGAACGCCGAGGACGCGAACGCCGCGCACATCTGCAGCAGCTCGACGTCGCCCGGGACCGGCCAGGCGACGAGCTTGCGGCCGACGATCGAGACGATCGACATCGCGACCAGCGCGACGAACACGAGCCCGCCGGCGATCGCGGACTGTTTCGCTGCCGCGAGCAGCAGCCGCCGGCCGGCCGGCCACGCCGAAGCCCGCGCCTACGGCAACCTCGCGCCTGCCTGCTTCGGCGTTGCGCCTGCGGCACGATCGCCGTCAGTCGAACAGCCTGCGCACGTCCTCGGGCGGCGCGACCGCCTGGATCCGCTTCGGATCGTCCGGATGCCGGCGCGCGAAGACGCGCGTCTCATGCCCTCGACCAGCACGTCATCGCCGCGCCGGATCACGTGCTTCATCACGAAGCTCTTCCCGCGCCATTCGTCGATCCACGATTCGACCGCGATCTCGTCGCCGTAGGTCGCCGGGCGCAGGAAGTTCATCGACACGTCGACCAGCGGCGTGCCGATGATCCCGGCTCGCCGCCTCCAGTTCCGACCAGTGCGGAACGCCGGCCGCGACGAAGAAATGCCGCGCCGCCGAGTCGATCCACTTGAGGAAATTCGGATAGAACACGATCTGCGCCGGGTCGCAGTCGCCGAATTCGACGGTGAAGCGCGTCGTGTGGCGCTTGGTCATCGGATGGCTGTCCTTCGTGGTCGGGGCGCGCGGCACGCGCTTCTTCGCCCAGCGTATCGGCTGCGCCTTCACCGGCCGCGGCGGCGCGCCGTGCGCGGCGAGCGTCGCGGTCGAGCGCACTGGCCGGCCTCGTCGGCGAGCGCGGCTTCGCGCGCCTCGCGGATCGGCCGTCGCCCGCGCCGCCGGAGCCGATGCCCCGGTCCGCCGCCGCGAGATGCGTCGAGGATGTGCAGCGAGGTTCTCCTTGCCCCGCTCGTTGGTCGCGCCATAGCCCTTGACGAGCCGCGCGCAGAGCGCGATCTCGTGCGCGAGCTCGCCAATCCTCGCGCAGCCGCGGCGACGATGGCCCGCGAGCCAGCGCTCGATGCCCGCCTGCTCCTGCGCGAAGCGCGCGCCGCGCCGCCGCAGCCACCGGAGCGCGGCCAGCGTGCGCAGCGCGAGGAAACCGCCGACGCCGTCGGTGGGCAGCGTGATCGCCATCGCGAGCGCGGGCTTGCCCGCCGCCTTGCGCCGCCGATCCCACGCCACGAGCCGGCGCGCGAGCGCCGACGGCAGCAGCGCCGCGAATTCGGGCACGCCGGGCTTGAAGTAGTCGACGATGCGCACGACGTCGCCGTGCGCCCGCCGCCGACCTCGCGCCGCACCCGCGCGAAACGGCTCGCGCGGCACTTGAGATCGGCGACGCGGACGATGTCGTCGAACGCCATCCACAGCGCGAGGTAGCGCGCGGTCTCGCGCGTCAGCGCGTGGCCGTGCGCGCCCGCCGGATCGGCGCGCACGCTCGGCAGCGAGCACGCGCGCGACCCGCTCGAGGTAGAGGTCCGCGTAGCCGCGATCCTGGAACGCCTCGACCCGCGCGTGGCCCAGCGCGATGATGTCCTGCGCCCCCGCGGGAAACGCCGCGCGGATCGCGTCCGGCACGATCGATGCGCCGGCCCGCCTGTCGGCGACGGCTGCCGGCAGCGGCGCCGGCGGGCGCTTGCACGCGTCGACGGCAACGCAGGCCGCGGCAAAACCCGCGCGACTCGCCTCGGCCCCACGATCCGCGCCGTCGATCACCGCCGCGCACGCTTCGCGCCCGAAGGGCAGCACGCCCGAGGCCGCGACCGCGCCGAACATGATCGCGCTTACGACCGTTCCCTGTTCGCGCGCGAGCGCCGCCATGTCGAAGGCGACGACCTCGCGGACGTGCCTGCGCGCGACGTCGAGCGAGCCGCGCCGCGTCGAGACGGCCGTCGCCCAGCGGCAACTTCTCCGCGGTCGTCAGCGTGCGCGCCGTCGAGGTGACGAGCAGCGTGCGCTCGCGGCTCGTCATCCCGGCCTGCACCAGGCGCACCGCCTCGAGCGGTTCGGACGCGACGATGAGATCGACGCGCCCGGGTACCGGCAGGAGCCCCAGCACCGGCATGCGCCCGTCCAGCGCTGCGACCGGGACCGGGTAGACCTCGACGTAATACGTCGTGGCTCCCGTGCGCTGCGCGACACCCGGGATCGACGTGCTCTGGGCCGGATAGCCCGCGGCTGCCGCTGCCGCGATCAGCCACTCGGTGAGCACGCCACCGCCCTCGCCGCCGAGCGCGCCGATCAGAATCGACACCGGACCGGATTGATGAGCCCCCACGCTTGCGGCCTCATTGGCCAATTCGGCCGCCGCGCTGCCCCCGAGGGGGAGCCATTCGCGCCTTGGGACGGCCCGGCGGCGCTGTGGGACGAGCCCCCACGCTTGCGGCCTCATTGGCCAATTCGGCCGCCTGCGCTGCCCCCCGAGGGGGAGCCATTCGCGCCTTGGGACGGCCCGGCGGCGCTCATGGTCATGTCGGCTGGAACATGCTGATCACGGCGTGCCGCAGGCGCGCGCCGAGCCGGTCGCGCCAGTTCGGATTGCGGATCACCTCGCCGCGATAGAACGACGGGCACAGCGCCGCCGCGTGCGCGTTCTCGCCGCACAGGCCGCAGCCGACGCAGCCGTCCAGCACGGTCGCGACCGGATCCGGGCGCAGCGGATCGGGGTTCTCCTTCAGCGAGAGCGTCGGGCAGCCGGAAAGCCGGATGCACGAGTGGTCGCCCGAACAGGCATCCTCGTCGACGCCATACTTGACGCGCACTATCCGCTCCCCCGCCTTGACGAGACCGGCGAGCCACGGCTTGATCGCGCCGCTGTCGCTCGAGCTGGCACTCGCCCTCGGCGACGATCACCTTGAGACCCGCGAAATCGGTGGTGAACGCCTCGTCGAGCGTCGCGCGCATTTCGTCGACGCGATAGCTGTCGACGACCCGCAGCCACTTGACGCCGATGCCCTTCAGCGTGCGCTCGATCGACTGATTGGTGTGGACGAGGCTCCGCGACTTGTCCACAGCGGCCGCCCTGCGTTCCTCGTCCGGCGTCGAGATGATCTCCTGCGTCCCGGTCGCCGACGTGTAGCCGTTCTTCATGATGACGAGCACCGCGTCGTCGCCGTTGAACAGCGCCGACTGCACGCCGGAGACGAGCCCGTTGTGCCAGAATCCGCCGTCGCCCATGATCGCGAGCGTGCGCCGCTCGATCATCGGCGAGACGCCCGCACGCGATGCGAGGCTCATCCCGTAGCCCAGAATCGTGTGCCCCGAGTTGAACGGCTCGAACGACGCGAACGAGTGGCAGCCGATGTCGGCCGCGATGTGCAGCCGGCCGATGTCCTGCTGCAGCAGCTTCAGCGCCGCGAACACCGGCCGCTCGGGACAGCCGATGCAGAACTGCGGCGGCCGCGCCGGCAGCGGCGCCCCGAGATCGCGCGCGACGGCTTCGCGCCGGGCCGGGATCGCCTCCAGCCACGCCTGCCCGTCCGCGCTCGGCAACTCCGGCGCGTGGCGGGCGAGAAACGCGGCCAGCGCCACGCGCGATCACCTCGACCGTGTACTCGCCGGCCATCGGCAGCAGGTCCTTGCCGTGGAGCGGCGTCGCGACCTCGTGCCGGCGCAGCAGCGTCACGATCTCCTGCTCGATGAATTCCGGCTGGCCTTCCTCGACGATGAGCACCGCGCGCTTGCCGGCGCAGAAGTCGCGGATCTCGTCCGGCACCAGCGGACACGTGACGTTGAGCACGAGAGCGATGGCACGCTCGCCGCCGAAGTCGTCGGCGAGCCCGAGCTGCGGCCAGCGCGCGGACCAGCGAATTGTAGAGGCCGCCCTGCACGACGATGCCGAGGTCGTCGCGCGGGCCGCGGAACGTCTCGTTCAGTCGGTGCTCGACGATGTAGCGCCGCGCCGCCGGCAGGCGCTCGTCGGACTTCAGCTTCTCCTGCCGGAACGTCGACGGCGGATGCGACAGCCGGCTGTAATCGAACGGCGCCGGCTCGCTCAGCCAGGTGCCGCGCCGACATCGCCGGCGCGACGTTGTCCTTGCAGACGAAGCTGCCGCGCACGTGGCAGGCGCGGATGCGCAGCTGCAGCAGCACCGGCGTGCTCGCCGCCTCGGACAGCGCGAAGCCCTCCTCGACCATCCGCACCATGTGCGCGAGCTCGGGGCGCGGATCGAGCAGGATCAGCGACGACTTGAGCGCGAAGGCGAGTGTGCGCTCCTGGATCACGCTCGCGCCCTCGCCGTAGTCCTCGCCGATGACGATCAGCGCGCCGCCGGTGACTCCCGGCGACGCGAGGTTCGACAGCGCGTCGGCGGCGACGTTGGTGCCGACGATCGACTTCCAGGTGACGGCGCCGCGCAGCGGGTAGTGGATCGAGGCGCCCAGCATCGCCGCCGCCGATGCCTCGTTCGAGCACGCCTCGACGTGGACGCCGAGCTCGGCCAGGTAGTCCTTCGACTGGACGAGCACGTCCATCAGGTGCGACACCGGCGCGCCCTGGTACCCGCCGACGTACGCGACGCCCGACTGCAGCAGCGCCTTGGTGATCGCGAGGATGCCCTCGCCGTGGAAGATCTCGCCGCGCCCCTGGCGCAGCATCCGCACTTCCTTGCTGAACGAGACTTCCATCTCGCCCCCGCGCGATCCGCCCGTGCCTATGCCGCGGACCGGTTGCTCAGACGCGCTCGATGGCGAGCGCGATGCCCTGCCCGACGCCGATGCACATTGTCGCGAGCGCCATAGCGGCCGCCGCTGCGTTCGAGCTGGTACAGCGCGGTCGTCGCGAGCCGGGCCCCCGATGCGCCGAGCGGGTGTCCCAGCGCGATCGCACCACCGTTCGGATTGACGTGCGGCGCATCGTCGGGCAACCCCAGCATCCGCGTCACCGCAAGCGCCTGTGCCGCGAACGCCTCGTTCAGCTCGATCACGTCGATGGCGCCGAGCTGCAGGCCGGTGCGCGCGAGCAGCTTCTGCGTTGCCGGCGCCGGGCCGATGCCCATGATCCGCGGCGCGACCCCGGCGGTCGCCGCGCCGACGATGCGCGCCCGCGGCGACGAGCCCGTGCCGGCGCGCAGCGGCCTCGCTCGCCACGAGCAGAGCGCACGAACCGTCGTTGACGCCGGACGCGTTGCCCGCGGTGACGCTGCCGTCGGGCCGCACGATCGGCTTCAGCTTCGCCAGTGCCTCGAGCGTCGTCGCCCGCGGATGCTCGTCGCGATCGACGACCACGGCCTCGCCCTTCTTCTGCGGCACCGGCACCCCGACGATCTCCTGCGCCAGCGTTCCGTTCGCCTGCGCCGCCAGCGCGCGCGACTGCGAGCGCAGCGCGAATGCGTCCTGATCGGCGCGCTCGATCGCGTGCTCGGCCGCGACGTTCTCCGCCGTCTCGGGCATCGAGTCGATGCCGAAGCGGGCCTTCATCAGCGGATTGACGAACCGCCAGCCGATCGTCGTGTCCTCGATCTTTGCGGTGCGCGAGAACGCGCTGTCGGCCTTCGCGAGCACGAACGGCGCCCGGCTCATGCTCTCGACGCCGCCGGCGATCGCGAGCTCGGCCTCGCCGGCGACGATCGTCCGCGCCGCCAGCGCAAGCGCATCGAGCCCCGACCCGCACAGCCGGTTGACCGTGGCGGCGGGAACGTCGGCGGGCAATCCCGCGAGCAGTGCCGCCATCCGCGCGACGTTGCGGTTGTCCTCGCCCGCCTGATTGGCGCAGCCATAGAAGACCTCGTCGACGGCGGCCCAGTCGACCCCGGGATGGCGGTCGATCAGCGCGCGGATCGGAATGCGCCGCGAGATCGTCGGTGCGCACGCCGCGAAAGCGCACCACCGTAGCGACCGATCGGCGTGCGGATCGCATCGCAGATGAAGGCATGGCTCATGCGCAGGTCCCTCGCGGCGGAGTCAGTTCTTCGGGCGCTTGTCGACGACCCGTCTCGCCTTGCCGAGCGAGCGCTCGATCATCCCCGGCGGGACCACGCGTACGTCCGCCGTCACGCCGATCATCGACTTGACCATGTGCGCGAGCCGCACCCCCGCCGCGTCGCCGTCGGCCGAGCCGACGCCGGGCGAGCGCTCGACCAGCACCGCGATCTCGTCGAGGTTCTTCGGCCGCGTGATCTCGAGCTGATAGTGCGGAACGAGCTCGGGCTGCTTCAGGATCAGCTCCTCGACCTGCGTCGGGAAGACATTGACGCCGCGGATGATCAGCATGTCGTCGGAGCGACCGGTGATCTTCTCCATCCGGCGCATCGCGCGCGCGGTCGGCGGCAGCAGCCGCGTGAGATCGCGCGTCCGGTACCGGACCATCGGCAGGGCTTCCTTCGTCAGCGACGTGAACACGAGCTCGCCCTTTTCGCCGTCGGGAAGGACCGCGCCCGTTTCCGGGTCGACGATCTCCGGATAGAAATGGTCCTCCCAGATCGTGAGGCCGTCCTTGGTTTCGATGCACTCCTGCGCGACCCCGGGGCCGATGATCTCGGACAGGCCGTAGATGTCGATCGCGTCGATGTCGAGCTTCGCCTCGATCGCGACGCGCATCGCCGGCGTCCACGGCTCGGCGCCGAAGATGCCGACCTTGAGCGACGAGGCGCGCGGGTCCAGTCCCTGCCGTTCCATCTCCTCCGCGATCGCCAGCATGTACGACGGCGTCACCATGATGATGTCCGGCCGGAAGTCGGTGATGAGCTGCACCTGCCGCTCGGTCATCCCGCCGGACATCGGAATCACGGTGGCGCCCAACCGCTCGGCGCCGTAATGCGCGCCCAGGCCCCCGGTGAACAATCCATACCCGTAGGCAACATGGATGATGTCGCCCGCGCGGCCGCCCGCCGCGCGAATCGAGCGCGCCATCACGGTCGCCCAGGTCTCGATGTCCTTCGTCGTGTAGCCGACGACGGTCGGCTTGCCGGTGGTGCCCGACGACGCGTGGACACGGACGACCTTTTCGCGCGGCACGGCGAACATCCCGAACGGGTAGTTGTCGCGCAGATCCTTCTTCGTCGTGAACGGAAACTTTCCGAGGTCGGCGAGCGTTCTGACGTTGCGCGGGTGCGACGCCCGCGGCGTCGAACTTGCGCCGGTAGTGCGGCACATGCTCGTACGCGTGCGCGAGCGACCACTTGAGCCGCTCGAGCTGCAGCGCCGCGAGCTCGGCGGGGCGCAGCGTTTCGACCGGCTCGAGATCACCCGGCGCCGGTTTCTTGACGGCATGGCGCCTCAGTGAACTGTCGAACTAGCGTCCTGCCTGCCGCCGCAGTGTGCTCGTCGGCATGGCCCTTGATCCGGTAGCCTTGGCGCGAACTACCGACAGTCCACAGTTCTCGATCAGCGCCCGATCGCGCGAACAGGGCGACGGTCTCGCCGCGCTGGTTGGCGACCTCCACGTCGTAGACGCCCGTACGGCCCGCCAACTGGCGCTCGTGCGCGCGCGCCGTCAGCACGTCGCCGGCGCGCGCGGCGCCGTGAACTCGATCGCGCAGCCCGACGGCGACGGTGTTCAGATTGTAGCTGTTGCAGGCGTACGCGAACGCGCTGTCGGCGAGCGTGAAGATGAAGCCGCCGTGGCAGATCTCGTGGCCGTTCAGCATGTCGGCGCGAACCGCCATCGCGAGCTCGGCGAAGCCGGGCCCGATGTGTGCAATGCGGATGCCGAGCCCCTGCGACGCGGCATCGCGAGCGTACATCGATTCGGCGACGCGCTCGGCCAGCGTCCGCGCGTCGATGGTCGTCATCGCCGGATGATGTTCACCCACGGAGTGTTCCTCCGGTGGCCGCACGCCGTGCGATCGAGCGGCGACGTCCGGTAGCGGTCCTCGCCGTAATGCGCCGCGAGATTGGCCAGTGCGTCGCGAACGGTGGCTACGCCGATCGCGTCGGCCCACGCCAGCGGTCCGCGCGGATAGTGGACGCCCTTCTGCATCGCGAGGTCGATCGCCTCCGGCGAGGCGACACCCTGCACCACGGCGTCGGCGGCCTCGTTGGCCAGCATCGCGACGATGCGCAGCACCGCAAGCCCGGCAACGTCGTCGAGACGGGATACGGCGAGGCCGGCCGCCTGCAGCGCGCCGACGGCCGAGACAAAGGCGGCGTCGCTGCAGGTATCCGCGCGGGCGACCGCGAGCCGGGCAGCTGCCGCATAGTCGAGTGCCAGGTCGTAGAGCACGAGATCGCGCACGCCCGTCGCAACAACCCGGGCCGTCGCCGTCCGCCCGTCGGTGGGCGCAAGCCACACGCCGCCGGCGCTGCCAGCGATATGGATCGCACCGCCGGGAAAGCGCGAATCGGCGCGTGCCCGTTCCACCGCCACGCCCGCGGCCGCGATCCGCTCGGCCAACCCGGCCGCGCCGGCAAGATCGCCGTGCACCGTCAGGCGCGAAGGAGCAGGCTGGGGCGCCTCGGTACGCGGCTCGGGCCGGGTCGCTCCCTCGCCATAGTCGTGGAAGCCACGGCCTGTCTTGCGCCCGAGGAAGCCCGCGGCCACCCGTTCCTGCTGCAGCACCGACGGTGCGTAGCGCGGATCGTGGAAATACGCTTCCCAGATGCTCGTCGTCACCGCGAGATTGACATCGAGACCGATCAGATCGATCAGCTCGAAGGGTCCCATCCGGAAGCCGCCGCTCTCGCGCATCACGGCATCGAGCGTCGCCGCATCGGCGGCGCGCTCGGCGAGCAGGCGCAGACCCTCGGCGTAGAAGGGCCGCGCGCAGCGGTTGACGATGAACCCGGGCGTCGATGACGCGCGCACCGGCGTCTTGCCCCAGGCGAGCGCGGTCGCGTACAGCATCTCGGCAACGTCGGAGGATGTCGCGAGTCCGGTCACGATCTCGACCAGCGGCATCAGGGGCGCCGGGTTGAAGAAGTGCATCCCGACGACGCGTTCCGGCCGCGCGCAGCCGCTGCCGAGCGCCGTGATCGAGAACGACGACGTGTTCGATGCCAGGATGCATTCCGGCGCGACAACGTTCTCGAGCGCCGCGAGGAGCTCGCGCTTGGCCGCGAGGTCTTCGACGATGGCCTCGATGACAAGCTGCGCCACGCACGAGTCCGCGAGCGTCACGACGGTCGCGATCCGGCCGACCGCCGCATCGGCGTCCGCCTGCGCGAGCCGGCCCTTCGCGACGAGCTTGGCGAGGGTGGCGGCGATGTTCTTCTTCGCCGCGTCGCTCGCGCCGAAGCGCGTGTCGTGGAGCTGGACGCGATGGCCGTTCACCGCGGCGATCTGGGCAATGCCCGCGCCCATCGCGCCGGCGCCGACGACGGCGACGGTCGAGCCCGGCGGCAGCGCCGTGATCATCTCACTCAGTGCGCGCACGGCCGCCCGAAGCGCACTGTGCGCCCCCTCGGGGGCGCAGCGAACACAAGGCCGAGCGTGGGGGTCGTTCAACCGCGCGCACGGCCGCCCGAAGCGCACTGTGCGCCCCCTCGGGGGCAGCGAACACAAGGCCGAAGGCCGAAGGACAGCCGAAGGCTGGTCCCGCGAAGCGGGATGCGGCGCAGCCGCACACAGTGAGCGTGGGGGTCGTTCATCTCAGCGACCCGTGAAATGCGGCGACCGTTTGGCGACGAACGCCGCGACGCCTTCGCGGTAGTCGTCGCCATTGCCCAGCGCACGCTGGAGGTCGCGCTCGAGGTCCATCTGCGCGGTCAGCGTGTTGCCGGCGGCCGCCTGGATCGCATGCTTGATCGCCCCGAGGCCGCGCGTTGGCGCCTGGGCGAAGTGCGCGAGCAGCGCTTCGGTGACTGCCTGCAGCTGCGTATCCTCGACGCACTGCCAGATCAGTCCCCATTGCGCGGCCTGCTCGGCCGTGAGCTTGTCGCCGAGCAGGGCGAGACCCAGCGCCCGCGCGGTGCCGACCAGTCGCGGCAGAAAATACGTGCCACCCGAATCGGGGACGAGGCCGATCTTGCAGAACGACTGGATGAAGCTCGCCGATTTCGCCGCGATGACGAGATCGCAGGCGAGCGCGAGGTTGGCACCCGCACCCGCAGCGACGCCGTTGACCGCACAGACGACGGGCAGCGGCAGCGCGCGCAGGCCGAGGATCAGCGGCTTGTAGTTGCGCTCGATCGACGCACCGAGATCGACCGACGCTTCCCCGGGCGCGACGGCCCGATCGCCCAGATCCTGGCCGGCACAGAAGCCACGCCCGGCGCCGGTGATGAGCAGCACGCGCGTCGCCGGCTCGGCCTTTACGCGCTCGAGCGCGTCGCGCACCTCGGCATGCATGGCGTCGTTGAAGCTGTTGAGCCGGTCCGGGCGGTTCAGTGTCAGACGCGCGATGCCGGCATCGATCGAGAACAGGATGTGCTCGTAACTCATCGCGGTTTCCTCAAACGTGCGCGCGGTGCTGGACGACGCGAAAGCGCGAGGCGACGAAGGCCGAGTCGGTCAGCGCCGCGTTGGCCGCCGGATTCGCGCCGGTGCCGTGGAAATCGGAGAACGCCGCCGACTGGTTGACGAAGACGCCGCCGGTGAGGTTGATCGACAGCGCGACGCCGGCGTCCTCGGCCACATCGATCGCGCGCGCAATCACGTCGCGATCCGTCGCATACACCGACAGCGTCAGCGCGCCGTGGGTCTTGACCGCGTCGCGGGCGATCGCCAGGCTGTGCTCGGTCGAATCGGTGGCGATGACGAAGGCGATCGGGCCGAACCACTCGGCCAGGTAGTGGTTCCGGTCGGCCGCGCCCAGCTTGACGATCAGCGGCGTGCGTACCCGCGCCTGCGGATACTGCGGGTGCGCGATTGCCCGCGTGTCGAGCACGATCGCCCCCAGTGCGCGCGCCGCCTCGAGCCGCTGCAGCACACCGTCGTTGACCACGGCACCGAGTATCTCGACCGCGCGCGCCGGGTCGCCCACGCAGCTTCTGTACCGCCTCGGCGATGGCCGCGGCGACCTGGTCGAAACCGAGGTGGCCGTCGCCGGTTTCGATGCCGCCTGCCGGCACGTAGATGTTCTGCGGGGCCGTGCACATCTGCCCGGTATACAGCGACAGCGAGAACGCGATGTTGCGGGCGACGGCCCGGATGTCGCCGGCCGAGTCCACGACGATCTGGTTGACGCCCGATTTCTCGGTGTAGACCTGCGCCTGGCGCGCGTTGGCTTCGAGCCAGTTGCCGTTCGCCGAGCTGCCGGTGAAATCGATGAGCCGGATCTCCGGCCGCAGTGCGAGCTTCTGCGCGACATCGTCGCCCGCCTCGTGCGCGGCAAGCGTCACGACATCGGGGTCGAACCCCGCCTCGGCGAGCACGTCGCGCGCAATGCGCACGGTCAGCGCGAGCGGCAGGATCGCGGCCGGGTGCGGCTTGACGACGACGGCATTGCCGGTCGCAAGGTCCGCGAACAGGCCGGGGTAGCCGTTCCAGGTCGGAAAGGTGCAGCAGCCGATCACGAGTCCGATGCCGCGCGGCACGACGCGAAAATGCTTCTCCATGCGCAGTGGCTCGTTCTTGCCCTGCGGCTTCTCCCAGACGGCGCGCGTCGGGATCCGCTGCATTTCCGTCCACGCGTAGGCGACCGCCTCGAGGCCGCGATCCTGCGCGTGCGGTCCGCCCGCCTGGAACGCCATCATGAACGCCTGCCCGGTCGTGTGCATCACGGCATGGGCGAAGAGGAAGCTCTGCCGGTTGATCCGGTGCAGGATCTCGGCGCAGACGCCGACCCATGCGTCGGGCGCCGCCCTGCGCCATCCGCTCGCCGCGTTGGCGACACCGGCAAGGAGCGCGCCGGGATCGGCCTTCGGATAGCTGATCCCGAGCGCGAAACCGTACGGCGACACTTCGCGGCCGACGCTGCCCGCCGTGCCTGGCTGGTCGAGCGCGAACGCCTTGTCGCGCAACGCATCGAATGCAGCCTTGCCCGCGTCGGCCGCCCCCTCGCCGTACACCTTGGGACTCGGCGATTCGGCATACGGGCTCCAGTAGCCGCGCTCGGCGATCGCGGCCTGCGCGCGCTCGAGCGTCGCGGCGTGGCGTTCGAAAAACGGATGCGGCACGGGCAACTCCTTCGGCGATCGTTGTCGTTCGAACTCTAGCACGCTCGCAGGTCCGGAATAAGCCGGACACCGACGACGCGGACGCCGTTTCGACGCGGATGCACCGCCGATCGATGCGATCCGCGACCGCTGCTGCCCCACGGCGTGGAAAGCGTCAGCCGGTCTGGTCGTAGTCGACGCTCACCTGGTCCGTCACCGGATAGCTCTGGCAGGTCAGCACGAATCCGCGCGCGACCTCGTAGTCCTCGAGCGCGAAGTTGACGTCCATGTCGACCTCGCCGGCGGTGAGCTTCGCCCGGCACGTGGAGCACACGCCGCCCTTGCACGAATACGGCAGCTCGACGCCGGCCTTGAGCCCGGCCTCCAGGATGGACTCGCTGCCCTTGCGCAGCATGAACGTCTTCGTCGCGCCGTCCAGGACCGCCGTGACTTCGCACTCCGCATGACCGGGCTCGGGGGTCTTCCCCGGCTTGTGCTCGTGCCTCGGGATGCTGGTCGCGAAACGCTCGATCCGGATCTGCGCTTCGGGAAAGGCGCGCGCGCGCAGCGCATCCGCGACCGCCTGCATCATCCCGTCGGGTCCGCACACGAACACGGTGTCGACAGTGTCGAGATCGAGCCACTGCGCGAGCAGGGCTTCGGCCCTGCCCCGATCGATCCGGCCATGGAGCAGCGGAATGTCCTGCGCCTCGCGCGAGAGCACATGGACCAGATTGAAGCGGGTCAGGTACGCGTCCTTCAGCGCGGCAAGCTCCTCCTTGAACATCACGGTGCCGGAGGCGCGATTGCCGTAGAACAGCGTGAATTCGAGACAGCGGCTCGGCGGAGAGCGCGGTCTTGACGAGCGATAGCAGCGGCGTGATCCCGCTACCGGCGGCAAAGCCGACGTAGTGCCTGCGGCGGTCCGGGGGCAAACGGCACGTTGAAATGCCCCAGCGGCGGCATCACGTCGAGCACGTCGCCGACCTTCAGGTTGGCGTTTGCCCATTCCGAGAACAGGCCGCCCGGGTTGCGCTTGACGGCGATCCGCAGGATGCGCGTCCTGCGCACCGGAGCAGATCGAGTACGACCGACGCACGTCCTGCCCGGCGATGTCGGCGCGCAGCGTCAGATGCTGCCCCGCGTCGAAGCGGAACGCCGCGGCGAGATGCGGCGGCACGCGAAGGTGATCGCCACGGCGTCGCGCGTTTCGCGCTCGACGCTTCGCCACGCAAGACGGTGGAACTTGCTCATGGCCAGTGCCCGCGCGGCCGCCCGAAGGGCACTGTGCGCCCCCTCGGGGAGCAGCGAATCGTAGTGAGCGTGGGGGCCGTTCATCTAGTGCGGCTTGAAGTAGTCGAACGGCTCGAGGCAGTCCAGGCAGCGGTACTGCGCCTTGCAGGCGGTCGAGCCGAACTGCGACAGCAGGCGCGTCTGCGGCGAGCCGCAGCGCGGACACGCGACCGCCGCGCCGGCACGGCGCAGCGGACTGATGCCGGTGACGTCGATCGCCGCGACGCCTCCCGCCAGCGCGCGGGTGCCGTCGGGTGGCGCGATGCCGAAATCGCGCAGCTTCCGGCGCGCCTCGGGGGTAATCCAGTCGGTCGTCCACGCCGGCGACGAGCTGCGTTTCGATCCGCACGCGGGCGATCGCCGATGGCGGCCAGCGCCTCGCGGATCGATGACATGATGAGCTCGGTCGCCGGACAGCCGGAGTAGGTCGGTGTGACGACGACGACGAGCGTCGTCCGGGTCGGCGGCGTCCCACTCGATGCCCCGCAGGATGCCGAGCTCCGATGATCGACACGACGGGAATCTCCGGGTCGGGCACGGTGCCGAGCGCGAGCCACAGCTCGCCGATCGGCGGGCGCGAGCCGGCGCCCGCGGCCGTTGCCTCGGTCGCCACGGCGGCGCGGGATGGACGGTCGCCGCCATCGAGGCGGTCACCAGCGGGCACCCGGATAGGCGCGCTGCAGAAACTGCATCTCGGCCAGCAGGTGTCCGAGATGCTCGGTGTGCACGCCCTGCTTGCCGCCCTTCTGCATGTAGGTTTCGCCGGGGATCGCGAGCGTCGCTTCGGCCAGGACCGCGTCGACGTGCTGCCGCCACGGCGCGGCCAGCGCTGCGCACGTCCGCCGCGATGCCCGCCTCGATCAGCGCCAGCTCCGTCGGCGTCGGGCGCGAACATCTCGCCGGTGTACATCCACAGGTCGTCGATCGCACGCTGCATCCGCGCGTGCGACTCGTCGGTGCCGTCGCCCAGCCGGATCACCCAGTCGCCCGAGCGCTCGACGTGATACGCGGCCTCCTTCGCGGCCTTGGCGGCGATGGCGGCGATGCGCGGGTCGCTTCGATACCGGCGAGCGCGCGCAGGAGCAGCAGATGCCACGCGTCGAACAGGAACTGTCGCGCCATCGTGTCGGCGAAGCTGCCGTTCGGCTGCTCGACGAGCAGCAGGTTGCGGAACTCGACCCGCATCGCGGAGGAAGGCGAGCTGGTCCTCGTCCGCGCCCGACCCCGCAAAGCGCGCCTCGACTTCGCCCGCGTAGGATAGCCACAGCCGGGCCTGGCCGAGCAGGTCGAGGCCGACGTTCGTCTGCGCGATGTCCTCCTCGAGCACCGGCCCGTGCCCGACCCACTCGCCCAGGCGCTGCGCGAGGACCAGCGGCGAGTCGCCGAGCCGCAGCAGGTACTGGAACAGCTGTTCGTCTGCGTCATCGCCGGGGCCGTTCGCGGTCAGATGTGCTTCACTTCGTCCGGCATCGGAAAGAACGTCGGATGCCGATAGACCTTGCTGTTCGCTGGCTCGAACAGCGCTTCCTTGTCGCCCGGCGAGGACGCGACGATGTCCGCCGACTTGACCACCCAGATCGACACGCCCTCGTTGCGCCGCGTGTAGACGTCGCGCGCGTTCTTGACCGCCATCTCGGCGTCGGGCGCGTGCAGGCTGCCGACGTGCTTGTGCGCGAGGCCGTGCTGCGACCGGATGAAGATCTCCCACAACGGCCACTCACTGCTCATCGCTGACCTCCTGTCGTCGGACGCCGGTTCCTCGACCTGCCGCGGTCGCCGTCGACAGCGGGAGGCGGGGCCTGCGCGTGCGCCGCCTACCGACGGCCCGCGGCGGCCTCGTTCTGCGCGCATGCGCCATCGCCGCGTCGCGCACCCACGCGCCGTCCTCCCACGCCTTGACCCGCGTGCGCAGCCGGTCGCGGTTGCAGGGTCCGTTGCCCTTGATCACGTTCTGGAACTCGGCCCAGTCGATCGCGCCGAAATCGTAGTGGCCGCGCTCCGCGTTCCACTTCAGGTCCGGATCGGGCATCGTGATGCCGAGGTAATCGGCCTGCGGCACCGTCTGGTCGACGAAGCGCTGGCGCAGCTCGTCGTTCGACAGGATCTTGATCTTCCACGCCGCCGACTGCGCGCTGTGCACGCTCTCGGCGTCCGAGGGACCGAACATCATCAGCGACGGCCACCACCAGCGGTTCAGCGCATCCTGCGCCATCGCCTTCTGCTCGGGCGTGCCGCGCGCGAGCGACAGCATGATGTCGTAGCCCTGCCGCTGGTGAAAGCTCTCCTCCTTGCAGATGCGCACCATCGCGCGGGCGTAGGGGCCGTACGAGCAGCGGCACAGCGGGATCTGGTTCATGATCGCGGCGCCGTCGACGAGCCAGCCGATCGCGCCGATGTCGGCCCAGGTGAGCGTCGGGTAGTTGAAGATCGACGAGTACTTCGCGCGGCCGGCGTGCAGATCGGCGACCATCTGGTCGCGCGAGACGCCGAGCGTCTCGGCCGCCGCGTAGAGGTAGAGCCCGTGGCCGCCTTCGTCCTGGACCTTGGCCATCAGGATCGCCTTGCGCTTCAGCGTCGGGGCGCGCGTGATCCAGTTGCCCTCCGGCAGCATGCCGACGATCTCGGAATGCGCGTGCTGCGATATCTGGCGGATCAGCGTCCTGCGGTACGCGTCGGGCATCCATTCCTTCGGCTCGATCTTGATGTCGGCGTCGATGCGCGCCTGGAACGCCTGCTCCTCGGGCGACATCTCGGCGAGCGTGCGCACCGCCTTGACGCCGGTGTCGACCATCTGCGCGTACATGGAATCCTCCTCCGGCCGGACGACGCACCCTGAGCGGCACGACCTGCGGCGATGCGCCCAGCCGTCCCGCATCCCGGCGCGCCGCGATCATAAACGATACACTTCCTGCCGGGCTAGTGTAAAGTTTGTATCACGTCGCCCCGGGGTTCCGGGGCTCGCCGGCCGACGATCCATGTCCGCCACGAAGCGCGCCGCCGCCCGCGCCCAATCCGCAGGTTCGCCGGTGGATCCGGCGCGAGCTCGCATCGTCGCCGCCGCGCGCGCCGTCGCTCATCATCACCGTCTGGGGCGACGCGATCGCCCCGCACGGCGGCGCCGTCATGCTCGCCGGGCTCATCGACCTGCTGGCGCCCTTCGGCATCAACGAGCGGCTGGTGCGCACCAGCGTCTTCCGCCTCGCCCGCGAAGGCTGGCTGAAGGCGACGCCGGTCGGGCGCCGCAGCCTCTACCGGTTGACGCCGGACGGCGCGCGGCGGTTCGAGCAGGCGTATCGGCGGATCTACGCGGAACCGGTCGAGCATTGGGACGACACGTGGGAGATCGTGATCGCCGACGGGCGACGGCCGGAGAGCGCCGCGCGCTCCGGCGGGAGCTCCGGTGGGAAGGCTTCGGGACGCTCGCGCCCGGCGTCCATGTGCGCCCATCGCAGGAGCCATCCGCCGTGCCGCGAATCGCCGCGGCGCTCGGGTATCGCCGGTCGGATCGTCGCCATGCGCGGGCACGACGACGCCGCGCTCGGCGGCCAGACGCTCGCGTCCGCGGCGCAGCCGGGCGTGGGACCTGGCCGGCCTCGCCGCCGATTACCGCCGCTTCCTGCGGCGCTTCGGCAGCGTCATCGAACGCTTCCGGCAGGCCGGCGATGCCGCGCACGATCCGGCGCAGTCCTTCGTCGTGCGCACGCTGCTCATCCACGAGTATCGCCGCGTGCTGCTGCGCGATCCGCAGCTCCCGGCGGCGCTGCTGCCGCTCGACTGGCCCGGCGCCGCGGCCTACGCGCTGTGCCGCGATTTCTATCGACTCACGCACCGCGCCGCCGAGCGTCATCTCGCGGCGACGCTGCGCGGCGCGCGCGGCGCCCTGCCCCCGGCGCAGCCGTGGTTCTATCGGCGCTTCGGCGGGCTCGGCCGCTGACGGCCGCGGCGGAGAGCCCGGTCTTTGAGCCTCCAGCGACGCACGGGCATCGCCGATGATCGCGCACTATGCAGAGCTCTTGACATCGACGGAGATTGACAGCGTCCACGACGCGGCGCTCGCGTTGCTCGAGGAGGTCGGCGTGCTGGTGCGCAACGCCAAGGCGCGCGAGCGCTTCGCCCGCCATGGATGTCATGTCGACGCGGACACCCAGATCGTGACGTTTCCACGCCGGGTGGTGGACGAATTCCGCCGCCTCGTGCCGCCGCGTTTCACCTTTCACGCCAGGATCGAGGAATTCTCGAAGACGATCCCCGACGACGCCCTGGTCGTCGCGACCGCAAGCTCCGCACCGAATCTGGTCGATCCGGACACGGGCGAGGAACGCCGCTCCCGCTCCGACGACATCGCGAAGATCGCCCACCTCGTGTCGCGGCTCCAGGGAATCGACGTGTTCTCGGTCTCGGTCACCGCCGACGATGCCCCGCCCGGACAATTCAGCCTTTCGCGCTTCTACCCGGCGGTGAAGCACTGCGGCAAGCCGGTGCGCACATCGGTGATCGACATCGCCGAGGCGCGGCAGGTGCAGAGGCTCGGTGCGCTCGTCGCCGGCAGTGAGCGGGAGTTCAGGGCGCGGCCATTCATCACGTTCGGCTACTGCGCGATCGTCTCCCCGCTGACGATGGATTTCGACTCGACAGAAATGCTGATGTATTTCGCCGAGAACGAGCTTCCCGCGTACGGAACCATCGCCCCGATCGGCGGGATCAGCGCGCCGCTGTCGATGATCGGAGCGCTGGCGCAGATGAGCGCAGAATGGCTGGCTGCGGCGGTGCTGGCCCAGATGTCGCGACCCGGGACCCCGCTGATCCACAACTTCCTGCCGGTGGTCGGCGACATGCGCACCGGCGCCTACGCCGCCGGCGCGGTGGAGACCGGCATCATGGCCATGGCGCTCGCCCAGATGGCGCGCTTCTACAACGTGCCCAGCGGTTCGTATCTGGGACTGACGAACGCCAAGATCGGCGATGCCCAGGCGGGCTTCGAGAAGGCAATGTCGCCGACACTCGCGGCCACCGCCGGGATCGACTTCGTCGTCACGGGGGGACTCGTCGATGCGCTGATGGCATTCGACTTCGGCCAGCTCGTGCTCGACGACGAAATCGCGTTGATGCTGAAGCGTGTGCGGCAGAACCTCGCGCTCGGCAATCTCGTGGACTGCATGGCCGAGATCCGCGACGCGGGTCCCGGCGGGATGTTCGTCGGCCACGCGGCGACGCTGGCGCTGATGAAGAGCGCGGCGTTCCTCCCGGAGATCGCCGATCGCGAGCGACGGGAGGTCTGGGTCCGGCAGGGTAGTCTCGATGCGCACGCCCGCGCCCTGCGGCGGGCGAAGGCGCTACTGTGCGGCCCGAACCCCGGCGCGATCAGCCCCGAGATCGACGCGCGGGTGCGCGCCGGCTTCGACGGGCTGGTGCCGGGCGGATTCGATGTGCCCGAAGCGTGGCGAGCCTGCTCTCCCGGCACGAACCGGCAGCGTCGCGGAGTCGGACGTCGGACCGGCAGCCTCGGTGAGCCGGGCGCCTCGGTGAGCCGCGCCGGAATCGAACGCGCGAATCAGCGCGGATCAGCGCGGATCAGCGTGCGCGGGCGCCGCGAAACGCCGGCCTGCCGAAACCCGGCTTGGACGCAGCCACGCGCTCGTCGCGCCGGCGCGGCTCGAGTCCCGGAATCACGTGCGCTGCAATCGCGGCGCCAGTGTAGCGCTCGATCTGGCGCAGCGCGCCGCGCTCGGCGTGATTCGCAAGCGACACCGCGATTCCCGCCGCGCCGGCGCGTCCGGTGCGTCCGATCCGGTGCAGGTAGTCGCCCGCCTGGCGCGGCAGATCGAAGTTGATCACATGGCTGATGCCCGCCACGTCGATGCCACGCGCCGCAACGTCGGTCGCCACCAGCGTCCGCACGCGGCCGCGGCGCATCTCCTGCAGCGTTCGCGTGCGTTCGCGCTGGTCCATGTCGCCGTGCAGTGCGGCGGCGGCATGGCCTTCGCCCCTCAGCCGTTGCGCGAGGGACTCCGCGTCGCGCTTGGTCGCGATGAAGACGATGCTCTGCGTGATCGCGACGTCGGCGAGCAGGTGATCGAGAATCCGATGCTTGTGCGAATGATCGTCGGCGAAATGGACGCGCTGCTCGATCGCGACGGGCGCGGCCTTGTCGGTCTTCACCTCGATGCGCACGGCATCGCGCATCAGGCGTGCCGACAGCCGCGCGATCGCGCCGTCGAACGTCGCCGAGAACAGCACGGTCTGGCGGGACTTCGGTGCGAGCAGCGCGATGCGCTCGACATCGTCGACGAAGCCCATGTCGAGCATCCGGTCGGCCTCGTCGAGGACCAGCGTCTGCAGCGCCGAAAGATCGATCCGGCCGCGCTCGAGGTGGTCGATGAGACGGCCCGGTGTGGCAACGATGATCTGGGGGCCGCGCGCGAGATCGCGGTTCTGTACCGGGTACGGTGCCCCGCCGTAGATGCAGACGGTCTCGACCCGGAGGCCGCGGCCGTAGCGCAGCGCCTGCTCGGCGACCTGTTGCGCCAGCTCGCGCGTCGGAGCGAGCACCAGGACGCGCGGGGTCGCGACGCCATGGCGACCTGTGCCGGCGCGCACTCCCGACGCGGCGAGCCGCTGCAGCGCCGGCAATACGAACGCCGCCGTCTTGCCGGTGCCGGTCTGCGCCGAGCCGATCAGGTCGCGTCCGGCGAGCAGATGCGGAATCGCCTGCGCCTGGATCGGCGTGGGCTCCGTGTAACCGCATGCGGCAAGCGCCTGGAGCAATTCGGGCCCAAGATGGAGTTCTTCGAATTTCATTTCCGTTTCCTTCGGTTCGCCCCGGCCGCCACGGTGAGGCGGCGCGGGCATGGGCAAGATCCGGGCCCCGCGGTGGCGGTTGCCCGTAGCCAAGAAATCCGGGATTGCGGAAACGAGCGCGGCACCGCGCGCCGGCCGAGGGCGAATTTCGCCGTCAGTACGGACGCTTCGGGCGCGCGCAAAGAGCCGCAACCGGGTCGACAGACTGCAAAGCCATCGTCGCTAACCGGATGCCGCCGTTCAGTCCCGACGTGCCGGGAGAATGAACCGAGAGATTAGAAACCGATGATCCGATTGCCGGGGTTTGCCGCATGCGGCGGGCAATCGTCGCAACCGCAGATCGCCGCACGAAGCGAATTGTATCACGTTATGCTGCAGCGCAGCGATATCCTCTGCGCATGGCGGCGCAGCGCAGGGGCTCCTCGCCGTCGTCGTCATCGTCATCGTCGTCGTCATCGTCGCCGAAGCCTTCGTCGTCGTCGGGTTCGATGTTCCCGTCGCCACCCTTCTCCTTGTCGTCGTCGTCGTCATCCTCGTCATCGTCGTCGCCGGGACCCACGCCTGCCGATCGGCCGCGCGTGGACGCCAGCGAAATCCGAGGGGGAATTGGAGACCACGATCGCCGGCGGCATCACCCGCCATCGACGCCACGAGGCGCCAGATCGTCAACTCCGCTGGCACCGCGTTCCCGCCGGGGATCGCGGCAAGCGTGCTGGCAGCCCAAGACATCGAACGATTCATCGCACTCCCATCGCGGACCCATGCGCCGCGGCACCCGGTACGTTAACCCGGATCGAGGGTTCGAACCAACGTCGACGGGTCCCCCATTGACCGCGGTCAAGCGCAACGGCCAATTCGCGCCCACAATCAAACCAGCGGCGACCGAGGCAAGCGTGGCTTCGCGGCAGGACTCATGAGAGACAATCACCGGGAAGTCCCGAGCGGGCGCGAAGCTACCACGGCCGCGAATCCCGCAGGCAGGCTTGCGCGCATCCTCGCCGGCATCGGCGCGGGGACGGATATTCCCTTTCGAGTCCTCCTCGCGGACGGGACCGCCTTTCGCAGCGGCGACGCCGAACCCGCATTCACGCTCAGGTTCCGGACGTCGCGCGCGCAACGCCGCCTCCTGCTGTTCGGCTACGTCGGCCTGCTCGAATCGTATTTCGACGGCAGCCTCGATGTCGACGGCGACCTCGCGCTCGCCTTTCGCGCCGGAATCGACAGCCGCTACGACCGCGTCAGCAATCCGCTGGTCACTCTGCGCAACCGCTGGCACGAGTGGCGCTTCTCGAACCGATCGATTGCGCAGGCGAAGGCGAACGCACGCTTCCACTACGGTCATCCCGAGGCCTTCTACCGGCAGTGGCTCGACGCGCCCGCGATGATGTACACGTGCGCGTACTGGAGCGAGGGAACGACCACGCTCGAGGAAGCGCAGCGCAACAAGATGGACCACGTCTGCCGCAAGGCGCGGCTGCAGCCGGGCGACTCGTTCGTCGATGTCGGCTGCGGCTGGGGCGGCCTGCTGTTCCACGCGTGGGACCATTACGGCGCGGTCGGGACCGGGGTCAACGCAACCACCGAGCAGGTCGCCGCGTTGCGAACGGAAATTGCGCGACGAGGGCTCGGCGACAAGCTGCGGGTGTTCGAGGCCGATTTCCGCGAGATCCCGGGCCAATACGACAAGCTGCTGTCGATCGGCACGCTCGAGCACGCGGGCCCCGACCAGCTCCGGCAAGTGGTGCGCGCGCACGCGGACGCCATGAAGCCAGGCGCGCTCGGTGTCATCCACTTCATCGGCCACGTCGGTGTGCGCGACACCGAGCTCTTCATCCGCCAGTACATCTTCCCCGGCGGCTGGATCCCGAGCCTCGCGCAGGCGCTCGCTGCGATGGAGCGCTGCGGGCTCGAGGTGCTCGACGTCGAGAACCTGCGCCGCCACTACGCGCTGACGCTCGACTGCTGGGGCGAGCGGTTCGACCGCAACTGGGCGACGATCCACGCCCTCGATCCGCTCCGCTTCGACGAGCGATTCCGCCGGATCTGGCGCACGTACCTTTGGTCATGCGCCGAGGCCTTCCGCGCGCGGGACGTCCAGCTCAACCTGTTCCAGGTGACCGTCAGCAAGGGCAATGTCGGCAACCGCTACCCGATGAGCCGCGCGTTCCTGTACCGGCCGCGAGCGTGACGGGGCACGCCGACAAGACGATGCGGCTGCGCGCCGAGCTCGCGGCTGCCGGTGGCGCGGCCGCGGCGGGCCTCGCGAAGCGGACATCGAACCTCTTTCGCGATCGCGCGCCGCGGCGCCCGCCCGGGATCGACCTCGCGGGCTTCGCCGACGTCATCCGGATCGACACCGGTGCCGGCATCGTCGAGGCCGAGGGAATGATTCCCTACGAGAGACTCGCCGACGCGACGCTCGCGCAGTGCGCCATGCCGGCGGTCGTGCCGCAGCTCAAGTCGATCACCCTCGGCGGCGCCGTCGCCGGCGTCGGAATCGAGGCGTCGTCGTTCAGGCATGGACTCGTCCACGATACGGTGCATGCGCTCGAGGTGTTGACTGCCGACGGGCAAATCGTCCGCTGCACGCCGGACAACGAGTACCGCGATCTGTTCTTCGGCTTTCCCAATTCCTACGGCACGCTCGGTTACGCGCTCGCCGTTACCGCCCGTCTCGTTCCGGTGCGGCGCTACGTTCACCTGCAGCATGTCCGTCATTCGGACCCCGCTGCATGCTTCGCCGAAATCGCCCGGCACTGCGCCGAGGGGCGCCTGGATTTCCTCGACGGCACCGTATTTGCGCCCGGCGAGCTCTATCTCACGCTCGGCCGCTTCGTCGACGATGCGCCCTGGGCAAGCGACTACACGTTCGAGCGCATCTACTACCGGTCGATCCGCGAGCGTGACAGCGACTACCTGACGACGCGGGACTATCTGTGGCGCTGGGACACCGATTGGTTCTGGTGCTCGAAGAACGTCTACGCCCAGAAGCCGTGGGTGCGCCGCCTGCTGGGCCGCCGTCGCCTGAATTCGGTGACCTACCAGAAGATGATGCGCTGGAACAGCCGCTGGGGACTGACCCGTACGCTTGATCGGCTGCGCGGTCGCGCATGCCGAATCGGTGATTCAGGATGTCGACATTCCACTCGCTCGTGCGGCGGAGTTTCTTGCCTTTTTGCACCGCGAGATCGGCATCCTGCCGGTATGGTTGTGTCCGATCCGGCCACCGGATCCGGCGAGGCGCTTCCCGCTCTACCCGCTGCAGGCGCAAACCGTCTACGTCAATTTCGGCTTCTGGGACGTGGTCGCGAGCCGCGAGCCGCGGCCGCGCGGTTACCTCAACCGCAGGATCGAACGCGAGGTCGCCGCGCTCTCCGGGATCAAGTCGCTCTATTCCGACTCGTACTACACCGAGGACGAGTTCTGGGCCACCCGTGATCGGGACGCCTATGCGGCGCTGAAGGCACGCTACGATCCGACGGGCGCGTTCCCCGACCTCTACGAGAAGTGCGTGCTCGAATGGCCGGAGCACGCGCCCGCCGCTGCGCCACGGCAGTGCGGGAGCTTGAGGCCGATCAACACGCGCACCGTGCGGCGGTGCTAGGTTGAAATCGACCCGCTTTCGGGCCGGCAGGTGAGAAAGGGGGAACGATGACCAGACGCACGACGACACCGTCGCCGCTGGCGCCACCCGGCAGCACGCAGCGTTACCGCGATCGGATCTACGACGATCCGCGTCACGATCCGTATCAGGCGAAGGGCAAGTATGCGGAGCCCGCGGACGTGCACCGATTGTCACGCGGTCTACCAGCATGGGCGCTGGGCTCGCGCTGCAGCGCCCGCGGGCGCGCAATCCGCCCTGTGCCCGGCGTGCCACCGCATTCGCGACAAACAGCCGGCAGGTTACCTCACGCTCGAGGGCGTGCTCGTCGAAGGTGATCGCGAGGAGCTCGTCCGGATCGCGCGCAACGTGGAAAAGCGCGAGGCAGCCGACCATCCGCTGCACCGGATCATCGGGATCGAAAAGGACGATGCGCGGGTGCTGATCACGACGACCGACGTGCACCTGCCGCAGCGAATCGGCGAGGCGGTGCGCCACGCGCACAAGGGGCGGCTCGAAGTCACCTACGGGCAGGACGAGTACGTCGCACGGGTCCGCTGGAGCAAATAGGCGCGCGCCTGCCCCGAAGATCGAGGGCTCAGCCGCCGCGGGGGCGTTCCGGCGGCACGCAGCAGGGCGATGACCTCGCTGTCTTCGACCTGCCGGAAATCGCGGTAGAACTGCCCGACCGCGTGGAAGGACTCTGGCGTGTCGAGGCAGACGACCTCGTCGGCGTGGGGGCTGACCTTCGCGACGGCCTCCGAAGAAGCCACCGGTACCGCGCATATCAGACGACGCGGCCGGCGCGCGCGCAGCCCGTGCAGCGCGGCGATCATCGTCGCGCCGGTCGCGAGCCCATCGTCGACGACGATCGCGACTCGCCCGGCCGGATCGAGCGGCGGACGTATCGGCGTGTACTCGGCCCGCCGCCGCCGCATCGTTTCCATCTCGGCCGCGATCACGCGCTCGACGTAGCTTCGTGTGGCGCCCACCGATTCGGCATAGTCGGCGATGTAGCTCCAGCCGGTTTCGTCGACGGCGCCAATCGCGAACTCGGGATTGCCCGGCGCCCCGAGCTTGCGCGTGAGAACGACATCGAGCTCGCCATCCAGCGCGTCGGCGATCACCTTGGCCATCGGGACCGCACCCCGTGGAATCGCAAACACGATGGGGCTCTCGCCGCGCCAGACTTCGAGCCTGCGCGCGAGCTGTCGGCCGGCGTCGATGCGGTCCCGGAAGATCATGCGATCCGCGTATCTCGCCGACAGCCCGACAGCGCGGCGCCGTCGCGCACCCGTCCCTCGACGGGTAACGCGCCTCAGGCGGTGATGGCTAGAGTGGAGGGATGCGCAGCACCTGCCCCGGGTAGATCTTGTCCGGATGCTTCAGCATCGGCGTGTTCGCCTCATAGATCTTCATGTACTTGTTCGGATCGCCGTATTGCGCCTTGGAAATCTTCGAAAGATTGTCCCCGGCAACCACCGTGTAGTAGGTCGCTTCCGGCGCGCTCTGGTCGACGCTCATCATGTTGTTGACTTTCGCGACGCCGGAGACGTTGCCGCAGCAGAGCACGATCTTCTCCATCGACGCCTGGTCGGGCGCGACTCCGTAGACGCTGGCCGTGGCGCTCGCCCCATCGAAGGTCACGACCATGCCGGTCGCCGACAGGTTCTGCGAACGGATGTACTCGAGAATCGCATCCGCAGCGGCGTCATTGGCGGCCTTGATCTTGGCTTCGTCCGCCGGGGCGGCCGCGGCGTCCTGCATCGCCGCCTTCGCGCGACCCGTACCGAACAGCTTTTCCCCTGCTTCCTTCACGAAATCGAGTAGACCCATGGCATCGCTCCTTCCGCATGTCGTGGTGCGGAGATCGGAACGCATCATGATCGATGCCGCTCCGTGGAATCTTCGATCGGTCCATTCTACAGGATGGCGGCAGCGGGTTCCCGTTGCGCACCGCGCGATGCCGGCGGTTGCGGGCCGAACTCGTCGGGCGTCACGGATATAATTCGCGGATGGACGCCCCCCTCATCGCCCCCTCCGCCGCGGGTTCCGATCCGCCCGGGCTCGTGGGCCGCGTGGCGGATCGCACTGCGCCCGAAGACGCTGTGGATCGCGACGGTGCCGGTGATCGTCGCCAGCAGCCTTGCGTGGTCGGCGGCCGGAGCATTCGATCCGCGGACTCGCGCTCATCACGCTCGCTGCGTCGGTGCTGATGCAGGTCGTGACGAACCTGCAGAACGATGTCGGCTACGCCGAACGGCGCGCCGCGGGCGCCGGGCGGGTCGGCCTGCCGCGCGCAACCGCCAACGGCTGGCTGTCGCCGGGTGCCGTGAAGCGGGCGATCGTCGCGGCGATCGCGACCGCGGCCATCATCGCGCTGCCGCTGATCCTGCGCGGGGACTGGCGGGTCGTCGCGATCGGCCTGGCATCGACGCTCGCGGCGTACACGTACATGGGCGGCCCGCGACCGATTGCGTACACGCCGTTCGGCGAACTCACGGTGTTCGTCTTCTTCGGCATGACGGCCGTCTGCGGCACGTACTACGTCCAGGTCGGCGGCGTCGGCGGCGCGGCATGGCTCGCCGGCATCGCCGTCGGCGCGCACGCCGCGGGTGTTCTGCTCGTGAACAACTATCGCGACCGCGCGCATGACGCGGCGACCGGACGGCGCACGCTCCCCGTCGTATCGGCGCCGCCGCATCGCTGCGGCTTTTCTCCGTGCTCGAGCTGCTCCCGTTCGCGCTGGCGCTCGTTCTCGCGGTCATTCTGACGAGCGCGTGGCTCGCGCTGCCGTTGCTCGCGCTGCCGTGGGCATTGCGGCTCAACCGCGACCTCGCGGTCACGCCGGACGGTCCGGCGCAGAACGCGCTGCTCTTCCGCGCCGTGATGCTCGAGGTTGCGTTCGGCCTGCTCCTTTCCGTCGGCGCGCTGGGGCACCGGGGCTGGTGAGCCCTTTACAGGCGCAGGGCGAGCTCCGTTCCCTGCGCTATTGCGCGCCGCGCATCGAGCTCGGCGGCGACGTCGGCGCCTCCGATCAGCGTGACGGTCGCGCCGGCCTGCTGGAGCGGGGCGAGCAAGCTCACGGCGCGGCTCCTGCCCGGCGCAGACGACGATCGTGTCGACATCGAGCACCCTCGGCTCGCCGCCGACGCGGATGTGCAGGCCGGCGTCGTCGATCCGGTCGTATTCGACGCCCGGAATCATCTGCACGCCGCGTTTCTTCAGTAGCGTTCGCCGTATCCAGCCCGTGGTCTTCGCGAGGCCGTCGCCGACCTTGCTCGGCTTGCGCTGGAGCAGCCAGACCTCCCGCGGCGATCGCTTCTCGATCGGGGCCGTGATCCCCCCCCGGTCGCGGTACTCGGTGTCGATCCCCCATTCCGCGCAGTACGTCTGCGTGTCGTCGTGGCCGCCGTCGTGCGTGAGCAGCTCGCCGACGTCGAAGCCGATGCCGCCGGCGCCGATGATCGCGACACGCTTGCCCGCCTGCCGCCGGCCGAGCACGATGTCGGTGTAGCTCGCGACCTTCGGATGGTCGATGCCGGCGATTGCCGGCGTGCGCGGGACGACGCCGGTCGCGAGCACGACGTGGTCGAACCCGTGCGAGATCGCCGGCGGCGACCCGGTGCCCGAGGTGCAGCTCCACACCCGTGCGCTCGATGACACGGCGGTAGTACCGCAGCGTCTCGGCGAACTCCTCCTTGCCCGGTATGCGCCGCGCCAGATTGAACTGCCCGCCGATCTCGGCCTCGCTGTCGAACAGCGCGACCGCGTGCCCCGCTTCGGCGGCGGTCGTCGCGCAGGCGAGGCCCGCCGGACCCGCACCCACGATCGCAACGCGCTTCTTCGTGGCCGCCGGCTTCAGCACGATCTCGGTCTCGTGACAGGCGCGCGGATTGACGAGGCACGAGGCGATCTGCCGCGAGAAGATCTGGTCGAGGCAGGCCTGGTTGCAGGCGATGCAGGTGTTGATCTCGTCGGCGCGGCCCTGTCGCCGCCTTGACGACGAAATCGGCATCGGCGAGGAACGGCCGCGCCATCGACACCATGTCGCCGTCGCCGCGCGCGAGCACCTCCTCGGCGACCGCCGGATCGTTGATGCGGTTGGTCACGACCAGCGGGATCGTCACCTCGCCCTTCAGCCGCTTCGTCACCCAGGCGAAGGCGGCGCGCGGGACCATGGTCGCGATCGTCGGGATCCGCGCCTCGTGCCAGCCGATGCCGGTGTTGATGATCGTCGCGCCGGCTGCCTCGACGGCCCGGGCCAGCGCCACGACCTCCTCCCAGGTGCTGCCGCCGTCGACCAGGTCGAGCATCGACAGGCGGAAGATGACGATGAAGTCCCGCCCGACGGCCGCGCGCGTCGCGCGCACGATCTCCACGGGAAACGGATGCGCTTCTCGAAGGCGCCGCCCCAGTCGTCGTCGCGCAGGTTGGTGCGCGGCGCCACGAACTCGTTGATCAGGTAGCCCTCGGAGCCCATGATCTCGACGCCGTCGTAGCCCGCGCGCTGCGCGAGCCGGGCGCAGCGCGCGTAGTCGGCGATCGTCTTCCGCACCCCCCACCCCGACAGCGCGCGCGGCTTGAACGGCGTGATCGGCGAGCGGATGGCCGACGGCGCGACCGACAGCGGGTGATAGGCGTAGCGCCCCGCGTGCAGGATCTGCATCGCGATCTTGCCGCCCTGCCGCATGGACGGCGTCGGTGATGGGCCGGTGCTTGGCGACCTGCCACGGAAACGAGAGCTGCGCCGCGCGCGGCTCGACGCGGCCCGCGAAGTTCGGCGCGATGCCGCCGGTGACGATCAGGCCCACGCCGCCCCGCGCGCGCTCGGCGTAGTACGCGGCCATCCGCGCGTAGCCGTCCGGCGCTTCCTCGAGGCCCGTGTGCATCGAGCCCATCAGCACCCGGTTCTTCAGCGTCGTGAACCCGAGGTCGAGGGGAGCCAGCAGGTGGGGGTAGCGCGTGGTCATCGCGGTTCCGTGGATGAGTTGGGCGCTCGCGCTCCGTGCGCGCGCGGGAGGAGATCGCGGTGCGGCAGACGCCTCAAAGCGTGCGCGCGATGATCTCCTTCATGATCTCGTTCGTGCCGCCGTAGATGCGCTGCACGCGGGCGTCGGCGTACATCTGCGCGATCGGGTATTCGCGCATGTAGCCGTAGCCGCCGAAGAGCTGCAGGCATTCGTCGACGACCTGACACTGCATGTCGGTCAGCCACCACTTGGCCATCGACGCGGTCGCCGTGTCGAGCGTGCCCGCGCATGTAGCGTTCGATGCACGAATCGATGAACACGCGCGCCGACGTGCGCGATCGTCTTCGCCTCGGCGAGCTTGAAGCGCGTGTTCTGCATCTCGATCAGCGGCTTGCCGAACGCGCTGCGCTCGCGCGTGTACTCGGTGGTGATCCGCACCGCGCGCTCGATGACCGCGACCGCCGAGAGCGCGACCAGCGTCCGCTCGTAGGGCAGCTGCTCCATCAGCTGCACGAACCCGGCACCCTCGGCGCCGCCGAGCAGGCATTCGGCGGGCACCCGGCACTCGTCGAAGAAGAGCTCGGAGGTGTCCTGACCGGGCAGGCCGATCTTGTCCAGCGTGCGGCCGCGGCGAAAGCCGGCGAGGCTCTCGGTCTCGACCATCACCAGCGATACGCCCTTGGCGCCCGCCCCCGGATCGGTCTTCGCCACGACGCAGATCAGGTTCGCGACCTGCCCGTTCGAGATGAACGTCTTCGAGCCATCTAGCACGTAGTGCCCGCCACGTCGCGTCGCGCGCGTCCGGATGCCCTGCAGGTCCGAGCCTGCCGACGGCTCGGACATCGCGATCGCGCCGACGAGCTCGCCGCTCGCCAGGCGCGGCAGCCAGCGCCCGCTTCTGTTCCTCGGTGCCATACGCGAGGACGTAATGGGCACAGATGTTGTGAACGTGCTTGCCGAAGCTCATCACCCCGGCGTAGGCCAGCTCCTCGAACACCACGCAGTCGTGCGCGAAGCTGCCCCCGCTGCCGCCGTAGGCGTCCGGTACGTCGCAGAGCAGGAGGCCCATCGCACCGACCTCGCGCCACGACGCGGAATCGACGCGATGCGCCTGCTGCCACGCCGGCTCCCGGGGTGCGAGCTCGTCGGTGACGAAACGCCGGACGGTGTCGCGAAACGACTCGAGCTCGTCGTCCTGCCAGGGTGAGCGATATCCGGTCATCCGCACGATCTCCGGTCAGGCAAGCGCGACGAGCGCCTCGCCGGAAAGCTTGACCTCGCCGGCCTCGTTCGCCGTCGTGAGCAGCAGCCGGACCAGCCGCTCGCCGTCGCGCTCGAGCTTCTCGACGACCCGGCCGGTGCTACGATCCGCTCGCCGACGTGGGTCATCGCGGAGAACCGCACGCTGAATTCGCGGAGGTCGCGCTGCGGCGCCCAGTTCGTCACCATTCGGCCGAGCCACGCCATCGACAGCATGCCGTGGGCGAAGACATCGGACATGCCGGCCGCACGCGCGAAGTCGATGTCGATGTGGATCGGGTTGTGATCGCCCGACGCGCCGGCGAACAGCGCGAGCGTCGTCCGGGTGACCGGGGGCAGCGCCAGCGGCGGCAGCGTGTCGCCGACTTCGATCGCATCGAAGGCGGGACCCGTGTTCACGCGCTCAGCCTCCACGCACGACGAGCGTCGATCGCAGCTCGGCGCCACGTGCACCCTTCGCTGGTTGGTGACGTCGGTGTCCTTGACGACGAACGTCAGCGCGCCGCCCTTCTTCTCGAAGACGTTGCTCGATCCGCGAAGCGAACGTCAGCCGGTCGCCGGCGTGGATCGGCGCGAAGTAGCGGAACGCCTGCGCGGCGTGCAGCACCGGCGGATGTCGATCCCCAGCTCCTCGAGCCAGGCGAACGGATCGGGCACTTCCAGGTACAGGCACACGGCGAATGTCGGCGGCGCGAGGAGCGCCGGATGCCCGGCCGCGCGCGCCGCGTCGTCGTCGACGTATTCCGGTCGCGTCTCGCCGATGGCCTTGGCGAACAGGCGCAACCGGCCGGCCTCGACGTCGGCTGAATGCGACGGAAACGTATGCCCGATTGCCGCGCGGTCGACCATCGACCCTTAGTGCCCGCACGGCCGCCCAACGCAACTGAGGGGCACTGTGCGCCCCCTCGGGGGGCAGCGAACAACGTGAGCGTGGGGGCCGTTCATCCGCCCGCACGGCCGCCCAACGCAACTGAGGGGCACTGTGCGCCCCCTCGGGGGGCAGCGAACGAAGTGAGCGTGGGGGCCGTTCATAGTCCGGCACGGTAGAGGGTCACCACGCACGCTCCGCCGAGCCCCAGATTGTGCTGCAGTCCGATCCGTGCGCCTTCGACCTGGCGGGCGTCGGCGGTTCCCCGCAGCTGCTGCGTGAGCTCGAAGCACTGGGCAAGACCGGTCGCCCCGAGCGGATGCCCTTTCGACAGGAGCCCGCCCGACGGATTCGTCACGAATCGGCCGCCATAGGTGTTGTCGCCGTCGTCGACAAGCCTCTCCGCGCCGCCCTCCGGGCACAATCCCAGCGCCTCGTAGGTGATGAGCTCGTTCTGCGCGAAACAGTCATGCAGCTCGATCACGTCGATGTCGTCGGGGCCGATGCCCGCGGCCTCGTACACCTGCTGCGCCGCGGACCGGGTCATGTCGTAGCCGACGAGCTGCATCATGTCGTGCGCGGCGAACGTGCTCGATGTGTCGGTCGTCATCGCCTGGGCGGCGATCGATACCGTGCGGTCGAGGTGATGACGCTGCGCGAAGCAATCCGCGACCAGGACCGCCGCTGCTGCGCCGCAGGTCGGCGGGCAGGCCATGAGGCGCGTCATCACGCCGGGCATCAACGCCGGCGCGGCCATGACTTCGGCGACTGTCACTTCCTTGCGGAACAACGCGAGCGGATTGTTCACCGCATGGCGGCTCGCCTTGGCGCGGATCTTCGCGAAGGTCTCGAGCTTGCGTGCCGTACTTGCGCATGTGCGACTGCCCGGCGCCGCCGAAATAGCGGATCGCGAGCGGTACGTCAGGCGACCCGACCAATGCATCGGTCTCGCGGTTGAAGGCGTCGAAGGGCGTCGGACGATCGTTGAAATGCGTGCCGAGCGCGCCCGGCATCATCTGCTCGAAGCCGAGCGCGAGGGCGCAGTCGACCACGCCGCTCTCGACGGCCTGCCGCGCGAGATAGAGCGCGGTCGATCCGGTCGAGCAGTTGTTGTTGACGTTGAAGACGGGGATGCCCGTCATTCCGACGTCGTACAGCGCCTTCTGGCCCGCGGTGGAATCGCCGTAGACATATCCGGCGTACGCGTGCTGCACGTCGACGTAGGCGACCCCGGCGTCGGCCAGCGCCGCGCGGACCGCGGCTGCGCCCATTACGTCGTAGGGCTCGCTTGCGCCCGGCTTGGAAAATGGAATCATTCCGACGCCGGCAACGTAAACCTTGCGACTCATCGACTGTCCTTTGCGGTGGGACCCGGGAATCGTTCGACGCAGGCTGCTGTCTGCCCACGCCAACCTGTCATTTTACCGGCTCCGCGGCGCGATTCCCCGTGGTCCACTGGAAGCGCTAAACTATTTGTTCCGCCCGCGACGGCGCGCTCGCCCTGGGCGCGCCATGCGGTGCCTTCGGAGCCGTCACCATGAACGCGACACCCGCCTTGCGCCAAGCCGACGTCCCGACCCTCGCCCACTGGATCGGCGGCAGGCGCACGCCTGGCACATCGGGCCGCTTCGGCGACGTGTATACGCCGGCGACCGGGGCCCTCGGCAGCCGTGTCCCGTTTGCGTCCGCTGCGGAAGTGGCGCGTGCCGTCGATGCAGCAAGGGTCGCGTTCCCCGGCTGGGCGGCGGCGACTCCGCTGTCCCGTTCCCGCCTGATGTTCCGCTTCAAGTCCCTGCTCGAGCAGCACGCGGACGAGATCGTCGCGGTGGTCTCGCGCGAGCACGGCAAGGTCGTTTCCGATGCTGCCGGCGAGCTCGCCCGTGGCATCGAGATCGTCGAGTACGCGTGCGGGGCTCCGCAGTTCCTGAAGAGCGAGTTCAGCGACAGCGTCGGCACGGGCATCGACGCGTACACGCTGCGTCAGCCACTGGGCGTGGTTGCCGGCATCACACCGTTCAACTTTCCCGCGATGGTGCCGCTGTGGATGTTCCCGATGGCGCTCGTCTGCGGCAACGCGTTCGTGCTGAAGCCCTCCGAGCGCGATCCCTCGGCCGCGCTGATCCTGGCCTCGCTGCTCAAGGAAGCCGGCCTGCCCGACGGCGTGTTCAACGTGGTCAATGGCGACAAGGAGGCCGTCGACGCCCTGCTCGCCCATCCCGATATCCAGGCCGTGAGCTTCGTCGGCTCGACGCCGATCGCCCGCTACATCTATGCGACCGGCACCGCACATGGCAAGCGCGTGCAGGCGCTGGGAGGGGCGAAGAACCACGCGGTCGTGATGCCCGATGCCGACCCCGAGATGGCCGCCGACGCGCTGGTCGGCGCTGCATACGGCTCCGCCGGCGAGCGCTGCATGGCGATTTCGGTGGCGGTCTTCGTCGGTGATGCGATTGCCGACAACGTTCTTGGCCGGGTGCGCACGAAGATCGCCGCGATGAAGGTCGGCGCCTCCGACGACAAGGGCGCCGAGATGGGGCCGCTCGTCACCGCCACGCATCGCGACAAGGTCGTCGGCTACATCGACTCCGGCGCCGCCGAGGGCGCGGAGCTCGTCGTCGACGGCCGCGGGCTCAAGGTGCCCGGCCACGACGACGGCTATTTCGTCGGCCCGACGCTGTTCGACCGCGTGGCGCCGCACATGCGCATCTACAAGGACGAGATCTTCGGGCCGGTGCTCTCGTCGATGCGCGTGCGCACCTACGACGAGGCGCTCGCGCTCGTCAACGCACACGAGTTCGGCAATGGTGCGGCGATCTTCACGCGCGATGGCGACACCGCGCGCGACTTCGTCCAGCGTGTGCAGATCGGCATGGTCGGCATCAACGTGCCGATCCCGGTTCCGGTCGCGTTCCACAGCTTCGGCGGCTGGAAGTCCTCGCTGTTCGGGGACCACCACATCTACGGGCCGGAAAGCGTGCGCTTCTACACGCGGCAGAAGGCGATCACGCAGCGCTGGCCGTCGGGCATCCGCGCCGGCGCCGAATTCATGATGCCGACTTCGAAGTAGCGCGACCACCAATATGCCAACAAAACGAACGCCCCCATCGCCATCGCTGCGCCGGAGCGTCCGTGCCAAGGCAGCGCTGCGCCGGCAAGACGTCGTCCGCCCGGTCAGCGCCGGCGACGTGGGTCCGATCGAAAGTGCCGAGCTGATCGAGGGTTACGCGGTCGCCGAGAACGTCGATGCGGCGGAAGAGGCGCAGGTCGCGGCACTGCGCGACATCCTCGGGGGACGCTCGCCGACCGAGGCGATGGCGTTGGTGGAGCGCCTGCTGAGGCAGCAGCAGACCCGCGTCCGCCGGCTGCCGCGTCATCCCGACGACGAGCTGGCCGCGAACTGGCGCAACGGCGGCTACCCTTACCAGAATCTGCTGTCGCGCAAGAACTACGAACGGCAGAAGTATCGGCTGCAGGTCGAGCTCCTCAAGTTCCAGTCCTGGGTCAAGGAGACCGGACAGAAAGTCATCATCCTGTTCGAGGGCCGCGACGCGGCCGGCAAGGGAGGTACGATCAAGCGTTTCATGGAACATCTGAATCCGCGCGGCGCCCGCGTCGTGGCGCTCGAGAAGCCGAGCGATGCCGAGCGCGGCCAGTGGTATTTCCAGCGCTACGTCCAGCATCTGCCCACGGCCGGGGAGATCGTGCTGTTCGATCGCTCGTGGTACAACCGCGCCGGGGTCGAGCGCGTGATGAACTTCTGCACGCAGTCGGAATATCTCGAATTCATGCGCCAGGCCCCGGAGTTCGAGCGCAATCTGGTGCACAGCAGCGTGCACCTCATCAAGTTCTGGTTCTCCGTAAGTTGCGACGAGCAGGTCCGGCGGTTCAAGGAGCGCGAGCGCCACCCGCTCAAGCAATGGAAACTGTCGCCGGTCGACGTGGCCTCGCTCGACAAATGGGGCGAGTACACGAAGGCCAAGGAGGCGATGTTCTTCTACACCGACACCGCGGACGCGCCGTGGACCGTGATCAAGTCGGACTGCAAGAAGCGGGCGCGGCTCAACGCGATGCGCTACGTGCTGCACAAGCTCAATTACACGAACAAGGACCTCGATCGGATCGGCCCGCTCGACCCGCTGCTGGTCGGCCGGGCCAATGTCGTCTACGAGCAGGGCGAACGGGTGACGACGCCGCTGCTCTGACCGCCGCTCGCCATGCGCCGGACGTGCGTCAGCACCGGCGGTCCGGGCGCGGGCCGGACTTCACCGGGACCGCGCCGCTGATGGGCGCAGGCCGGAATTCGCCGGGACTGCGCCGGCCGCGACGCGGGGCTCTCAGTTCCTCGCGCCGGGAAGCGCCGCAGTCACGCCTTCGGCGCGAGCATCCAGGCGTGCGCCGGATCGTTGTGGAAGTGCCAGACGCGCTGCGGCCCGGCCATCACGTTGAGGTAGTACGACGTGTAGCCATGCGGGACCACGACCGGGTGGTAGCCGCGCGGCACCATCACCAGGTCGCGGTCCTCGACGGTCATCGCCTCGTCGAGCGTCCGATCGTCGGTGTACACGCGTTGGAACGCGAATCCCTGCGGCGGATCGAGCCGGTGGTAGTAGGTCTCCTCGAGCGAGCTCTCGGCCGGCACGGCGTCGGTGTCGTGCTTGTGCGGTGGATAGCTCGACGAATGGCCGGGCGGCGTGATCACCTCGACGACCAGCAACGCCTCCGCCGGCTCGTCCTGCGGAAGGATGTCGCGCACATAGCGCGTGTTCGACCCCTGTCCGCGCACGGTACGTCGGATCGCCGCGGGCTCGATCAGCCGCGGGGCGACGCCCACGCTCGCCGGGGCCGAGCAGAGCGCGATTTCGGCATCCGTGTGCGCGGTGATGCGCACGCCGCGCCGGGGCGGCAGGTACACCGCGAACGGCGCGACGTCCTCGAACGGGCTCGCGCGCTGGCCGATCTCCGCCCAGCTGCGATCGCCGCTCGCCACGGTCACGCGGCCGGCGACGACGACGATGCAGAGCTCGCGGCCGGCGGTCTCGTCGGCCCAGGTTTCGCCGGGCGCAAGCCACATCGCCTCGAAGCCGACGTAGCGCCAGCCTGCCGACTGCGGCGTGACGCGGACGATCGTGCGGCCGGTGCGTGCTGCCTTGACCAGCAGCGGGGAAGTCATCGTGTACCCCCACGCTCGCGGCTGACGCCGCATCGCTGCCCCCCGTGGGGGAGCAATTCGCGCCTCGGGGCGGCCCAGCGGCGCTCATGGACGTACCCCCACGCTCGCGGCTGACGCCGCATCGCCGCCCCCCGTGGGGGAGCAATTCGCGCCTCGGGACGGCCCAGCGGCGCTCATGGCCGTACCCCCGCGCTCGCGGCGCGCGCCGCCGCGCGTGCTTCGGCGTCCGTCTTTCCGGCCACGAGCGCCGACAGCAGCCGATACGACATCTCCGCGTAGCGATAGGCCGGCGCGACCGCCGGATCCTGTTCGCCCTCGACGACCAGCCAGCCTCGATAGCCGGCGTCGCGCAGAATCGCGATCACCGCGGCGAAGTCGACGCAGCCTTCGCCCGGCGTGCTGAAGGTGCCGTTCAGCACCGATTCAAGGAAGCTCCACCCGCGGTTGCGCGCCATCCGCGCGACATTCGGGCGCACGTCCTTGCAGTGCACGTGAACGACGCGCGACACGTGCTTGCGCAGTTCCGTCGGCGCATCGCCGCCGGCGAAGGTCACGTGTCCCGTGTCGTGCAGCAACCCGACCTCGGGACCGGTGACGCCGAGCAGCCGATCGACGTCGTCCGCCGTTTCCACGTAGGCGCCCATGTGGTGATGGTAGGCGAGGCGCAGACCGCGTGCGGAGAGATGCTGTGCGAATGCCGTCAACCGCGCGCCGTACGCGGACCATTCGCCGTCCGAGGCGAATTGCGGCCGCCGCGACAGCGGTTCCGCGCGGCCTTGAATCGAATCGGCAACCTCGCCGTAGACCATCACCTGGGCGCCGTTCGCCACCAGCAACCTCAGATGCGGCTCGACCGCGGCGATCTCGTCCGCGACGCTGCCGCGCGCGAGCCGCCCGGAGTACCAGCCCGGACACGCAGGCGAGGCCGTGTCGTCCCAGCACCGCACGCAGCGCGTCGGGTTCCCGCGGAAACTTGTTGCCGAGCTCGAAGCCCTCGTAGCCGATCGCCCTGCCCTCGACGAGCGCGGTCTCGAGCGGCGTTTCACCACCGAGCGCCGGCAGGTCGTCGTTGGTCCACGAAATCGGGTTGATGCCGATGCGCATTAGGGTGGACGCCGTGCGTTCATGTGGTGACGATCATAATCGTATCCGACGCGATCATGGCCGTTGTTCGCGCTTGCCACGCTCGTATTCGACACGGGCGGCGCGGACCTCGCCGGATTCGGACACCTCGGGCACGCCGACTTCCCACCACCAGCCGCCCGCAGCGGTCGACCGCAACGGATCGGTATCGATGACGATGACGTAGGTGCGCTCGGCGGCGCGGGCCCGGCCGAGCGCCGCCTCGAGCTCCGCGATCGAGCCGACGTGCTCCGCGCGAGCACCCGAGCGAGCGCGCGTGCGCCGCGAAGTCGATCGCCGGCGCCCCCAGCGGGCCCTGCACGCAGTCGTCGAACAGGTTGTTGAAGCCCTCGCCGCCGCAGGCCTGCTGCAACCGGTGGATGCAGCCGTAGCCACGGTTGTCCTGCACGACCACGACGAGCTTCGTCCCCAGCATCACCGACGTCGCGATCTCGGAATTGAGCATCAGGTAGCTGCCGTCGCCGACCATGACGACGATTTCGCGCTCGGGCCGCGCCATCTTGACTCCGATGCCACCGGCGATTTCGTAGCCCATGCACGAATAGCCGTACTCGACGTGGTAGCCGCCCGGCCGGGCCGCGCGCCAGAGCTTGTGCAATTCGCCGGGCAGTGTGCCGGCTGCACAGACGACGATGTCGTGGGCCGGCGATTCCGGATGCGAGCGCTGGACGGCGCCGATCACCTCACCGTCGTAGGGCAGCGCGGGCGGCGCCAGTTCGCGCACGCCGACGATGTCCGACACCGTCGTCCGCCACGCCTCGACCTCGCGTGCCGTCTTCTCCTGCCACGCCGGGCTGGCCGCCCATCCCGCAAGCCGCGCCGACAGCGCGGCCAGCGTCGTCGCGGCGTCGCCGACGACGCCGAGTCGCGCGCCACTTGAGCGCATCGAACGCATTGACATTGACGCCGACGATCCGCGCCTGCGCGAACAGCGAGTGCGAGCCCGTCGTGAAATCCTGCAACCGCGTGCCGAGTGCGATTACGACGTCCGCTTCGCGCGCGAGCGCATTCGCCGCGGTCCCGCCCGTCACGCCGATCGGGCCCGCCTGCTGCGGATGGTCCCATGGCAGCGCGCCCTTGCCCGCCTGCGTTTCGGCGACCGGCACGCCGTGCGTCTCGGCGAACGCACACAGCGCGTCGCTGCCGCGATCGCTGTAGAGCGCGCCGCCGCCGGCGACGAGCAGCGGCCGCGTCGCCCCACGCAGCAGCGTCGCCGCTTGATCGAGTTCGACCGCTTCGGCCAGCGGCGCGCGGACGCGAACGACGTTCGGCGCGAAGAATCCGGCCGGGTAATCCCATGCCTGCGCCTGGACGTCCTGCGGCAGGGCAAGCGTGACCGGACCACACAATGCCGGGTCGGTCAGCACGGCGATCGCTCGCGGCAGCGCGGTCAGCAGCTGCGCGGGCGCGACGATGCGGTCGAAGTAGCGCGAGACCGGCCGGAAGCAATCGTTCGCCGAGACGGCCGCGTCATGGAAGTCCTCGACCTGCTGCAGCACCGGGTCGGGTGCGCGCGAGACGAACACGTCACCGGGCAGGAACAGGACGGGCAGCCGGTTCACATGCGCGGTCGCGGCCGCGGTGAGCAGATTGGTCGCGCCGGGACCGATCGACGTCGTGCATGCCATCATCCGCCGGCGGAAATGCGCCTTCGCGTACGCGATCGCCGCGTGCGCCATCGCCTGCTCGTTGTGCGCGCGGTACGTCGGCAGCAGGGCGCGATGGCGATGCAGCGCCTCGCCGAGGCCGGCGACGTTGCCGTGGCCGAAGATCGCCCACACGCCGCCGAACAGCGGGACTTCGCTGCCGTCGCAGACCGTGCCCTGCGCTGCCAGGAACCGGACGAGCGCCTGCGCCATCGTCAATCGTATCGTTGCCATGCCCCTCCCACGGCCAACCGAGCCACTGCCACTTTATCGCCTATTTCATTTTTGCATCAATAACTTAAACGACATTCGCCGCGACTGATGCCGGCCATTCGAAAATACGATTGGCAATTACCCCAGCGGATTCCTATATTGGCATTGTGCGATGCAACAAGACGCACGGCTCAACGGAGAAGCAAGAATGACATCGACTCCTCGCCCTCTTGGCAATGACAACCTCTACCGCCGCATCGACGAGATGCGAATGAGCGTCACCGACCGCGAGGCTGCGAAGGCGCACCTGCGGGCCGGCGAAAGCATCGCCGACGGCCTCTGCAATTTCCTCGCTGGGGTCCGCTCCGGTACCGCATACATCGCGCGTCAGGTCCGTACCGCGCGGGCAGCGTTGCCGCAGCACTGAACTCGCCCGATACGACGTCCACACGAGCGTCACCCGGTCGAACAGCGGGGTGGCTATCGACCGCTTCGAACGCACTGCCGATGCATGCACGCCGACTCAACGCATGCTCCCGTGCTCCTTCGATCGCGCCTGCGTCCACGCATCGATCAACGCTTCGAAATTGCGTCGCACACCGCTGACGAGCCCGGCGTCGTCCAGCGCGCCGACGAGCCATGAACGCGCCGGATCGTGGAAGATGGTGCGCCCGACGGCGAAGCCGCGGCAGTGGACGCTGCCCGCCGCGTCGGCGAAACCGCGCGCCAGTTCGGCGATCGGGGCCGAGAGCCCGAGCAGCAGGACGCCGCGGCAGTACGGATCGCGCTCGGCGATCAGCGCATCGATCGCCGCCCAATCGGCGGTAGGTGGGCGGCGGCAGCTTCCACCATTCCGGGTAGATGCCGAGGTTGTAGAGCCGCTTCATCGCACGCACCAGAACTCCCGGCCCCGAAGGCAGGCCCTTCGGCGGCACGATCTCGAGCAGCAACTCGTGCCCGCTCACCTGCACGGCATCGTAGAGCGCCGTCACCTGCGCTTCGTTCTCGAGCCGGTTGTCGATATCGTCGTCCGGATGGAACGGGACGAGGCATTTCACGACCTGCTCGACCGGCCAGGCGATCAGCGTGGTGCCGATCGAGCGCCCGTGCTCGAATACCAGCGGGTTCGAACCGGGCCATTCCACGGGCCGCCCAACCCACCAGCCACGGCCCGTCGCGGCGTTCAGCGCATCCTGCCCATAGCGATCGTCGCACAGCAGCCCGACGCGCCCTTCGAGGCCGCACGCGGCCTCGGTCTGCGCCACCGCCTCCACCAGCAGATTCTTCAGCGCCGGGAGCCGGCTCTCCCTGGCGCCGGTTGCGCGCGCCAGAGCGAAGAACGGGTCGCGGTGGTCGAACGCGAAGACGAAGAGTTCGGGCCGCGGCAGCCGCGGCGCAGTCTTGCGGTGCAGTCGCTTCAGCTCGAGGTCGCGATCGGGGCGCGGTATGCGCTCGGCGTTCGCGAGATAGTGGTCGAGCTCGACCCGCGTCGGCATCGCCGGTGCGCAGGCATGGCGCGACACGACGAGTGCCCCGCAGGCGTTCGCATACCGACAGCATTCGTCGTAGTTCTCCCCACGCACCCAGCCGGACAGGAAGCCGGCGGAAAAGGCGTCGCCGGCGCCCAGCACGTTCAGCACCTCGACGGTGACTCCGCGGCCGTTGAACGCGTCGTCGAGCGAAGGTGGAATCGGCCCGTCGATCACGGCGCAGCCCATCGGACCGCGCTTCACCACGAGCGTCGCGGGCGTCACCACGCGCACCGCGGCGAGCGCCTCGACGATGTCGGTGCTCCCGCCGGCGATCGCGAACTCCTCCTCGGTGCCGATCACGAGATCGAACAGCGGCAGAATTGCCTGCAGGTGCGCCGTGACGGTATCGCTCGCGACGAAGCGCGTCTCGCCGTCGCCGCGCTTGGTGAGCCCCCACAACACCGGCCGATAGTCGATGTCGAGCACCGTGCGCACGTCATTGCGACGCGCGCGCTCGAGCGCCGTCGTGCTGACCCCATGCACGTGCGACGTCGAAAAGTGGGTGCCGGTGATCAGCAACGCCTTCGCCTGCGCGAGAAATTCCTCCGCGGCGTCCGCTTCGGTCACCGCCATGTCGGCGCAGTTCTCGCGGTAGAAGATCAGCGGAAACGTGTCTCGATCCTTGATCCCGAGCACGACGCAGGCGGTAAGCCGTGCCGGATCGACGCTCACGTGCGAGACGTCGCAACCTTCGCGGGCCAGGGTCTCGGTCAGGAAGCGGCCCATCGCGTCGTCGCCGACGCGCGCCGCCATCGCCGCCTTCAGGCCGAGCCGTGCACAGCCGAAGGCAGTGTTTGCCGACGAGCCGCCCAGATACTTGGCGAAGCTCGCCACATCTTCCAGCCGCGCGCCGATCTGCTGCGCGTAGAAATCGACAGCCAGCCGGCCGAGGCACACGACGTCGTAGCGCCGGTCGGTGGCAAAGCGCGTGATGTTCTTCATTGCGCGAGCGGGTGTGCGCCGACCCGGGCGCCCGATGCGCGTCCCGGTCCGGATCGGGTTGGGGTTTGTTCCGGTAACATAGTGCGATTGGGCGAGCCGCGCAACCGTGCGCCCTCGTCCCTGGTCACGCGCAAGCGAGGAACCCATGATCGAAGTCGCGCTGTTCGGTGCCGGCCGCATCGGCAGGATTCACGCGGGCAACGTCGCACGCGAGACGGCGGCCCGGCTCCGGTACGTCGTCGACCCCAACGCCGAAGCGGCCGCGGCGCTCGCCGCGACCCACGGCGCGCAGGTGGCCAGCGTCGCGCAGGTGTTCGCGGATCGGGCCGTCGGTGCCGTGCTGATCTGCTCGTCCACGGACACGCACGCCGACCTGATCTTGGCGGCAGCGGGCGCGGGCAAACAGATCTTCTGCGAGAAGCCGGTCGATCTGGCGATCGCCCGGGCGCGGGCTTGTGCCGACGCCGTCGCGCGCGCCGGCGTCACGTGCATGATCGGGTTCCAGCGCCGGTTCGACCCGACGTTTGCGTCACTCAAGGCCCGCCTGGTCGCGGGTGAGATCGGGACGCCCGAAATGCTGGTGGTGACCAGCCGCGATCCCGGCGCGCCACCGCTCGCGTACATCAGGAGCTCCGGCGGGATCTTCAAGGACATGCTGATCCACGATTTCGACATCTTTCGCTGGATACTCGGCGACGACGCCGAGACCGTGCATGCCAATGCGTCGTGTCTCGTCGATCCCGCGATCGCGGACGCCGGCGACGCGGACTGCACCGCGGTCACGATCCGGACGAAACGCGGCCGGCTCTGCCAGATCAACACCAGCCGCCGCGCCGCCTACGGCTACGACCAGCGTTTCGAGGTGCTGGGAAGCGGCGGAATGCTGCAGGCGGGCAACCACGCGCCGACCGAAGTCGTCGCAAGCACGACCCAAGCGGTCGCCCGCGACCTGCCCGAGCACTTCTTTCTCGAGCGGTATCGCGCCGCGTACGCCAACGAGATCGCGCATTTCTTCGCGGTGCTGGCCGGGCGAGAGCAGCTGCGTACGACCGTCGACGACGGTCTCAAGGCGCTCGAGCTCGCGGAGGCGGCGACGACGTCGTGGCGCGAGGGACGGGTCGTGAAAGTCGGCTGAACAGCCCTCCGCCGAGGGTGTCGCCGGTCCGCCGCGACTTAGAGCTTGTCCGTTAATAAATCGCGTGATGCGTTTGGCCAAAGTGCGATGGGATGTGCGAAGGACGGGGAAGCGCGTGGCAGGTCCCACGCGCGAGCCGGCCGCCAAAGCAGACCGCGCATTTTGACCAAACCCTCCGGGAACGGGCCGGTTGGGCCGCTTGCTTTGTCGCGTGGCTTGCCTTGGGGAACCACTCAAGGCTGCACCTCGCTTCGCGCACCCGGCCCAACCTGCCGCGTTCGCACACGTGATCTATTGACGGACAAGCTCTTAGCGCGTTCCCCCGGCGGCAAGCGCGATTCGCGCCTCGTCACAGGCGCAGCGGAGATCCGTAGCCGGTGAGTTCCAGGTATCCGCGGCCCGCCTCGCGCCCCGATGTCGTCGCGCGTACCGCCCCCTCCCAGTAGATCGTGCCGGTGCTCGCGCGCGAGTCGAGTTCCTGATCGTCGAAGAGCGGCTCGAGGGCAAGCTCCATTCCGCCGGCGACGACAGTCATCGCGATCGGGTACGCGACGCCGGTGCGGGGCGAGCGCCAGGAACGCACAGGCGTGAAACGCACGTCCGTTTCGGCGAATACGTGGATCCTTCCGTCCGGCCCGCGCAGCGTCCCGCCGGCCCACAGCGTTCCGCCCGTCCGGTTACGCATCCGGAACGCCATCAACGCTCCGCCAGCGGCGAGATTGATCCCGGTCCAATCCCAGCCGGTCGCCTCCGACGCCATGACCTCGCTCGACCACTCGTGATCGAGCCACGCGGTACCGGACACCGCGATCGGCGCGCGCGCGCGCACGATCGTGCCCGTGACGGCAAGCTGCGGCTGGCTGTAGTAATAGCTCGCCTGGCCCGGCGCCGGACCCTTGCGCGAGTATCCGGCGGCGCCGTGCAGCAACAGCGGATGCGTCGGAGCGAACTCAAGGTCGAGCTCGAACTCGCGCGCGGAGATCCGCGCCCGATAGGTGCCTTTGGCGAGCGCCAGCGACCAGTCGTCGATCCAGACCCGCGTCGTCGCTTCGTCGGCACCCGCCAGGCCGAATCCCGCACGCGCCGCGCGCTGGTCATGGTCGAGCCGTCCGCGGCGCGGATCGGCCAGCGCCGCATGCGCGAACACGAGCTGACGTGGCGCGAAGGCGCTCGGATTCGCCTCGGCAACACCGGGGCGGTTGCGGAAGAAGGTGACCTGCACACCGTACGCATTGCCAGCTGCATCGCCAATCCAGCCGGTGACGTACCACCACTCCGTGCGAAATTCGGGGTGGCTGCCATGATCGCCCGGAAAGCGGAGCACGCGGCCGGGTTCGACCCGGCCGTACGCGACATCCGCGCTCGCCGGCGTCGCAAAGGCAAGAACCGGGAGCAGGAGAAACGTCCGCCGGCTCGAGCGCGCTCTCACCAGTCGTCCTTCACCGCGCGGACCACGTCGTCGCCCATCGCCTGCCGGCCGCTCGCCATCGCTGTCACCGTCGACAACCCCAGCAGCAGGACAGCGAATCCGCCGAGCGCCTGCCACGGCAGCGACAGCTCCATACCCCAGTGGAAAGACTGCCGATTGACGACATGAATCAGCACGAGGCTGATCGCGAACCCGAGGACAAGGCCGACCGCGAGTCCGATGCCGCTCACCACGAGCCCCTCGGTGGCGAGCATCGCGCCGATCTGCCGCCGCGTCATTCCCAGATGGCGCAGCACGCCGAACTCCCGGCGCCGCGCGAGGACCAGCGCGCCGAACGACGACGACAGCCCGGCGAGACCGATGACGACCGCGGCGAGCTCGAGCGCATAGGTCACCGCGAACGTTCGGTCGAACACCCGCAGCGAAAGACTGCGGATCTCGCCCGGCAATGCGAACTCCAACCTTTCGCCTCCGGGAATCTCGCGCCGCAGCGATGCCTCGACGGCGCTCGGTGCAACGCCGCCGGCCACCCAGATGGCCGCATTGGTCACCATCCGGTCACCGGTCAGGGCGACGTAGAGCTGGCTTTCCATCGCGATCGCGCCGTGCTGACGCGCGTAGTCACGCCAGACGCCGGCGACCGTGACCGGAACCGACTTGCCGGCGATCGGCAGCTCGATCGTCTTCCCCGGTGCGAAGCCATAGATGTCGACCATGGCTTCGTTGACCCACACCGGCGGCGCCGCGGCGTCGACATCCCGGCGTGGGGCGCCGATGATCGGCAGGTTCTTCGTCGGGTCGTCGCGATCGATCGTGCGCGCCTGCAGCACGACCCGTGGCCGCGCGGGATCGAGCAACAGCTGCGTCTCGCGCAGGAACTCGACGCGGCGCACGCCGGGCAATGCCGCGATCGCACTCTGGAGATCAGGCGTCAGGTAGCCAGTCTCGCCTCCGCTTGCCGCCCGAACGTAGGCGTCGGCAGGCAGAATGCGCTCGAGCCAAAGATCGAGCGAGTCGCGGAACGACGCGACCATGATCACCATCGAGACGGTCAGGCTGACGCTCGCGACGATCGCGGCGAGGCTCACCGATACCTGGCCCGGCGCGCCGCGAAGCTGCGCCAGCGCGAGTTGTACCGGCGGGACGCGGGACGGCGGGACGAGCGCAAGCGCCAGCGCGGCGATCCGCGGCATCAGGAGCAGCGTGCCGATCAGGAGCAGCGCGATCGCCGCGTAGCCGAAGAGCGGCAACCCGGCCACCGGCGGCAGCAGCGCCGCCGCCGCGCCGGCGGCGAGCGCCGCGCACGCCGGGACGACCGGACGCAACCGCGCGAACGCACGCTCCGCGTCACCCGCCTTGAGCGCGAGCGCCGGCGGGCTGCGTGCGGCTTCCAGCGCGGGAACGAGACTCGCGAGGACCGCAGCAGCCACACCCAGCGCGAAGAATGCGCCCAGCGTCCAGGGCTCCACGACGAGCGCAGGCACAACGCCACGGAAGAATCCCGAACCGAGATCCACGCCGACCCAGTGCACCGCAAGCTGCGCCAGCGCGAACCCGAGCGCGAGTCCGACCAGGCTCCCGACCACGCCGAGGAGCGCGCCTTCGGCGACGATCAGCGCCGTGAGCCGGCGCCGCGTTAACCCGAGCACGCGCAGCAACGCGAACTGCGAGCGCCGGCGCACCACTGCGTGCGCCTGCGTCGAGAACACCAGCAGGCCGCCCGTGAAGAGCGCAACGAGCGCGAGCACCGCGAGATTCACGCGATACGACCGTGACAGACTCCCGCCGGCAGCGATGCTGGTCGCGGGGGTCGCTGCGAGGACACCCGGCGGGAGGACATCGCGCAATCGGGCACCGAACGCGGCGCCATCGATGCCCGGGCGCAGCCGCAGGTCGAGCCGGCTGAGGCGGCCGGTGCGACCGAATGCGACCTGCGCGCCCGCAATGTCCATCACCGCGAATCGCTGGTTCGTCGTCGCGGAGAGCTCACCCGCAACCCGGAGTGGGACGCTGGCAAGCGCGACTTGCACATCGATGCGCTCGCCCACCTTGATGCCGAGCGCGTGTGCTGCGGCAGGACTCGGGAACAAGGCATCGGGGCGGAGCGTGTCGAGCCGGTCGGCTGCCGACGCGACGAACCCCGGCTGGATGAACCCCGCACGGAAGATGTCGATGCCGAGGATCCGCAATGGCTCGTCGCGACCGGCGATCTTCGCCTCGACTTCGACAACGGGACTGGCGATCGCCACCTCGGGCATCTTCGCGATCAGTGGATACAACGCCTCGTCGAAACCGCCACGCGGTCCGCGCACCTCGAGGTCGGCATTGCCGGAAAGCGTCTGGACACCCTGCGCGAGCTCGTTGACGGCAGCCTCGTTGATGACGTGGACCGCGTATCCGAGCGCAACGCCAAGACCGATCGCGACGACTGCGAGCACAGTGCGAACGCGGTTCTGGGCGAACGAGCCGCGAATGACTGCTTCGGCGGCGGATACCGTGAGCGCACGCTCGGCTCGCATGGTCGACGCGTGTCGCAGCGTTACCGGAGACCGGCCCGCGTGAGCATCAGCACACGGTCGGCGGTCTCCGCGGCAACGCGCGAATGCGTGGCGAGGATGCCCGCGGCACGGCCGGCCTTGACCCGATCGCGCAGCAGGCGCAGGACCTGATCCGCGCTCTCGGGGTCGAGGTTGCCGGTCGGCTCATCGGCGAGGACGAGGCACGGCCCATGGACGAGTGCGCGCGCGATCGCGACGCGCTGCAGCTCGCCGCCGGACAGTTCGCGTGGCATGCTCGCGGCGCGGTCGGCGAGCCCGACCGCACCAAGGATTGCCGTCACCTGTCGGACCGCAGCCTCGCCTGCCACTCCGAGCAATGCCAGCGGCAACCCGACGTTCTGCGCGACCGAAAGGTACGGCAGGACATGGAACGCCTGGAACACGAAGCCCATCCGCGACCGGCGCAGCTCGGTCAGCGCATCGTCGTCGAGTGTCGTCAGCGGAACGCCGTCGAACGCGATGGTGCCGGTATCCGGTCGATCGAGACCCGCAATCAGGTTGAGCAGGGTCGACTTGCCGCTTCCCGACTCGCCCATCACGGCGACGTAATCGCCAGGCGCGAGATCGAGATCGATCCCGCCGAGGATGGCGCGGCGCAATGGTCCCGCGTAGGACTTCGTGAGCGAGCGAATGGACAGCACGCCGACGAGCGTAATGACGCACGCTCGCGGTGGCAAGGGCGAGGCGTGCTCCCGTGGGCGATGCTATGGCTTCGGGTCGGGTGCCGCCTTCCAGTCGCGGAACACGTCGAGGTCCAGCCCGTCCGGATCGTGGCGCCGCCCGGCGCGCTTCCGCCAACTATACGACGCGCCGCAGAGACCCCTTTTCGCGCGCGGAGCGCGACCAGATCGATTCCTTGACCCACGACGGCACGTCAGCCGCGTCCAGCGGCCGACTGAGCAGGAAGCCCTGCACGCCGTCGCAGCCCAGCTCGCGCAACTGCTCGAGCGTCGCTTCGTCCTCGACGCTGCTCGCGACAACGGCAAGGCCCAGCTGGTGCGCGAGCTCGATCGTCGTGCGCACGACGAGCGCATCGCTCTCGTCCTTCGCCATGCCGGCGATGCACCCTTTGTCGATCTTGAGCTCGTCCACCGGGAGGCGTCCCAGGAACGCGACGGACAGATTGCCGGTCCCGCAATCGTCGATCGCAAGCCTGCACCCGAGCTCATGGAGGCGCTCGAGGCCCTTCAGCGCGTGGCCCGATTCACCCACGAGCGCGGTCTCGGGCACCTCCAGCGTCAGCCATTGCGCCGACCAGCCTTCCCGCTCCAGCATCGCGGCCAGCCGCACCGGAAAGTCAACATCGATCAGGTCGCGCGCCGATATGTTGACCGAGACGTTCATCGGCAGTCCCCGTCCGCGCCACTCCGCACACTGGGCCAGCGCGTGTCCGAGCACCCATTGGGTGACCGTTCGAATGTAGCCCGTCTGCTCGGCGAACGGGACGAACTCGGACGGGGGCACCAGCCCGCGGTTCGGATGCTGCCACCGGACGAGGGCTTCGACAAAATGCTCGCCGCCATCGCCGAGCGTGATCCGGGGCTGGTAGACAAGCGCAAGTTCGTCATCGTCGACGGCCTTGCGCAGGTCGCTCAACAGCGACATCCGCTGCTCGCCGATCGCGTCGAACTGTTCGTCCCAGATGGAAATGCCGCGGCGCTCCCGCTTCGCCGCGTGCATCGCGGCATCGGCACGCTCGAGCAGCTTCATGGGGTCGCTGCCGTGATCCGGGCATGCGGCGATGCCGATGCTCGCGCGTACATCGACGACGTGCCCGTCCAGCGTCATCTTGACTTCGAGCGCGCGCAGCGCCACGCCCGCCACGCGCTGTGCATCGCTGACCCTGCCCCCCGGCATCAGAATCGCGAACTCGTCGCCGCCGATGCGCGCGACGCTGTCGGTGGCGCGGCGGAGCGTCGCCCGCAACCGGGCGGCGACCTCGCGCAGCAGCAGGTCGCCGATCGGGTGACCGAGCATGTCGTTGATGCGGCCGAACTGATCGAGGTTGAGGACCAGCACCGCCACCGGCGATCCCGCACGGGCGGCGGCGGTAACGGCTTGCTCGAGTCGATCGACGAACAGCAATCGCGTCGGCAGCCCCGTCAGCGTATCGCGGTGCGCACGATCGGTCATCTTCGACACGCAATTGGCGATGGCTTCCTGCATCGTCCGGAAGGCCGTGTGGAGGTCGCCGACCTCGTCCTTGCGCGTGCGTGCTGCGACGGCAGTGTAGTCGCCTGCCGCAACGCGGCGGGCCGCACTCGAGAGCTCGCGCAGCGGCGCGGCAATCCAGCCGCCCAACGCCATGCCCGTTACGATCGCCGCGACGATGCCCAGCAGGCCCAGCCAGGCAAGCTCGACCTGCATCTGGTGGAAAGGTCCGAACGACGGCGCGAGCGGCCGCTGAAGCACCGCTACGACGGCGTCGTCGGCCCGCGGGGCGAGATTCACGATGCGACTGATCGCGGCGTCACCGAACTCCGAATTGCCGTCGGCGTCGGTGCTCGAATAGCGGTTGGCTGCCATGTCCCGGGTCAGCGCGGCCCGTTCCGCTTCCGCGAGTGTGCTCGCGTAGGCCCGCCATTCCCCTTCGCCCTGGCGCCCGAGGAAGGAGACCTCGAGCTGGGTCAGCGTGCGCAGCTCCTGCGCCAGCGCGTCGTCGATGCGGAAACCGCTGACGATCCAGGCCACCGGTTGCGGCGTCAGCACCGGAACAATGGCGAGCTGGTAGGGCTTGCCGCCGATGAGCGCAATGCCAGCCGCCTGCTGCGCGGCGGCTGCGCGATCGAGCAGACGCGCGTAGGTGACGCGGCGGCCGACTTCATTCTCGGGCGTTCCGGCGATCGTCCGGTGGTCGGCGCCGACCAGCAGCATGACTGCCGCGTTGGTGCGCTTCGCCTGTTTCGCGAGCACCGGCGATAGCGCGTTGCGGTCACCCCCGATCGCCATTTCACGGAACGCCGGGTCCGCCGTCAGCAGCCGTACTCCCTCGATCAGCCGTTGCGTGTCGAGCTCGAGCAAGCGCTCAAACGCACGGCCACCGGCAACGATGTCGGTGCTGACGACCTTGCGCACCGAAGCGGCGCCGCGCGTGTTGAGGAGCACGAAGCCGCCGATCTGCACGGCGACGATCAGCAGGACGATGAGCGCCAGGACCCGCGCCTGGATGCTGCGGACGGAGAACTGGGGCAGCGAGGGTAACGATGGCATGGCGGTCGGTGAGCTCAGCTAGCGGTGATCGCTTCGATGGCTGCGCTGCGCGGTTCGCCTGCCGCAGTTGGGCATCGCCGCGACACGGGGGAGCCGTTGTGCCCGGCAGCGGCGGCCTGCCGCAGCGGGCAGGCCTGCATGGCCACCGAAGGTCGAGGATCGCTGCGAAAACAGAGCATTACATTGTGGTCGTTCGGCGTTGTCATGACCTTCGGGGGCGGATCCGGAGCCCGCGCGGGAATGGAAACGCATCTCCGGCAGAGCCCCCAAGCAAATTCCCTGCCTCCGCGAGGCGCGTCCGCCGCGGCCAGGCTCCGGATCGCGGGTGGAACGTCAGGGTCGGCCTGGATGCGATAATTCATCGCGGTCCCGTCAAGGCGCCGCCTCGTCCATGTCCAAGACCGCGCTCATCGCCGGCAGCACCGGTCAGGACGGTGCCTATCCGGATCCGGGGGAGGTCGGGCGCGATCCGCTTCTGACCCGCTTCTGTCAGGCGTCAACGTCCGAACTGTTCGGTCTGGTCGGGGAAACACCGAAGAACGAGACCACGCGCTTCCATCCGCGCTCGCCGTACGGCGGCGAAACTCTACGTCCACTGGATCACCGTCAATTACCGCGAGGCCTACGAACTCTTCGCCTGTAACGGAATCCTCTTCAATCACGAATCGCCGCTTCGTGGCGAGACGTTCGTCACGCGCAAGATCACCCGCGGGCTCGCGCGAAATGGTGCGCGAGGACCTCCGCACCACGCAACGCGACGAGCTGGTCGAGCGGCACGGTCACGCCGTACACAAGCGCGATGACAGGTGACGCGGATCGATCACCGCTTCGCGAAGTAGTACGCGAGCTTGATGTACTCGCTGATGACGAACGCGCCGGAGTGTTCGTCACGCCACCAGCGGCCGGGCACCCACCAATCGGCCGCCGAGGCAACCAGCAGGTATTGCAGCCCGGTGCCTTCGAAGACGCGTTTCCAGGTCCAGGCGAGGCGGCGCATGTGGGGGGGGTCGCTCACCGCAATCACCCGTCGCCAGCCCTGCTTGCGCATCAGCACCAGGACATTGGTTGCCTCCTCGTAGCTGTTCTCGGAGTAGACCTCGAAGCGCAAGGCGGACTTCGGCACGCCGCGGGCGATCAGAAACTCCGCGCGCCAGGTGAGATTGGCGGGGGGCGCGGAGTTGCCGTGTTCGAGCCCGGTCAGGACGATCGTCGGAGCATACCGATCGCGGTACAGAGCAAGCGCGCGCAACGCGCGATCGCCGTCGTTGCCGCCGAGGACCACGATTGCGTCGGCGGGCGCGGGCGCCTGTCCCGGCGCTTCGAGCCAATAGCCGGCACGCGACACGGCGTAGACAATCGCGCCGGCGGCGAGCGCGCCGGCGATCGCGAACGACAGCAATATCCAGAGCAGGGTCCGGCGGGTGGCGTGGGCTGGCATGCACGGCCAGGTCGCGCCTTGCGGAGCACGGAGAGCGTCCCTGTGCGGACCCGGCCGCGCATTGTAAGCCGTGGTTGCGCGGCCAGCGGGGTCCGGCGATGACACCGGACGCGCGTATCTACGTCGCCGGCCGCGACTGCCCGCAGCCGATTCGCGAGGACTACCTGCTCACCGGTCCGCTCGAGCCCACCAACCGTGCTTACGCGGTGGCCAAGCGCCAGGCTCACGGCGCTGGGATGGCGCCCGGCGATCAATCTGGACGTCGGAATCCGGCGCGCGTACGTCGATTATCTCGCCCGGATCACAGGCTGACGGCGCAGCTTGGGACCTGTTCACACGTCCGCAGGTGTGAACAGGCCCTAATAGAGCACGGTCTTGACCAGCACCGAGCGTGTTGGATCCAGCCGGATCTCATACGGTGCGTCAGGCATCTTTGCCGAACCGCGGGCTGAGGGCGCGCTGACCGTCGTCTTCGCCGGCTCCGTCGTCAAGCGCTCCTGGGCGGCAGCGCAGGCGCGGATTCTGGCGCGCTGCTCCGCCGTGCATTGCACCTCGACGATCGTGGCGTTGATCGCTATCGTCGTCTGCGATGCCAGCACGCACATGGGTGCGATGACTAGAGGACAACTGAAAAGCACCGTCAATGGATGGCGGTGGACAGGTGTCGGCATGGCAGTCCGGTCGCGGCGGGCGGGCGTTGCACTGACCGGATTGTCATCCATAACGGCATTCGTGAGCGCGCAAGATGACCACAGGCGCCGCCCGTTCCTGCCGAATTCGAACGGCCGGCCGCGCGGCCGGCTCCCGGGATCCGCTTTCCAAATCCTCAAGTTATTGATTTGTATATAACAAATCTGGCGCATCGCGTTTTGCGTCTTCGCCATCAGCATGTGGCATACGAATTGCTGCAAGCGAGACGTTCAAATTCAGCGATGCAACCAGCGCGGGTTCCGCGGCCTAAGTCGTCAATAACCTCTCGAAAGGGAAGCATTCATGAAGGCAAGTCTAGTCATGCGGTCACTGGCGTTTGCCGTTGCCTGTGCGGCATTCGGCGCCGGCACGGCCCATGCGAGCGACAGCGTCAGCGTCACCGTGAACGCGACGGTCATCGGTGTCTGCAAGTTCTTCACGGCGGCGCCGGTCGTGAACGTCACGAATACCGGCACGGGCAGCAATATCGACCCGAGCTCGGCAACCACGGCCAGCGGCAATGCGGCGATCACCTATCGCTGCTCGAATGGAACGTCGCCGACGTTCACCGTGCCGGCGACGGCAACCGTGACGTGTGGCGCATGCGCCGGACGCCGACGATGACGCCGACCGATCACCTCGTCGAACACCGGCGCGGGCACGGGCATGGGCAGCGGTCAGGACAAGACGTTGACCGTCAACGGCCCAGATCCTGCAGGCCACGTTCCAGAACGCCGCCGCGGGCGCCTACACCGGCAACATGTCACGGTCAGCGTCACTCCCTGATCGCCGGAACCTCGGGACGAGAAGGACGCCAATCGCGGCCTTCTCGGCCTCGCTGCGCCCGGGGGCGCCACCAAGCATTCCGGCGGCACTCCTCCTTCCGGGGTTCGCATCAACTGCGGCGTGCGAGCGCGCACAGGTCCGCGAGCTTCGCCGCGCGCTGACCTCCTTCTTTGAATCTCGATTGGAAGATGGTCTAATCGGGGCCGCCCCGCCATGAGCTTCCGTCTCCATCTGCCGTCCCGCCCGAAGCTCCGACCGCTGCTGACCGCGGTAGTGCTCGTCGCGTGGTCGGCTGCGCAGGGCCAGAGCTGCACCTTCCGGAGCGCGGGCAGCCCGATCAACTTTCCCACACTGGATCCGTCGGTGTCGGCAACGCTCACCGCGTTCATGGACATCCGTCGTCCGCTGCATACCCGCCAGCCCGTGACGCCGACCTGGGGATTCTCGGGCGCGAACGGCAGCGCGCCGTTGCGCATGAAGCACTCGACCCAGAACGCGTACATTCCCTACACCGTCGCCACGACCTTCTCGGCAGACGGCAACCACCAGAGACTGGCGGATCACCGGCACGGTGCTCGCGGCCAACTACCAGAACGCGCGCGTCGGTTCCTATTCCGACGTCCTGACCGCGACGATCCTGCCCTGAATGAGCCGGCATCGCGCCATCGTGCGGTGGTTGCTCCATTCGCTGGCGCTCGCGTCGCTCGCGGCGCTGCCGGCAATGGCCGGCGAGTTCGTCATCAATCCGTTGCGGGTGACGCTCGACCGCGTCGACGCGAGCGAGCGAAGTGATCGTGCGCAACGACGACACGACCCCGCTGCGCATGCAGGTCCAGGCCATGACCTGGACGCAGGACGCGAAGGGCACGGACCAGTACGAGCCCGCCGACGGCCTCCTCTATTTCCCGCGAACGATGGAGATCCCGCCCGGGGAATCGCGCATCGTGCGCGTCGGCGTGCGCGCGGCGCCGGTGACACGTGAGGAGACGTATCGCCTGTTCATCGAGGAGCTGCCTTCGGCGTCGGCGTCCGACGAGCAGGCGCAGGGCACGTCGTTGCGCATCTTCCTGCGCGTCGGCGTGGCCGTGTTCGTCGCGCCCGCGAAACCGGAACGCAGGGGCGAGATCACGCGCCTCGGCGTCAAGGGCCGGCAGGTCGAATGGGCGGTCGCCAATGACGGCAACGTGCACATCCGCGCCGATCAGGTCGAACTCGCCGGTATCGCCGGGATGGCAGTCGCCTCTTCACGCAGGAGTTTCCCGAGCGCTACTTCCTGGCCGGCGCGACGCGGACCATGCAAGTCGACATCGCCCCCGAGGCCTGCGGGCAGCTTGCGGCGATCGAGGCATCGGTCGTGGCCGAGCGCCTCGACCTGAAGCGCAAGCTCGATGTCGATCCCGGCGCCTGCAAGTAGGCTGCGGCAGTTCGCGGTCGTCGGTCTGATCTTCGCCCTGTTGCCGTTCCTGCCCGCTCCGGCGCTGGGCGCCGCGGGCGACGATCCCGGCCGCATCGCGGAAATCCGCGGATGCCGGAGCACCACGGACGATGCTGATCGCGCGCATCCTGGTCAACACCGTCAACAAGGGCGACATCGCAATCCTGCGCGACGCCGAGGGCCGCACGTTCGTCCCGCTCGCCGAGTATCGACGGTGGCTGTCCTCGCCGCCGGCCGTGCCGCCCGTGATCGTCGACGGCGAGCCCTGGGTCGACGTGTCGGCAATCCCGGGACTCGACGCGAGCTTCGACCCGGCGACGGTCACGCTGAGCCTGCGACTCGCCGCGAGCGCACTCCCCGCCACCCGCATCGACCTGGGCCCCGAGCGGCGCCCCGACGTGATCTTCCCGGCCGAGGACAGCTTCTTCCTCAACTACGGGTTCGACGCCACCGGTGATGAAGCGTTCAGCCAGCGGCAGTACGAGTTCGCGACCGAGTTCGCCGCCCGCAGCGGAAACTGGCTCTTCTTCAACACGACTTCCCAGCAGTGGGGAAGCGGCGCGCAGAACGGATTCACGCGCCTCATCACCAACCTGCAGTTCGACGACCGGCCGAATCTGCGGCGCTGGACCTTCGGCGATTTCTTCACGCCCGGCTTCGATCTCCACGGATCGGTGCCGCTCGGCGGCGCGAGCCTGACGAAGCTCTATTCGATGGACCCCTACTTCGTCCAGTATCCGACGGCGGCGTTCGCCACCGAAGTGGTCTTTCCGTCGACGCTGCAGGTACGGATCGACGGCAATCTGATCACCCAGCGGCAGGTACAGCCCGGACCGGTCGACATCACGAATATCACCAATGGCTTGACCGGCGGCCAGAACGTCTCCGTCGTCGTCCGCGATCCCTTCGGGCGCGAGCAGACGCTGCGGCAGCCGTTCTTCTTTGCGACAGAAGCGGGACTCCGCGAAGGGTTGCACGAGTACAGCTACAACCTCGGTTTCCTGCGCCGCCAGTACGGAATCGAAAGCAACGACTACGGCGACCTCGCGGCGTCGGCGTACCACCGGTATGCGTTCACGAACCAGCTCACCCTCGGCCTGCGCGGTCAGGCAACGCAGGGCCTCTACAATTTCGGAGCGTTCGGTACCTACCAGTCGCCGCTCGGCATTCTGGGTGTCGGTGCGGCGATCGGCGGCCGCGACGGCGGCTCCGGGCCGGCCGGATCGCTCGCCTACTCGTACACCGGCGCGAATTTCAGTGTCAATCTCGGCACGCTCTACCGCGCGCGAGACTACGCCCAGCTGACGGATCTGCTCGCGGACCTTCGCGTGCGCAGCAACCAGTACGCGTCCGGCTCGCTCTATTCCCCGGATCTGGGCACGCTCACCGCAACGTACAACGGAATCAATACGTTCGAGGGCCCCGACGCGCGGATCGTCAACCTGACCTACTCGCGCACCATGCTCGGCGGAAAAGGCCTCCTTGCGCTCAACTACGTGCGGACTCTCGAGCCCCAATCCACATACGGGTGGTTGTTGTCGTTCCGCTACTTCTTCGACCCGACCACGTCGGTCGTGGCCGCGGTCGGCGGCTCCAATGAGGGCAACACGCAGGCGCTCTCGCTCCAGAAATCGGTGCCACAGGGCGAGGGCGTGGGCTATGAATTCACCGTCGGACGCGTCGACAGTCACGCATCCGACGCGACGTACGGGCGCGCGCTCGTCCAGGCCAACGCCCAACACGTCGAGGTCGGCGCCGAGTACATGCGGGCAAGCCGCGCCGAAGGCGGGAACGGGCTCGCTCGAGCGTTCGTCGCCGGGAGCATCGGTGGGGTCGGCGGGCGCATATTCGCGGCGCGCCCGGTCCAGGACAGCTTTGCGCTGGTGCGCGTTGCCGATCTGAAGGACGTTCCCGTGTACGCCAACGGCTGGTTCGTGGGCAACACCGACGCCTCGGGCGAGGTCGTTGCCACCAACGTCGCCGCGTACTACGACAACTTCATCTCCTTCGCAGCCCGGGAATTGCCCCTCGACTACGTGTTCCCGAGCTCGGAGATCGTGATCTCGCCGCTCACGCGAAGCGGGACGCTGGTTTCGTTCGCGGTCCGCAAGAACCGCGCGATCGTCGGAATTCTGGTCGAGGTCCGCGATGGCAATCGCCTGCCGCTCGAGTTTCGCGAGCTCAGCCTGGTGCGTGGTGATACGGTGATCCGGAGTTTCACCGCCCGCCGCGGCGAATTCTATGTCGAAGGCGTCGAGCCCGGCGAGTACGTGTTGCGCGAAAACGCGGCCGGATGCTCGGTTCGAATCAGCGTCCCGGATCCGCACGACGCGGTGACCGATATCGGCACCGTGACATGCACGGACGCGGCGCATTAGACGTTCTGCTTGCGCGCGCCGGTCACTGAGCGGCCAGAGTCTTCAGCGTCGCATCCTCCGGGCGCTCGGCCGACGCGGTCTTCCAGATCTTGCGCGCCTCGTCGCGAAGCTCGACTTGATCGAGCCACGCCGCGAACGCGATCCGCGTCGAGAGCGGTGTGGAAGCCGACGGGCGCAGCGCCTCCGCCCGCGCGCGGAGCTCGGCCGGTGCGACCGCGAACTCCGCCGAGCTCGAGTATTTCTTTCCGTCGGGGAGCCGCGTCGAAACCTCCCAGGTGTGGGGCACACCTTCCCGCAGCCTGATGCCCGCGGGGAGCTTCAGCGACGTGGCTTCGATCTGCGCTTCGTGCAGCACGGCGCCGGTCTCGTCCGAGAGCTCGAAGCGATACTTGAGCCCCGGCTGCAGACCGGTCCAGCGGAACTCGGGCTGGGTCTCGAGCGTGCGGGTGCGGGAGAGGCTCAGCAACTGGATCCGTGCGTCGGTGCGCGGGCCTCGCATCACCATCGCGCCTTGCGCCATGCCAACCGGACGGATCCGGACCTCCCTGCCACCCGTGCCCAGCGAGAGATTCCGACGCTCCGGCCGGGCGCCGCTCTTCACGTTGGGCTGTCCCGCGCCGAACTCGATCGTCGCCGGGCCCTTGAAGACATATTCGTCGCCCGCGTCGAGGTAGAGCGCCACGCAGGTCGCGCCGGCGCCGAGCTGGACCGTCGCCCCCGCCTCCAGCTCGGCGAGGATCGTCAGCTCGCGCGAGCGTCCGTCGCTCGACGCATTCGCCTTGCCCTGCAGATCGGTCACCATTGCCACGCCGGCGGCTTCCGCTGGTGCGGACAGCGCCCCGAGTGCGCACAGCAGCGCCAGCGGCGCGAACACCCACCGCAACCCGCCGATGCACTCGCCTCTCGCACTCATTTCGTCGCTCCCAACCCCTGCTTCAGCGGTGATCCGTCGCCGGCCCGAGCTCGCGCAGATACTCGGCGTGCCGCTCCCGCGTGGCCTCAATGTCCCCCGGATTCCCGGACGGGTCGGCTGCGCGCTCGCGCGCGTAGTCGCGCAGGATCTCGTATTGCCGGAACAGTGATCGCTCGCCGGTGGAATCGATGACCACGAGCGACTTGTCGGCGAGCGCGGTGAGCAGGTCGAGCACGTCGTCGGGCGACAGCGGTGGCGCCCCGCAGATCTGCTCGGCGGCATCGAGATCGAAACCGCCGTTGAACACCGAGATGCGGTTGAACAGCAATCGTTCCCTGTCGTCGAGCCAGCCATAGGACCGATCGAGCATCGTGCGCAACCTGCGTTGCTGCGGGGGCCCTGCAACCTTGTCGACCTCCACAAGCGCGAGATGGTTGGCGAGGCGCGCGTCGATTTCCTCGAGCGTCAACGCGGGCACCCAGGCGGCCGCGAGCTCGATGGCGAGCGGAATCCCGTCGAGCCGTGCGCAGATCGAAGCGACGGCGGGCGCGTTGTGCTCGGTGAGCGCGAAATCGGGCTGCTGCGCTCGCGCGCGGTCGACGAACAGCACGACCGCCGAAGATTCGCCGGCGCTCGACGTGCTGGGGTGCGCGTGCGCCTGCGGGAATGCCATAGGCGTCAGCGCGTAGGTCTGCTCGCCATCCACGCGCAGCGCCTCACGGCTCGTCGCAAGGATGCGTAGTTCTGGTGCCGCGCGCAGCAGTGCGTCCGCAACGTGGGCGGAGGCTTCGATCAGGTGCTCGCAATGGTCAAGCACGAGCAGCGACTTTCGGGAAGCTAAGTGCGCGGCCAGGAGCTTCTGCGGCGGCACGTTCGTCTCCTCGGTCAGACCCAGAACACGGGCCACCGCCGGCTCCACGAGGCGGGGATCGGAGACCGCCTCGAGGTCGACCAGCCACACCCCGTCACGATAGTCATCGAGCACGTCGGCAGCGACCTGCAATGCCAAGCGGGTCTTGCCAATGCCGATCGTCCCGAGCAGCGTCAGCAGCCGCGTTTCCCCGAGCAATTGCCTGATCTCTGCGCTTTCGCGTTCGCGCCCGACGAACGACGTGTTCTGCGACGGCAGGTTGGTCGGCGTAGCGTCGAGCGCGCTCAACGCCGGAAAGTCCTGCCGCAGCTGGGGGTGCACGACCTGGAAGACACGCTCCGCGGAATCGAGTCCGCGCAGGCGCACCGAACCGAGCTCGCGCAGGCCAACGCCGGCCGGCAGCCGCTCGCGCACGGCGGCGGCCACGGCTTCCGACACCAGGATCTGGCCCCCGTGCGCCGCTCCCATGATGCGCGCGGCGCGGTTAATCACGCTGCCGAAGAAGTCGTCGTCGCGGCGTTCGACCACGCCCGCGTGGAGCCCGGCGCGCGCACGCAGCGCCACGCCTTGGGTCGTCGTGGCGTCGGCGAGCGCCAGCTGCAGCTGCAGCGTGCCGAGGATACCGTCGAGTGCATCGTCGAAAGCGGCGTACACGCCGCCCCCCATCATCTTGATGACCGTGCCGCGGTTGCCCTCAACGGCGGCCCGGGCCAGCGCGTCGTGGCTCGCCAGTACCTCCTTCGCCTGGTCGGGGTAGCGTTCCCAGAGCCCGGAGCTGCCTTCGATGTCGGTGAAGAGAAAGGTGACAACGTCTGTGTGGATGGGGGAATTCACCGCATTTCCTGGGGAGGCTGCCGCACGTGCCGGCAGCAGGTCATCGTTCGAGTTCTCTCGCGAAGCTGGTCAAGCGTCGGGATGTTGAAACCATCAGCCGCCTATCGGCCGGGCCGTTCATTATATGAGGTCCGCATTCAGCGGTTCGGTGCTTGCCGGTATCCGCCGAAACCCCGACGCCGCCTCCATTAGCCTTCGTGTGTACTCGTCGCGCACGCGGCGCGCGGCGAGATCCGCAGCCGCGAGCATCTCCACCGTCCGACCGCGCTGCATCACCATCAGCATCTCGCACATGTGGGTGACGACCGCGAGGTCATGGCTCACCATGACGAAGGTGAGGTCGCGTCGCCGGCGCAACTCTTCCAGCAGGTTCAGCACCTCGGCCTGCACCGACGCGTCGAGCGACGACGTGGGCTCGTCGAGCAGCAGCACCTGCGGCTCGAGGATCAACGCCCGGGCGATCGCGATGCGCTGCCGCTGGCCGCCGGAGAGCTGGTGCGGGTAGCGGAATCGAAAACCGGTTCCCATGCCCACTTCGTCCAGCGCCTGTTCGATCCGCGACTCGGCATCCCCGAGGCCATGGATCGCCAGTGGCTCGGCGAGTATGCGATCGACGGTCTGCCGCGGGTGCAGCGAGGCATACGGATCCTGGAACACCATCTGGACCCGCCGGCGGAATGCCTTGGTCCCCGGCGGGGGCAGCGTGCCCTCGCCGACGAGGTGGACGACGCCGGATGCAATGGGGGCAAGGCCGCAGATCGCGCGCAACACCGTCGACTTCCCCGACCCGGACTCGCCGACGATGCCGAAGCTCTCGCCGGGGCCGACGCGAAAGGATGCATTGGCGACGGCAACGAAGTGGCCGAAGTGCACATCAAGGTTCCGTACCTCGATGCCGACGCTTCGTGCGTGCGGCGCGCTCATTCGGCCCACTGCGGCTGACGGTCGAGGGTCGGCAGCGGATGGCGGTCGCCGCCCAACCGCGGCAGACAGTTGACGAGCCCGCGCGTGTAGGGATGCCTGGCCTCGTTCAGACCGCCGGCCGCGACTTCCTCGACGACGCGGCCCGCGTACATCACGAGGATCCGATCGCAGAAGGAGGACACGAGACGAAGATCGTGCGAGACGAAGATGAGACCCATGCCCCGCTCGGTGACCAGCGCATCCAGGATCGAAAGCACCTGCAGCTGCACCGTCACGTCCAGCGCCGAGGTCGGTTCGTCGGCGATCAGCAGGTCCGGATCGGCGATCAGCATCATCGCGATCATCGCGCGTTGCCCCATGCCGCCCGAGACTTCGTGCGCGTAGAGATCGTAGACGCGCGCGGGATCGTCGATGCGCACCGCCGCAAGCGCGGCCAGGGCCCGCGACCGTGCCTCCCGAATCGGCACGCGACGGTGCGCCTGCAGCGTCTCCACGATCTGATCGCCGATCGTCATCACCGGATTGAGCGAGTATTTCGGATCCTGCAACACCATCGCGATGCGCCCGCCGCGGAGCTCGCGCCGTTGCCGGGGAGGACAGTGGAGAAGGTCGACGCCGTTGAATTCCAGCCGCCGCGCGCTGACGCGGCCCTCCGGTGCGGTGAGCCCGAGGATCGCGCGTCCGGTCTGCGACTTCCCCGACCCGGACTCGCCGACGATGCCCAGGCGCTCGCGGCCCAGCGTGAACGAAACGCCGCGCACCGCCTCCGTAACCCCGCCGTCGCGGGCGGGGAACGAGACGCGCAGATCCTCGATGGCGAGCAGCGGATTCATTTGCCCTGCTTCGGGTCGAGCGCGTCGCGCAGCCCGTCGCCCAGGAGGTTGAAGGCCAGGCTGACGACGAAGATCGCCGCGCCGGGCGCCGCGGCGACCCACCACTGGTCGAGGACGTAGAGTCGGCCGTTGGCGATCATCGCGCCCCATTCCGGCATCGGCGGCTGGGCGCCGAGGCCGAGGAAGCCCAGCCCCGCCGCCGTGAGGATGATCCCGGCCATGTCGAGCGTGACGCGGACGATCACCGACGACACGCAGAGGGGCATGATGTGGCGCAGCACGATCCGCCACGGCGACGCGCCGATCAACTGCACGGCGGCGATGTAGTCGGCCTGCCGAATCGTCAGCGTCTCCGCGCGCGCAATCCGGGCATAAGGTGGCCAGGACGTGATGGCGATCGCAATCACCGCGTTCTCGATCCCCGGACCGAGCGCGGCGACGAAGGCGAGCGCCAGGATGAGGCGCGGAAACGCGAGAAAGATATCGGTGATGCGCATGAGCGCGGCGTCGACCACGCCACCCGCATACCCCGCGACGGTGCCGACGACAAGACCGATCGGCGCGGCGAGCACCGCCACGAGAACCACGACCAGCAACGTGATCCGGGTGCCGAAGATGACGCGTGAGAGGATGTCGCGGCCCTGGTCGTCGGTGCCGAGCCAATGCGCGGACGACGGTGGCAGCAGACGCGTCGTGCGCAGATCACCGACGTACGGCGAATAGGGTGCGAGCTGATCGGCAAACACTGCGACCAGGACGAGCCCGAGCACGATCAGCAGGCCCGCCAGCGCCAGGCGATTCCCGGAAAACGTGCGCCACGCGCCGTAGACCCGGCCGAGCAACGCCTGCCGGCGCGAGCTCGGCCGGTCGGACAGCAGCCAGGCCTGCAGGCTCTCGTCGGCCCGTGCCACTGCCGTCACGAACGACCCCGCGCTGGCGGCCTCATTGGCCAATTCGGCCGCTGCGCTGCCCGTGGGGGCGCAGTTCGCGCCTGGACGGCCCGGCGGCGCTCACGACCGCGTCCTCGGATCGAGCAGGCGGTAGAGCAGATCGGACAGCAGGTTGAGGCCGATGAACACGGAGCCGACGATGATCGTGCCGCCGAGCACCGCATTCATGTCGGCGTTTTGCAGCGAATTGGTGATGTAGAGCCCGAGCCCGGGCCAGGCGAAGACCGTCTCGGTCAGCACCGAGCCTTCGAGCAGGCCGGCGTACGAGAGTGCGATCACCGTGACGAGCGGCACCATCGCGTTGCGCAAAGCGTGCCGCCAGATGATCCGGGCCTCCGAAAGACCCTTGGCACGGGCGGCGACCACGTACTCCTGGCCGAGCTCGTTCAGCATGAACGACCGGGTCATGCGGCTGATGTACGCGAGCGAAAAGTAGCCGAGCAGCGCCGCCGGCAGGACGAGGTGCGACAACGCGTTGCGGAATGCCTCCCACTCGCCGGCCATCGCGGTGTCGACCAGCAGGAGGCCGGTCACCGGGGTCAACGTGTACTCGTAGACGACGTCGATGCGTCCCGGACCACCGACCCAGCCGAGACGCGCGTAGAAGACGACGAGCGCCATCAGACCCAGCCAGAAGATCGGCACCGAATAGCCGACGAGGCCCATGACACGGACAACCTGGTCGGCGAGACCGCCCCGCCGCACGGCCGCCCAGACCCCGAGCGGAACTCCGAGCCCGGCGCCGATCAGCGTACCCAGGGTCGCGAGCTCGAGCGTTGCCGGAAAGGCACGCCGGATGTCCTGCATCACCGGATTCGAAGTCAGCACGGAGTTGCCGAAGTCGCCGTGCAGGACTTTCGTGACGTAGATTGCGAACTGCTCCCAGAGCGGCTTGTTGAGCCCGAGCTCCTCGCGCACCCGGGCGATCACATGCTCCGGGGCACGGTCGCCGACGATGGCGAGCACGGGGTCGATCGGAATGACCCGACCGATGAAGAACGTCACCGCCAGCAGACCGAGATACGTGAGGAAGATCGCCAGCAGGAAACGACCGACGACGTCGGCGGCCCGCAGCATGCGGGCGCCGCCGTGCCCGCCGCTCGGCATCTGCCCGGCTACGCCCAAGGGTTCGCTACAGCTTCGAAACCCTGAACATGTACGTGGTGTCCGAGGTCGGTCCGAGCTTCAAGCCTTCCACGTTGCTGCGGAAAGCGGCGACCTCGGTCTGCTGGTAGAGCATCACGAAGGGGCTCGTCCTGCGGAACTCGGCCTGGATCTCGTCGTACATCGCCTTGCGCTTCGCGGCATCGCGCTCGAGCACCGCGGCGTCGGTCTTCTTCGTCAGCTCCGGAATCGCCCACGCGTTGCGCCAGGCCAGCGGCTTCGACTTCGCATCGTCAGCATTGTCGGGATTGCGCGCGAAGGTGTCGGCATTGGTATGCGGATCCCAGTAGTCCGCGCCCCACTGTCCGATGTAGATCTCATGGGTGCGCGCGCGGTACTTGGTCAGCGTCTGCTTGCCGTCGCCGGGGATGATCTCGACGTCGATGCCGGCGCGCTTGGCCGTCTGTTGGAACGCTTCGGTGATCCCCTGCACCGGCTGTACGGTGCGCATGTCGATCGTCACCTTGAAGCCGTTCGGCACGCCGGCCTTGGCGAGCAGCGCCTTCGCGCGCTCGACGTCGAGCTTGTACGGATTCTCGGTGCTCGCGCCAAGCAGCCCCACCGGCAGGAAATTCTGGTGCACGACGCCGATGTTCTTGATCAGCGTGTCGCCGATCGCCGCGTAATCGACCAGCCATTTCATCGCCTCGCGGACTTCGGGCTTGGACAGTATCGGGTGCTTCTGATTGAGGCTGAAGTAATAGACGGTGCCCTTCGGCGTCGAGGTGGTCCGGATGTCGCGGTTGCCGGCGACCGCCGCGAGATCCTGCGGCGTCAGATTGCGCGCGATGTCGATGTCGCCCTTCTCCAGCAGCAGCCGCTGGGTCGCGGCCTCCTTCACGTGCCGGTAGATCACCCGGGGCAGCTTCGATTTCTCGCCGTAGTAGTTGTCGTTGCGCTCGAGGGAGAGTATCTCGTTGGCGCGCCACTCGCGGATCTTGAGCGGCCCCGAACCGGCGTAGTTGGTCTTCAGCCAGCCGTAGCCCAGGTCGCCGCCCTGCTCCTTCCCGAGGACGAGTTTCTTGTCGACGATCGCGGCAACGTTGGCGGTGAGGCAGTTCAGCACGAATGTCGGCGCGTACGCCTTGTCGGTCTCGAGCGCGAGCGTCAGGCGCCCCGTCTGCCGGATCCGGTCCCTGACGTTGTCCTTCGTGAATCCGAACTGGGTCAGGATGAACGCCGGTGTCTTGTCGAGAATGACGGCACGCTGGAGCGAGAAGACGACGTCCTCGGCGGCGAGCGGGTTGCCGGACGCGAATTTCAAGCCGTCCTTCAGCTCGAAGCTGTAGGTCTTGCCGTCGGGCGAAACCGTCCAGCTCTTCGCCGTGTCCCCGATCAGCCGGGAGGGATCGGCGACATCGAAGCGGATCAGGCGGTCGTAGCTGTTGCCCATGATCTCGCCCGCGGAGATCTCGAAGGACTCCGCCGGATCCATCGTGATGATGTCGTCGATCGCCCAGGCGATGACGAGCGTGTCTCTGGGCGTCGCGGCCGAGGCCGGGGCGCTGGTGATGACCAGCGCAGCCATCGTGACGGCACCGAGCAGGCGACGAGCGATGAACAGTGGCGAATGCAACATGGTGGCTCCCTTGCGATCAATGCGCGCCGCCAAGCCCGCGGCGGTCGAGTATACCGCCCGATCGGCGGCGCTCGTCAATGTCGCCCGTGCGGCGCGCAATGGCGCCCCCGCATTCGATCGCCTACGGCCAGACCTGCCGTGCGACCCGGGCCATGTTGCCGCCCATCACCAGCGCCGCCTCGTCGCGCGTCATCCCGGTGGCCTGCAGCGCCGAGGCGAGCACGGGCCAGGTCTCGACCGGCGCATAGGTCATCCGCGCGATCGCGCGGTTGTAGCCCGCCGCTTTCGGCCACCAGTAGTCCGGATCGAAATCACCCGGCGGATCGCCATCGATCCCGTCCTGATGAAAGCTGATGTCGAGCCCGATGCCGGCGTGCTCGACGCCGACGAGGCTCGCGACGTGCGCGGCGTGGCGCGCGACATCCGCGGCCGCCGGTTCCCGGGTGCCGAGAAACGCCGACACTCCCGACACGCAGACGACGCCGCCGGTGGCCGCGCACGCGCGGATCTGCTCGTCGGTGACGTTGCGCCCGTGCTCGACCAGGGCCTGCGGATTCGAGTGACTGAAGATCACCGGCTGCGTCGATGCCGCCATGATGTCGAGACTGCACCGGCGTCCCGTGTGCGAGCAATCCAGCAACAGGCCGGCTGCGTTGACCGCCGCAACGATCCGGCGGCCGAGTGGCGTCAATCCCCGCTCGACATCGTGGCAGCCGTCGGCGACGGCGTTGTTGCGGTTGTAGGCGAGGTGGATCTGCCGCACCCCGAGTTCGCGATAGAGCGCCACCATATCCGGCTGGTCGAGAAGCGGCAGCGCGCCCTCCAGGTCGAAGCCGACCGCGAGCCTGCCGCTCGCGGCCGCCCGCTCGATGTCGGCGACGCCGGAGGCGAGCAGGTACCGATCCGGAGCTGCGGCGATCGTCGCCCGGAACCCGGCAATCACCGAGAGCACCTGCGACAGCGGATTCATGTCCATGCCGACATTGATCGACACGTAGTTGACCCCGGCGGCCCGATACCGGTCGATCGGCGCGAAATCCGCGTCCGGGTGCAACGGCAGGCACGCGTGCGCCTCCCAGACGATCATCGCTGGCCCCCGGCCGCCGCCGCGGCGCCATCGGCTCGCGCGCGGATCACCGGCCGCTTCAATGCTTGCCCCTGCGCTTGCCGTCGTTCGAGCCGTCGAGCACCAGCTTGTCCGGGCTCAACCCCTCGCGCTTCTTCAGATCCTTGAGCAACCCTTCGTCGGACAGATCGAGCCGGTGCGACAACTCCCAGTCGTGCTCCGCGGTCTCCGCCAGGCGCTTCACCACGTGGTGATTGTCGGTCTCGATCGCGAGCTCGCGCCGCGCGTCGAAGCTGCCGGGTGCGAGGTTGATCGACCCCACGATGGCCCGCTTGCCGTCCGCGAGCAGCATCTTCGCGTGGAGCTTGAGGTGCTTCAGCGTGTGCACCTTGGCACCGACATCCTGCAGGATCCGCAGCCCGCCGACGCCCTCGATCAGCTTCGCCGCCTTCAGCGTATGCGGCGGACGCGCCAGCACGTGCAGCTTCACCCCGCGCTCCACCGCGCGCACGAGACGCTCGATGATGACCTGATCCTGGTAGCGCTCGTTCTGCAGCCAGAGCGAGTGCTTCGTTTCGTCGATGAACTTGGCTACCCGCGGGCGCCCGTTGTTCGGACACCAGATCAACTGCGAATCGGGGTGCGGAACGAACTCCGCGTGCGCCCAATCGGCATCGAAGCAGCGCACCATCTCGGCGACTTCGTGATCATGCGTCGTCACGATCGCGTAGTCGCGCGTCTGCGTCAGGTCCTTCGGCTCCCAGTTCAGCGACTCGACGAAGCCGATCTCGTTGTCGACCACCATCGACTTCTGGTGCGTGAGATCGAACGCCGGATTGCTGTCACGGACGTCGATTCCCGCGGCGACGAGCGCCTTGCGGGCTTCCTCGTTCTCCGCCTCGCCGCTGCGTCGCGCCGGATTGAGCATCACCCTGACGTTGACTCCGCGGCGCTTCGCCGCGATCACTGCCTCGAGCAGCGTGGGATCGGTGAACAGGAACATCCTTATGTTGAGCGCACGCTTCGCCGCATTGATCGGATCGAGGATGGGCTTGGCCGTGTCATCCGGAAGGACGATCAGCGAATGCGACATGGTGGGAGCTCCGTCAAGGCCGTTGGCTCAGGGCGTCGACGCACGTGGCGAGCCGCCGGCGCGCAGGACATTTGGCAGCAATCATGCCGGAGCGGCCGCATGCGCCGGCGGTGATTCATACTGGATGCGGTGCAGCTCGGCGTAGACCCCGCCACGCGCGATCAGCTCGTCGTTCGTGCCCTCCTCGGCCACGACGCCGTCCTTCAGCACGATGATCTTGTCCGCATCGCGGATCGTGGAGAGACGGTGCGCGATCATGATGACGGTGCGGCCCTTCATCAGCCGCTGCAGGCCCTCGATTACCAGCCGCTCGGATTCGGTATCCAGCGCGGCCGTCGGCTCGTCGAGGATCATGATCGGGCTGTTGCGGATCACCGCGCGCGCGATGCCGATGCGTTGCCGCTGGCCGCCCGACAGCGTGTCCCCGCGCTCGCCCACGACCGAGTCGTAGCCGTGTGGCATCCGGCTGATGAATTCGTCGGCATTGGCGAGCTTCGCGGCGGCGATCACTTCCTCGTCGCTCGCGCCGGGACGCCCGTACGCGATGTTCTCGCGGATCGTCCCCCGGAACAGCACCGTTTCCTGCAGCACGAAGCCGACCTGCGCGCGCAGCGCGGCCAGCTTGAACGTGGCAACGTCGGTGCCGTCGACGAGAATCCGCCCGGCCTGCGGGTCGTAGAAGCGCGGAATGAGGCTTAGCACCGTCGACTTGCCGGAGCCAGTCGGGCCGACAACGCCGACGACCTGCCCCGCCGCGATCGAGAACGAAACATCGCGCAGCACCGGGGTGTCCTCGCCATAACCGAACGCGACGTGCTCGAACGTGATCGCGCCCTTGACCCGCCCCGGATCGGTCGCGTCCGCGCGCTCGCCGATGATGTCGTCGGCGGCGAGTATCTTCTGGATGCGCTCCAGCGCGACCGTCGTCTGCGCGATCGCGCTGGTCATGCTCGCCAGGTCCTTCACCGGCTTGAAGAACTTCGTCAGATACGCGAGGTACACGGTCAGCGCGCCGGCGGTCATCGTCCCGGCGACGATCAAGGCGGTTCCTTTCCAGAGCACGATCGCGGTGCAGAGCGCGACGACGACGCTGACCACCGGCGAGAGCAGAGACTTGACCTGGCGCGCCTTGAGCGCGGCCTCGACCGTCGCGTGGCTCGCGGCCTGCATATGCGTGAGCTCGAGGTCCTGCCGCCCGAACGCCTTGATGGCCCGCACCGACCCGAGGCCCTCCTGGACCACCGCGACCACCTCGCTTTGCTTGACGCGGACGGTCCGCGTCACTTCCTTGACCGCCTTCTTGAAGCGCATGACGAACATGAGCAGGAACGGCGTGACGCCGATGGCGATCAGCGTGAAGTCCCAGTCGAGCCAGAACATCAGGCCGAGCATGAAAACGATGGTCACCAGGTCGACGATGATGCCGAGCGTCGATGAGGATGCGAAGCTCTGCACGGTCGACACGTCGCTCGTGATCGTCGACATCAGCGCGCCGGTCTTGGCGGTGTCGTAAAAGCGCAGCGACAGCCGGTGCAGGTGCTCGTAGATGCGGATGCGCAGGTCGTTGGCAACCCACTGGCCCACGCTGGTCGTGTAGTAGTTGTCGACGTAGGTCGCCAAGGCCCCGATGACGGCGATCGCCAGCGTCGACAATCCCGGCGAACACCGCGACGCCGACCGCGTGGCGCCCGATGCCGTAATCGTGCGCCCAGGCAAGCCACGACGGAAGCCGGTGATTGCCAAGTGCGTCGTCGAGGACGAGCTTGAGCGGCCACGGCGCCGCCAGGCTCATCGCGATCTCGACCAGCATCGCCGCGAACACGATCGCCAGCCAGCCCCGGTACGGTCGGACGAGGCCGAGCACGAGCGGCATCATCCGCGGGCCCGGCGGATCCGCGTCGTGCCCTTTCGGGCCGGCCGCGTCCTGCGGTGCGGGGGGTCGGCCGCCAAATGTCTGGACATAGCGTGTATGGGCCCTCAAGCGGTCGGTCGTGGAAAGGGACGATCCTCCGCGACCGCGCTCGTGGCGTCAAGCCGCAGGCTGTCGGGGCCCGCGGTCTGCTTGAGCTGCCGCGCCGCCATCGCGTAGCCGCCCGCGGCGCCATCGACGAAGTGGATGTGGTTGTGCTCGGTGATCGACGGCACGATGCAGGTCATCAGTGCCGCCGATTGTCGATGCAGTCCGAACCGGGCGATGTTCGCGGCCGCCGCCTGCGCGAGGCGCGCCTCGATCCGGTCGGCGAGGCCTGCCGTGCAGTCGAGCGTCATCCGCAGATTGTCGTCGTACTTGCGGAAGTCCGAATTCTCGACGACGGTACGTCGGTAGACCGCGGGATCGAAATCGCGCAACCGTATGCCGAAGCGCATCACGACATACGACAGGAACGTCTTCTTCATCGCCCGCAGGCGGGCCGTCCACAAGCCCTCCCCGCGTTGGCGCATGGCGCGCGTCTCGAGCTCCATTCCCGGATGCGGCCAGCTGACGCCGGGAGCACCGTCGGGCACCGGTCGCGCAACCTCGGTGCTCTGCTCGAGCTCGGCCAGCAGCCCTTCGATGAGGTGGCGGAAGGCCGGGTCGCCCTGGCGCACCGGCGCCACCACCAGCGACAGGACGACGCCATTCGACGCCGGGATGTCGTTCCAGCGACACGACAGGCCGGAAAGGTCCGGCCGTATTCCGGGAGCGGCCGGCGCGACCGCATGGCGGCCGGCTTTGAGCTCCTGCTCGGCCCAGGCGAGGCCGCCACCGCTCCACATCGCGTAGGAGACATGCGCCGACGGCGCGTAACGCGCCACCCTGACATCGAAGCCGTGCGCGCGGACCGCGGCCACAGGCACGAGTGCCGCCCGCAGCGTGAGATCGAGCTCGTCGCGCGTCCAGGCGGCCGTGGCGGCGAGCGCGTCCTGCACGCTCGCCTCGTCCGCCCCCGCCACCGCGAGGCTCGCACCGTCGCCGCCGAAGACGAACGGGAAGGAGCGGCCCCGCAAGGCATTGGTCACCGCGGCAATCACCGACGCGCCGGCCGTATTGACGGCCTTGTAGCGACCGGCCTCGATCGCCTGGGTCGAATGCACGACGTCGGTGAGACCGATCAGCCAGTCGTCCGGCAGCGGTCGGTAGCGCGCCGGGTCCATGACCTCCGGGAAACCCGCGAAGACCGGGAGTTGCGCGTAGAAGTCGGGTTCGGCTAGCGCGGCGTTCATGGGCTCCGCTCCGCAGGCCATCAACAGCCGCCCATTGTCGCCCGAAACGAGCTCCCGGTTGCCGGACCGATGGTGGGTTCGATGGTCTGATCGTCCACCGGGAAGGCCGTTTTTGGTTAACATCACGTTTCGCGCGCAGGACGATTCCGCAAACCGCGGCATCCGGCGCGACCGGTCCGTGATCACCCATCGAATCTTTCGCTCCGCGCTCCACGAGCGCGCCGACCCGGGGCAACGGGCAATCGGCGCCTCCGAACTGCCACCGGATTCCGACGAGCTGGCCGATCTGCTCGCGTCCGACCCCGCCGCGGAAGTCCGTGCCGCCGCGGCCCGGCGCTGCCGTGCCGTCGCCGTGCTGGCCGCCGCCTGGGATACGGAGGGCGATTCGGCCGTGCGCGATGCGCTCGCCTCGTCGCTCGGCGAAGCGCTCGCCGAAACGACGGATGCCGAGGGTGCCGGGGCGCTCCTCGCCGCCGATCGATGCACGGACGCGATCCGCGCCGACGTTGCGCATCGCACGCGCGACGCGGACCGCCGCCGGATGGCGATCGATGCGCTCCGCAACGAGGGCGCGCTGATCGACGTGGCGCTCACCGCCGAGCATGCGGAAACGCGGCTGGCCGCCGCCGAGCGGGTATGCACGCCGGAGGGCCTGCGCAAGCTGGCCGACGCCGCCCGCAGCCGCGATCAGGGCGTGGCAAAGGTCGCGCGCAGGCGGATCGAAGCGATCGCAGATCGCGAGGGCCAGACGGCCGCAGCCGATGCAATTCTCGCCCAGCTCGAAGCGCTCGCGGACCGGAGCGGCCCGATTCTCACTGCGGTCATCGAGCTCAACCGCCGGTGGCAGGCGCTGGACATGCGCGATGACGCCGCGCGCAGCGCGCGCTGCGAGGCAGCCCGCCAGGCACTGCAGGCGCGCTTCGATCGCGAGCACGAGGAGCAGCGGGGACGCTCGCGCTTCGAGCGCCGGTTGACCGACCTCCTGACGCGGCCGGAAGCACCGGACACCGCCGACGCCATCGAGGCGCTGCGTGCCGAACTCGCCGCATTGCGCGAGGAGGCCGCGCGCTACGACGATCGGCAGGACGCGTCGAAGCTGGACGCGGCCGAGCAGCGCATTGCGCTCTGGACGCAGGAGCAGAAGGCCCGGGCCGACGCCGAAGCGCTCGTCGCCGAAGCCGAGCGGCTTGCCGCAGGCACCTCGATCGACGATGCGAAACTGCCGGAGCGCTGGCAGGCGCTCAATCGGGCGATACGCACGCCCGCCCTCACCCGGCGGTTCGAGACTGCGCTGATCGTCGTCGAGCAGCGCCGGCTCGCACAGATCCGCGCGGCGGAGCAGGAAGCGAATACGGCGCGGCTGCATTTCCACAACCTGCTGCACGCCGCCGAGCAGGCGCTCGCGGCGGGCCAGCTGCAGGCGGCCCGCGCAGCCACCGACGAGATCAGGGCGCGCAGGGTCGGCGCCGGCGCGCTGCCGAAGCCGACGGTCCAGCGGCTCGGCCGGTTGCAGCAGCAGCTCGTCGAGCTCGAACGCTGGGAGTCGTTCGGTCAGCAACACGCGCGGATTCAGCTTTGCGAACGCGCCGAGGCCGCCGCTGCCGCGACCGGTCCCGAACCGCGGCAGCTTGCCGTCGAAGTCCAGAAGCTGCGCGATGAATGGAAGGCGCTGGACCAGTTGCACGCAGGCGTGCCCAAGGCACTGTGGGAACGATTTGACCGCGCTTGCGAGAAGGCGTACGCCCCTGCCGCCCGCTACTTCGCGGAGCTGGCCGCGCAGCGCACGGAGGCGCGCAAGCGACGCGAGGAATTCGTTGCCAGCGCTGTAGCGCACGCGGCCACCCTCCTGTCCGAACCTCGCGATTGGCGCGCGATCGAGCATTGGCTGCGCGACACCGATCGCGGCTGGCACGACGGTGAACTCGGCAGCCTCGAGCCGCGGGCATGGAAGAGTCTCGACGCGCGGCTGAAGGCCGGCCTCACGCCACTGCGCGATGCGCTGTACGCGGCACGGGAGCAGGCGAAGGCCGGGCGGCAGGCGCTGATCGCCGAAGTCACCGCGCTCTCCGCGAAGGCGACGGAGCGCGATGTGCCCTCGCAGATCAAGGCGATCCAGGCCCGTTGGCAGGCCCAGGCAAAGGGCCTTTCGCTGTCGCAGCGCGACGAGCGTGCGCTCTGGGAGCAGTTTCGCGCCGCCTGCGACCAGGTGTTCGCTGCGCGTCAGTCCAGCCGCCGGCAGGAGGACCACGTCAAGCACGAGCACCGCCGCGCACTCGAGGAGATCTGCGCCCGGGTCGAATCGCTGGCCCGCGCGATGGACACCGACGACCGCGAGACGCGCCGCGTCCTGCGCGACTTGCAGGAACAGTGGAAGAAGCAAGGCGGCGGATTCGATCCTGCACTGCGCGGGATCGAATCGCGTTTCCGGACGGCCAAGGCAGCGGTCGAGGCGACCCTCACCGCCCGTGCCCGCACGCGCGAGGCGGCCGTATGGCAGACACTCGCGGCGAAGGAGCGCCTGTGCGAGGAGCTCGACCAACTTGTGCAGATGGCGGCAGGCCCGTCGTCGACCCCGGACGCGGCCGTCGCGCGGGTCGCGGCACCGGATGTGACAACTGAGGTGACAACTGAGGTGACAACTGAGGTGACAACTGAGGTGACAACTGAGGTGAGAACTGAGGTGCCGCCTGAAACGGCAACTGCGCGCTGGGCAGCGTTGCCCGCGCTTCCCCCTGAATGGGAGAAGAAGATGGTGGCGCGGCGCGACTGCGCGCTGCGCGCCCTGGCCGCGGACGGTGAGGCTGCCGAGCATGTGAAGCGGATCGAGCGAGGCGGGGAATCGCGGCGCGAGAGCCTGCTCGGACTCGAAATGGCGCTTGGCCTCGAGTCGCCGCCCGAGCTGCATGCGCAGCGGCTCGCATTGCAGGTCAAGCAATTGCGCGACCGGTTCCAGAGCGCGACGACGAGCGTGGCGGTCACGGCCGGCGAGCGTCTGCTCGCGTGGTGCGCCGAGCCGGGCATCGCCGACGCGAGCGACCGGCAGCGCTGCGAACGGGTGTTCACCGCGATCGAGCGGGCGCGCTGAGGCGCTGCCGCTTCCCGGAGGTCATCGCCATGCGGAAAATGGTTCTCGCCCTCGCCGGAATGCTGTTTGCGCTCGCCGGAACGGCGCACGCGCAGGCATACCCGAGCCAGACGATTCGCCTCGTCGTCCCGTTCGCCCCGGGCGGCACATCGGAAATTGTCGCGCGGGCCGTGGCGGCCGAGCTCACGACGTCGCTCGGCGTCAACGTCATCGTCGACAACCGCGCCGGCGGCGCCGGGACCATCGCCATGCTCGAGGTCGCGCGGGCGGCGCCCGACGGCTACACGCTGATCCTCGGGCACGTCGGCACGCTGGCCGTGAATCCCTACGCGATGGAGCGCCAGCCCTACGACGTGAACCGGGACTTCGTGCCCATCGCGCTGCTCGCCAAGGTGCCTAACATCTTCGTCGTGAACACCGATGTGCCGGCGAAGGATTTCAAGGAGTTCATCGCGCTGGCGAAGAAGAGCCCGGGCAAGCTCAATTACGGCTCGGCGGGCAATGGCAGCGCCGGCCATCTGGCGTTCGAGTACCTCAAGTACGCGACCGGCATCGACGTTGTCCACGTCCCATACCGGGGCACCGGACCGCAGCTGCAGGACCTGCTCGGCGGCCGGCTCGATGCGGCATCGGCCGGCACGCCCGCGTTGATGGCGCATATCAAGTCGGGAAAGCTGCGGCCGATCGCCGTCGGTACGCCGGAGCGCATCCCGGCGCTGCCCGACGTGCCGACAGTGGCCGAGCAAGGCCATCCCGGCTTCGAGACCTCGCAGTGGTACGGGATCATCGGCCCGGCGAAATTGCCGAGGGAGGTGATCGACAAGCTTTCGGCGGAAATCAACAAGGCATTGAAGACGAGCGCCATCGCGACGCGCTTCGCCAACGACGATGCGAAGGCCGGCGGTGGCACGCCCGCCGATTTCGCGGCACTCATCAAGGCCGAGCAGGAACGCTGGAGCAAGGTGGTGAAGGCCGCCAACATCCGCATCGAGTAGCCGACACCCGGCGAACGCGATCTCGGCGTCGCGACCGGACGCGCGACCGGCGCCCGGACCCCTTTCCTTGATGCAGCACAAGTACTCCGAAATCGCGGGGACCTAAGCTTCGCGATCGTGGGGGGCTTCAGGGGTCTTCACCGTGCAGAATCCGTCGGGTCCGATCGCGGGCATTGCGGCCGAGGGTATGTCGGCGCTGTTCCAGCGCGCCGCCGCCGAGGCTCGCCCTACGCTGAACGACGCGGAGCTCCGGACGCTCCTTTCCGGCTCGGCGTTCCGCTTCGACGAGAGCGCGGCGGGTGCGCGCCAACCCGACACCGTCGACCTGCGCATCAGTCTCGTCAATACGCGCGAGTTCGGCATCGTTCTCAGCGCCGGCGTGGGCGGGCTCGATGCGGAGTTTGCGGATTGCGATTTCCGGAACGATCGGGCGTCGGTCCACGCGGCCGCCGGACTGACCGACGCCGACGATTTTCTGGACCTGTTCCGGCGCACGCTGGCCTACCGGAAGCTGTCCCGCCTGGCCGCGCGCGACGGAAGAACGGGCCCGGACCGGCAGCTCCGGTCTGCGTTCGCGCACCTGCTCGCGTTGGCAGGTCTGCACTCCCCGACCGCCCCCGGTACGCCGTTTGTGCTGCAGCGCCTGGAGCTCGATCCCGTTCGCCTCGATGAGGGACTGGTCGTGGGCGGTGCGCGTTGCGAGTACGGCGGTCGGCCCGCCGGTCGGCTCCCCCGTCCGGTGCACAAGATCGACAAGCTCCTCCACCCGGCCTCGATCGGCATCATCGGCGTCTCCGCCACCAGCATGAACTTCGGCCGGATCATCCTGCGCAATCTGATGGGCAGCGGGTACGCCAGGGAGCGGTTGATCGTCATTCGTCCGGGCGAGACGGAGATCGACGGCGTCAGGTGCGCGCAAGGTCTGCAGGCGCTGGATGGGAAGCTGGACCTGCTGATCGTCGCGGTCGCGGCCGATGCCGTGTACGGCCTCGTCGACGAGATCATCGCAACCGACGCCGCCGATGCGGTGATGCTGATCCCGGGCGGCCTGGGCGAAACCACGAAGAGCCGGGAGCCCGCCGCCCGCCTCGCCGCCACGATCAACGCCGCCCACGGCACGGCCGGTGGCGGCCCGGTCTTCCTCGGCGCCAACTGCCTCGGCGTGGTCTCCCATCCGGGCCAGTACGATTCGTGGTTCATTCCGCTGGAGCGCCTGCCGAAGCCGCAGAAGAAGCCGGAGCGAAACTCGGTGATGTTGAGCCAGAGCGGCGCGTTCATGATCACGCGCCTGAGCCAGAACCCGTGGCTCGATCCGCGCTACATGCTGGCGGTGGGCAACCAGACCGATCTCACGCACGGCGATTTCGTCACCTACTTTGCCGAGCGACCCGAGATCGAGACGATCGGCATCTATCTCGAGGGCTTCAAGGACTTGGACGGTCTCGCCTTCGTCGAGGCCGTGCGCAAGGCGGTCCTCAACGGCAAGGAGGTCGTCGTCTACAAGGCGGGCAGGACCGCCCCCGGCATCGGGAGCGCCATGGGCCATACGGCCTCGGTCGCGGGCAGCGCGGCACTGTTCGATTCGGTGGTCCGCCACGCCGGCGCGATCGTCGCCGACGACTTCACCGCATTCGACGACCTGTTCTACATTGCCGGTGCGCTGCACGCGAAGGCGATCGGCGGCAAGCGCCTCGGCGCGATCAGCGGTGCCGGCTTCGAGGCGGTCGGCATGGCCGACTCGATCGAAGCGGACACGTTCGCGATGGAGATGGGCACCCTCGAAGCCGCCACCGTCCAGCGCGTCGAGTCGATCCTCGCGGCCAAGCGGCTGGATGCGCTGGTCGAGGTGGGAAACCCGATCGACATCAATCCCGGCGCGGACGACGAGGCGCATCTGCAGATCACCGACGCGTTCCTGCAGGATCCCAACATCGACGCGGTCGTCGTCGCCCTCGATCCGACGGCGCCCGCGGTGCGAGCGCTCGCGGAGAGCAAGCTGCGGCCCGGCTTCGACATCACCGATCCGCAGAGCACGGTGCATCTGATGCCCCCCCTCGTCGAGCGCAACCGGAAGCCGGTCGTCGGCATCGTCGATGCCGGGCGGCTCTACGATGCGATGGCCGCGGGGCTGATGGATCGCGGCGTCTGCGTGTTCCGCAACTGCGGCCGCGGCACCCGCGCGCTGGTGCGCTACGTCGAGTCCCGCCTCTACGCCGATGCGCTGCGCGAGCGCTTTCGCTGACGCCCTGCCTGGAGACCCACGATGAACGAGCCACTGCAAGCCGGACTCACCCTCACCCGCCGCATCGACATCGACCGCGAGCGCACGATCACCTTCATGGGCGAGGAATGCCGCGTGTACTCGACCCCCCGGATGCTCTACGACATCGAGATGACCTGCCGCGAGCTGCTGCTTCGAGCACCTCGAACCCGGCAAGGATTCGGTCGGGACCCGGGTCGAGCTCGACCACATCGGGGCCACGCTGCTGGGGATGTGGGTGGAGATCACGGTGACGCTTGCGACGGTCGACGGCAACGCGGTCTCGTTCGACTTCGCGGTGCGCGACGCTGTCGAAGACGTTGCGCGCGGCAAGCACAACCGGTTCATCGTCGGCATCGAGAAGACCGCCCAGCGGCTCAAGGCGAAGCTCGCCAAGGCGAACGAGCCCCGCGCGCGCTGATCCGGTCGCCGGCCCCTGCGGGCGCGTCGTCAGCGCGAAGCGGCCGGCGGCGGGTCACCCGCGTCGATCGCGGCAGACGCGATCTCGATCGCGCCCGCGCTGCCGCATCTCGTCCGTCGCGCGCGCACCATCGTCCGGGCTGCACGTTCACCGCGCGTACGGCATCGCCGAGCACGCACACGGCGTAGCCCAGCCGGCGCGCATCGCGCACCGTGTTCAGCACGCAGTAATCGGTCGCGAGACCGCCGACGAACATGCCGCGCCTACGCCCAGCGCGCGCAGACTCGCGTCGAGGTCGGTCCCGGCGAAGGCCGAGTAGGCTTCCTGGTCGGGTTCGGTCGCCTTCGACACGACGATCACGTCCGGAGGCAGCGCAAGTCCGGCGACGAAGCGTGCCCCGTCGGTGCCGGCCACGCAATGCGGCGGCCACGGACCGCCGCGCGCGCGAAACGAGCAATGGTCGGGCGGATGCCAGTCGCGGGTCGCGACCACGGGCAGCGAGCGGGCACGAAACGCGGCGACGTAGCGGTTCAGCGGCGCGACGACCTCGCCGCCACCGGAGACGGCCAGGCTGCCGGTGACGAAGTCGTTCTGCATGTCGACGACGACGAGCGCATCGCCTGCCTGCAACATCACGCCCATCGGACCGCCTCCTTGCACCCCGGCGCGCTCATCGGACGATCACCACCGGGCAGGTCAGCTCGGCGACGAGCGTCGCGAGGCGCAGGCGCCGTGCCGAGAGCGCGGACGCGGGGAGCGCGAGCATCCGGCCCCGGCGGAGGCGAACGACATCGACGAGCGACGAGAGCGCAACCGCCAGCGGCACGACGACGCCCTCGACCTGCTCGGCCGCCAACCATTCGCGCGCCTTCTGCCGCGCCGACCGGTGCGCCGGGCCCTCCCCGGCGGGAACGAGCACGATCAGCGTGCGGGAGAGCGCGCGGGCGAGCCGCGTCGCCGCCGCCAGCGCACGCACTGCCTCGGGCGAGGCGTCGAACAGCGCCGCCACGGGACCGGGCGCATCCGGTCCGGCGCCGGCCCCGCCGGCCGCGTCGGTGCGCCGAGCACGACCAGGTCGGCCTCGCGGGTCATCACCTCCGCCAGCAGCTCGCCCCTCGTCACGGCAAACGACCATCGAACCTGTTGCCGCGCGGCCGACATGGCCAGCAGTCGTTCGAGCGCGCGAGGCCTCGACCCGCAGCGCGCGCTCCATTTCGCCGACCGGAGAACGTCCGCCGGGCGCCCGTCAGCGCACTGATCTCGCTCGCGAACGGCAGCGCGCCGAGGCGCAGCAGATTGGCATCCTCGACAAACAGCGCGTCGAGCGCGGCGCCCATCGCCGCCGCCAGCCCGACACCGGTTTCGACGGCCCCGCGATTCGCGGCGGCGGCGCCAAGCGCCACCAGTACCCGCGATTCGGCTGGCGGCTTCGTCGCCATGCGGCAGACCTCAGCGCCGCTGCCGACGCGCCCCCGGCGTCAGCTTGCCGGGGACAGGGACTTCTCCTGGCGCTCGCCGAATTCGGCGTCGATCTGGTCGCGGTGCGCCCGGTATTCGTCGCTGTCGAACGCGGTCGGCACCGCCGCCAGCAGCTCCTCGACCAGGTGCCGCATGTCGTCGCGCAGCGTCGCGCCCTGCCCCGCCGGCAGCCGCAGCGCCCGCGGCTTGTGCGGCGCGTCGAAGTTGTGGACGTAGCACCAGTCCGGCGGTGCCGCCGCCGCGGCCGTGTGTGCGGCGAGCATCTGCCGCACGAGGGTCTGCTTGCCCGCACCCGGCGGTCCGAGCACGTACAGGTTGTAGCCCTCGCGCCGGATGCCGAGCCCGAATTCGATCGCCTCGCGCGCCCGCGCCTGTCCGAGAATTTCGGTGAGGTCGTCGAGCTCGCGGGTGGTCGCGAACGCGAACTGGGCGGGGTCGCAGTGCTGGTAGAGCTGCGCCGGCGGAGGCGCGTGGTTTCGTCCATGGCGTGGGGCGATGCGTTGGCGATGATCCATCATCCCCCACTTCGGCCGGCGGGTGGAAGATGCCGGGCGCCGCCGGTCGCACGTTGTTGACGGGCGTCAAACCGGCGCCCCGAGCGCGTGGCTAGGCTTCCTCTGGCGCGCGTTGACTGGCATGCTGCGCCTCGTGCCGAATTCGCGGCACAGGGGATGAACAAGAAGCATGGACGTCTGGCGCAAGGAAGGCGCTTTCGGCGGCCGGCTGGTCATGGTCGGCTTCGGCTGCATCGGGCAGGCCACGCTGCCGCTGTTGCTGCGCCACATCGACATGAAGCCGGCGCAGGTGCTGATCGTCGAGCCCGACGAGCAGCGCTCGCCGAGCTGGCCCGCGCCCAGGGCGCAACGTTCGTGCAGCAGGGGCTCGATGCCCGACAACTTCCGCGCGATGCCTGGAACCGCTGCTGGGCGCGGGCGACTTCCTGCTCAACCTGGCCGTCGATGTCAGCAGCACGGCGCTGATCGAGTTCTGCCACGAGCGCGGCGCGCTGTATCTCGACACCTGCATCGAGCCCTGGGCCGGCGACTATTTCGATGCCTCGCTGTCGCCCGCGCAGCGCACCAACTACGCGCAGCGCGAGGCGGCGCTCGCGTTGCGCCGCCCCGCGCGCGACGGGCCCGACGGCGATCGTGAACCACGGCGCCAATCCGGGCCTCGTCTCGCACCTGCTGAAGCAGGCGCTGCTCGACCTCGCCCGCGACACGGGCGTCGCGGACAGCGCTGCCGCGCACGCGCGCCGAGCTGGGCCCGGCTCGCGCAGCGCCTGGGCGTGCGCGTCATCCACGTCGCCGAGCGCGATACGCAGATCGGCAGCCACGCGCAAGGCGCCCGGCGAGTTCGTCAACACGTGGTCGGTGCGCGCCTTCGTCGACGAGAGCTGCCAGCCCGCCGAGCTCGGTTGGGGCAGCCACGAGCGCACGCTGCCCGCGGACGGGATCGCGGCACGACACCGGCTCGCGCGCCGCGATCTTCCTGAACCGGCCGGGCGCGAGCACACGCGTGCGCAGCTGGACGCCGCGCACGGGCCGATGCACGGCTTTCTGATCACGCACGGCGAATCGATCTCGATCGCCGACCATGCTGACGCTGGGCGAGCCCGGCGCGCCCGACTACCGTCCGACCGTGCACTACGCGTACCACCCCTGCGACGACGCCGTGCTTTCGCTGCACGAGCTGGCGGGGCGCAACTGGCGGATCCAGGAACGCCAGCGCGTGCTGAAGGACGAGATCGTTTCCGGCATCGACGAGCTCGGCGTGCTGCTGATGGGACACGCGCGCGGGGCGTACTGGTACGGCTCGCAGCTGTCGATCGCGCAGGCGCGCGCCCTCGCACCCGACAACAGCGCCACCAGCCTGCAGGTCGCCGCGTCGGTGGTCGCCGGCGTGCTCTGGGCGCTGGCCAACCCGGCCCGCGACGTGGTCGAGCCCGACGACCTGCCCTTCGACGAGATGCTGCGCCTCTGCCGGCCCTACCTCGGCGACGTCGTGGGCGTCTACACCGATTGGACGCCGCTCGCCGACCGCGGATGGCTGTTCGCGGAAGACGCTCGATCACGACGACCCCTGGCAGTTCGGGAATTTCCGGGTGAGCTAAGGCCCGCGCCGCGGCTTCCGCTACCGGAATCCGCGGTCGCACCGTACACTTGTCGTTCCCGGCAGCGCCGTCGCCGCCGGGCCGCGAACGTCGCGGGAGGTCGCATTGCGCCAACCACCATTGGAGGACGCAGCATGAAGCTCTACTACCACCCCGTTTCGACGGTCAGCCGGCCGGTCGTGCTGTTCGCGATGGACAGCGGGATCGCGCTCGACTACCAGGTCATCGACCTGATGACCGGCGAGCACCTGAAACCCGCGTATGCGGCAATCAATCCGAGCCGCTTGGTGCCGGTGCTCGAGGATGGCGACTTCCGCCTGACCGAGAGCTCGGCGATCCTCAAGTACCTCGCCGACAAGATCGACTCGCCGGCGTATCCCAAGGACCTGCGCAAGCGCGCGCGGGTCAACGAGATGATGGATTGGCTCAATACGGGCTTCTACCGCGACTTCGGATACGGGCTCGTCTACCCGCAGATCTTCCCGCATCACAAGCGGCGCAGCGACGAAGCGCAGGGCGGCGCCGTCGAATGGGGCAAGGAAAAGACGAAGGTCTGGCTCGGCGTGCTCGATCGGCATCTGCTGGGCAGCGGGAGGAAGTATCTCTGCGGCGACGACCTGACGATCGCCGACTACCTCGGTGCCGGAATGATTTCTCTCGCCGAGGTCATTCACTGCGACCTTTCACCGTATCCGAACCTGGCGCGCTGGTATGCCGCGATGAAGGCCCGTCCCAACTGGGGGAAGGCGAACGAGGTGTTCTACGGAATGGTGGGCGCATTGAAGGACAAGGAGTTCGAGACCGTATGATCAAGGGACTCCATCACAATGCGTATCGCTGCCGCGATTCCGAGGAGACCCGGCGCTTCTACGAGGATTTCCTGGGACTCCCGCTCGCGGGAACGCTCGAGATCCACGAGACCAAGACCGGACGGCCGGTCGACGTGCTGCACACGTTCTATGCGATGGACGACGGCTCGTATCTGGCCTTCTTCGAGGCGCCTGACTCGCCGTTCGATTTCAAGGACCAGCACGATTACGATCTGCACATCGCGCTCGAGGTCGAGGAGCCCCGTCTGGCCGAAATGCTGGCGAAGGGAAAAGCGCGCGGCATCGAATCGCGCGGCATCGCCGACCACGGGTTCATCCACTCGATCTATTTCCGCGATCCCAACGGCTATGTGATCGAGCTCACTGCAAGACTGGTCGGCCACGACCGGGCGATGGATCCGGCGACGAACGGCGCGCGCGAGAAACTCGATCGCTGGCAGACGCGCAAGGAGTCTACGTCCGCGCGATCGTGAACAGCTCCTGCGCCTCCCGGATGCCGCGCAGCGTGTGGTGTCCGACGGAGACCATCCGGCTGCCGGAGGCCGCAGCTGCCTCGTGGAACTGGCGCGACATCAGCACCCTTTGTCGCAGCGGCCGACAGAGTCCCTGGATGCGGCTCGCCTCGTTCACCGCCGAGCCGACGACAGTGAAATCGAGCCGCTCGCTCGTGCCGATGTTGCCGTAGACAACTTCGCCCAGATGCAGGGCGACGCCGAAATCCAGCGTGCGCCGGCCGGCCGCACTGCGCTCGGCATTGAATCGCGGGAAGGTCTCCAGCAGTTCTTCCGCGGCACCGAGCGCCTCGACGCAGACGCCCTCGCGATCGCCCGACGCGAGGTCGAAGATCGCGAGAAAGCCATCGCCCATGAACTTCAGGATCTGACCCTGGTTGTCGAGGACCGGCCGCGCCATCACCTCGAAGTACGCGTCCAGGATGTCCACCAGCTCCTCCGGCGGCACGCGGCTCGCGACTGCCGAGAAGCCGCGCAGGTCGCATAGCCAGATCACCGCCTTGATCCGCTGCACCGAGTGCCGGTCGATCTCGCCGGTGAGTACGCGCCGGCCGGCATCCTGGCCGAGATAGGTTTCCAGAAGCGTGTGTGCGACATCGAAGGTCGAGCGCGACTTCACCGCGAGCGCGAGGTACGGAAGCAGCGCACCCACCTGCAGCAGCTGACCCTCATCGAAGCCGTCCGGCACATCAGTCGCGCAGGAAAAGAAGATGCCCTGCAGCGGATCCGGCTGATCGAGGCCGTCGGCGACGATTCCGGTGCGCAGCATCGCCGACTGTGCGCCGTCGAAGCGCACGATGCGCGCGACATAGTCGGTCATGCCCGCCTCGCGGAGCTCGGCGAGAAGCGGAAACTCATCGCTGCCGCCCGCATCGAGCCGACGACGCATGCGCACCTCCCCCGAGGTGCGCAGATGATGGATCGGGCTGCGGCGGTAGGCTTCGCTCTCATCGCCTGAGCGCCGGCGGGGGAACGCGTTCGTCGTGAGGCCCGCCGCCGTCCAGACGTAACCGCGCGCACCGTGCCGCGGGTGCAAGGTGCCGATCGCCATGTTGAAGCGCCGCGCCGGGAATCCCGCGGCGACGACGCGACGGCAGAAGGCATCGACCTGCTCGTCGAGCGGCAGTCCGCGTATGCCGCGCTCGACGATCCATTCGGCGCATCCGGTCAGATCGAGGGGCGCCGGCGCCCCTGCCGCACGGTTCTTCGCAGTCATGGCAACGGCGACCTCCCGTCACCGACATTCGCGTCCGGGTGACGCAAGTCGGTCATCGCCGGCAGTGTAACCGTGAATCGACGCCCCGACGCGGCAGCGCCAACAGCGCGCACCCGACAGCAGGATTCGCTTGCAAGCAGGATGTCGCTTGCGCTGCCGTATCGACTTGCCGCAAACTTCCCGCCGGATCCCGCAGCATGATGCGCGTCGGCGCCGTCCTCCTTCTCATGCTGCTCGCGGCAGGTCTCGGCTCGACGCCCTGGGTCGGCGCGCTCGACCGGATGCTGCAGGACGCCCAGTTCAATGCGCTGCGGAAGTTTGCGCCGCGTCCGGTCGCGAACGATGTCGTCGTTGTCGGCTTCGACGAACGCACGACCGGCATCCTGCACGAACCCCTCGCGCTGTGGCATCCGCATCTGGGTCGATTCCTGCAGGCGGCCGCACGCGGTGGCGCGGCGGTCATCGGACTCGACGTCGTGCTGCCCGAGCGCAGCTACGAACAGCTCGTTCCCGGACACGACCGGCAATTGCTCACGGGAATCGTGACCGCGCGGCGCACGACGCCAATCGTGCTCGCCCTCACCGTCGACCCCGCCGGCGCCACGCGGCCGATCTATCCGGCCTTCATGGCCGCCGCCGGCAAGGACGCCGCGGGCTACGCGCTGCTGCCGGTCGACCCGGACGGAGTCGTGCGCCGGTTCGACGAGCGGATCGGAGCGGACAACGGCACGGTCGCGACGCTGGTCGGCCAGATGGCGCGCCATCTGGGCCGACCCGTGGTCACCCGCGGCCTCATCGACTACGCGGTCGGGGGAGCGTTCGACTTCATTCCGCTGCAAGACGTGCTCGAATGGCACGACTCCGCCGATACGGCCGGCCTCGAGCGCGCGTTTCGCGGCAAGGCGGTGGTGCTCGGCAGCGTGATGAAATTCGAGGATCGACTGAAGGTGCCGGTGAATCTCGTCGCATGGGACCCCGACGCGGTCGATGCGCCGGGCGTCCTGGTCCAGGCGCAGGCGCTGCGCAACCTGCTGAACGACGGACTCGTCCGGCCCGTCGCCGGCTGGATCCCCCTCGTGCTGGCACTCGCGGCTGCGCTGTTCTGGCTGGTCGTGCCCTCCGCCGCCCGCGTGCTCGCGCTCGTCGCGGCGGCGTGGGCGCTGTGCGTCGCTGCGTCGACACTGGCGCTCGCCAACGGGTTCGACCTTCCAGTCGCCAACGCGATGCTCGTTACCCTCGTTTCCCTGGGCGGACGGCAGGCGCTCGAGACGGCCCTTAACCTGCGCGAGCGGCGTCGCCTGCGTCGTGCGTTCGACGGCTACGTGAGCCCGGTCGTGATGCGCGAGATTCTCGCCGGAACGCTGAATCCCGCGCTGGGTGGCGTCAAGCAGTTCGGTTGTGTCCTCTTCTCGGACATCCGTGGCTACACGACGCGCAGCGAACGCATGACTCCCGAGCAGACGATCGCCTTTCTCAACCGCTACTTCGAGCGGATCGTGCCGATCATTCACGACCACGGCGGCACCGTCATCAGCTTCATGGGCGACGGTATCATGGCGGTGTTCGGCGTGCCGCAAGCGCTGCCCGACCCCTGCGCCGCCGCCTTCGACGCGACGCGCGACATCCTCGCCTACCTGCGCGAGCTGAACGTCGAGCTCGCGCGAAACGGCGAATTGCCGTTGGACATCGGGGTCGGGCTGCACGCGGGGGAAGGGGTCGCCGGCCACATCGGCGCCGCCGCGCGCCATGATTACTCGCTGATCGGCGACGTGACCAACGTCGCCTCACGCCTCGAGGGCGTCACCAAGGAAGTCGGCTATCACCTTGTCTGCTCGCGGGCGGTCGCCGATCGGCTTCCGACGCGCGACGCACTCGTACCACTCGGGGCACGTGCGATCAAGGGACATTCGGCCGTCGAGATTTTCGGGTACGATCGGATTGCCGCAGCGACAGGAGGCGCAACAGCATGACGATGGGAACGACTACCGGCCTCCGCGACCTTCTCGATTGTCTTTCGGCGCGGCTCCCCGCGTTGCGCGAGGGACTGCTGGTCGGCGCAGGCGATGCACTCGAACGGGTGGATCTTCCCGCTGGTCGGGAACTGCTGCGCAAGGGCGGGGCCGCGGATGCCCTCTACGTCGTAGTCGTCGGGAAGCTTCGCGCGACGACGACCCAGGACGACGGGACCGAACTCACGCTTTCCGAATTCGGCCCGGGCGAGCTGGCGGGCGAGATGGCGATTCTTGCGGGCGGAGGCGTGTACGGCGCCACCGTGACGGCCGTGACCGATGCAGTGCTGGTCAGGGTGCCGCGCGCAGCCTTCGAGCGCAGCGTGAAGGCCACCCCGCAGGCGGTGCACGAAATGGCCGCCAGCATCCGTCGCCGGCTGGCGCGCGACCAGCTTGCGATCGGGCTGCCGCGGCTGTTCGGCGCCATCGACGAGACCATGCTGCGCTTCATCGAGGCACGCGTCGAATGGACGCGGTTGCGCGCGGGCGCGCAACTCTTTGCCGCCGGCGACCGGAGCGAGGATCTCTACTTCGTCGTCGGCGGGCGCCTGCGGGCAGTCTCGCCGGAGGGCCGGGTGCTGGGTGAAATGACCCGGGGTGAAAGCATCGGCGAGATCGCGCTGTTGACCGGCGAGCCCAGGACTGCGACGGTCACCGCGGTCCGTGACAGCGAGCTCGTTCACGTGCCGCGCCAGGCATTCGACGAAATCGCCACGAAATACCCGCAGGTGATGCAGACGATCGCCCGGATCGTCGTGCGGCGCATGAGGGCGCGCGAACGCCAGGAGGCCGGCACCCTCGCGAAGTGCATCACGGTCGTGGCGGCCGGACCGGGCATGGCCACCGCGGATTTCTGTGCGCGGCTCGTGCGCGGCCTGGAGACGGTCGGCCCCACGCTGCATCTGTCAGCGGCGCGCTTCGACACTCTGCTCAATCTGAACGCAATCGGCGGCGGCGAGGAAGAGGAGGCAGCGGGAATCCGGCTTACGGCCTGGCTCGACCAGCAGGAGTCGCAGTACCGCTTCCTGGTCTATGAGGCCGACGCGAGCACATCGGCATGGACACGGCGCTGCCTGCGCCAGGCCGACGAAGTGATCCTGGTGGCGCACGCGGACGCGGATCCCGCGCCTGGCGCATTGGAAAAGTCGCTGCTCGACGGGGCGCGAGCGGTCTCGCATGCCCGGCGCTCGCTCGTCCTGCTGCATCGTGACGGCAGCCGGCTGCCGACGGGAACCGCGCGCTGGTTCGCCGGACGGGACATCGCGCATCACTTCCACATCCGCCTGGATACCGAGGCCGATTTCCGGCGGCTTGCGCGCTGCCTCGCGGGCGTGGCGATCGGGCTGGTGCTGGGCGGCGGCGGCGCGCGCGGCCTCGCGCATATCGGCGTGCTGCGCGCGCTGCGCGAAGCGAACGTCCCGATCGACATGATCGGCGGCACCAGCATGGGTGCCGTGATCTCCGGCCTGGTGGCGATGGGTCGGGATTGGAAGGAGATGGTCGAGATCAATCGGGACGCCTGGCTGCATCGCAAGCCGCACAAGGAATACGGACTACCGATCATTTCGCTCATACGCAGCCGTCGGCTCGACAGCATGGCGCAGCACATATGGGGCACCGCCGAAATCGAGGATCTCTGGCTCAGCTACTTCTGTATCTCATGCAACCTATCCACCAGTGAAATGCTGATTCACGAGCGGGGCCCCCTTTGGAAGGCGATCCGCGCCAGCGCCTCGCTGCCCGGCGTGTTCGTGCCGGTGCTGGAACAGGGCAACATCCTCGTGGACGGGGGCATCGTCAACAATCTGCCCGGGGACATCATGCGCGAGCGCTCCTGCCGCCGGGTACTGGTGGTCGATGTCGGGTCCGAGCACGAGTTCAAGTTCAAGTTCCGGGAAATTCCATCGCCGTGGTCGTTCCTGCGCGGCCGCTTCCTGCCGTACACCAAGGCGATCGAGGTGCCGCTCATCGCCGACGTGCTGATCCGCACGACGGACGTCGCCAGCAGCCAGAAGACGCGCGAGGTCAAGCGGGACGCCGACGTGTGCCTTCGACCCCCGATCGACCCCTACGGCGTGCTCGAGTTCGAAAAGCTGGACGAAATCGCCGACGTGGGCTACCGGTACGCGACAGAACGGCTCAACGCGCTGCGAAGCGACCCGACTTTCGCGGACCTGTTCGTTCCGTGACGCATCGGCTCGACAGGCCGATCGTCATTCACGACTCGCGGGCGCGGCGCAGCCGAGCTTCGATCCCGCCACCTCCGCGACTGCCTTCCCCAGAACGGGAAGGTCGCGCACAACTGCGGTGAACGCGTGGCGGGCGATGCTGAGAACTCTCGTATCCTCGACTGCCCTGACCGTCGCGGTTCGCTCCGAGGCCTGGAGCAGAGCGATCTCGCCGAAGTATTCCCCGGGACCGAGCGTGCGCAGCACCCGTTCCTGGCCCCCATCGCGGCGAACGACCTCGACCCTTCCCGCATTGACGATGTAGAAGCGGCTGCCCGGCTCTCCCTGGCGGACGATCACCTGCCCGGCCGAGAAGCGCAGAGGCACGATCGTGTCGCTGCGGGCGATCTTCATCTGGGAAACGTCGGTCGGAAGCACGGCGTCGGCGATCCAATCGGTGATGAGCCCCAGGCGGCAGCGCCAGCTCGGAACCGCGACGAAGAACGCGGTCCGCACCAGGATGCTCGCGAGAAAGCCCGACAACGGCGTGCCGTAGAGCTGGACAAGGCCGAACGTGTTGCCCAGCTGAGCGATCTCGCCGAAGTTGCGGAAGGTGTAGGGGCGCAGCTGCCGCTCCCGCCGCTCGGCGAGGATGTTGTCCGCAGCACGGATGCCCTGTGTGACCGCGTACAGAAATGTCGTCGGGCAAGGTTCACCGGTCGCGTGATGCGGAACCGCGGCGTTGTCGCCGATCGCGTAGACACCGGCATGCCCGGGCACCCGGCAGAACTCGTCGGTCTTCACCCGTCCCCGGTCCTTCGCGAGCGGGAGCTCGGCGATCACCGGATTCGGCGCGATGCCGATGGTGACGATGATGGTCCTCGTCGGCACGCGCTCACCCGTGGACAGAACCACCTCGCCGGCACTCGCGCTCTGGAGCGTGGTGTCGAGAAGGATAGTCACTCCCTTGCGCGTCAGATGACGATGCGCGCGCGCGGCGAGCTTCTCGTGCATCGCCGGCAGAATGCGGTCGCTGCTGCAGACGATCGAGACCCGGAGCTCCTCGGGGCGGATCGATGGATAGACCGGGAGCGCCGAGCGCAGCAGAGCATTTGCCTCCGCGCCGATTTCGACGCCCGCGTAACCGGCCCCGGCAACGACGAAGGTCAGCAGTCGTGCTCGCTCGGCGGCGTCGTCTTCGACCGAGGCTCGCTCCAGCATCTCGAGCAGATGATCGTGCAGGTGGTAGACATCGCCGATCGTCTTCGTCTGCAGGCCGTGCTCGTGCAGGCCGGGAAACCGGGACAGGTCGGTGACCGAGCCGAGCGCGAGTACGAGATAGTCGTACGGAATTTCGATCTTCGCGCGCTCGGCTGCCGGATCGAGGATGACCCGGCGGGTCGAGAGGTCAATCCGCTCGACCTCGTAGTTGTAGAAGACCATTCCAGGAAGGAAGTTGCGCAGTGGAACCAGGATGTTGCGCGCCTGGACGCGTCCGCCGACGATCTGCGGCATCAGGCCGTGATAGACCTCGGAGGTCTCGCGGCTCACGACGACGACATCGAGGTTGTCGGATGGCCTGCGCCGCGCGAGCAGTCGCTTGGCGGCGCGGAATCCCGCATGGCCACCGCCGACGATCACGACGCGCTTGCGCTCCTTCGTCCGGTCCACACCCACGGCCACCCTCCTGCACTGCACACGAGCCCTATTTAGCAGCTTTTTGGTGCATCCGATAGCGTGCGGTTGACCCGCCCGACCAAACCCCCAATACTCAGGTCGGCGCCACTGGAGGGCCCTTCGGTCGCGCATCCTTCGTCAGGCGGAACGATGATCCATGGCGTAGCCATGTCGTCTCGGGTTGCGTTGGTGTGCATGCTTGCGCTGGCGATGCTTGGCGCGGGTTGCGGCGAGAAGCCGGCGGCAGCGCCGGAGATTCGGCCGGTCGAGGTCGTGCGTGTCACGATCGGCAGCTCCGAAAACGCCTTCGCCTATTCCGGAGAAGTGCGCCCGCGCTATGAGACCAATCTCGGCTTCCGCATCCCGGGAAAGATCATCGCGCGCAACGTCGAGGTCGGCGGGCTCGTGCGCAAAGGCGAGGTGCTCGCCCGGCTCGATCCGGAGGATCAGCAGCAGAGTGCGCGCAGCGCGCAATCGCAGCTCGCGGCGACGAAATCCGAGTACGAACAAAGCAAGGCCGAGCTCGAGCCGTATGCCGACCTGTACAAGAAGGACTTCATCAGCAAGCTCGAGTACGACCGGCGCAAGAGCGCAACGGCGGTGGCCCTGGCCCGGCTGGAGCAGGCACAGGCGCAGCTCGCCGTCACGGCGAATCAGGCCGCGTACGCGACGCTCACGGCCGATCACGCCGGCGTGGTCACGGCGATTCCGGTCGAGGTCGGGCAGGTGGTCGCCGCCGGCCAGACGGTGATGAAGCTGCGCGCACCGAGGAGCCGGAGGTGGCCATCAACGTTCCCGGAGAACAGGCTGTCGGAATTGACGACACCGCGGGACATCGCGATCTCGCTGTGGACGGATCCGGCGAAGACCTACAAGGGCAAGGTACGCGAGATCAGCCCGTCCGCCGATCCGGTGACGCGCACGTACGCTCGCGCGGATCAGCGTGCAGGACGCCGGGGCGGCGATGAAGCTCGGCATGACCGCGAACGTGTGGCTGCGGAACAGTCGGCGCGAGGACACCATCACCCTGCCCGCCGCCGCGCTGTTTCAGGACAACGGGCGTCCCGCGGTCTGGGTCGTCGACAGCACGACGAGCCAGGTTCGGCTCGTTCCAGTCGGCGTCGGCCAGTATGTCGAGGACAGCGTCGTCGTGGTGTCCGGCCTCAAGCAGGGCGACGTCGTCGTGCGCGCCGGAGTGCACAAGCTGTTCGCCGGCGAGAAGGTTCGCCTGCGCGGAGAGCCGGCAGTGAAGGCAGGGCAATGAAGCAGTTCAATCTCTCCGGATGGGCATTGGAGCACCAGTCGCTGGTGCTCTTTTTCATGCTGGCGCTGTTCGCGGCCGGTTCGTTCTCCTACTTCCGGCTCGGGCAGGCCGAAGATCCCGAATTCACGTTCAAGGTGATGGTGATAAGGGTGTTCTGGCCGGGCGCGACGCCGACGGAGATGGAGCAGCAGGTCACCGAGCGGCTGGAGAAGAAGGTGCAGGAGACGCCGAATCTCGACTACGTGCGCTCGTTCACCCGGACCGGCGAGGCAACCATCTTCGTCACGCTCCTGGATTCGACGCCGCCGAAGGAAGTCGAGGGCCTCTGGTACCAGGTCAGGAAGAAGATTGGTGACATCCGCTACACGCTGCCGGAGGGCACGATCGGCCCGTTCTTCAATGACGAGTTCGGCGATGTGTTCGGGAACATCTACGCCTTTACCAGCGACGGCTTCAGCTACGCGGAGCTCCGGGACCGGGTCGAGGACGCGCGCAAGGAGATCCTGCGCGTACCCGGCGTGGCCAAGGCCGAGGTTCTCGCGAGCAGGACCAGAAGATCTACATCGAGACCTCCCATCGCAAGCTCGCGACCCTCGGAATCGACCCGCACGCCATCTTCAACGTCCTGCGCGAGCAGAACGCGCTGTCGCCGGCCGGCTCGATCGATACCCGCTCCGACCGGATTGTTCTGCGCATCTCCGGCGGCT
>CAWAOF010000008.1:0-31531 GCA_963783525.1 uncultured beta proteobacterium
CGCCAGTGTTTGACGCTCGGTCGGTCCAATAGATTGTTGGAGCGACGGGTCATCTTGTCGCCATGCGAGCGCGACCGCTTTTGCTCCATTACGCGGTGGTACTCGCAGACTGAAAGCGAAGTCGCCTGGGAGAGTTGTCAGTGCACACGTGGCGCACATGCGGCGGTAGCGGCCTGGCCGATATCACGCCGGCTATGGAACAACCTCATTGCAACGCTTGGGCCGGTACTATGACTACCCTTCCGTACGGTGCAGCCGAGCCGAACGGCTGTTTCTTGACAAATTGGTCAGCGACGCTGACCGACTGGTTCCGCCGATAATAGCTAGCGCGCCTTCCTCCAAATTCGAAGTGCGCAATGTCGCGCGGCGAGGACAAAATCGTTGTCGGTTGTCAGCAGCATCAGGTCGTGACGAATGCACAGCTGCGCGATCACGGCGTCGATCGTGCCAATCTGCAAGCCGGCGCGGCGACAGCGATTGCGCAACTCCGCGGCGTCGATGTGATCCTGCCGGTCCGGAGCCAATAGCGGCAGCGCCGCAAAGCGGTCAATGATGTCTCTGCGCGCCCGCGGGCCCGAAAATCCCTGCAGCAATTCCTGCAAGACGAGACCCGTGACGACGATTGTCTGTCCGCCTTCGAGAGCATCGCACAGTACGCGTACCTCGGGGGCGGTAGAAACCGGGTCGCGGCGGAACGCGAGCGACCATACACTCGTATCGACGAACAGAGTCACCGGCGAGAGCGCTCGGCCTTGTAGTCGAACGACTCATCCCATTCGAGCTTTCCCATCAATTCGACCAGACGCTTCTGGCTGCGGCGGGCAATGAATTCCTCAAGTGCGCGCGTAACTGCCGCCTTCTTGGTCTTTTCGCCGCTCACCTTCACAGCGCGGTCGATCAGATCCGGTTCCAGGGCAAGATTGGTGGCCATGTGTGACTCCTTACACAGCAGGTTACACAAATGCAAGTTGGCTGGCAAGGCTCTGTTAGATGAGACGCGGGCGTCATTTGTCCTTCGGCGACTGGGATTTCCCCCCCTGCGCCAGGCCGACGAACACCGACACGACGACGGCCGTGTAGAACACGCCGAACAAAGCGGCGAACAGGCTCAGCGTCGTCGCGGGCGCGCGAATCGGCGTCACGTCCGAGTAGCCAATCGTCAACACCTGCGCGAAGGCGTAATACGTGAACAGCGCCACCCGGCCATGCCAATCGGGAAGAAGCGCGGTGATCTCCGGATTGATGCTGTAGGCCGACGGCGCGAGCAGATACGCGATTGCATTGACATGCCCCCACGCGGTGCCCGCGATAAGGTAGCCGCCGCATATCGTGCCGAGCACGTTTTCGGCGCCGGTTGCCCGTGGCGGAACAGGTCGCGCAGGATCGCGCAGACTGCGCTCCACAGCAGCACCGACAATACGACCTGGGTCGCGAGCGACAGCGGGTGATCGAGGTTCGCCGGGGCAAGGTAACGCGCCCAGCTGATTGCCAAGGCCGCAAAGAGGGTCGCCGCCATTACGGCCCGCTCGTGCCGGAACCTCAAGGTTGACGAATGAACGATTGAAGTATGCCGGTCTGTGAGTATCAGGTTAACCCGAACAACCTGCAGCACGCGAATGCGGGGCGCAACTTGCAGCGCAATCCAAGCATCGCGTTCCACAGTACTCGAGCGCAGTACAGCCAAGCCGGTGCGTGCACACGATTTGCACACGCCGCGTTGCAAGCTATTGATCTTGAGCGTGAACCGCACCGATCCATCATCGGCGCAACACAGAAGCGATGCGCGAGGCTGTTCGTCACCTTGCAGGACACTGCGCCGGAAGCGGGGGGTCGACGATTCAGCGCGAACGCGGAAGATCGAACACGAGCACTTCGGCCGCGTCGCCGTCGGTCAGCGCGATCGCAGTCTCGGCGGTGAGCTTCACCGCATCGCCGGTGGCAAGGCGTACGCCGTTGACGCTCACGCCACCGCGCGCGACATGGACATAGCCGAGGCGATCGGCCGCCAGTTCCAGCGTGGCGGTCTCGCCCACGTCGAACAGCCCGACGTACACCTTCGCGTCCTGGTGGATCACGACCGACCCGTCGCGGCCGTCCTCGGAGGCGACCAGCCGCAGGCGGCCTTGCTTCTCCGCGGCCGCAAAGTTCTTCTCCTCGTAGCCCGGAGCGATGCCGACGCGGTTGGGCTCGATCCAGATCTGCAGGAAGTGCGTGACCCCGTCCTTCGAGTGATTGAACTCGGAGTGCCGCACGCCCGTGCCTGCCGACATCCGCTGCACGTCGCCCGGCCGGATCACCGAGCCGTTGCCCATGCTGTCCCGGTGCGCAAGCTCGCCCTCGAGCACGTAGCTGATGATCTCCATGTCGCGGTGACCGTGCGTGCCGAAGCCCTGCCCGGCGGCGACGCGATCCTCGTTGATCACCCGCAGCGGCCCGAAGCCCATGTGGGCCGGGTCGTAGTAATCGGCAAACGAGAACGTGTGGAAGGACTTGAGCCACCCGTGATCGGCGTAACCGCGCTCACCGGCCCGGCGCAGTTCGAGCATTTCTGGTTGCCTCCGGCGGTGGCGGCGAGTTGATCGTCGGTGAACACGCAGCCGATCCTGGCGAGCCGCCGCTTGTGGCGGCCGAGACATTCGGCCTGGGTGCAAAGCGGATCTTACGCCGGTCGCCGAAGGCAGGCGATAATGAACCCCTTCACTCCACCAGGCGCCGCGTTCGTGAATGCTTCCCGGTGCCCAACCACGCGCAGCCCACGCCATGACGACCCATTCCAGCCGCCCCGGCTCCGCCATCCGCCACGACGATCGCACCTCGCGCACCGACGACGAGCACGTCGTCGACATGGTGCTGCTGCCGCCGCCCGAGCACCTGATCCGCTTCTTTCCGATCCAGGGCACTCCGGTCGAGGCGCTGGTCGCCGGCACGAGGGGCCGGATCCGGAACATCCTGAAGGGTGCCGACGACCGGCTCCTCGTCGTCGTCGGGCCCTGCTCGATCCACGATCCGGTGGCAGCGCTGGATTACGCGCGCCGCCTCGCCGCGGAGCGCGAGCGCTCCGCCGACACGCTCGAGGTCGTCATGCGCGTCTACTTCGAGAAGCCGCGCACGACGGTCGGCTGGAAGGGCCTGATCAACGATCCGTACCTCGACGAGAGCTGTCGCATCAGCGAGGGCCTGCGCATCGCCCGTGAGCTCCTGATCGACATCGGCAAGCTGGGCGTACCCTCGGGCAGCGAGCTCCTCGACACGATCTCGCCGCAGTACATCGGCGACCTGATCGCGTGGGGCGCGATCGGCGCGCGCACGACCGAAAGCCAGGTCCACCGCGAGCTCGCGTCGGGCTCCTCGGCGCCGATCGGCTTCAAGAACGGCACCGACGGCAACGTCAAGATCGCCTGCGACGCGATCCAGGCGGCCTCGCGTCCGCACCATTTCCTCGGCGTGCACAAGAGCGGCCAGATCGCGATGATCCGCACCCGCGGCAACAAGGACTGCCACATCATCCTGCGCGGCGGGACCGCGCCCAACTACGACGAGGCGAGCGTGACTGCGGCCTGCGACGCGCTCGCCGGGGCCGGACTGCCCCCGATGCTGATGATCGACTGCTCGCACGCGAACTGCGGCCGGCAGCACGAGCGGCAGCAGGACGTCGTGCAGGAGATCGCGCGGCAGGTGGGGACGGGCAGCAGGCGGATCTTCGGCACGATGATCGAAAGCCACATCCATCCGGGCGCGCAGAAGTTCGCGCCGGGGCGCGACGATCCGGCAAAGCTCGCCTACGGCACCAGCATCACCGACCCGTGCCTCGGCTGGGAGCAGACGGTCGACGCATTGCGCACCCTGACCGAGGCAGTGCGCCGCCGCCGCAGCGCCTGACGCGAAGCCGTCCGCCGCCGGCACGTCAGCCGATCGGGGCCCCCGCGCGTTAATGGCGCGCGGCCCGCCGTGGGCCCGCCAGCAAGCCGGGGAGGCTCGATGTTCGAAACACTGCAATCCGCGTTCGCTTCGAATCAGCTCGTGTCCGGCGGCGTCACGCTGGCTGCATTCGGGCTCGCAGCGATGTGGCTGCGCGAGGTGCCGGTCAAGCTCGCCCGGTGGGGCAGGCATTTCTTCGTGACGACGCTGACCGCGGACAGCCGCGACGAGCTGATGTTCCCGGCGCTCATCGAGTACATGGACAGCCGCGACGCGCTGCGGCGGATCAACAACTTCACGGTGCGCGCCGTCCGGCAGCAGGGCTCGACGTACCAGAGCCTGCACGACGAGCTGCAGCAGGGCGGCCGCCCGGTGCCGCTGTTCTCGCCGGGCGAGGGCTTCCACGTCTTCGTGCTCGACGGCCGGCTGATGTGGATGAAGCGCGAGGTGCAGGTCGCGGCGAGCGTCATCGAGAAGATCAGTCTGTCGACGTTCGGGCGCGACAAGGCGCCGCTGGAAGCGCTGGTCCATGCGGCGATGACGCACCGGATCGAGCGCGAGCTGAATCGGATCGCGATCTACGTGCCGAGCCCCTACAACAACGAGTGGACGCGGGCGCGCCTCGGCAACAACCGCAAGCTCGACTCGGTCGTGCTGAAGGACGGCCAGAAGGAGGCGATCACCGCCGACCTCCACCGCTTCTTCGCGGCGCGCGAGCGCTACGAGGCGCTCGGCATCCCGTGGCGCCGCGGCTATCTCCTCTACGGGCCGCCGGGAACGGGCAAGACTTCGCTCGTCACCGCGCTTGCCTCCGAGCTGTCGCTCAACGTCTGTGTGCTCTCGCTCGCCTCGCCCAACGTCACCGACGAGAAGATCGGCAACCTGCTCGCGAGCGTGCCGCGGCGCTCGGTAATCCTGATCGAGGACGTCGACGCGTTCTTTCAGCAGCGCAGCAAGGCCGACACCGGCGTCAAGGTCTCCTATTCGGGCTTCATCAACGCGCTGGACGGCGTGGCCGCGCACGAGGGCTCGGTCGTGTTCCTGACGACCAATCACCCGCAGCTGATCGACGAGGCGGCAATCCGCTCGGGTCGCGTCGATTTCCGGCTGGAGCTCGGTCTGTGCGACCGCGACCAGCTCGAACGGATGTTCCGCAAGTTCTTCGATGACCCGGCGGCGGCGGCGCGCTTCGCCGATACGGTCGCCGCCGACCGCTTTTCGCCGGCGCAGGTGCAGGAGCGCCTGCTCAAGGCAGCGGGCGTCGACGAGGCGCTCACGCTCTTCCCCGCAGCCGACGGCGAGGTCACGCTGTTGCGTGCCGCTTAGCCATGTGCAAGGGCCGGTGGCGCAGGCGCACCCGCGGCGTCAACCGGCGCTGACCGCGGATTACCGCTGCCGGTGCGATCAGAGCTCCCGGAACGCCCGGTCGACCGCCTCGCGCAGCTCGCCGTACGTGCGCGTGACGGGGAACTGCGGGAACTCGCGGATCACGCTTTCCGGGGGATGGAAGAGGATGCCGCGATCGGCCTCGCCGAGCATCGCGGTGTCGTTGTAGCTGTCGCCGGCCGCCACGACCTCGAAATTCAGCTCCTTGAAGCGCTTTACCGCTTCGCGCTTCTGGTCCGGCATGCGCAAGCGGTAGTCGACCAGCATGCCGTCGGCGTCGGCCTCGAGCGAGTGGCAGAAGAGCGTCGGTCGTCCGAGCTGCTGCATCAGCGGCTGCGCGAATTCATAGAATGTGTCCGAGAGGATCACCACCTGGTAGGTGTCGCGCAGCGCGTCGAGAAAGTCACGGGCGCCGGGCATCGGACCCATTTCGGCGATCACCTTCCGGATGTCCGCAAGACCCAGTCCGTGCTCGCGGAGAATGCGCAGCCGTCCGCCCATCAGCTTGTCGTAGTCGGGCTCGTCGCGCGTCGTGCGCCGAAGTTCGGGAATTCCCGCGCGCGTGGCGAATTCGATCCAGATTTCCGGAACGAGCACGCCTTCCAGGTCGAGACAGACGATTTGCATGGTGAATCCGCTCAGGAGTACTCAGAAGCAGGGCATCAGGACCTTGCCGCCACGACCGTGGACCGCGCGGCGCATCAAAGCGCGGCCAGCGCCGCCGCGTGGACGACGGGAACATCCGCGGCACGCGTGACGGTCGCGCCCAGGTCGCGCACCAGGCCGTCCTTGAGGCCGTAGACCCAGCCGTGGACCGCGAGCGTCTGCCCGCGAGCCCAGGCATCGCGCACGACGGTGGTCTGGCAGACATGGGCGGCCTGCTCGATCACGTTGAGCTCGCACAGACGATCGATGCGCTGCGGGACGTCGGCAATCGCGGCCACCCGGGCCTCGTGCTTCGCGTGCACGTCCTGGACGTGGCGCAGCCAGTTGTCGGCGAGACCCACGCGCTCGTTCCGGATCGCCGCGGCGACGCCGCTGCAGCCATAGTGGCCGCACACGATGATGTGTTCGATCTGCAGCACATCCACCGCGAACTGCATCACCGAGAGGCAATTGAGGTCGCTGTGCACGACGACGTTGGCGACGTTGCGATGGACGAAAAGCTCGCCGGGAAGCAGGCCCACGATCTCGTTGGCCGGCACGCGGCTGTCCGCGCACCCGATCCAGAGGTAGCGCGGCCGCTGCTGCCGCGAGAGCCTGGCGAAGAATTCAGGATCGCTCCGGCGAATGCGCTCGGACCAGACGCGGTTGTTTTCGAACAGATGCGAGAGCAAGCGCATCACCGTTTACCGAATCAGTTGGCGGTCGCGCCGGAGGCCTTGACGATCGGAAGCCATTTCGCCATGTCGTCGCGAATCAGCTTGGCGAAGGCAGCAGGTGCCGCCGCCGGCGCCAGCTCGAATCCCTGCGCGGCGAGATTCTCCTTCACCTCGGGCAGCGCGAAGATGCCGTTCATCTCGGTGTTGAGCCGCGTCACGATCGCCGCCGGCGTCGCCGCCGGCGCGACGAAACCGAACCAGGTGTTGACTTCGTAGCCGCGCACGCCTTGCTCGTCCAGCGTCGGCACTTCGGACAGCAGCGGCGAACGCGTGAGGCTCGTCACGCCGAGCGCCTTGACCTTCCCGCCGCGGATCTGCGTGATGACCGTCGGCGTATTGAAGAAGCCCATCGTGACTTCCCCCGTCACGACGGCGAGCACGCCCTGCGGCGCGCCCTTGTACGGCACGTGCAGAAGCTCCGTGCCGGTCAGCTGCCCGAACAGGACGCCGGACAGGTGGTGGCTGGTGCCGCTGCCTCCCGAGGAAAACGTGAGCTGTCCCGGCTTCGCCTTCGCCGCCGCCACGATGTCGCGCGGATCCTTTGCCGGGTTGGACGGGTTGACGATCATCACGTTGGACACGCCGCCGACGAACGCCAGCGGCGCGAAATCCTTGAGCGAATCGTAGCCCGGCGCGCTGTAGAGCGCCTGGTTGAACACGAGCGTTCCCTGCGAAGCGAAGGCGATCGTGTACCCGTCGGGCGCCGCGCGCGCGACTTCGGCCATGGCGATCGTGCCGCCCGCCCCCGGCTTGTTCTCGACGACGACAGGCTGCCCGAGGCGCTTGGCAAGCTCGGTGGCGACGACGCGCGAGACGATGTCCGCGGTGCTCCCGGCCGCGAGCGGAACCACGAGCCTGACCGGCTTCGCAGGCCAGCTCTGGGCGAGGGCACCCGATGCGCCCACCACCGCGACGACCAACCCGAGACCCGTGCTCCTCAGCGAATGCCGGACCGCCAGCCCCCAACGCCCGATCGTATTGCGCAACAGCATGGGCCACCCTCCCTGACCAACGTTCGTATACTGACGGCGAGTATATGCGGATTCGATGCCGCTGTTGACAGTCGGCACTACGGGAGCGCGTGCACGATGAAGCCCAATTTCCTGGTGATCCTGATCGACGACCTGCGCTACGACGAGTACGGGGCGGGCGGGCATCCGTACATGAAGACACCTCACATCGACCGCATCGCGAACGAAGGCGCCCTGTTCGAGCGCGCCTTCCATACGACGCCGATCTGCTCGCCCAACCGCGCGTCGATCGTCACCGGTCAATACGCGAGCCGCCACGGCATCATCGACAACGTCGCGCGCGACGCGATGAGCCATCGGCTCCCGAACTACCATCTGCAGCTGCAGAAGCTGGGCTACGAGACCGCGCACATCGGCAAGTGGCACATGGGCAACGACGGCATGCCCCGCCCCGGCTACGACTACTGGGTGAGCTACGACGGGCATGGCCGCCTCAACGACCCGACACTCAACCACGACGGCAAGTACGTCGAGCATCGCGGCTACATCACCGACATCATGAACGGGCTCGCCGTCGATTTCCTGCAGCGCAAGCGGAGCAAGCCATTCTCGCTCTTCTTCGCGCACAAGGCCGTGCATCCGGATGCCGCCCAGGCCGCCGACGGCTCGCTCGATCTGACGCAACAGGGCGGCTATCGCGTCGCGGAGCGGCACCAGGACCTCTACCGTGGATGCGTGTTCCCGCGCACGCCCAACATGCTGTCGCATGCCGAGGTCCTGAAGCAGAAGCCCGCCTGGGCCGAGGCCTTCGCGCTTCGGGAATCGCACGCCAAACCCGTCCTCGATGCGCTGAACTCGGGCCAGGAGGAAATCCGGCTGCGCGCCGCGATGATGGCGTCCGTCGACGAAGGCGTGGGCACGATCCTCGGGCTGCTGGAACGACAGGGCCAGCTCGACAACACGTTCATCGTCTTCCTCGGCGACAACGGCTACTTCTTCGGCGAGCACGGCCTGGGGCCCGAGCGGCGCTTCGCGTATGAAGAAGGCATCCGCTCGCCGTTTGCCGTGCGCTTCCCTCCGCGGATCAGGACGACGCGGCGCGTGCGCGATCTCGTGATCTGCCAGGACATCGCGCCGACGCTGATCGAGCTGGCCGGCGGCAAGCCCGGTGCGCAGATTCAGGGCCGCTCGCTGCTGCCGTTGTTCGCCGGCAAGCGCGCCGGCTGGCGCAAGTCCTTCCTCATCGAGTACTGGGCCGAGAATGCGATGTCATGGCTGGTCGGCATGACGTACAAGGCCGTACGCACGGAGCGACACAAGTACATCCACTGGGTGAATCGCGGCAAGGCGGGCGAGCTCGACGAGCTCTATGACCTCGCGCGCGATCCGTACGAGATCAGGAACCTCAACCGCAGTCGCGCGCACGCGGCCACCCGCGAGCGACTGCGACGCGAACTGCGCCGTCTAGTGAACGAGGCGTTGGGGCTGTAGCCTAGGCAGCCACGCGTGCGCGCCGCGGCGCGACGGTGACTCCGAGCCGAGCGGAGAATTCCGCCGCCGGCATCGGGCGGCCGAAGTAGTAGCCCTGAGCATTGGCACAGGCGAGCGAACGCAGGAACGCCGCCTGCTCATGGGTCTCAACGCCTTCCGCGGTTACTCCGAGGTCCAGGCTTCGCGCCATCGCGACGATTGCCGTGACGATCGCCGCATCGTTCGGATCCGTACCGATGTCGCGCACGAACGACCGGTCGATCTTGAGCGCATGGATCGGGAAACGCTTCAGGTATGAAAGGCTCGAGTAGCCGGTACCGAAATCGTCGATCGCGAGACCCACGCCGATCTCATCGAGGCGGCCCAGAATGTTCACCGTTTCCTGCGCGTGCTGCATGAGCATGCCCTCGGTCAACTCCAGCTCGAGCAGATCTGGAGCGAGCCGGGTCTCGTTCAGCACTCGTTCGATCATGTCGGCGAGGTCGCGCTGCCGGAATTGCCGCGCCGAGAGATTGACGGCGATCCGCAGCCCCGGATGCAACGACTGCCAGCCATGCGCTCTGGCGCAGGCCTCGCGCAGCACCCATTCGCCGAGCGCAACAATGAGCCCCGTGTCCTCGGCAACCGGAATGAACTCGGACGGTGACACCAGGCGGTTATCGGGTTGCGGCCAGCGAACCAGCGCTTCGGCTCCGACGATGCGCGCGGCCGCAAGGTCCACCAGCGGCTGATAATGCAACATGAATTCGCCGCGCTCGAGGGCGCCACGCAGGTTCGTCTCGGTGGACAGTCGGCGACGTACGCGCTCGGTCATCTGCGCGCCGAAGAACTGGTAGTTGGCGCGGCCCGACTCCTTGGCGTGGTACATCGCAGTATCGGCATTGCGCACCAGCGTCTCGGCGGTGTCGCCGTCGCCCGGATAGATGGCAATGCCAATGCTGGCGTCCGCGTGCAGATCGTGTCCGGCAATCGCAAACGGCCCTGCGAGGTCGGCGAGAATCCTCTGCGCGACACTCGCGGCATCGGACGCACCGCCGATATCGGGAAGGCTGATAATGAATTCGTCACCGCCGAGACGCGCGACGGTGTCGACTTCGCGCCGTGAAGCCGTGAGCCGCGCGGCAACAGCCGTCAACAGCTGGTCGCCGACGGCATGGCCCAATGAGTCGTTGATGTTCTTGAAGCGGTCGAGATCGAGAAAGAGCAGTGCGAGCTTGCCGCCGCTGCGATTGGCGCGCGCGATTGCCTGCCGGACGCGGTCCGCCAGCAGCGCACGGTTCGGCAGGCCCGTCAGCGCGTCATGGTGCGCCATGTGCACGATGCGTTCATCGGCGCGGCGGCGCTCCTCGATCTCGGCCTCGAGTCCGGCATTCGCGCGGGCCAGTTCGTCCGTTCGTTCATCGACCCGGCGTTCGAGGTTGGCCTGCGCCTCGCGGAGTGCATCCTCGGCGACTTCGCGCTCGCGGTACTGGCGCCGAATGACGCGGTCGGCATGGCGCACGATCACGAACAGCACTCCATAGAGCAGGGCCAGGGAGATCAGCACACCGATGAACACCATGCGCTGGGTGCGCTCGATGCGCGCAAGGAACGGCGTGACGTCGTCGTAGACCTCGAACACCGCCTCGACCGGCCCGCCAGCCGTACGCCGGATCGGAATATAGGTCGAGAGCAGATCGCGGTTCTCGATCACCCGATCGAATGCGCTGAACTCGTCGCGATGGGTCAGCTCACTGGCGACATTCCCATCGCGAGCCCCCTGAAAGCCGGCGTTGGCGCTCTTGTCCTCGCCCATCTGCCGGGGCTCCGTCGAGAACACCGTGCGGCCGCGTGTGTCGTACACCTTGACCTTGGCCACCGAAAGCCCCTGCAGATGGGTCAACAGCGCAGCCGAAAGGTCTCCGCGTCCAGGGTGCCTTCCCAGCTGGTCGGTGGGCAGCGCGCTGGCGGTGGCGAAATATGGCGTCAGCAGCGGACGCAGCGAGTTCGCCAGCACCTGCGTGAGTGCGGTGTTGTTCGACTCCCCCATCGCGATCAGCGAACGGACCGCGATCTCGCGATAGAAGACGCCAAGGACGACCGCGACGACGAGGATCGAAACGGAGCTCGTCACGGAGAAGTAGCGTAGCAATCGGAACATAGGCAATCGCCCTTTGCGCCGTGGCACCACCGCACCCATTGACGAAGTCCCTGTCGCCAATACGGAAATCCGGTGCCGAGACTGTTCGGCTAAGCAATTGACGTGCCATCGGTTCCCTGTGGGATCGAGGGATCCTCACTGCGCGGCACTTGGTCGCGCAGCAGGCGTCCGCTCGCTCCGCGCCCGGCGACGATGCGCGGAATCCCGGCAAGATCGCGCACGGCGACGACGTCCGCGAAGCCCGCCGCTGCGAAGAGCTCGCACACGCGCGCCGACTGATCGTAGCCGTGCTCGACGACGAGCGTACCGGCCGGCGCGAGGCGTTCCATCGCGCCGGCCACGATCGTGCGGATCGCCGAGAGTCCATCGCCACCCGGGGAGAGCGCCCGGACCGGCTCGAAGCGGAGGTCGCCTTCGGCGAGATGCGGATCGTTTGCGGCCACGTACGGCGGATTGCTCGCGATCACGGTGAACGACGCACCGAACGCATCGATCGGCACGGCGGCGTACCAGTCGGATCGCAGGAACTCGACGTTGCCGGCCCCGAGGCGCCGCGCGTTCTCGCGGGCGACGGCAAGCGCGTCTTCCGAGCGGTCCGTCGCGAGGATCCGCGCCCGCGGTCGCTCGTGCGCGAGCGCGATCGCGATCGCGCCCGACCCGGTGCCGAGATCGAGCACGCCGACCTCGCTCTCCGCCGGCAGCCGCGCCAGCACGAGCTCGATCAGCGTTTCCGTCTCCGGCCGCGGGATCAGGACCGCAGGCGAAACAAGAAACGAAAGACCCCAGAATTCGCGAACGCCGGTGAGATAGGCGATCGGCTCGCCATCGCGACGGCGGCGCGCGAGCGCGAAGTACGCGTCCGCCTCCTCGCGCGTGAGCCCCGCGTCGTCGTGGGCGATGAGCCAGCTCCGGTCGTGCTGCATCACGTGGGCGAGCAGGACCTGCGCGTCGAGCGGCACGAGCCCCGACTGCGCGAGCGCCCGGCGCACCGTCACGTTGACCGTCATCGATCCGGATTGTCGGCCGCGAAGAGGCGCAGGCGACGGTCGTAGTAGTGGCCCCAGCCGATGTCGATGAGGCCGGCCTTCAGCAGCACGCGCTGCGAGGCCCTGTTGCCCGGATGCGTGATGCCGATGATCCGGTCGAGGTCGAGATCGTCGAGACCGTAGTCGACGAGCGCGCGCGCGCCTTCGGTGGCAAAGCCCTGCCCCCATGCCTCGGGCAGGAGCCGATAGCCGACTTCGATGTCCGGTGACTTGCCGGCGTACTTGAGCGAGAACCAGCCGATGAAGGCGCCGTTGTCGCGGCGTGATGCGTGCCAGATCCCGAGATCCGGATACAGCGCGGGATAGCGGATGATGCGCGCCAGCGACCGCAGCACCGCCACACGCGATGCCGGCTTGCCGTCGGCGATGTACTTCATCACGCGCGGGTCGCTGTCGAGGCGGTACAGGTCATCGAAATCGCCGGCGACGAACTCGCGCAGCGCGAGGCGCAGCGTCTCGAGCCACGGTGCCGGCAGATTCTTCGCACTCATGGACTACCCTCCGCGCTTCGCGCTTCGGGGGCAATTCGCGCTCGGGAGCGGCCCTTCGCGCTCACGCGCCTTCGCCCAGCGCGGCGAGCATCTCGGCCTGGTGCTCCTGTGCGAGCGCCCCGGTAAGCTCGGAGAGATCCCCGTCCATGATCGCGTCGATCTTGTAGAGCGTCAGGTTGATCCGGTGATCGGTGACGCGTCCCTGCGGAAAATTGTACGTGCGGATGCGCTCGCTGCGGTCGCCGCTGCCGACCAGCGACTTGCGCATCGACGCCTCCTTCTGCGCCCGCTCGCGGCGCTCGCGATCGAGCAGCCGCGAGGCGAGCACGGCCATTGCCTGCGCGCGGTTGCGGTGCTGCGACCGGTCGTCCTGGCATTCGACGACGAGCCCCGTGGGCAGATGCGTGATCCGCACCGCGGAATCCGTCTTGTTGACGTGCTGGCCACCGGCACCGGACGCGCGAAACGTGTCGATGCGAATCTCCGCGGGATTGATCGTGATGTCGGCGATCGGGTCGGCCTCCGGCATCACGGCGACAGTGCACGCCGACGTGTGGATGCGGCCCTGCGCCTCGGTCTCGGGCACGCGCTGGACACGGTGGCCGCCCGATTCGAACTTGAGCTTCGAATACGCCCCCTGCCCGACGATGCGCAGGATCACTTCCCGGTACCCGCCAAGCTCGGCCGGCGACGCGGAGACGATCTCGACCTGCCAGCGGTTGCGTTCGGCGTAGCGCGTGTACATGCGGCAGAGGCTGCCGGCGAAGAGCGCCGACTCGTCGCCGCCCGTGCCGGCACGGATTTCGAGGAACACGTTGCGCTCGTCGTTGGCGTCCTTCGGCAGCAGCATCCGCTGCAGCTCGGCCGCGAGCATGTCCATCTTCGTGGTGGCCGCCGCGTGCTCCTCGTCCGCAAACGCCTTCATCTGCGGATCGCGCGCCATTTCGTCGGCGGTCGCGACGTCGCCCTCTGCGCGCTGATATTCGGCGAAGCGGGCGACGACCGGCTCGATCTCGGCCCGCTCGCGGGAGAGCGCGCGGAAGCGGTCGAGGTCGCGCAGGAGCTCCTCGGAGGCGAGCGTCGCGTCGAGCTCGGCCAGCCGATGCGACAGCGCTTCGAGCTTGCTGCGGAGCGAGGCTTTCAGGGAATCTTGTAGATCTTCTCGAACATCGCGACCAGCTCCGCCCGCTCCGCGTCGCCGGCCTGGTTCAGCGCCTGCGTCGGCGCGTGGAGGAACTTGTTGGTGAGCCCGCGCGCGAGCATCTCCAGCACCTGCTCGGGCGGCGTGCCGTTGCCGAGCAGCTTGCGTGCGCGCTCGAGCTCGGCCGCACGCAGCTGGTCGTGATGGCCGTGCAGGGCGGTGATCGTCGGCACCACGGTGCGGCCCTCGAGCCAGCGCAGGAAGTTCTCGGCCTGCGCCGCGATCATCTCCTCGGCCTGCACCACCGCCTCCTTGCGTACCTGGAGGTTGTCCTTGACGATGTTCGACAGGTCGTCGACGCTGTAGAGGAAAACGTCGTCTAGCTCCGCGGCCTCGGGCTCGACGTCCCGCGGAACGGCCAGGTCGACGATGAAGATCGGTGCGTGCCGGCGGGACTTGACCACGCGCTCGAGCAATCCCTTGCCGAGAATCGGCAACGTGCTCGCGGTGCAGGTGACGACGATGTCGAACCGCGGCAGCACGTCGGGCATTTCGTTCAGGGTGATCGCCTCGGCGTGGAAGCGCTCGGCGAGCTGCTTGCCGCGCTCGAGCGTGCGGTTGGCGATCGTGATCGACTTGGGATTGCGCGCCGCGAAGTGGGTCGCGGTCAGATCGATCATCTCGCCCGCGCCGATCAGCAGCAGCCGCTGCTCGGATATGGCGGGAAAGATCCGCTCGGCCAGCTTGACCGCCGCGGCCGCCATCGAGATCGACGCGCTGCCGATATCGGTCTGCGTCCGGACGTCCTTCGCCACCGCGAACGTGCGCTGGAAGAGGCGATTGAGCACCAGCCCGAGGCTGCCCGCCGACTCCGCATGCCGCACCGCCTGCTTCATCTGGCCGAGGATCTGCGGCTCGCCCAGCACCATCGAGTCAAGGCCGCTGGCGACGCGGAATGCGTGCGTGACCGCCTGCTCGCGCGGCAGCGTGTAGATGTACGGCGACAGCGAGTCCTTCGGAACGCGGTGAAAGTCTTCGAGCCAGCGCACGACCGGCGCCGGCTCGGTGCCATGAACGTACACCTCGGTGCGATTGCAGGTCGACAGGATCGCCGCTTCCCGGACTTTCGGCCGGGACAGCAGGTCACGCAGCGCGTGCCCCAGCGCGTCGGGCGAGAACGCGATCTGCTCCCGCACGGCGAGCGGCGCGGTCTGGTGGTTCAAGCCGAGGGTGTAAAGGGACATCGCGGTCTGGGTTGCCTGGCCGGAGATTCTAGCTTAATCGGGTGGCGAGGCCAGTTCAAGACTTTGATTTCGGTCAGAAAAATGGCAATGCGCCGCCTGAAACGATGACCCGATCGCTTCCGCCGCGGGCATTGTCCCGCCCGTACCGGCCCATCGGCGAGGAATGAAAGAGGCTCTTCATCGCAGCCTCCGCTCACTTCCGCGCGAAATAGAATTCAAATTTCTGCTGCTGGGCCGATGTTTCGGCATCGCGTTGCTTCGCGACACCGGGTCTACGAGACTCCTGCGATCGTGGATCGTCGGGATAGAATCGCGGGATGCATTTCGCACGCAGACGGACGTCCCGCATCTGAGCATGGCGATCCGACTCGCCCGCCAGGCGCTCGGCCGGATCTTCTTTCAGCGCTGCTTCTACCTCTTCCTCGTCCTGCTGGTGTTCATCACGGCGCTGCCGTTCGTCGGGGCCACGCCAGCCGGCCGCATCGCGGCGGGGCTGCTGAACGCGCTTGTCGTTGTGGCCACGGTGGCGGCGATCGGACGCACGGCGGGGTCATTCATCGTCGCCTTGCTGCTGGCGGGCCCCGCATTGTATTTCCACTGGCTCGGCGTCACTTCCGATGACGCGCCGTCCTTCGCGTTGTCGTGGGCATTCAGCGCCGCCTTGTATACGGCAACGATCATCTATCTGCTGCAATACGTGTTCCAGCCGGAGGTGATGACCGCCGACAAGCTGTTCGGCGCCGCAGCCGCTTATCTGATGATCGGGGCGCTGTGGGCGTTCCTCTATGCGCTCGTCGATTACCATTATCCCGGTTCGTTCTCGAGCAGCGCGAGCCTGACGTCCGAAAGATCGTCGATCTGCTCTACTTCAGCTACACGGTGTTGACCAGCACCGGATTCGGCGACATCGTCCCGTTGACGCCGCAGGCACGCGCGGTCTGCGTCCTCGAGCAGTTGATCGGCGCGCTGTTCGTGGCGATCCTGATCGCGCGCCTGGCGGGTGTGTATCCGCCGACCCGGCACCGCGGGGACGAGTGATTCGACGATGCGCAGTACGTCATGACGCCGTGCCCCGGACACTAGCGTCGCTTGACGGTGAGCGTGGCGACCGCGGTCCTGCCCGCATACGTGGCGGAGATCGTCACCGACCCGCTCTTGCCGGCCTTCGTGGTTACCGGAAAACACCGCCGACGTGGCGCCGGCAGGCACCCGCACGTCGGAGGGCACCTGGCGAGCAGGCAACTGGAACTGGCAAGACGCACGAGCACGCCGCCGTCCGGCGCCGGGGCGCGCGAGGGTCACCGTCCCCTCGGGAGACGCCGCCAGCCACGATAGCGGGAGCGAGATCGAGTGCGGCGAGTCGCGAACGCGGCGGGCACGATTGACCGTGATCGTCGTCGTCTTCGTCACGCCGTTGTAGGTCGCGGAAAGCGTCGTCGAGGTCGTCTGCGCCGACACGGACGTCGCGATGCCGAAACGTCGCTGTCGTCGCGCCTTCGGCGACGATGACGCTTCCCGGCACGACGACCGCCGGGCTCGCACTGGCAAGCAACGACGGTCGCACCGCCCGGGCGCGCCGGCGACGAGAGTGTCACGGTGCCCGACGATGCGGCACCGCCGCGCAGCTGGACTCGAATCGACGCTCAATGCGCTCCAGCGAGGGGCGGATCGACGATCGGCCGCCAGCCCAGTCGGATCACCTCGAAGTCGCTCGCGGTGAGCTTCGCGAACGCCGGATTCAGGATGTCGTTGTTCCAGCGCGTGTCGAAGGTGCCGGTGACGTACATGTCGGAGCCGTTGTCGGCGACGATGAGGCCGTACTTCTGCATCGCGCGGAAGATCTTCTGCACGTTCGGATCGCTGGTCCGCAGCGCCGGATCGAGCCCGCCGACGCTCGTCTTGAGCCGCAGCCGCGCGCCCATCGGCAGCGCGCCCGGTGGTGGAACCGGCGCGGTGCGAGGCGGGGTACACGTAGCCGTTCGTCGCGCGCACGGTCACGCGGAACGCATGGCCGATGTCGGTGATCGCCGGATTCCACGCCTCGTCGTAGCGCACGAGGCCCGGAAAGATCGCGAGCCCCGCGGCATCGGCCGAGGTCCAGCGTGTCGGGGCGCCGATCGTTGGCCGCCATGTCGAAGAAGGCGCCCGAACCCGCGAACCACCTCGCCTGCGCCGGCATCGAAATAGACGTTGTAGAGCTCGTACAGGTGGCGGTTCGTGCAATCGATGATCAGCAGATGGCGATCGCTCTGGCTGCGCTGATCGACGTTGCCCGGCGCGCCGCCTTCGACCCAGTGCGGCTTGCGTGATCGCCTGCGCGGGAATCGGATAGAACGGGACGCCCTGCGCCCGTCGCGGGGTCGACGCCGTCGCTCTCGTCCCAGTACTCGAACGTCACCGCCTGCTTCGGCTGCGCGCCGTCGACGATCGCGTACGGCATGCCGTAGATGTCGACGCTGCCCGGGCGACGCTTCGCCGCCGAAGTCGGGATGCAGCCGCCGCGTGCCGCCGTTGTTGATGAACGCGATGTAGCTGGCCGAGCCCGGGTCGACGGGCGCCGTCGAGATGTCGAGGTTCCACCAGTTGTCCGGCGGAAAGAGCGGCAGCGGGCCCGGAACGGGCGCCACCCTGCGCCGGGAAGCGCGGCCGGGCATTGGCCGAGCGCGGAGGCCGAGACGGCGAATCCCGAGCGCGAGACCGGACAGAATCGATGCGACGTTCGCGTTCATGGCTCTCCCCTCCGCAATGCGCCGTTGCCGAATATGCCAATGTCATACTAGCATCGGCGCAGCGGTGGCCGCAAGTTCGACCCGGAACGGCCTTGCGTGGCGGCCCCGGCCGGCAACGGTGCGCGCCGGTCAGGCCTTGATGAACTCCTGGCGCCCGCCCAGCCAGCGGTCGAGATGCGCCGCGGCGGCTGCCGGTTCCTTCTCCAGCAGATCGGCCGCAGCGTCGCGCGAGCGCTCGATCAGCGCGACGTCCTTCTCCAGATCGGCAAAGCGCAGCAACGGCATTCCCGACTGCCGCGCACCGAGGAATTCCCCGGGGCCGCGGATGAGCAGGTCCTGGCGCGCGATCTCGAAGCCATCGGTGTTCTCGTAGACGACCTTGAGCCGCGCCTTCGCAGTCTCCGTGAGCGGCTCCTCGAACAGCAGATAGCACGTGCTCTCCGCCGCGCCGCGCCCGACGCGCCCACGCAACTGGTGCAGCTGGGCGAGCCCGAAGCGCTCCGCATGCTCGATCACCATCAGCGAGGCATTCGGAACATCGACGCCCGACCTCGATCACCGTGGTCGCGACCAGCACGGCAATCCTGCCGGCGACGAAGTCCGCCATCACCGCGCCCTTTTCGTCGGGTTTCATGCGTCCGTGCAGCAGGCCGACCGAAGTACCTCCGGCAGCGCGGCGGTCAGCTCCGCGTGCAGCGCGACGGCGGTCTGCAGCTCGAGCTTCTCCGACTCCTCGATCAGCGGGCACACCCAGTACGCCTGCCGCCCTTCCGCGCACGCACGGCGCACGCGTTCGATCACCTCGTCGCGGCGCTTGTTGTTGACGAGCCGGGTCGCGACCGGCGTGCGTCCGGGCGGCATCTCGTCGAGCACCGACACGTCGAGATCGGCGTAGAAGGTCATCGCGAGCGTGCGCGGGATCGGCGTGGCGCTCATCATCAGCTGATGCGCGTCGCCCAGCGCCTTGCCGCGCAGCCGCAGCCGCTGCGCGACGCCGAAGCGGTGCTGCTCGTCGACGATCGCGAGGCCGAGCCGCGGCAGCTGCACCTCGTCCTCGAACAGCGCGTGGGTGCCGATCGCGAACATCGCGTCGCCGCTCGCGAGCGCGGCGAGCGCCTTCTTCCGCGTCTTGGCCGGCAGCCCGCCGGAGAGCCAGGCGATCTCGATGGGCAAGCCGTCGAGCCACTGCGCGAGCTTCCGGTAGTGCTGCTCGGCCAGGATCTCGGTCGGCGCCATGAACGCGACCTGCCGCCCGGACTCGATCGCCTGCAAGCGCCGCGAGCGCCGCGACGACGGTCTTGCCGCTGCCGACATCGCCCTGCAGCAGTCGCTGCATCGGCGTGGCGCGTTTCAGGTCGTGGCCAATCTCGCGCCAGACGCGCTCCTGCGCGCGGGTGAGCTTGAACGGAACGCGTGCGAGCAGCGCGCCGGTCAGCGCGCCGGTCCCGGTAAGCACCGGCGCGTGCCGTGCCGCGCGCGCCTTCCGGTGCGCCCTGAGCGACAACTGCTGGGCGACGAGCTCGTCGAACTTGAGCCGCGACCACGCCGGATGGGTGCGCTGGTCGAGCGCCTGCTGGGTGAGCGCGGACAATCGCGGCGGCGGCGTGTGCAGAAAGCGCACGGCGTCGGCGAACTTCCAGAGGTGGTGCCGCGCAACCAGCCAATCGGGCAGCGATTCGGCGGTCAGCGTCGGGTCCGCCGCGAGCACGCGCGCGATCACCTTGCGCAGCGTCTCCTGCGCGAGACCCGCCGTCGTCGGATAGACGGGCGTCAGCCGATCCGGCAGCGGCGCACCGGCTTCGACGTACCTTGAACTGCGGATGGACGATCTCGCGCCCGAAGTGTCCCTCGCGCACTTCACCGAACACCCGGATGCGCCGTCCCGGCGCGAGCGACTTCTGCTGGTTCGGATAGAAATGGAAGAAGCGCAGCACGAGCTGGGCGCGCGGCCTGCCCTCATCTCCGCCGTCCTCCAGCAGACAGACGAGCTGCCGCCGCGGCCGATACTGGATTTCGGTGTGACGACGGCGCCTTCCGCCTGCTGTTCCACACCCGGAGCGTCAACTGCGCGAGCGGGACGAGCCGCGTGTGGTCCTCGTAGCGCAGCGGCATGTGCAGCGCCAGATCCTGGTCGCGGACGAGGCCGAGCTTGACGAGCTGATCGTGGAGACCGCGGCCGCCGGGCTTCGGTTTTTCCGGCGCCGGTTTCGCCGTCAAGACCAGATCAGCGACTGTCGAATCGGCGCGTGTGCCGCGGTTCTTCGCGGTCGACTTGGCGGATTTGGGCACGGAACGGGTCGGGGACCTATCGGACCGATTATCGTTGGTTTCGGGCGCCTCAACACCATCGGGGCCCGCGCCCGCCCCCCGGCGTTACACCGGCGTCCTGCTCCGCGACGTGCTGGCGGCCGCCAAGCCCGCCGAGAGCGAGCGCCACGAACTGCGGCGCATCCGCGATTAGCCACTCGATGCGCGGCCCGCGCGCTCAGCGCGCAAGAAACCGTTGGTAGATGAAATCGGCAACCTGGTACGGACGATTGAGGTCGAGCACGGGCACATCGACGGCGACGAATTCGCGATCATCGGTTGCGACGGCAACGATGTGCGGGTCGGCGGCAGCGAGGAGCGGCAGACCGAGGCTGGAAGCCGTAGTCGGCGCCGGCCGCAAGCGACTCGGGAACCGTAAGCATCCGGGCCCCTGGCACTTCGCGGACCGCCTGCATGGCGTTGGTGCGGTAGGTTTCATGCGCCTGCTTGCCCGGCGTTGGGGAAGAAGAGCCGCTCGCCGCTGATCTTGTAATCGGCGATCGCCTTCTGGCCTTCCGGCGAAACCAGCCAGTCGATGAAGGCCTGCCCGAGGTCCTTTTTCACCGTCGGGTGTTTGTCCGGGTTCACCAGCATCACGCCATACTGGTTGAAGAGTCGTCGGTCCCCTTCGACCAGGATCGCGAGGTCGCCGCGATTCTTGAACGCGAGCCAGGTCCCGCGGTCCGCTAGCAGATAGGCGTTCATCGATGCCGCCGTGTTGAGCGCGGGTCCCATGCCCTGCCCCGTGTCGCGATACCACGGACCTTTGGACTTATCGAGGTCGACACCGGTCGCCTTCCAGAGATCGAGCTCGGCCATGTGCGTGCCGCTCTTGTCGCCGCGCGAGACGAACGGCGCCTGCGCGGCCTGGATCTTCTTCAACGCCTCGAGGATGTCCTTGCCTCCGGCGACCTTCGCGGGATCACTCTTCGGCCCGATCAGCACGAAATCGTTGTACATCACCGGAAAGCGCCTGACGCCGTAGCCCTCGGCGAGGAATTTCTCCTCCGCCGCCTTGGCGTGGACGAACGCCACATCGGCATCGCCGCGGCGCGCGAGGTCGAGCGCCTGGCCAGTACCGAGCGCGACGACGCGCACCTGGATTCCCGTCTTCGTCTGGAAAATGGGCAGGATGTAGCCGAACAATCCAGACTGCTCGGTCGACGTTGTCGAAGCGACGGTGATATAGCGGTCTTGCGCTTCGGCGACGCCTCCGGCCAGCGCGAGCAGCAACACGAGAAAGATGCGGCGGGTGATTACCATGGCAGTTCTCCTTCAAGAAAGCTGGCGGCCTCGGGCGAGACCGGATGTTTGAGAAATCGGTCGGCCGGCGCACGCTCGACCAATTGACCCTGGTGCAGGAACAGGATCTCGTCGCCCAGCCGATGCGCCTGCCCCAGGTTGTGCGTCACCATCACGATCTTCGTGCCCGCCGCGTGCAAGGCGAGGATCACCTTCTCGATCTCGTGGGTCGCGCCCGGGTCGAGGCTCGCTGTCGGCTCGTCGAGGAAAAGGATCTCCGGGCGCAGCGCCCACACGCGCGCCAACGCCAGACGCTGCTGTTCGCCGCCCGACAGCACGCGAGCGGCGTGGTCCGCCTGCGCATCCAGGCCGACTCGACGCAACGCCTCGCGCGCGCGCTCCTCGCGGTGCCGGAGGGGAGCCCCGGACAGCTTCAGCGCGTACATCACGTTTCCGAGCACCGTCCGCCGCAGCAACACCGGCCGCTGGAACACCATCGCCTGGCGGCGCGGTCCGCCCGGCAGCTCCGGCGAATTCCACGTGATCGTGCCTGCGGTGGGCTCGAGCAGCCCATGGCAGAGTCGCAACAGCACGCTCTTGCCAGCGCCGTTCGGCCCGAGTATCACCGTGCGGTTTCCGGCGGCGATCATCGCCGAGAGCCCGCGAATGATGTGCCGCGAGCCCGCTTCGAATTCGACCCGGTCAAGGGAGAGCGGCAGCAGCGATAACGGCGCACGCATGTTCACCTCGTCCGTCATCCGTACTTCCGCTGTGCCGTCTCCTTGACGACGTAGGCGCCGGCATTGAGGGCGAGCACGATAGACAGGAGGATGATGCCCAGCCCAAGCGCGAGCGGCAGATCGCCCTTGCTCGTCTCCAGCGCGATGGTCGTCGTCATGACGCGGGTCACGCCATCGATGTTGCCGCCGACGATCATCACGGCACCGACTTCGGACGCCGCGCGCCCGAACCCGGCGAGAACGATGGTCACCAGGGTGAACCGAAGGTCCCAGAGCAGCGTCGTCGCCGCGCCGAGCCGGGTTTCGCCGAGCGAGCGCAGCTGCTCGCGATACTCCTGCCAGGCGTCCGCGACGATCTGGCGGGAGAGCGCCGCGATGGTCGGCGTGATGAGGATCGTCTGCGCGATCACCATCGCGGTCGGCGTGAACAGGATGCCGAGCGCGCCCAGTGGACCGGCCCGCGACAGCAGCAGATAGACGACGAGGCCGACGACCACCGACGGCAGGCCCATCAGGCCGTTCAGGATCACGATCAGCGCGCGGCGGCCACGGAATTCGTTCACGGCGATCGCCGCGCCCAGCGGCAGCCCGATGAGGCAGCCGAGCACGACCGCGGCGAGGCTGATCCGCAGGCTCAGCAGCACGATCCCCACGAGATTCGGGTCGGCAGTGGCGACCAGCCGGAGGGCCTGGGCGGTGGCGTCGGTGAGCGTGTTCACGTTGCGGGGAGACTGTCTGCGCAGTCGGCTGGCAATATGCACGAACTTTGCAATATATTAGGCGCGTATGCGGTCGGGTCGTGCATGATAGCGGACCAGGATGCCGATCGAAATATGTTCCACTCTGCATAATGCGCGTCGCCCCTGCGCTGACCTGGACCCTGGTCGGCGACACCGTCGAGGCGATCGACGAGCGGCTGCTGCCGTTGCTCGAAGGCATCGCGACGTCCGCCTCGCTCGCCTCGGCCGTGGTCGGTTGCGGCATTTCGTACCGCGCGGCGTGGGGGTTGCTGCGCGACTACCAGCGAAAGCTCGGCGCACCCCTCGTGCTGCTCGAGCGTGGCCGCGGTGCGAGCCTCACGGCGCTCGGCGAGCAATTGCTGCGGGCGCAGAAGGTCGCCGCGCAGCGCGTCGCGCGGATCCTGCCCGCCCTTGCGATCGAGCTGGGCGCGGAGCCGCGCCGTCGGGAAGCCAGCCCTGCCCTACGATTGCGCGTCGCGGCGAGTCACGACCTCGCGCTGTTGGCGTTGGCCGACAGCCTTCCGGCCGCCGGGATCGAGCTCGAGCTCTCCGTGATGGGCAGCCTGCACGCGCTGAAGGAATTTGCGGAGGGTCGCGCGGACCTCGCCGGCTTTCACGTGCCGATTGGCCGGGGCGCGACCCGGGAGCGCGCACCGTTCCTGCGGTGGCTGCGAGCCCGCCGCGACAAGCTCATCCATTTCGTCGATCGCGAGCAGGGGCTGATCCTGCCGCGGGGGAACCCGGCGCAGGTGAAGAATCTGCGCGACGTCGCCATCGGAAATCTGCGCTTCGTCAATCGCCAGCGCGGATCGGGGACGCGGCTGCTCATCGACGCGATGATCGTCGACGAGAAGCTGGAAGCATCGGCGATCCATGGCTACGGCAACGAGGAATTCACGCATGCGGCGGTCGCCGCGACGGTCGCGTCCGGCGGCGCCGACGCCGGATTCGGCCTGCGCGCGGCGGCAGCCGAGTATGGCCTCGCCTTTGTCCCGCTGGTGCGGGAGCGGTACTATTTCGCAGTCCGTGCAAAAGATGTGGACAAGGCGGCGGTAACACGCCTGATCGAGGCACTGAAAGACCCGCCATTCGTCCGCCGCGCACGACGCCTTCCGGGCTATCGGATACCCGCGACGGTCTCGATCACCGGACTGGGCGCGCTGATGCCGGCGTCGCCGAGGAAATCAACCAACCCCTGAGGAGAGCGTCATGAGAACAAGTGCTCGCAACAACATTCCCGGCAAGATCACGAACGTCAAGCTCGGTCCCGTGAGCGCGGAAGTCACGATCAATGTGGCGCCGGGCATCGACGTCGTTTCGGTCATCAGCGCCACCTCCGCGGCCGACCTCAAGCTCAAGGTCGGCATGCCGGCGTTCGCCGTGATCAAGGCGAGCAGCGTGATGGTCGGCGTCGAGCACGGCTAGGGCACGGCAGCAGCCGACGCGCCAGCGAGCGTGGCGCTCGGGCGCGCAGCAAACGCGCTACGCCACCAGCACCAGGATCGCCTCGACCTCGATCCGCGCCGCCTTCGGAATCGCCGCCACCTGATAGGTCGCGCGCGCCGGATAGGGCGGCTTGAAGTACGTCGCCATGATCTCGTTCACCTTCGCGAAATCGGCGAGATCGGCGAGCAGGATCGTGAGCTTGACGATGTCGTCGAGCTCGCCGCCGGCGGCCTGCGCGACCGCGCGCAGGTTCTTGAACACCTGGTGCGTCTGCGCCTCGATGCCCTCGACCAGATTGCCGGTCGCCGGGTCGAGCCCGATCTGCCCGGAGAGGTAGACGGTGCTTGCCGGCGCGCACGCCCTGCGAGTACGGTCCGAGGGCGGCGGGCGCGTGCTTCGAATGGATGGCTTGCTTGGGCATTGCGATCGTCCCTGGCGAGGGCATGAATCTAGCACGCGCGCAGCACCCACGTCAGCGCTCCACGACGTGACCCGCGTCGATCCACGCGTCGATGCCGCCCAGAAGCGGCCGGACCCGCTTGAACCCGAGATCGCGCAATGTTTCGGCGACCTTCACCGCGCTCGCCTCGTTCGGGCACGCGCAATAGACGACGACCTCGCCGTCGATCGGCACTCCCGCCAGGCCTTCGGCAATACGCGCCATCTCGATCGGACGCGCGCCGGGATGCGGCCGCTCGTCGCCTGTGTCAGCGCCGAGCGCACGTCGAGAATCATCCCCACTTCCTGAGCGTCGAGCATCGCCTTCAGCTCGTCGACGGTGACGCGGTCCATCCTAAGCTGCCGGATGAACAGGAACCGCTTCCACCATTTGGCCGCGATCCACGCCGCCAGCGCGGCGGCGATCAGCAGGAGGCCCCACTTGCCGAGCGAGGCGAGCGTTTCGAGCATCTCGGCGACGGCGTCGCGGAAAAGATAGCCGAGCGCGACGGCCAGCCCGACCCACAGCAGCGCGCCCAGGAGATCGAACAGAACGAATTTCCAGTAGCGCAGGCCCATCGCGCCGGCGAGCGCCGTCGAAACCGACGCGAAGCCCGGAACGAACTTGGCGAACAGCATCGACGCGGGACCGAAGCGATCGAATATCGCCTCGGTCTGCCGAACGCAGGAATCCGGCGACAGCGTGACCCGGCAAAGCGCGCGCAACACCCGCGTTCCATAGCGGCGGCCGGCGACGTACCAGAACGCGTGTCGGCGATGACGGCCGCGAGCGCGCCCACGAGCACCAGTGTCACGGCCGAGCGTGCGCCGTCCACCAGGACCGCGCCGGCAACGATCAGCGTCGGATAGGCGGGGACGGGCGCGCCCGCCTGCTCGGCGAAGACGTTGACGAACACAAAACCCAGGCCAAAGCGCTGGATCAGTCCGATCAGTTGTTCCATGCCGGGGTGTGCCGTTCGATCGGACGTGTCCCCATTCCGATGGGGAAGCTGCAGAAGCGCGCAAGTTTACGCTCGGGGTCGGCCGGGTTATACTTTTCGGTCACCGGGGACGTAGCTCAGCTGGGAGAGCGCCGCGTTCGCGATGCGGAGGTCGGGAGTTCGATCCTCCTCGTCTCGGACCAGATTCCTCCTAACCTGTTGTCTTGCAGGTTATCCTCCCGAGTGCGATTGCCCCGGCTAGCCACTGCCGCGTCGACGCGCGCGATGTGGTGGTCGAAGCGGGAGGTTGCAGTTGTCGTGGGTTTTCCTTGTCGCTCAGCTACGCAACGCTCCCAAAGCTCCTGTCAATGGCACCAGCCGGAGGCTTGAGCCCGGCCAGGCGGCAGCCCTGTGCGATCGGTCCGCCGGGAAACAGCGTGTACAGGTACTTCATGCCGCCCTTGTGGTAAAACTTCTCGTTGAGAGCGTCGTGCAGTTCGCGCAGGTTAATGACGCCGTACTCGTGACGGACGAAGAACTCTTGCAGTCCACGCACGACCGCCCAGTGGTCGTCGCCGAGCGTCAGTTGCTCTTGCTGCGCTATCTCCGCCGCGGTCTCGCGCGTCCAGTCCGGCGGCGCGTGCGGAAAGCGCGGATCGGGAGCCCTTTCGATGCCCTGGTACGGGTCCTGAATGTTCGCCATGACCCCTCCGGCGTAGACGATCGATTTACGGGAAAAGTATCCTCCGGGGCGCCGGTCCTGCCAAGTCTCCGGCGGCCACCCGTAGGTGGCGGCGTTGCCGCCCGGAATGCCGAAGCAGGTCATTCCGCGGCATGGCGACGTGTTGCGCCGTCATTGAATCACCTCGTCTGCGCGCACCAGCAGCGACTGGGGAATCGTGACGCCGAGCGCCTTCGCGGTCTTGAGGTTGATGACCAGATCGAACTTGGTCGGCTGCTCGACGGGAAGATCCGCGGGCTTGGCGCCCTTCAAGATCTTGTCCACGTATTTCGCCACATAGCGCAGGTTGGCGCCAAGATCGGTTGCATAGCTGAGCAAGCCGCCTTCGAGCACATGCTCGCGCAATCCGTACGCAACCGGCAGCCGGGTGGTCTGCATCAACTCCTGAAGTCTTGTGCGCTCCGAAAAGTACACGGGGTCCTGGACCACCACGACGGCCTGCGCTCGTTGTCGAACGATCTGCTCGACAGCCGCGTCGAGTTGCGCCGGCGCGCCTGCGATAACGCGCAGCGCAACAAGGTCCAACGCCGAGCAAGCGCTCTGGGCCGCGGTCCAGAACACGCCATGCGACGGATTGCTTTCGTTAAGCAGGATGGCGATGCGCCGGGCGCCAGTGACCTCGTGCAGGATCCCGATCAGCTTGCCAAGTACCTCTTCTTGCTGCGTGGCGATGCCGGTGATGTTGCCCCCGGGCTTGGCCAGGCTTGCGACAAATCCATTGCCCACGGGATTCGGTACGCTGGCCATGACGATCGGTATCGTCTTCGTGGCCCGCTGCGCTGCGCGCGTGGTTTGCGCGTTTACGACTACGATCAGATCGACGTGCTGCGCTATCAATTCCCGGGCCAGCGCATTCAAGCGACCCACGTCACCCGCGGCGTAGACGACCCGGTACTCTACGTTCTTCCCCTCAAGCCAACCGAGATCGTGCATTCCCTGCCGGAACGCTGCGAATGGGAGGGCAGCGGCGGCCTCCGATGCACCCGAAAGCATCCCCACGCGACGGGCGGTTGCGGCAGGCGGTCCACCGCTGGTCCGATGCGCAGCGAGCAGGCCGATGCTACCTGCGACCAAAATGCTGCGCCGCGTGATCACCGAATCACCTCGTTGTCGGATGGAGGCGGCCATGCTACGCCTCGCACACCAGCGCCGCGTCGGTCGCTCTGCGCGTTTGGTGCTTCCTCCCGACGCCCCGCCGTACCGACGCCACAGCAAGAACACGAACAAAGGCATCGAGCTCATCGCGGTGCGTCGATGCGGAATCGTTCCATGCCCTCCCACGCCGCCTCATTCTCATCCGACGGTCCATGTGACGCGTGACATTACGGGCCAAAGGGTGACGCCGCCGCGGTGCAGTATTCGTCGGAGGGGATCATGGAAAGTTGCAGGAAGGTAGCAGTGATTACAGGAGCCGCCAGCGGGATCGGGCGGCGGTCGCGGCGAATTGGCGCGCCGCAACGTGCGCGCGATGGCGCTCGTCGACATGGGCGAGAACATCGCCGAGGTCGTTCCGAGGAGTCAACGCGGAGGCGGGTCGGAAGGTCGCGCACCCTATCGCGGCGATACGACCGACGAGGCGTTTCGCGCGTCAGGTCTTCGACTCCATCAGCAGCGAGTACGACACGGTCACGATGTGCGTGCCGGCCGCGGGCATCACCCGCGACGATCTCGCGGTCGCATCGACAAGGTCTCCGGCAAGGCGCGGATCTATCCGGTCGACCGCTTCAAGCAGGTCCTCGATGTCAACCTCGTCGCGCCGGTCTACTGGGCGCTCGAGATGATCGGACGGATCGCCGAGAACCGCGCGGCGCTGCGGCCTCTAGCGATGGCAGCCGTCGAGGGAATGCAGGGCGCCATCGTGTTCATCGGCTCCGTCTCGTCGCAGGGCAACCGCGGCCAGATTTCGTACGCCAGCACCAAGGCCGGCCTCGAAGGTGCCGCGGCGACGATCATGAAGGAGGCGGTCTTCTGACGGCGTGCGCTGCGGAGCTGATTCACCCCGGCTTCACGGACACGCCGATGGTGGCGCGATGGCGACGACGACATCAGCAACCACATCCGCCGTTCACGCAAATGGCCGCCTGGTCCGCCCGAGGAGGTCGCCGCCGCCATCTTCTTCATGCTGGCCAACTCGGCGGGCAGTGGCGAACTGTGCGACGCGGGCTGGTATGCACCGGCGTAGGCGGTCCGGCCAGGTTGAAGTCGGCACCGGCGAAGACGTCGCCGCCGAGGACGCACCCTGGTGCGTCACCGTCGCGTGGAACGCGAGCCACCTCGCAGCGCAGCGCGAGCTCTCATCTCGTGCTCCGCTTCCAGGTCCGGAAGTCGGGTGATTGTCGCGACGGCGAGCTTATCGGCCCGCCCACGTGTACGTGATCGCACAGTCCCGTGCGGCCAGTGAGCCGTTGATGGCGACCGCATCCCAGCGCTTGGCGTGCTGCATAACTGATGGTCACGTCGTAATGCTGACTCAAGAAGAAGGCACCGCATCGAATCGCCGGCGCCGCCCGAGGTATCGCGCGCCGCCGTCCACCCTGCCGTTCCGCGACGACTGAACGCTCGACGCGAATTCGATCGCTGGAATGCGGATCGGGCCAGCGGCTACGTCGCCGCGGCAAAGACGCCACCACATGGTTTCGAGAAACTCGTTGACCGCGAGGCCACGGTCGACCGCGATCCCGCTGTTCGGCCAGCGCGATTGACGGGTGCACGCCCACGCCGGCGACGACGAGATCGGCGTCGAGACTGGCGTCATCGCTCAACGTGATCCGGGTGGCCTCGATGTGACGTACCGTTGTGCCGAGGTGAAATTCGACGGCGTGCGATTGGTGGAGTTCGCGCACGACCCGACCGTCGACGGGATCCGTTCGAGAGGTACTGCTCGGGTCGACGACATGCACGGCGCATGCGCGCGCCGAAGCGATGCCGCGACCTCGAGCCGACGGAACTGGCGCTGACGAACCCGCGCGTCGCGGTCGCTGGCGACGATCGACTGGCTGTCGTCCAACGTGCGCAGGAATGAAGCTGCGACGTCGACGCACGGAATGTCGAGGCCGCACGGGCTTGGCGCTGGTCGTGATCAGCAGCACCTGCTCGACGAGGATCCCTGCCGTCTGGTCTGCACGTGGCTGCGCGTACGTCGATCGACGCCACCGGCGAGTCGAACACGAAGTCGATACGCCGTCGGACAGAGTATCGGTGTTCGCAGCGGGATCGAGTCGGACCGCGCCCGGCCAGTCTTCGAAACATTGGCGGTCAGAACAGGACCAGTCGTCCGCGCTGACCATGGTCATGGTACCCGGCAGTTCTGGCGATGGAAGCATGTCGGCTGCGGCCAGCCGCCGACCACCAGACCACCACCGAGGATGGGATGTCGGTGATGCTGCGGCTGTGTAGCGCGCCTCGGGGGCCTTGTTGTAGACCTTCTCGCGGGTCACGTCGTCGCCTGCCTGCTGGAACGCCAGCAAGGGGATCGGATCGAGCGCCGGCGCGAGCGCTTCACCGGTGCGCAGACGAAGCAGGCGTGATGCCAGGGCAGCGAACCGTATCGTCGACGATGAGCCCCTCGGCAAGCGGCCGGTGATAGCGACAGGGTCACCCACGGTGAAGATGCCGTCACCGCGCCGCACCAGGATCACGTCATCGGTATCTACGCGCCGGAGGTCATCGCCCCGCTCGGGAAGCTCCCAGCCACCCGCTCAGAAATCCGCTTCGGCGAAGCCTTCGATGGCGCCGATGATGGACCATCGGATGAACCAGATGAGTGGTCGATGCTTGACGATCAACCCCACGCCGAAGCGATCGGCGAGCATGCCGAGGCGCTGCGACCAGAACGTCTGCCGAGCGGCATCGTCACCGCGCCGCCCTGCCTCGGCGTGGCGGCGAACACGCTGATCGGCGTCCTCCACCGTGGGCATGGTGACCGACAGCGAGAAGCCGTGGCAGCGGCGTCTGCCCCTGCAACGCCGTTGTAGGTGATCACCACCGTCGCCGATGCCATCGCCGACGCGGATCTCGTCGAGCTGGCGGACGATCCCGGGGTGACCGGGTCGGGGCTTCCTCCCCCGGGAAGCGCATGAACATTTGCACTTCGGCGCCCACCGCACGCCGGTAGAACTCGACCGCTTCTTCGCAGCGACCATCGAAGAACAGGTAAGGCTGGACTTGCATGGCGCCTCCTTTCGAACAGTGCCTCGCCGTGTGGCAGCGCTGTTCAGCCGCGTCCTGGCGCCCACACTCGCCCCGTCCCCCGGGATCGGTAAAGCGTCCGCTTCGCCGGCCACCACTGACCTTGGACGATGCCACGTGGACCGGCGCCGCCGACACTGCGTTTGCACATGGCGCTGCCGCGCAGCGGGAGCACGCGCGGGCGGTGAATCCGGCATCACGCTCCACTCCTCCGGCGTCCGCTGCCGGGACCGCCGCATGGATGCAACGAACACCGCCGCTCAGTCCCCCATCCGCGGGGTCAGCGCCGCGCTCTTCATCGACTTGAACTGGATCTGCACTTGGTGCTGGCCCGCTGTTCGCCCGTCGGGCATGGTCCACAGATGGTGGATGGCTGGCCGAGACCGAGTTCACCGAGGTCTCGCCGTCGGGATCTTCTGGGCCGAACATCGCCGACGTCGCGGTCATCGTCGGCCGCCGTTTCCGCGGACCGGCGGTTTCGTCGCCGCGGTGCTCGGCCTGCTCTTGATGCCCATCGTCGTCGTCCTGCTGTCTTGCGACGTCGTTCACCGAGTTCGCGAGGTCGAGGCGCGCGCGGGCCGGCACTGGCGTTTCGTCGCGGCGTCGGGGCTCGTGCTCGCGATGGCGTCGAAGATGGGCACGATCCGCAGTACGCCGTGGCAGATCGGCATCGCGTCGCCTTCGTCGCTATTCGGCCTCGCGCGGATCCCTCGTTGCTCCGGGTGCCGCGCTGTCGTTGCTTCGGTGGCCGGTGACTGGTGCAGGCGCTGGATGGCGGGTGCCGATCGGTGCGCTGCAGTTCGCGCTG
>CAWAOF010000009.1:0-73392 GCA_963783525.1 uncultured beta proteobacterium
TCCGTGAGGATCAAGGTCGCCCCCTCGTCCGCGTCGTCCGGACTGCGACGAATGCCGCTCTTTGACGAAGGTCAAGGCTCGGCGGAGAGCAAGCGTCAAATATCGGGATAGGTTGCCCCACTGCCGTGCGGCGTTTCGAGTCAACTTTCGGGAGAAGACGAATGAAGAAATTTGCATTCCTGCCTGCTGTTTCGGCCTTCGCGCTCGCTGCCGGTCTCGCGCCAGGAGTCTTCGCCCAGGCACCCGCGCAGCCCGACGCATGCTATCCGAACGGTGCGTGCCGCAACGTCAAGGTGACGGTCGAAGGAGACCGGGTCGTCCTCGATCCGGCCACGGTAACCGTCACGGGACGGGCGGCGCCTGTCAAGATCGTCTGGTACCTGGCGACTCCGGGGTACCAGTTCGTCGACCAGGCGGGCTCCCGGCCGGTCGACGTCCCGGGCTACACCAAGGGTCAGTTCATGAGCGAGGATTCGCGGTTCTGCTACCCCTGGCGAGGGGGCAGTGTGTATGCGTGCACTGACCGGAACGACGAGACCGTCGACGCCAGCTACACGATCAAGGTGCAAGCGGCGTCCGGTTCAACCCGGCGCCGGCGACCGGCAAGGTTGTAAACAACTAGACGTTCCACCGCCGAACTTCCGTAAGCCGGAAGTTGAAAAGGCAAGGCACCTTGCGGCCGGCCCGCGGATCGTCGAGGCGGAAATATCTCCCGCGACGGTCGCGGGCACGAAGCAGCGCGTTCCGTTCCCGCGGCCGGTCCGTGGTGCGCGATGTCACGTAGGGCTCGACGATATCCGGCCTCGTGTCGTTTGCGCCGCACGCAATCTGCCACTCCTGATTGCATTCATCGCCGATGACATCGTCATGGCCTTCGGCCAAGACGGTGGTGGCGACGACCACCGCGAGCGACGATAATCATGCCAACCGGCAATGATGGGTTCCAGTCGCGCTGAGACTGCGGCTCGTCCCGGGAGCGGATTGCGCGGGCCATCGAAGGCACGGCAAAATGAACATGGGCTGAGTGCTGTCGCGCCGAGTGACGAAGCGCGGTAGTACCATTTTCCAGTCGTCGAACGTAGCCGGGTTGCGCATTCGCTTGCGCAGCAGATCGGCGGCCAGGCGCTGCGGATTTGGGTGCCTTGGCCCCCTCCGGAAATCTTCAGGGGAGAGGCAACATGGATTTCTCGTCAATAGGGAGTTCGCTGGGAAGCGCGCTGGGTGCGGAACTGCCTCGCATCCTTGGCGCAGTCGCGATCCTCATCATCGGCTGGATCGTTGCCGTCTTCGTGAGGGGCGGCGTCCGGCGCCTGCTCGCGTTGGCGCGACTCAACATCCGGATCGCCCAGACGACCGAGCAGAAGCTCGATCTGGAATCGGGGGTTGCTACCGGGGCCTTCTGGCTGATCATTCTGGTCACGCTGATCGGCGTGTTCAATTCGCTCGAGCTGACGCTCGCCTCGGGGCCATTCGAGGTCCTGGTCAAGCAGATCGCCGCCTTTCTGCCGCGCCTGGTCGCGGGCGTGCTGCTCGCGCTCGTCGCCTGGCTCGTCGCGGTCGCATTGCGCGCCCTCGTCAACCGCGCGCTCGATGCGAGCGGCTGGGACGAGAAGCTCTCGGCAAATGCCGGCATGAAGCCGATGCGCAAGAGCGTCGGCAACATGCTCTTCTGGCTGGTGTTCTTCTGTTCGTTCCCGCCATCCTCCACGTCTTCGACCTCGGCGGCCTGCTCGATCCGATCAAGGTGATGGTCACCAAGATCCTCGACATGCTGCCCAATGTGTTCGCCGCGTTCCTCATCGGCTTTGCCGGCTGGTTGCTTGGAAAGGTGCTCGCGGGCCTCGTGACCAACATCCTCGCGACCGCCGGCGCCGATCAGGGCGCGCACCGTCTGGGGCTCGACCCGACGCTTCGCATTTCGCAAGTCGCCGGCACCATCGTGCTGATCTTCGTGTTCGTGCCGGCGCTGATCGCCGCGCTGGACGCGCTCAAGATCGAAGCGATTTCGAGACCTGCGACCGACATGCTTGGCAAGATGCTCGCGGCCGTTCCGAACATCGTTGCCGCGGCGCTGATTCTCATGGTCACCTACTACGTCGCCAAGTTTGCCGCCGGGTTGCTCGGACGCCTGTTGAACAGCATCGGCTTCGACACGCTGCCCGAGAAGCTCGGTCTCACGCGCGTCGTCGCGGGGGGCACGCAGCCGTCGCGGATGGTGTCGATGCTGGTGCTGTTCTTCGCCATGCTGTTTGCGACCGTCGAAGCGGCCAACCGCCTCGAATTCACGCAGGTTCGCGATGTCGTCACGCTGTTCATCAAGTTCGGCGGCAACATCGTCCTCGGCGGCGCGATCCTCACGATCGGCTTCTGGCTGGCAAGCGTCGCGCACAACGCGATTCAACGCGCCGACACCACCAACTCGGAGAGCCTCGCCGGCATCGCCCGGGTAGCCATCCTGGGCCTGGTGATCGCGATGGGACTGCGCGCGATGGGCATTGCCGACGACATCGTGAACCTTGCGTTTCTGCTGACGTTCGGCGCGGTGGCCGTGGCCCTGGCGCTGTCGTTCGGACTCGGTGGCCGAGAGGCTGCTGGCCGGCAGATGGAGTATTGGCTGGCGAAGTTCAGAAAGGATGCGCTGAGCGGTTCGGGTAGTGCTCGCTCGAGCGAAGTTGCGCTGTCGCCGCGGCGCACGCGGCGACGAGCGGCCGCGACGAGCTGGCGATCGGAGTCCGGAGCGCGTCGGTGCGTTTGCGTATCGGGGCGTCTGGATCAACGAGGGAGGCACTGCATGCCTGAGAAATCAGCCAAGACCGGCGGAGTGACGGATAAGCTCGCTCCGACCGCGCCATCGGTAACGCCGGATTCCCGGGTCGATCCGGTGACAACCGACGACGGAGCAAAGGGTGTTGCTAGCACTGCGGGGTCCAAGAGGAAGTCCGCACGCGAGAAGATCGCGGGTGCTGCCAGATCTACCGGCAGCTTCGTGAAGGATGCCGCGGTATTCGTGGGCGACTTGAATCGCGATGGCAAAGTCGATCAGGAGGATGCAAGAATCGCGGCCGGAAAGGCCAAGAAAGTTGCATCTGCCACCGCCGCGGGGGCCGGGAAACTGGGTAAGGAGGTTCTGCAGCACGACATGGGCAAAGACGCTGCCGCTGGCGCCGCCATCGGTGCTGTTGTGGCAGTTCCCATTCCGGTCGTCGGCCCGGTGGCAGGAGCGGCAGTTGGAGCGATCGCCGGGGTGATCAAGAACGTCCGTTCCCGAAAGAAGTAGGCCCGCATTCCCACCCCAGCGCCCGCTCAGCACGTGCACATAGCTGATCATTGGTCCAGGGTGTCAGCCCGGGGAACGCGCGATCGCCCGAGTTGCACGATTCGCAGGGGTTGGGCGGCTCGACCGGGGCGCGTACCGCGATTGCGGATCTCAGAACCCCCGCCGATCTGTTACACCGATAGCAGCACGGTTGCGCGGCAAACGGCCGCTTGTGTCGAACAGCCTCGGCGCCACCTCTGAGTCGACGCGTTGCGCGAGTACCAAATTGCCATTGTCCCGCGGGTTTCGGAAATGCCGGAGCCAAGGAGCAATGGGTCGTACTGACGATTGACCGGAGTCAAGGATTGCCGCCCATCCGCACGTATAAGTTGTTTTCGTTCGCACCCTCGATTGAAAGGAGCGTTTCATGCGCAAGCTGCAACTCGCCCTCCTCGCCGCCGTCGTTGTCATCGCCCCCGTGCTCGCCCAGACGCCCGCCCCGGCTCCCACTACGGCTCCGGCCGCCACGGCGCCTGCCGCCGGTACCGTGAAGGCCATCCAGCCGGGCCTCTTCGAGGTGGCTGGCCCCCGCGTCAGCGAAGTGATGACCGCTGACATCCAGGCGATCATCGCGACGCCCGGCAAGGGCGGCCGCTCCATCCACGTGCGGTCGCAGTGGGGTGACAGCTACTACGGCTGGCCGAAGAACGTGAAGCCCGTTGCGTTTACCATCGAGGTCGGCAAGCCCGCGGGTGGCGCCACGATCAGCGCACCTGGCTTCACGGAAGCCAACAGGGCCTGATTACAAGGCGGCAATCGAGGCCATCATTCCTTTCGCGATCGAAAGCACCAATGCAAGCAAGAAATGGAGGCTGCGTTGACGCCTATTGGCGAGCCGGGATGTCGCCATAGCGATTCGCGCTTGTAGGACGAGACCCCCGGTGCAAGCCGGGGGTTTTCTTTTCAGGCGCCGATGCGGCATTCGTAGCGCCGTTCGCACGGCGCCGCAGCAAACATCTGCGTCAACGGTGCGCGTCCATCGTTCACCAAGGCTGAGATCGTGCCAGACGCGCATCGCTCTAACGCCGCCGCCACTCTCGCTGGTGTGGGTGACGACCGCTAATCGTCCTCTTCCGTATCGCGATCGGGGTCCTCGTCGTCCCACGCGTAGCGCCGCCGCGGCGGAATGTCGAGGTGCCGAAGCTTGATCGCCAGTGCGACTCCGATCACCGCGGCCGCGAGATGCGTTTCCCAGGACATGCGACTGGCGATGGGAAATACTCCCCAGACCAGCGCGCCGTACATGAAGCACACCAGCAGTGACGCTGCGATCGCGCGCCGGTCCCGTCTGATCAAGCCCGCGACCAGGATGTAGCTGACGAAGCCGTAGACCAACCCGCTGGCGCCGAGGTGCACGGATGACCTGCCGAACAGCCAGACCGCGATCCCCGGCCCGAGATACACCGCCGGCAACACCCGTAACGACGACTGCGGATACAGGTAGAGCATGGTGATGGTCGACACGACCAGCGGCGGTGAATTGCCGAGCAGGTGCTCGCCGCCACCGTGCAGCAGGGGTGCAAAGAACACCCCGATCAGCCCCGACCACTCGCGCGGGCGAATGCCGAGATCAGCGGGACCCAGGTCCAGCACCCAGTTCGACAGCTGAATGAGCCAGAGCACGCCGACGAAGCCGAGGGCGATCCGGACCGCAAGGCGGAAGTTCGCACGGGCCCGCTCGGAGCCGGTGAAGGCTGGATCGAGTTGGTGAATCTGCATCACGACAGCATACGCAATGTCCGTCACCGCCAGACATAGGCCCGTCGATGTTGCGGCAACAGCGTCGCTCCCGGGGCGGGTGGCCCCCGTTGCGCTGTCCCGCTCGGAGCTGCCGCGAGCGACGCGATGGTGCTGCCCGTTGTCAAAGGGTCACCGGGCCCGTTGACGTCCATCAACCGGCAAACCTCGCAGGAGTGGTATCCTCGCGCACGCGGCACCACCACGTGAAACCACGAGGCGACATCACCGCGCAACACCGCCACGCGACATCGCCGCGCGACATCACCGCGCGACACCACCACGCGACACGACAGCGGTGATCAGAGAGCCGTGGTCAATTTGCCGCGCCGATCCGACGTTCGGCGCGGGACAGGGACGACCCATTGAATGCAGGGAGGTAACACAATGAGATGGCGATCGCTGGTATCGAAGCTCGTCGGGGTGCTCACCCTGGTCCCGTTGCTGTTGTCACCGTTGGTGCAGGCGCAGGACGCGAAGCCCTTCACCAAGGAGCAGCTCGACCAGATGACGGCGCAGGTCGCGCTGTATCCGGATTCGCTGCTCGCGCAGCTGTTCATGGCGACGACCTATCCCGACGAGTTCGCGCAGCCGCCAAGTGGTCGAAGGCGCATCCCGACGCGAAGGGCGACGACGCGGTCAAGATGGTCGAGAACGAGCCGTGGGATCCGTCCGTCGCGTCGATGGTCGCGTTTCCCGAGGTGGTCATCACGCTGGGCGAGAAGCCGGACTGGGTGAAGAACATGGGCGACGCGTTCCTGGCGCAGCCGGAGGACGTGATGGACTCGGTGCAGCGGCTGCGCGCGCAGGCGCAGAAGGCCGGGAACCTGAAGTCCAACGAGCAGGTCAAGGTCTCGACGCAGGCGGCCGAGGCCGGCCGCCGCCGACGACGACGGTCGTCCAGCAGGCGGCACCGCCGCCGCAGGTGATCGTGATCGAGCCGGCGCAGCCGTCGGTGGTCTACGTGCCTGCCTACAACCCGGCGGTCGTCTACGGCGCGTGGCCGTATCCCGGCGTACCCGCCGTACTACTACCCGCCGCCGCCCGGCTACTGGTTCTCGCGGACGATCGCCACCGGCATCGCCTGGGGCGTGGGCATCGGCATCAGCAACGCGCTGTGGGGCGGCTGCAACTGGGGCCGCGGCGACGTCAACATCAACGTCAACCGCTACAACAACATCAACACCAACCGGCAGATCAACGCCAACGGCAGCCGGACAAACTGGAATCACAACACCGAGCGTCGCGGCAACACGCCCTACCGCGGCGGCGATGCGACGCGGCAGAATCTGGACAAGAAGTACCAGGCCGGCAATCGCGAGCAGTATCGCGGCAAGGACGCGAGCCGCGACGCCAGCCGCGAGCGCGCGAACCAGGCGATGCAGAGCCGCGGCGTGGAGACCGCCAGCGGATCGGCGCGGGAGCGCGCGCAGAGCGTGGATCGAAGCGCGGCCCGCAGACGGCGCAGGGCGCCGACCGCAGCGCGATGCAGCAGAAAGCGCAAGGCGCCGATCGCGATGCGGCGCGGCAGCGCTCGCAGTCGGCGAGCCATGACAACGCGCTGAGAGGCGCGAACAGCACGCAGGCCCGCGCGCAGGCCGACCGCGGTGCGACGAGCCAGGCGGCCGCGCAACGTACCAGTGGTGGTGGCGCCCGTGCCAGTGCCGGCGGCGGCGGTGGCGGTGCCCGTGCGGGCGGCGGTGGCGGTGGCGGTGGCGGCGCCGCGCGCGGTGGTGGCGGTGGCGGCGCGGGGTGGCGGTGGCGGTGGCCGCGGTGGCGGTGGCGGCGGACGGGGCCGGTGAGAGGGAGCGTCTGAACATGACGAACATCAAGCACATTGTGAAGGTCGCGGCGGTGGTCGGCACGCTCGCCCTAGCCTCGGTGGCCGTTGCGCAGAACGCCTATCCCACACCCGAGGCCGCCGCCGACGCACTGGTCGACGGCATCGCGCGCCATGACGGCGATGCCGTGAAGGCGGCCGTCGGCCCGGATTACCGGAAGTACATCCCCGTCGCCAGCGTCGACCCGGAGGACGTCACGAACTTCCTCGAAGCGTGGGCGCGGGCACACGCGATCGTCCGGGCAGGCGATGACAAGGCGTTTCTCGGCGCCGGGAAGAACGGCTGGACGCTGCCGATCCCGATCGTGAAGACCGGCACCGGATGGCGCTTCGACACCAAGGCCGCGCCCGACGAGATGCGCGTGCGCCGCATCGGCCGCAACGAGCTCGCGGCCATCCAGGTGGCGCTCGCCTACACGGACGCGCAGGACGAGTACCGCGCGCGCGACTGGAATGGCGACGGGGTCCGGGAATACGCGCGACGCCCAATTTCCACCCCCGGCAAGCGCGACGGCCTGTACTGGGCGTCTCTTCCCGACGAGCCGGAGAGCCCGCTCGGAGCCGAGTTCGCCGAGGCGAAGCCCGGGCAGCCCTATCACGGTTATCTGTACAAGATCCTGACCGCGCAGGGGAAGGACGCGCCCGGGGGCGCCCGAAGCTATATCAAGAATGGACGGATGACCGAAGGGTACGCGTTGATCGCCTGGCCGGCGAAGTACGACGACACCGGGGTGATGACGTTCATCGTCAATCAGGACGGGATCGTGTACCAGAAGAACCTCGGCCCGAATACGGCCACGGCCGCACGTGCGATCGACGCCTACAATCCCGACGCAACCTGGAGCAAGGTGGCGCCCGGCAAGTGAAGTCCGCCCGCAGGTTCGCGCAGGTTCGTTGTCGCCCCGTCGAACCCGTTCAATGTTCGACTCATCGGCTGCAGGTCGCAGCCCGGGTCTCAGCCTGCGGAGGGCCGACCCTCCATCGCTTTCGCGCGACGCGCGAGATCGCCGTTCGCCGGCGGCCTCCAGTCGGCGAGCAGGACGTCAGCCGCCGCGAAATCGTTGCATGCGAGGACCATGTCGCAGCCCGCGGCCACGGCGGCCTCGGCACGCGCAACGAGGTCGCCGGCGTCCTGCCCGGCCGCCGCCCCGGAATCCGCGATGGCCGCGCCAGCCATGCCGAGATCGTCGGAAAAGATCAGCCCGTCGAATCCGAGCCGCTCGCGGAGGATTTCCTGCAGCCAGCGGCGCGAGTAGCCCGCAGGGCGGGTGTCGACCTCCGGGTAGATCACGTGCGCTGGCATGACCGCCTCGAGCCCGCGCTTCACCAGGACGCCGAACGGGACAAGGTCGTGCGCGGCGATCGCAGCGGGGTCGCGCGGATCGATCGGCAGGTCGGTGTGCGAATCGGCCGCGACATGTCCGTGTCCCGGAAAGTGCTTGCCGACCCCGGCCATGCCCCCTGCGCGCAGCCCTCGGTGAAATGCCGATGCGAGATGCGCGACGGCATTCGGATTGCGGTGAAACGCGCGATCGCCGATCACGCTGCTCTTGCCGTAGTCGAGGTCGAGCACCGGGGCGAAGCTGAAATCGATGCCGTGCGCGCGCAGTTCGCGCGCCAGAGTGACGCCGAGTCGCTCCGCCTCGCGCGCTGCGCCGGCAAGGTCGCGGTCCCAGATTGCCCCGAGCGTGCTCATCGGCGGGATCGCAGTGAAGCCATCGCGGAAGCGCTGCACCCGGCCGCCTTCGTGGTCGACGGCGATCAACAGCGCCGGTGTGCGCAGCGCGTGGATCTCGGCGGTCAGCGCAAGCAGTTGGCCGGGCGACTCGAAATTGCGGGTGAACAGGATCACGCCGCCGGTCGATGGATGCAGCAGCCGCTCGCGGTCGGTCGTTCCCAGGCGCGTGCCCTCGATGCCGAGAACGACGGGACCTCTGGGCAGGGCACCCACCGGGCCCGTCATGCTCATTGCGCGGCCTCGCGCAGCAGTGCCTTCATCTGGCGCACGGCCTCGCGCATGCCGACGAACACGGCCCGCGACACGATCGCATGGCCGATGTGCAGCTCACGCACACCGGGCAATGCGGCAACCGGCTGCACGTTGAAGTAGTTGAGCGCGTGTCCGGCGTTGAAGCGCATGCCCGCCTTCCGGATCGCATCGCCGGCGCTGCGGATCTTCGCGAGCTCGGCGACAACCGGCGCGCTCAACGGATCGCGTCCCTTCGCGTGGAACGCATGCGCGTAGGGTCCGGTGTGCACCTCGCAGACCTGCACGCCGATGCGCGCGGCGGCGTCCACCTGCCGCAGATCCGCGTCGATGAAGGCGCTCACCCGGATGCCGGCGGCCGTGAGGCTTGCCACCGCCTCGGCGAGGCGCGACTCCGCGGCGACGATGTCGAGTCCGCCCTCGGTGGTGATCTCATGCCGGCCTTCCGGCACGAGCATTGCCATCTCCGGGCGCAGTCGCTCCGCAATGCCGATCATCTCGGCGGTTGCCGCCATCTCGAGATTGAGCTTTATATGCACGAGCTCGCGCAACCGCCGCACGTCCTCGTCCTGAATGTGGCGGCGATCCTCCCGCAGGTGCACCGTGATGCCGTCGGCGCCGCCCAGGTGCGCCTCGACGGCCGCCCAGACCGGATCGGGCTCGTACGTCCGGCGTGCCTGTCGAATCGTCGCCACGTGGTCGATGTTGACACCCAGTTCAATCACGGCGGTCCGCCTCCTTTTCATGTCGCTCGTCGAGCGCCTGCAGGTCCTGCACCACGCGCCGGCTCTCGACGCCCCGCTGCTCGAGATAATGATCCAGCACTTCCCGCATCAGCCGCTTCGCTTCCGCGGCCGTTTCGCCATCCTGGTACCGGCCGCCGGCCAACGCCAGCAGGGTTGCGCCGCGTACGATCGGCAATCGCGCTCCGGGTTCGGGCGGCGCCCGGCGCGGACCGCGGTCGAACGCATAATGGTACCGGGTGGTCGGATCGACGGGCGCGCCGGTATCGGCTTCGCGAACCAGCGGCAGCGCGTAGCCCAGCTCGGCCAGCAGCGCGAGCTCGAATCGGCGCAGGACCGGCGCCTGCTCGGACCCGGCCGCAAGATCGGAGAGCGCGGTTTCGTAGCTCGCGTACAGACGCGGATGCGGGTCCTCGCGCGGGAGCAGCTTCAGCAGCAGCTCGTTCAGGTAGAAGCCGCAAACCAGCGCCGACCCACCGACGAGCGGCAGGCCCCCGCGCCATTCGGCCTTGATCAGGGTTTTCAGTTCGTGCTGGCCGGACCAGGACAGCAGCAAGGGCTGGAATCCCTGGAGGAGCCCGCGCAGCTCCGAACGCGGTCGCTTCGCACCACGCGCCACCATCGCCACCCGGCCATACTCCGCGGCGAAGGCCTCGACGATGACGCTCGTTTCGCGATAGGGATACGTGTGCAGGACGTACGCGAGCTGATCGTCACGGCGTAGAGGTTGCGAGCGCGGGGCCATATCGATGCTGCGGATCGGGATTGCGTATGCAGCGCCGGTTCCCGCGATGTCGGCAAGCGCGGGCAAACCCTAGTACCCGAGCCGACCGAGGAGCGCCTCGTCGTCCGCCCAGCCGCGCTTGACGCGCACCCAGATTTCGAGGAACACCGGACCGGCGAACAGCCGCTCCATATCCGTACGCGCGGCCGATGCGATGTCCTTCATCTGTCGGCCGCCCGCGCCCAGCAGGATCGCGCGCTGATTTTCCCGGTCCACATAGATGGTCGCGTGTATCCGGCGCACCTCCCCCTCGTGCTGGAAGCGATCGATCACCACCGTGGTCGCATAGGGAACCTCTTCGCCGAGCAGGCGGAATATCTTCTCCCGGATGAACTCGCCGGCGAGGAAGCGCTCATCGCGATCGGTGATCTCGTCGGCGGCGAAGAGCGGCGCGCCCTCGGGCAGCAGCGCGCGCACCTCGGACAGCAGCGCATCGAGCCCGCGCTCCTTTTCCGCGCTCACCGGCACGATCGCGGCAAACGGATAGAGCGCGGAGAGCTCCGCCATCTGCGGCAGCAGCGCATCGCGATCCTTCTGACGGTCGATCTTGCTGAGCGCGACGACGACGCGCGCTCCCGCGGGCAGCAGGCGGATGACCTGGCGATCCGCTTCGACGGTGCGGCCGGCTTCGATCACCAGCACCGACGCGTCGACGTCGGCGAGGCTCTGGGTGACGGTGCGGTTCATCCGGTCATTGAGGCGGGAGCGGTGCTTGGTCTGGAAGCCGGGCGTATCGACGAACACGACCTGCGACTGCGCCGTCGTCACGATCCCGGCGACGCGGTGGCGGGTGGTCTGCGCCTTGCGTGACGTAATGCTGACCTTCGCGCCGATCAAACGATTGAGTAGCGTCGACTTGCCGACATTCGGGCGTCCGACGATCGCCACATAGCCGCAGCGGAATCCGGCCGCGGGCGCAGCATCAGCCATGGCGGTCGGCGCCGACATGGGCGGCAGCCAGGGCATAGGCTTCGGCGGCCGCATCCTGTTCCGCAGTGCGGCGATTGGTGCCGCTTCCCGCCGCCGCGATCGCCAGCGTCGGAATCCGACATTCGACCGTAAACGTCTGCGCATGCGCCTCGCCGGCGGTGGCGATCACCACGTATTCGGGCACGGCGATGCGGCGCGCCTGCAGCCATTCCTGCAGCCGGGTCTTCGGGTCCTTGCCGAGCGTCGCCGGATCGAGGTCGACGAATTCCGGCGCATAGACACGTTCGATCACGGCGCGGGCCGGATCATAGCCGGCATCGACGAAGACAGCGCCGAAGAGCGCCTCGAGCGCGTCGGCGAGTATGGACGGCCGGTCGCTCCCGCCGCTTCGCAGCTCCCCTTCGCCGAGCCGGATTTCCTGCGACAGCGACAGCCCGCGCGCGAGGCGCGCGAGCGTACCGCGGTTGACGAGACTCGCGCGGACCCGCGACAGCTCGCCCTCGGGAATCGCCGGAAAGCGCTCGAACAGCGTCGCGGCAACGACGCAATTGAGCACGGCATCGCCGATGAATTCCAGCCGTTCGTTGTGGTTCGCCCCGAAGCTGCGGTGGGTGAGCGCCTGCGCAAGCAGCTCCGGCCGGCGAAAGGAATAACCGAGGCGGTCAGGAAGGGGGGGGACCTCATCCGCCGGGCGATGCTGCGTTGCTGCCGCGGCGCGGGTCAGCGCGTTGCCGACGCGTCGAATTCGAGCAGCAGGCTGACATTGGCGACGAGTGGCAGCTTGCGAGTCCAGCTAACGCTCGCCGTGACCTCGTTGCGCGTCTTCGTGATCTCGATGTCCTTGCCCTTCACCGACTCGATGTATCCGGAGTCGACCCGCTTCTGGAACGCCGAGCGAATTTCGGCCGCCGAGTTCAGGTCCTTGGCCGTAACGAGGGCCTGCTCGAGCGCCTTCTGGATCGAGTAGTACTCGATGTACGCCGGTGTCACGCGAAAGCCGATCATCACGCAAACCACGATGACGATGGTGACGAAGAGGAATCCGATCATCGTCAATCCGCTCTGCTGCGTCCGCTGCTGCATCGCTGCCTCCCTATCGTATTCCGCTGCCGATCCGTCTGAATGCGAGGCTCGAGATGTCGTCCCAGTTGAACCAGACGAAGAACGCTCGCCCGCGCAGATGGTCGTCCGGCACGAACCCCCAATATCGACTGTCGTCGCTGCGATCACGGTTGTCGCCCATCACGAAGTAGTGGCCGGCGGGAACCTTGCACGAAAAGCCGCTGCCATCGGGATTGTAGTCGCAGTTATCGCGACCGGGGAATGCGCGCACCTGTCCGGGGATGACCGGTGGCATCGTCGGATCCGCGGCCGCGGCGTGCTCGTGTGCACCCTGCCCCGGGTCGGCGTTCTCGGAAAACTGCGTCATCGTCTCGAACCGCAGGCCCTCCAGATAGCTGTACGAGCCGTCGGCCTTCTGCGGCCAGGGCACCCCGTTGACCGTCAGTCGTTTGTCCTTGTAGACGATGGCGTCGCCGGGCAGCCCGATCACGCGCTTGATGAAGTCCTGCGAAGGGTTCAACGGGTAACGGAACACGACGACGTCGCCCCGGCGCGGGTCGGTTATCGGCACGACCTTCTGTTCGAGGATCGGCAGACGCAGGCCGTAGGCGAACTTGTTGACCAGTATGAAATCGCCGACTTCGAGCGTCGGCCGCATCGACGACGACGGAATCTTGAACGGTTCGGCGAGGAACGAGCGCAGCAGGAAAACGATCAGCAGCACCGGAAAGAAGCTCTTCGGATACTCGATCCACCATGGCTCCCGGACGTCGCGGCCACGGGTCTTCGCGAAATGGAGCTTGTCGGCGAGGGCGACGAGGCCCGTCACGAGCGTCGCCACGAACAGGATCAGTGCAAAGTTCATCGTTGTCGTCGTTGTTGTTCGCCGGACCGAGTCACTTCCCGCCGACCTGCAGGATCGCGAGGAACGCCTCCTGCGGAATCTCGACGTTGCCCACGGCCTTCATCCGCTTCTTGCCCGCCTTCTGCTTCTCGAGCAGCTTCCGCTTGCGCGTGATGTCGCCGCCGTAGCACTTCGCCAGCACATTCTTCCGCATCGCCTTGATCGTCTCCCGTGCGATGATCTGCGCGCCGATCGACGCCTGGACCGCCACGTCGAACATCTGCCGCGGAATGAGCGAGCGCATCTTGGTGACGACCTCGCGGCCACGCTGGATTGCGACCGACCGGTGCACCATCACCGATAGCGAGTCGACGCGGTCGCCGTTGATCAGGATGTCGAGCTTGACGACGTCCGCGGGGCGGAACTCCCTGAACTCATAGTCGAGCGACGCATAGCCTCGCGACACCGATTTCAGCCGATCGAAGAAATCCATGACGACTTCGGCGAGCGGCAGCTCGTAGGTCAGCATGACCTGCCGGCCCAGGTACTGCAGGTTCTTCTGAATGCCGCGTCGTTCGGTGCAGAGCGTGATCACCGGGCCCACGTAGTCCTGCGGCATGAGTATCGTGGCCGTGATGACGGGCTCCCGGATCTCCGCCACGCGCGAGAGATCGGGAAGCTTCGACGGGTTCTCGATCTCGATCAGCGTCCCGTCCCGCAGCAGGACCTCGTAGACGACCGTGGGAGCGGTCGTGATCAGATCCATGTCGTATTCGCGCTCCAGGCGCTCCTGGACGATATCCATGTGCAGCAGGCCCAGGAAGCCGCAACGAAAGCCGAACCCGAGCGCCTGCGAGACTTCCGGCTCGTAGTGGAGCGAGGCGTCGTTGAGCTTGAGCTTCTCCAGCGCGTCGCGCAGTGCCTCGTACTGGTTCGACTCGACCGGATAGAGGCCGGCAAAGACCTGCGGCTTCACGTCCTTGAAGCCCGGCAGCGCGCCGGAGGCAGGCCGCGACGCGAGCGTCACCGTGTCGCCGACCTTGGCTGCGTGGATTTCCTTGATGCCCGCGATGATGAAGCCGACCTCGCCGGCCGACAGCGACTCGCGCGCAACGGACTTCGGGGTGAACACACCGACCTGCTCGCAGTTGTAGACTGCCCCCGCAGCCATCAGCAGGATCTTGTCGCGCGGCCGGAGCGTCCCCTGCATCACGCGGACCAGCATCACGACGCCGACATAATTGTCGAACCAGGAATCGATGATGAGCGCCTGCAATGGCAGCGCCGGATCGCCTTTCGGCGGCGGGATGCGCGCAATCACGGCCTCGAGCACATCGTCGACGCCGACCCCGGTCTTGGCACTGCAGCGCAGCGCGTCGTGGGCGGGAATTCCGATGATGTCCTCGATCTCTCGTGATCACCCGGTCCGGGTCGGCCGACGGCAGGTCGATCTTGTTCAGCACGGGCACGACGGTCACCCCCTGCTCGATCGCCGTGTAGCAATTGGCCACGGTCTGCGCCTCGACGCCCTGCGAGACGTCGACGACCAGCAGCGCGCCCTCGCACGCGGCGAGCGAGCGCGAAACCTCGTAGGCGAAGTCCACGTGTCCCGGCGTGTCGATCAGGTTGAGCTGGTAGACCTCGCCGTCGCGCGCCTTGTACGAAAGTGCCGCCGTCTGTGCCTTGATCGTGATCCCGCGCTCGCGCTCCAGGTCCATCGAGTCCAGCACCTGCTCGCCCATCTCCCGTTCGGCCAGGCCGCCGCAACGCTGGATGAAACGATCGGCGAGCGTCGACTTGCCGTGGTCGATGTGGGCGATGATGGAAAAATTGCGGATCAGGTGCACGATTGTCGCCAGTGATCGGCGCGCCAAAACAAAGGGGCACCGGAAAAGTGCCCCTGTGCCGCACGAATCACATTGAATTTTAGCGGATTTTCGGCTCCGACGCGACCTCAGCCGTCGGCCGCGCCCGGCTGCCCCAGGGCGGCTTCGACGCGCGTCCGGTCGAGCCGGTACCGGCACAGCTCGGCACCGGCGCCCGGCTCGCCCGCGAAGAGCACGGGAACGAGATCGCCGTAGGCCGCCGCGAGCGCCGGGGCGGCATCGACATCGATGACGACGACCGGCACGCCCGCCGCCATCGCCAGCGGTTGCAGCGCGTCATGCATCTCGTCGCAGAGGTGACAGTACGCGCGCGAGAGGAGCGTCAGCTTCGACAGCACCATCTGCTCGCTCACTCGCCATTGTTGATCTTGAGGGTCGCGAAGAACTCCTGCTCACCACGCTTCAGCCGCAGCGTCACCGACGCGCCCTTGTCGAGCTTTGACAGGAGACCGTTGACCTGCTCGGCGGTTCTTGCTTCGGTCGTCTGGCCGCGGCTGACGATGGCCAGGATTACGTCACCGGGCTGGACGTTGCCGCGCACGAGACCGGAGATGTCCTCGATGCCCACGCCATTCTTGATGTCGAGTTCCTTCTTCTGCTCGTCGGTGAGATCGATCAGCGACAGGCCCATACGGTTGGGCTTCGCCTTCTCCTTCGGCGCCGGCCCGCCGCGTCGCGCCGGAGTTGCCGTTGCGTCCTCCTTCATCTCCGCCACGGTTACGACCACATCGCGCTGCCCGCCCTTGCGCCAGACCGTGAGCGTCACCTTGGTGCCCGGCTTGACGACGGTAACGATCCGCGGCAGCTCGGAGGAGGTCTTCACCTCGCGGCCGTCGACCTTGACGATGATGTCGCCCGCCTCGATGCCACCCTTGTCCGCCGGTCCGCCCTTCTCGACCGAGTTCACCAGCGCTCCCGCGGCCTTCGGGAGTCCGAACGATTCCGCGGTTTCCTTGCTGACTTCCGTGATCTGGACGCCAATGCGCCCGCGCGTCACCCGGCCCTTCTCCTTGAGCTGCCCAACGGTGTTCATGGCGATGTCGATGGGAATCGCAAACGACAGCCCCATGTAGCCGCCGGTGCGCGAGAAGATCATCGAGTTGATGCCGACGACCTCGCCCTTGAGGTTGAAGCAGCGGCCCTCCCGAGTTGCCCGGGTTCACCGCCGCGTCGGTCTGGATGAACGGGACCAGGTTCTCCTGCGGCAGATCGCGGCCCTTGGCGCTGACGATCCCCGCTGTCATCGTGTTCTCCAGCCCGAACGGCTTGCCGATGGCCACCACCCATTCGCCCACCTTGAGCTTGTCCGGATCACCAATGGTGACCTTCGGCAGGTCTTTCGCTTCGATCTTCAGCAGCGCGATATCGGTACGCTTGTCGACGCCGACCACCTTGGCCTTGAATTCCCGCTTGTCGGTCAGCTTGACGTTCACCTCGTCGGCACCGTCGACGACATGCGCATTGGTGATGAGATAGCCATCGCTCGAGATGATGAAACCGGAACCGACGGACTGCTGCTCCAACTCGCGCTCGGGCGAGCCGCGTGGCCGCGGAATCTGGCCGAAGCGCCGGAAGAACTCGTAGAACGGGTCGTCCTCGGAGAGCTCGAGTCCGCGGGAACGTCGGACCTTCTGCGTCACGTCGATCGCGACCACCGCCGGACCTTGTTTGTCGTAGAGCTCGGTGAAGTCGGGCAGCCCCGCGGCGGCGCGTACCTGCGCGGCGGCCGGCGTGCCGACGCTCGCCAGGGCTGCGAGAAAGGCCCCGAAGATGGTTGCGGTCAGAAACGAACGATTGCGCTCAATCATGTTGGTCATGCCTCTGCACTGGATAACGGGAAACGGAGCGGGGGCGCGGACGGGACCGCGGAGCGGATTCCTAGCGTCGCGCCACCGAGTTGGCGAACTGCCGGATGGTGACGGCGGGCGCCTCGCCCAGGACCGTCACCAACTGGTCGTCCAATTGCCGGATGTAGACGTTGATTCCGCCCTGCGCCGACAGTCCGATCGGCGGCGGCGCCCTGCCTATCGGCTCGATGAACACCGACACCGCGACCAGACCGTCCGTGTAGACGAGATGGGCGACTTCGCGCGCGCCGTGCAGGCGCCGGACGCCCTCGACGATCTTGAAGAAGCCGGGTGGAACGCGCCCTACACTCCAGCCGGTCTCCTTCATGTCCACTTCGCCCTGGCCGGGCTGGCGGATGCGCCAATCAGGCGGGGGCGCCGCCCACGTCGGCTTGACCATCTCGCGCGTGATGTTCGCCCCGATCGTCACCTCGGTGAATGCGAACTGCTCGACGACCTGGTTGCGCTCGTCGATGAGCCGCGCCTTCACCAGGAGTCCCGTCGCGGCGTCGGCCCAGAACTTGTGGCCATAACGCATGCCGTCCTTCGGCTCGAACACCCACGCCTGCGTGTCGAGGCCCGCAACGCGCGCGGTCTCGGCCTTCCGGAATTCGTAGAACTCGGCGAGCGCCTTCTGCTGCTGCGGCGAAAGCGACGGGAAGGCGTTGCGGAACGTACGGGGCTCGATGCGGACGATCTTGGCGTCGGGGTAATAGCAGCGAACCTCGCCCTGGCTGCGAATCACCTCGCGCGCCGGGCCCTCGAGGTTGACGATCTTCTCGAATTCCTGTCCGAGATCGTTCATGTGGGTGAGCCGCGATGTCTCGACGAAGCCGCCGTGCTGGTAGATCACGGTCCCGACATAGTTGAGCTGGCGCGCTGCGGTGGCGGCACGGGCGAGCCAGGCGATCGCGTCATCGGCCAACGCCGCCGGGACAGCGGCCAGCACCGACAACCCAAGCACGGCCGCGCGCGCAAGGTGCAGGCCCGTGCCCCGGCCGGCTCGCCCTTCCCTCATTGCCGGGCCCCGGCCGGGAGGAGGTCATCACGGCCGGGCATCGGGTCCTCCGGCCGAGACCGCGCGCAGATACGGACCCACGCCCTGAATCTGCGTCGTGGGCGAATATTCCTGATGCGCCAGCAGATACTCGGGCGAGACCGGCGCCGGCTTGGACTGGGCGGCACCGACCGCGGCGGCGCCGCGCGCATTGGCGACCGCCATGGACTGCGGATCCAGCATGCTCACGGCGACCCAGCCGACGACGGCGACCGCAGCCACGGTTGCCGCGGCGGCCCAGACAAAGGGTAGCCGCGGGGCGTGCCTTCGCCTCGGTGCAAGCACGGTCGGCTCGGCGGCCAGGCGCGCCGCAAAGCGATCCGCAAATCCGGGCGTCGGCCCGCCCGCGCCGCGCAGCGCGTCGCCGATCACGTGGTAGCACGCCCAGGCCGCGAAACCATCCGGGCGCTTGAGCTCGCGCAACGCCGCATCGGCCTCGGCACCCTCGAGTTCGCCATCCATCAGACGCGAGATTCGATCATCCATCACCATCTCCGATCCTTGTCTGTCCCCAGCAGCGGCCGCAATTCCGCTGCGATCGCGTCCCGCGCCCGGAAAATCCGCGAGCGCACGGTGCCAACCGGACAGTTCATCACGTTGGCAATCTCCTCGTAACTCAGACCTTCGATCTCGCGCAGCGTGATCGCGGTCCGCAGGTCGTCCGGCAGCCCATCCATCGCGCGGTTCACCGTCGCGGCGATCTCCTTGCCTTCGAGCTCGCTCTCGGGCGTGCTCGAATCCCGCAGCTGCTCGGCGTCCTCGAAACCTTCCGCCTCCTCGTTGTCGAACCCCGTCGTCGTCGGCGCGCGGCGCCCGAGCGCAACGAGATAGTTCTTCGCCGTGTTGATCCCGATCCGGTACAGCCACGTGTAGAACGCGCTGTCACCACGGAAACTCGGGAGCGCGCGGTACGCCTTGATGAAAGCCTCTTGCGTCACGTCCTCGACTTCAGCCGCATCGCGCACGAACCGGGACAACAACCGTCCCAGCCTGCGCTGGTACTTCAATACCAGCAACTCGAACGCACGCCGGTCACCCCGCTGCGCGCGCTCGACGAGCTGCTGATCGATCTCGCGATCACCCATCCAGTCCCTGATTCAATCGTTGTTATGTCCGCCGAACGGCGGGTGCGGCTGCCGGCCTGTGGCCCCTGGCGTCCCGGACCTCGACAACGGGTTTCCGAGGGACACCGTGCGGCGCGCGCTTTGATTCAAAGACCACGACGCGCATCAGAAGTTCACGCACCGTTGGGGTTATTCCGCCGGCACCCTCTCTCCGACAGCCATGTTCTCAATTTTGTCCAGTACAACGGCGCTTCGAATCGACCCGGTCGCGATCCCCCGATAGTTCCTGACGACCGGCTCGAACCAGTCGGAGAGCTCTGCGCGGCGTCCGGCATCGAGGAGTCCCAGCTGCTCCAGCACGGACACGATCACCGGACGAAGCGCGCGCTTGTTCCCGTCGGCAACCTTGATCGCGATGCCGACGCCGGCGTGGCGCAGGCCGATGGCCTGGACGCCCTCTGCCCCGATCTTTGCCACCCAGTCGCCACGCCCCGCCTGCATCAGGGCCAGGTCGCTGCGGCGCTCGCCCGAAACCATTTCCGGATGCGCGGTCATGGCGTCGGCCAGGATTCTCGGCGCGCGCCCGTACTCGGCATCGTCCTGCGCCGATGCGAGCCGCGCGTAAGCCAGGGCGAGACGCGAGAGCGGCACTGCGTAGTTGGGCGCCGAGCACCCATCGATCGCGGCGACGAGCTGGCTCTCGGGCGTCGACGTGAAGCGCGCGACCGCAAGCCGGATCGCCTTCTGCAGCGGATGCTCGTACTCGAGATAGCCTGCCTTGGGCAGTCCGCAGTGCGTGCAGTAGGCGAGCATTCCGCTATGCTTGCCCGAACAGTTGTGCGCGAGTGGCGAGTACGGCGGCGGCGGCGGCACTTCGCCGCGTCGTTCGTAGAAACCGGGCGCGTGCGTCCCGCACTGCAGATCACCCGGCGCGTTGCCGGCCCGGGCGAGCATGTCGGCGACGCCATCGACGTGCCGCGGTTCGCCGGAATGACTTGCGCACATCAATGCCACTTGTGCGGGAGAGTAGCCGAATCGCTCCACGCCACCCGCCGCGACGAAAGGCAGCGCCTGCAGCGGCTTCAGCGCGCTGCGCGTCATCGTCAGGAACTCCGGATCGCCTGCAGCCTCGAGCAATCTGCCACGGCGGTCGACGACGGCGATCGATCCGCAGTGGACGCTCTCGACGACGCTGCCGCGGGTCAGTGCGGCCAGTGGCACATGCGCAGCGCCGGCAGTGCGGTCAACGGCAAGCCTTGCGGACGATATGGCGGGACGGGCGACCATGGGGGTGCGCGGCATGACCGCGCATTATCGCTCGCGCGGACCGCCTTGCGCGAATCGGCCGTTGCCCTGCCGCCCGCCACTCCCGCCTGGACTGCGCCGCCGCTCGCCTTGGTCGCAGACCCGGCGGCAAGCCGGTCGGGGGCCTAGCGCGGCGCGAGCGCCGCCCGGATCTGCTCCAGCGCCGCCGGATCCTCGATCGTCGTGAGATCGCCCGGATCGCGTCCCTCGGCCAGCGCCTGGATCGTCCGGCGCAGGAGCTTCCCGGAGCGGGTCTTCGGCAGTGCGGTAACGAAATGGACAGCGCCCGGGCGCGCAATCGCGCCGAGCTCGCGATCGACCGTCTCGGCGACCTCCTTTTTCATGCGCGCGAGGCCCTCGGGCGTGGCGATGGTGGTCGGATCCTTGACGACGGCGAACGCCACCGGAATCTGGCCCTTCAGCGAATCGGCGACGCCGACCACGGCGACCTCGGCGATGCCCGGGTGCGCCTGCACGGCCTCCTCGATCTCGCGGGTGCCCAGCCGATGGCCCGCCACGTTGATCACGTCGTCGGTGCGGCCCAGCACGAAGTAGTAACCATCGGTGTCGCACGTCGCCCAATCGAACGTGGAATACGCGAGCTTCTTCGGGAACGTCGAGAAATACGTCTTGACGAAGCGCTCGTCGTCGCCCCACACCGTCGTCATGCAACCCGGCGGCAGCGGCGGAACGATCATCAGCACCCCCTTCTCGTCGGCGCCGACTTCCTCGCCGGTGGCTTCGTGCAGCAGCCGCACGTCGTAGCCGTAGACCGGGAACGACGGGCTGCCGAACTTGCGCGCGGTCTCCTCGACGCCGGGCTGAGCAGACAGGATCGGCCAGCCCGTCTCCGTCTGCCAGTAGTTGTCGACGATCGCGACGCCGAGCGAATCGGCGGCCCAGCGCGCGGTCGGCTCGTCGAGCGGCTCGCCGGCAAGGAACAGGTAGCGCAGGGTCGACACATCATGTTTCTTCATGTGCGCGACATCCTGCTTCTTCAGCACGCGGATCGCCGTCGGCGAGCTGAACATCGTCCTGACGTTGTTCTCGGCGACGATCTTCCACCAGATCGCGGGGTCGGGACGGATCGGCAGGCCCTCGTACAGGATCGTCGTCGATCCGTTGATGAGCGGGGCGTAGATGATGTACGAGTGTCCGACGACCCAGCCGATGTCGCTCGTCGTGAACATCGTTTCACCGGGCTCGACGCAGAAGATGCGGCGCATCGACGAGGCGAGGGCGACCGCGTAGCCCCCCGTGTCGCGCTGGACGCCTTTCGGCTTTCCGGTCGTACCCGACGTGTAGAGGATGTACGACGGCTCCGACGATTCGAGCCATTCGCAGGGCACCTGCGCGTCGAGGACGCCCGCGCGCAGCGTCGCGTAGTCGAGGTCGCGGCCGGGAACGACGGCCATGCCCGGGTCGAGTCCGCGGTTGACGATGATCACCTTGCGCGGCGGATTCGCCGCGAGGCGGATCGCCTCGTCGACGAGGTGCTTGTACGGGACCGGCCTTCCGCCGCGCATCCCGGCATCGGAGGTCACCATCACCTTCGGCTTCGCGTCGTCGATGCGCGTCGCCAGGCTCGCCGCGGCGAAACCGCCGAACACGACGGAATGGACGGCGCCGATGCGCACACAGGCGAGCATCGCAAACGCCGCCTCGGCGATCATCGGCATGTAGATCAGTACCCGGTCACCTCGCCCCACGCCCTGCGCCTTGAATATCGCGGCAAACCGGTTCACTTCGGCCGCAAGCTCGCGATAGGTATAGGTCCGCTCGGCGCCCGTTTCCGTCGAGATGTACACCAGCGCCTTCTGGTCGCCGCGCGTAGCCAGGTGACGGTCGATCGCGTTGTGGCAGAGGTTGATCCGCCCGCCGACGAACCACCTGGCGAAGGGCGGTCTCGAGTAATCGAGCACGGCGCCAAACGGCGTCTGCCAGTCGACCAGCGCGGCTTCGTCGCGCCAGAACACGTCCCGGTCAGCGATGGACCGGCGATGGAACTCTCGATAGGTCGCCATCAAGGATTCTCCCAGTTCGGCGGATTGCGCTCCCGGCCCGCCACAGCCACGCGCAATCGTAAGGTCCGATGCCCGGGGCAACTTTGCGCGACATCAAGTCCCCGGCGGGCGGCGGCGTGTGGGCGCCGGCGTCCAGCCCATCCGCGACGGCGTCTAGGGCCTGTTCACGCCATGTTCGCAAACGCGTTGCAAGGCCGAAACAGGCCTAGGGATGGCTGTCCGGCCCGATCCGCACGACCGTCCGGCCACGGACCATCCCCTTGAGGTAGGGATCGAAGTGGGTCGGCAGGTCCTCGAAGTCGATGGTCCGCACCTGGTCGTGGACCCGGTCGGGTCGCCAGTCGACGGCAAGCCGGTTCCAGATCTTCTGCCGCAGGGACAGCGCGCAGTTCGCACTGTCGGCGCCGAGCAAGGCGACGCCCCGCAGGATGAACGGCGCGACGTTGGTGCTGAGCTTCATTCCGGCCGCATTGCCGACCGCACTCACGGTGCCGCCGACCTTCATCGTCGACACCAGCCAGGCAAGCATGTCGCCACCCAGGTTATCGAGCGCCCCCGCCCACGTCGACTTGTCGAGCGGCCGGATCTTGCCGAGATCGATGGCCTGCCGCTGCAGTACCTCTTTCGCGCCCAGCGCCTTGAGATAGCGGGCCTCCTCGGGCTTGCCGGTGACCGCGACCACGTGATAGCCGGTCTTGGCCAGGATTTCGACCGCCACCGAGCCGACCCCGCCCGTCGCGCCGGTCACCGCCACCGGGCCGCTGTCCGGCTTCAGCCCGTTATGCTCCATCAGCATGATCGCCTGCGCCGCAGTGAAGCCGGCGGTGCCGAGTGTCATCGCATCGAACGCCGTCATGCTCTCGGGACGCCGCACGACCCAGTCCCCCGGAACGCGCACGTATTCGCTGTAGCCGCCGTCGTGCGCGACGCCCATGTCGTATGCGTGAACGATTACCTTGTCGCCGCGCTTCCAGCGCGGATCCGTCGACGAATCCACGGTGCCCGCCATGTCGATGCCGGCATTGGTCGGGTACTTCCGCATGATCTTGCCGGCACCGTTGTACGACAGCGCGTCCTTGTAATTTATCGTCGAGTACTTGGTCCGGACGACGACGTCGCCAGGATCGAGCTCGGCGAGCGTCATCTCGACGAAACGGCTGACGACCGCGTCGTTTTCCTGGAATGTCCGGTAGGCCTTGAATTTCTGCACGCGAGTCTCCTTGGGAATGCGGTCGTGGGTCGGGGGCGCAATGGCGGAATGCGTCGAGCCTGCCGTTCAGCCGGGCGCGGGCGCTGCGGCCGCGAGGTGCGGCAGCGCCATGTAATCGTGTGTCTGCATTTCGACGAGTCGGCTCACGGTGCGGCCGAATTCCCGACTGTTCGGCCCCTCGCGATACAGGTCGTCGGGGCGGGCCGCAGCGGAGGCCAGCAGCTTCACGCGGTGATCGTACAGTATGTCGACGAGCCAAGTGAAGCGCCGGGCGCGATCACCCATCTCGGAGGTCAGCATGGGGATGTCCGACAGAAACAGCACGGAAAAGCGGCGCGCGAGCTCGAGGTAATCGCGCTGCGACCGCGGGCCGTCGCAGAGGGTCGCGAAATCGAACCAGACCGCGCTGCCGGCGCGTGCTCGCGCGATCAGTGCCCTGCCCTCGATCGCAAGCCGCGCTTCCTCGTCCGGGCCGGCGCGCATCGAGGCGAATGCCGCCGCCAGCGCGGCGTCGGCCTCCGGTCCGAGCGGCGTGTGGTAGGTCCGGACGCGCTCGAGCACGCGCAGCCGGTAGTCGATGCCGGCGTCGACTTCGATGACGTCCAGCCACTGCTTGAGCAGCGCGATCGTCGGCAGGAAACGCTCCCGTTGCAGGCCGTTCGGCCACAGCCCGTCCGGCGGATAGTTCGTCGTCAGCACGAACACGACGCCGCGCTCGAACAGCGCGGCGAACAGGCGCCCCAGGATCATCGCGTCGGCGATGTCGGAAACGTGGAACTCGTCGAAACATACGAGCCGCCAACGCCGCGCGATGTGCGCGGCGACCGCGACCAGCGGATCCGGCTCGCTCTTGAGCGTGGCGAGCTCCTCGTGCACGTCGCGCATGAACGCATGGAAGTGGACCCGGGTCTTGCGGCGAATCGCGACGGTGGCGTAGAACCCGTCCATCAGAAAGCTCTTGCCGCGGCCGACCCCGCCCCACAGGTAGAGACCGCGCGGCACCGTCGGCGGCGCGAAGAGCTTGCGGAGCGCGGACTGCCGGGCCGCACGAAAAGCCTCGAGCTCCGTCGCCAGCGTCTGCAACGCGTCGAGTGCCGCGGCCTGCGCCGGATCGAGCGTGGTGCCGCGCGCCGCCAGAATCGGGTCGAGCCATGCGACCAGCGCGCCGGTGCGGCGCACGACCTCCCCGTCCGCCGGACCGTCGCTCATCGGCGGCGAGCCGCCCGGAGAGCCCTGCCCTCGGTGTCTCCCACGACCGACGCTACAGATTCAGCGTCCGCCCGTCGACCGCGAGCGCCGCTTCCTTGGTCGCCTCCGACAGCGAAGGATGGGCATGGCAGATGCGCGCCAGATCCTCGCTCGCCGCGCCGAACTCCATCGCCACCACGCCCTCGGCAATCAGCTCCGACGCGAATGGCCCGATGACATGCATGCCGAGGATGCGATCGGTCCCGGCGTCGGCGAGGATCTTCACGAAGCCGGCGGTCTCGCCGAGCGCCCGCGCCCGGGCGTTCGCCGAGAAGGGAAAACTCCCGGTTCGGTACGCGACGCCGTCCGCCTTGAGCTCCTGCTCGGTCTTCCCGACCCAGGCAATTTCCGGCGCCGTGTAGATGACCCACGGAATCGTGTTGAAGTCGACGTGTCCGTGCTGCCCGGCGATGCGCTCGACCACGGCCACACCCTCTTCTTCCGCCTTGTGCGCAAGCATGGGACCCCGCACGACGTCGCCGATCGCCCACACCTTGGGCAGGTTGGTCCGGCACTGACCGTCGACCGCAATGAAACCCCGGTCGTCGAGCGCGAGTCCGACCGCCGCCGCACCGAGACCCGCCGTGTGCGGGGCGCGGCCGATGGCCACGATCAGACGGTCGAACGTCGCCTGCTGCAGCTTGCCTTCGGCGTCGGCGTAGTCGACGCGAACCTCGTTCGCCCCGACATTGACCGCGGAGATCGCAATGCCGGTGTGGATCGCGAGCCCCTGCTTCGCGAACGCCCGGCCCGCCTCCTTCGCCACCGCCGCATCGGCGGCCATGAGCAGACCCGGCAGCGCCTCCAGGACGGTGGTCTGGGCGCCCAGACGCCGCCAGACGCTGCCCATTTCGAGGCCGATCACGCCGGCGCCGACGACGCCCAGCCGTTTCGGCACGGCATCGAGTGCGAGGGCGCCGGCATTGTCGAGCAGGCGCACATTGTCGAAAGGCGCATCCGGCAGCGCGCGTGGTTTCGAGCCGGTCGCCACGATCACGTTCGTGGCGGTGAGTTCGGCCGGCTTCGCTCCGGCGACTCCGATGCGCCACCCGCTTTCCGCGCCGCCACCGACGAACGATCCGACACCGTGAAAGAACGCGATCTTGTTCTTCCGGAACAGATAGAGGATACCGTCGTTGCTCTGGGCGACGACCTTCTCCTTCCGCGCGAGCATCCGCTGCACGTCGATCGCGAGCCCCTTGATCTCGATGCCGTGCTCGGCGAATGCGTGGCCGGCATGCTCGAAATGCTCGGACGACTGCAGCAGCGCCTTCGACGGGATGCAGCCGACGTTGGTGCACGTCCCGCCCGGCGCGGGCTTGCCGCCGGTGCGCGTCCAGTCGTCGATGCAGGCGGTCCTGAGTCCCAGTTGCGCGGCACGGATGGCAGCGATGTACCCGCCGGGACCCGCACCGATCACGACGACATCGAATTGTTCTGCCATGGGTATCCGCCCGATGCGCCGGCGTCACAGATCGAGGAGCATTCGCGCCGGATCCTCGAGGGCCTCCTTGATGGCCACCAGGGAAAGTACGGCCTCCCGCCCATCGATGATCCGATGGTCGTACGACTGCGCGAGGTAGTTCATCGGGCGGACGACGACCTGTCCGTTCTCGACGACCGCGCGATCCTTCGTCGCGTGAATCCCCAGGATCGCCGATTGCGGCGGATTGATGATCGGCGTCGACAGCATCGAGCCGAACACGCCGCCGTTGCTGATCGTATAGGTGCCGCCCGTCAGTTCCTCGACCGTGAGCTTTCCTTCCTGCGCCCGCTTGCCGAAATCGGCGATCGTGGCCTCGATTTCGGCGATCGACAGCGCTTCGGCGTCGCGAATGATCGGCACGACCAGCCCGCGCGGGCTGCCGACGGCGATGCCGATGTCGAAATAGCCATGGTAGACGATGTCGGCACCGTCGATCGAAGCGTTCAGCGCGGGAAACTTCTTCAGTGCGTGAACCGCGGCCTTGACGAAGAAGCCCATGAAGCCGAGCTTGACGCCGTGTTCCTTCTCGAAGCGGTCCTTGTACCGGTTGCGCAGTTCGATCACCGGCTGCATGTTGACCTCGTTGAACGTGGTCAGGATCGCAGCGGTGGACTGGGATTGGACGAGGCGCTCGGCGACACGCTGGCGCAGCCTGGACATCGGTACCCGCTGTTCGGGGCGGTGCGCGAGTGCAACGGATGGTCCGACCGTGCGGGCGGGCGCTGGCGGACGCATCGCGGGCGGCGGCGTGGCCGCCGGGGCGGATTCCGCGGCGGGCGCTGCGCGCGCGGTCGCCGCGAGGACATCGCCCTTGGTGACGCGGCCGCCGCGTCCGGTGCCCTCAACCTGTTCCGCGCCCACACCGTGTTCCGCCAGCAGTTTCCGCGCGGCCGGCAGAGCTTGCGGCGCAGCGGCTGCCGGCGCCGGCGTGGCCGGAGCGGGCGGCGCCACCGCGACCGCTGGCGGTGTGACTGCCGCCGACACGGCGGCTTTCGCGTCGCTGTCGATCAGCGCGATGACTTCCTGGGCGGCAACGGTGGCGCCATCGCCCTGCCGGATCTCGGCCAGCACGCCGGACGCCGGCGCCGGCAGCTCGAGCACAACCTTGTCGGTCTCGACATCGACGAGGTTCTCGTCGCGCGCGACCGCCTCGCCGACTTTCTTGTGCCAGTTGACGAGCGTGGCCTCAGCCACGGATTCGGGCAGCTGCGGGACTTTGACTTCGATTCGCATATCGGGTTGGCCTTCGGATCAGGTGCCGACGAGCATCTCGCCCTCGGCGAGGTCGGGCGCGAACGCGTCCGCGACCAGCTGCTGCTGCCGCTCGAGGTGCTTCGACATGTAGCCGACCGCGGTCGATGCCGACACGGGACGACCCGCGTAGGCGACGACCTGGTCGGGGAGCGCGTCGGCGCGGAAATAGGCGCGCAACCGGTACCACGCACCCTGGTTCTGCGGCTCCTCCTGGCACCAGACGACCTCGGTCGCGTTGGGAAACTTGGCGAGTGCAGCCTTGAAGTCGGCGTGCGGGAACGGATAGAGCTGCTCCATCCGCAGGATCGCGACGTCGTGGCGCTTGTGCTCCCGGCGGTACGCGGCGAGCTCGTAGTAGACCTTGCCGGTGCAGACGATGACCCGCCGGACGTTCTTGGCGACGAGCTTCTCGGTCTCGCCGATCACGTTCTGGAACCGGCCCGTCGCGAGTTCATCGAGCGTCGAGACAGCCTCCTTGTGGCGCAGCAGGCTCTTTGGGCTCATCACGATCAGCGGCCGGCGGAACGGGCGGATCATCTGTCGTCGCAGCAGATGGAAGACTTGCGCCGGCGTCGTCGGCACGCATACCTGCATGTTGTGCTCGGCGCAGAGCTGCAGGTATCGCTCGGGCCGCGCCGACGAGTGCTCGGGGCCCTGGCCCTCGTAGCCGTGCGGCAGCAGCATCACGAGCCCGCAGATGCGGCCCCATTTGGCCTCGCCCGATGCGATGAACTGGTCGATGACGACCTGCGCGCCGTTGGCGAAATCGCCGAATTGCGCCTCCCAGATCACGAGGCGCTTCGGGTCCGACGTCGCGTAGCCGTATTCGAACCCCAGCACCCCGTTTTCCGTCAGCACCGAATCGATCACCTCGAACGCAGGATTCCCCTCGGTCACCCGCTCGAGCGGAATCCAGTTCCCCGAATCCCACTTCTCGCGGTTCTGGTCGTGCAAGACGGCGTGGCGATGCGAGAACGTGCCGCGGCCGACGTCCTCGCCGGAAAGCCGGACGCCGTAGCCATCGCGCAGCAACGTCGCGTAGGCGAGCGTCTCCGCCATCCCCCAGTCGAGCGGCTGCGTGCCCTCGCCCATCGCCCGGCGGTCGGCGAGCACGCGCGCGACGCGCGGATGGAGCTTGAAGCCGTCCGGGACCTCGGTGACCTTCGTCGCGAGTGTCTGCAGCGTCGCCATGGGCACGGTGGTATCGGCGGGCTCGGTCCACTTCCGCTTCGTGTAAGGGGACCAGTCGACGGTCAGCGGGGGCTTGTAGTTCGACAGGATCGTCGTGTTCGTGTGCAGACCCTTGTCCATCGCTGTGCGGTACGTGGCGATCATCGCGTCGGCGTCCTCCGGCTTGATGACGCCGTCCGCGACCAGCCGGTCCGCGTAGAGCCGGCGCGTGCCCGGATGCTGGCCGATCCGCTTGTACATGAGCGGCTGCGTAATCATCGGCTCGTCAGCCTCGTTGTGCCCGAGCCGGCGGAAGCAGACGAGATCGATGAAGACGTCCCGGTGGAACTGCTGCCGGTACGCCATCGCCATCTCGATCGCGAGCAGGCAGACTTCCGGGTCGTCGGCGTTGACGTGCAAGATCGGCGCCTCGGCCATCTTCGCGATGTCCGTGCAGTAGAGCGTGCCGCGCGTGTCGCGCGGGTCCGAGGTCGTGAAGCCGATCTGGTTGTTGACGACGATGTGGATCGTGCCGCCCGTGTAGTAGCCACGGGTCTGCGCCATGTTCAGCACTTCCTGGATCACGCCCTGGCCTGCGACCGCCGCGTCGCCGTGGATCAATACCGGCAGCACCTGGACGCCCTTGTCGTCGCCGCGCCGGTGCTGGCGCGCGCGCACCGAGCCCTCGACGACGGGGTTGACCGCCTCGAGGTGGGAGGGGTTGAACGCGAGGGTCAGGTGCATCGGCCCGCCCGGCGTGACCACATCGGACGAGAAGCCCTGGTGGTACTTGACGTCGCCGGCGAGGAGCTCCTCGGTGTGCCTGCCCTCGAACTCGGAGAACAGGTCGGCGGGCATCTTGCCCAGCGTGTTGACCAGCACGTTGAGGCGCCCGCGGTGCGCCATGCCGATCACCATCTCTTGCACGCCCACGGCCCCCGCGATCTGGATCAGATGATCGAGCATCGGGATCATCGTCTCGCCGCCCTCGCCGGAGAAGCGCTTCTGGCCGACGTACTTCGTGTGCAGATAGCGTTCGAGCGTCTCGGCCGCAGTCAGCCGCTCGAGGATGTGGCGGCGCTGCTCGGCGGGATACGTCGGGCGCGAACGGATCGGCTCGAGGCGGGCCTGGACGAAACGCTTGGTCGCCGTGTCGTTGACGTACATGTACTCGGCGCCGAAGCTGCGGCAGTAGGTGTCCTTCAGCGCCTGGATCAGCGCGGAGAGGCGCATCCGCTCCGAGCCCCCCTTGAACGAGCCGACGTCGAACTCCGTGTCCATGTCCGCGGCGGTGAAGCCGTAGGCGGCGAGGTCGAGATCGGCGAGGTAGGGCTTCTCCTGCCTCTGCAGCGGGTCAAGGTCCGCGTGGAACATGCCCAGCGTGCGGAAGCGACCGATCATCTGCAGCACCAGCACCTGCTTGTGCATCGTCGATGCGTCGACCATCGCGGCGGCGACCTTGCGGCTCTTGCCCAGCTGGATGAACGACTCGATCACCGGCCCGTGCGCAACGTCGGCCGCGCCGCCACGCAACGAATCGAAGTACGCGCGCCAGTCGGGCGTGACCGCGTCCGGATTCGCGAGGTAGCGCTCGTACTGCTCCTCGATGAACGGCGCATTGCCGCCGAACAGCGTGCTCGTCGTCTGGTACTCGTGCAGATCGCTCATTGCCCCATCCTTGCGAAAATCACGGTCGAACGCGACGCCGCGTCGACCGCGCGCCGTCGCCGCATTCGTCGCCCGGGTGCGCGGCCGACCTGCCGGCCGGATTCCCCGGCTGCCGGTCGCGACACCCGCCGAACGGCGAAGCCGCCCGGCGAGCCGCCCCCCTCCTCGCCGCTGGCCTCAGCGTGCCGCGACCGGCTTCACCGAGCGTCGGACCGCGCCGGAGAAGAGCTGGCGCGGGCGGCCGATCTTGTATTCCGGATCGGCGATCATCTCGTTCAGCTGCGCGATCCAGCCGACCGTGCGGGCGAGCGCGAAGATCGCGGTGAACAGCGGCACCGGAATGCCGATCGCCTTCTGGACGATCCCCGAGTAGTAGTCGACGTTGGGATACAGCTTCCGGCTCACGAAATAATCGTCCTCGACGGCGATCTTCTCGAGCGCCATCGCGAGCTTGAACAGCGGGTCGTCGCCCAGTCCGAGCGCGTTCAACACCTCGTAGCATGTCTCGCGCATCAGCTTCGCGCGCGGGTCGTAGTTCTTGTACACACGATGACCGAAACCCATCAGCTTGACCGAGCTGTTCTTGTCCTTGACCTTGGCCACGAACTCGCCGATCTTCGCGACGCCGCCCTGCGCCTGGATGTCGTAGAGCATGGTGAGGCACGCCTCGTTCGCTCCGCCGTGCGCGGGCCCCCACAGGCAGGCCACGCCCGCCGCAATCGCGGCGAACGGGTTGGTGCCCGACGACGCGCACAGGCGCACCGTCGACGTCGATGCGTTCTGTTCGTGGTCGGCGTGCAGGATGAAGATGCGGTCCATGGCCCGCACCAGGACATCGTTGACCTTGTAGTCCTCGCATGGCGTCGCGAACATCATCCGCATGAAGTTCGCCGCGTACGAGAGTTCGTTGCGCGGGTACATGTACGGCTGGCCGACCGAGTATTTGTAGGCCATCGCGACCAGCGTGGGCATCTTGGCGATGAGACGGATCGCCGAGATGTCCCGCTGGTGGGCATCGTGCAGGTTGATCGAATCCGGGTAGAACGCCGACAGCGCCCCGACGAGACCGGTCATCACCGCCATCGGATGGGAATCCCGGCGGAAGCCGCTCAGGAAGGCCTGCATCTGCTCGTTGACCATCGTATGCTTGGTCACGCGGCCGGCGAATTCGACCCTTTGCTCGGCGCTCGGCAGATCGCCGTACAGCAGCAGGTGGCAGACTTCCATGAAGTCGCACTTGACCGCGAGCTCCTCGATCGGGTAGCCGCGGTACAGGAGCTCCCCCTTGTCGCCGTCGATGAACGTGATCGTCGAGTTGCACGATGCGGTCGACAGGAACCCCGGGTCGTAGGTGAACTTGCCGGTCTTCCCGTAAAGCGTCCGGATGTCGATGACATCCGGTCCTACCGAACCCTTCAGAATCGGGAAGGTGACGGCCGGTGATCCGTCGGAAAACGTCAGGCTTGCGGTACGGTCGGTCATGGTATCTGCTCCATCCACGGTTGTTCCTCCGGCAGCGGCAGCGCCGAGGCGGTTACATCGGGTGTTGCCATCGTCGTCTGCCCGTTTCCGGCCCCTCGGATCAAGGCTCGCATCGTATCCGGCAGGTTTCCACTCACGCGGCGCGCAGTGCCGCAACCAGCGGACGCATGGCGACGTCTTCGGGATCGGTGCGCCCCGCGAGCAGGTCCCACAGTTCGTTGTCGGCGAGATCGAGCAGCCGGTCGAGCGCAAGGCTCTCGTCCGGCGTCAGCGAAGTGCCGCGCGCGTCGAGAAAGCGCGCGAGGATCAGGTCGTTTTCCAGCAGCCCGCGCCGGCAGCGCCAGCGCAACCGGGCGAGGCTACGCTCATCGTTGCGCGGCACGGGCGGTTCCTCGAACGTCATGCGCGGATCCACGGTTTCGGTAGACATCGGTTGAGCTGTCGTGTCTGCGGGGTGACGGCCGCGGCGACTAGACCGCGCGGCGCACCATGATTTCCTTGATCTTGCCGATCGCTTTCGTCGGGTTGAGCCCCTTGGGGCAGACGTCGACGCAATTCATGATCGTGTGGCAGCGGAAGAGCCGGTACGGATCCTCGAGATTGTCGAGGCGAGCGTTCGTCGCCTGGTCGCGCGAGTCCGCGATGAATCGGTAGGCGGCGAGCAGCCCGGCCGGCCCGACGAATTTGTCCGGATTCCACCAGAACGACGGGCAGGCCGTCGAGCAGCATGCACACAGGATGCATTCGTAGAGCCCGTCGAGTTCCTCGCGATCCTCGGGGGACTGGCGCCGCTCCCGTTCGGGTGCCGGCGAGTCGTTCACGAGATAAGGCGTGATCGAGTGGTACTGCTTGAAGAACTGGCTCATGTCCACGATCAGGTCGCGGATCACGGGCAACCCGGGCAAGGGCCGCAGCTCGACCGGCTCCTTCACGTCGTTCAGGTTGGTGATGCAGGCGAGACCGTTCTTGCCGTTGATGTTCATCGCATCCGATCCGCAGACGCCTTCACGGCAACTCCGGCGAAAACTCAGCGTGTCGTCGACCGCCTTCAACCGGATCAGCGCGTCCAGCAGCATCCGGTCGTGCGGATCGAGCGCGACATCGTATTCCTGAAGCCGCGGCTTGGCGTCCTTCTCGGGGTCGTAACGGTAGATGCGGAACTTCATCGCGGGGTCCGATTCCTGTGCCGGTCAGTATGTGCGTGCCTTCGGCGGAAACGCTTCGACCGAGACCGGCTTCAGGTTCACCGGCTTGTACTCCAGGCGGTTGCCGTCGCGGTACCACAGCGTGTGCCTGAGCCAGTTCACATCGTCACGGTTCGGATAATCGCTGCGCGCCTGCGCGCCGCGCGATTCCCGGCGCGCCTCGGCCGACACCACCGTCGCCTTGGCTGTCTCGATCAGGTTGTCGAGCTCCAGCGCCTCCACCCGGGCCGTGTTGAAGGTCCTGCTCTTGTCGGCGATCGCGGTGCGGTTCACGCGTTCCCCGATCTCGGACACCATCCCCACACCCTCGGTCAAGAGCTCCTGGTTGCGGAACACGCCGCAATGGGCCTGCATCACCTTGCGCAGGTCGCTCGCGACTTCCGCCACCGACTCGCCGGACTTCGCGCCGTCGAGCCGGGCGAGCCGGGCGAGCGCGGTGTCCGCAGCATCCGGCGGCAGCGGCTTGTGCGATTCGCGCTGCAGATTCTGCTCGACGATGAAATTGCCGGCGGCGCGCCCGAACACGATGATGTCGAGCAGCGAATTGGTCCCTAGCCGATTGGCCCCGTGCACCGACACGCACGCGCACTCGCCGACCGCGTAGAGGCCGTTGACGACCACCTTGTAGTCGCCGTGCTTCGGCGCGACGACCTGTCCGTGCACGTTGGTCGGGATGCCGCCCATCTGGTAGTGGATCGTCGGCACGACCGGGATCGGCTCGCGGATGCAATCGACGTTTGCGAATTTCAGCGCGATCTCGCGAATGGACGGCAGGCGCTTCAGGATCACTTCCGGACCGAGGTGATCGAGCTTCAGCAGCACATGGTCCTTGTTTGGCCCGCAGCCCCGGCCCTCCTTGATCTCCTGGTCCATCGAGCGGCTGACGACATCGCGCGAGGCGAGGTCCTTCAGGTTCGGCGCGTAACGCTCCATGAAGCGTTCGCCGTTGCAGTTGAGCAGGATTCCGCCCTCGCCGCGCACGCCCTCGGTGATCAGAACGCCCGCGCCGGCGACGCCGGTCGGATGGAACTGCCAGAACTCCATGTCCTGCAGCGGAAGTCCCGCGCGCGCCACCATGCCGAGACCGTCGCCCGTGTTGATGAACGCATTGGTCGACGCCGCGAAGATCCGGCCGGCGCCACCGGTCGCGAACATCGTCGCCTTGGCCTGCAGGATCACGACCTCGCTGGTCTCCATCTCCATCGCGACGACGCCGAGCACGTCGCCACTGGCATCGCGGATCAGATCGAGGGCCATCCATTCGACGAAGAACTGGGTCCTCGCGCGAACGTTGCGCTGATAGAGCGTGTGCACGAGTGCGTGACCGGTGCGGTCGGCCGCCGCACAGGCACGCTGCACGGGCTTGTCGCCGAAATTCGCCGAGTGCCCGCCGAACGGTCGCTGGTAGATCGTGCCGTCGGCATTGCGGTCGAACGGCATTCCGAAATGCTCGAGCTCGTAGACGACCTGCGGCGCCATCTTGCACATGTACTCGATCGCGTCCTGGTCGCCGAGCCAGTCGGAACCCTTGATCGTGTCGTACATGTGCCAGAGCCAGCTGTCCTCCGACATGTTCCCGAGCGAGGCGCCGATGCCGCCCTGCGCGGCGACCGTGTGCGAGCGCGTCGGAAACACCTTCGAGAGCACCGCCACCGAGAGCCCGGCCTCGGCCAGCTGCAGCGAAGCGCGCATACCCGCGCCGCCCGCGCCCACGACGATCGCGTCGAACCGGTGCACCGGGACTTTCACCGGGCGCCTCCCCAGAGAATCTGGATGGTCCAGCCGACATAACCGATCAGCAGGACGACGGCAAGAAGTTCCAGCGTCAGGCGCAGCCCCACCGGCTTGATGTAGTCCATCAGGATGTCGCGCACGCCGATCCACGCGTGGTAGAGGAGCGCGACCATGAACAGGAACGATGCGAGTCGGAACGCCCCGTGCGCGAACAGCGACTGCCAAAGGGCATGGTCGATGCCACCGGTCCACAGCGCGATGGCGAGGACCAGCAGCGTGTAGATGGCCATGACGACCGCAGTAAGCCGCTGGACGAGCCAGTCCATGAGGCCGTAATGCGCACCGACCGCGTGGCGCCGGGTCACCACAGTCGCACCCCGACGATCAGCGTCAGCACGATGCTCACGGTCATGACCACCGCGCTCGAGCGACGCGCGGCAGGAAGCTCGATGCCCCGGTTGAGGTCGAGCAGCAGGTAACGGATGCCCGCACACAGGTGATGCACGTACGCCCACACGAAGCCGACCAGCACCAGTTTCGCCAGCGGCTGCGCAAGCGCGGACTTCAGCGTGCCGAACGACTCGGGCGAGGCGAGGCTTGCGGCCACCCCCGCGAGCAGCAGCGGGATGCCCGCGAGGAACAGCAGGGCGCCGGACACCCGGTGGAGGATCGACACGATCCCGGGCAACGGCAACCGGATCCGGGGCAGGTCGAGGTAGACCGGGCGCTCTCTCATTCCAGGGACGAAGACCGGTGACAGGGCATGTGGGCGATCCGAACGAGCCGGCACGGTGGGCGCACGACACCCTCGCGCCGTCGCTCCGGCGCCATCGCGCCCGCCGCCCTCGACCGTGCGAGGCGGCGCCAAATTATAGCGTGAGGCGCCAACATTGCGTGCCTTGGGCGCGATATTCGGGGGGCGCGGCCGCTGCGCCGGTCAGCGGAGCTCGTTCACGTAGTGATGCTGCCTCGTCGTGCACAGCCCGCGGCGCCATTCGACCGGGCGATCGCCGTACGTGTAGGCGATCCGATCCACCGAAAGCAGCGGTTCGCCCGGCCGAACCTTCAGGATGCGCGCGCTCGCGGCGTCGGCCGCGATGGCCCGGATCCGTTCCTGCGCCTTCAGCATCCGCACGCCGAACTGGGTCTCGAAGAAGCTGTACATCGAGCCGTGGTACGCGTCGGCCCGGACCTTGGTGAGACCCCGGAAGAGCGCCGCGGGAAGCGTGATCTCGTCGAAGACGACGGGCTCGCCCGAGTACTCGAGCACCCTGCGGAGCAGGACCACCGGATCTCCGGGTGCCAAGTCAATGAGCCGCGCCATTTCCGCCGATGCCTTCCCGCGGCGCACGTCGAGGAGCCGGCTTTCGGGCTGCTCGTCCTGGCCGTCGTTGCGGCGAATGCGCAGGAATCGGAACAGCGACGCCTTTTCCTCGGTGTGCGTCGCGACGAACGTCCCCTTCCCCTGCCGGCGCACGACGAGGTTGTCGGCCGCCAGCGCGTCGATCGCCTTGCGCACCGTACCCTGCGACACGCCGTAGCGCTGTGCCAGGACGGTCTCGCTGGGAATCGCCTCGGCCGGGCGCCACTCCCCCGCGTCGAGACTCTTCTCGAGCAGCGCCTTGATCTGCAGGTAGAGCGGCTGGAACGACGGTGCGCTGGTCGGCATGGTGCGAGGTCGGTCGCGCTGCGCCGTGGCGGGGCATCCGGGGCCGTCCGGCCCGTCCGGCGCAGGCGAAGCGCGAGCTGGCGTGCCATTATCGGCCACGCGCCACGGCTTGTCTATTTCATGTCTTTTATCTTATATAAGATATATGATGTGATTGACAGAAGGTGGACACGCCTGCCTAGAATGGCGACGTCCGGGCGGCGACCGACGGAACGAGCGGAATCCGGCGGTGCGGTCGGCTTGTCGCGATGCAACAATCCGCTGCGATATCCCCTCTTCCTCGACGCCGGAACGGCCCGCCAGTGTTCGTCCGACCACCGTTCTCCTTCCGACTCTTTCCACGGAGCATTCCATGAAAAATCCTGTCCGTGTTGCCGTGACCGGCGCCGCCGGCCAGATCGGGTACTCGTTGCTGTTTCGCATCGCCTCCGGCCAGATGCTGGGGAACGACCAGCCGGTGATCCTGCAACTGCTCGAGTTGCCGATCGACAAGGCCCAATCCGCGCTGAGGGGCGTGATGATGGAGGTCGAGGACTGCGCGTTTCCGCTGCTCGCCGGCATGGCGGGGACAGCCGACCCGAAAGTCGCGTTCAAGAACGCCGACTACGCACTGCTCGTCGGCGCCAAGCCGCGCGGTCCCGGCATGGAACGCAAGGACCTGCTGATGGAGAACGCGAAGATCTTCATCGAGCAAGGGAAGGCGCTCGATGCCGCGGCCTCGCGCGGCGTGCGGGTGCTGGTCGTCGGCAATCCCGCGAACACCAACGCGTACATCGCGATGAAATCCGCGCCCTCGCTGCCGAAGAAGAACTTTACCGCGATGCTGCGCCTCGACCACAACCGGGCGCTGTCCCAGCTCGCGGCCAAGTCGGGCCGGCCCGTGGGGTCGATCGAGAAGCTCTGCGTCTGGGGCAATCACTCGCCGACGATGTACGCCGATTACCGGTTCGCAACGGCTGGCGGCCAGTCGATCAAGACCCTGATCGACGACGAGAACTGGAATCGCACGGTGTTCCTGCCGACGGTCGGCAAGCGCGGCGCGGCGATCATCGAAGCTCGCGGCCTGTCGTCGGCGGCATCGGCGGCGAACGCGGCGATCGACCATGTTCGCGACTGGGCTCTTGGCACGGGCGGCAAGTGGGTGACGATGGGGGTGCCGTCGGACGGCAGCTACGGCATCCCGCAGGACGTGATGTACGGCGTGCCGGTGACCACCGCCAATGGCGAGTACACCCGCGTCACCGGCCTCGACATCGACGCGTTCTCGCGCGAGAGGATGGACGCCACGCTGAAGGAGCTCGAGGAAGAGCGCGCCGGCGTCGCGTCGCTGCTCGGCTAGGCCGCAGCCGATGTTCGAGCCGCTGCGCTGATCGATGCGCGGGCTGCGGCGCGGGGCGCGCGGGTGCGGGCGCGGCGAGCGGATCCGGGCAGTGCCCGCGTCGACATCGGCGCGAGCTCCGCGGCGACGGCGACGCAGTGCTCGCGTCGAGGGGGTACCGTCCGAGGGCGATCGGGCAATGTCTGCCGCGGATGCGGCAACGGTCGTCCGCCGGCGCCGGCGAATGTACGTCAGTCGATATCGCCGAGGTCGCACGATCGACTCCGGCGGGTGGTCGGGCTCGCGCTCTTCGCCACGTGGCGTTCGCCGCCGGGGCGCAGGATTTCCCGAAGCTCAAGCCGGGCCTGTGGGAAGTCACGACGACGGCCACGCGGCGCGACGGCCCGGCGCCGCGGCCTTCGGCACTGTGCCTCGACGACTCGGTCCAGAAGGACATGTACCGGATGTCGACGGGCATGATGGCCGGCATGTGCAGCAAGTACGACATCAAGGTGGCGGGTGGCAAGGTGACCTCCGACGCTGTCTGCGATCTCGGCGGCACCCGGATGCAGTCGCGGGCCGTGATGACGCTGACCGGCAACACGGCGTACCGCACCGAAGTGCACGCGACGTTCGATCCGCCGATGATGGGCGCCCGGGAATCGACGACGATCGTCGAGGGCAGGCACGTCGGCGCGTGCGCGCCGGGTCAGCAGCCGGGCGATCTGACCCTGCCCGGCGGCAAGACGATGAACATTCGCCAGCTGCTGGGTCAGGGCAAGAGCTGAGCGCCGCCGCGGCGCACCCTTCACGAAAAGCGAGAGTCGACATGCCCCACAATCTGCACAACACCCTCCAGCAGTTCAAGCTCGCGTCCGGCGCGTCCGGCCGATACTACTCGCTGCCCGCGCTCGAGCAGGCCGGCGTCGGCCGCGTCTCGCGACTTCCGATGTCGATCCGCATCGTGCTGGAAAGCGTGCTCCGCAACTGCGACGGGAAGAAGGTCACCGAGCAGCACGTGCAGCAGCTCGCGAACTGGGCGCCGACCGCGGCGCGCACCGATGAGATCCCGTTCGTCGTCGCCCGCGTCGTGCTGCAGGACTTCACCGGCGTGCCGCTGCTCGCCGATCTTGCCGCAATGCGCAATGTCGCTGCCGGGATGGGCAAGAACCCGAAGGCGATCGAACCGCTGGTGCCGGTCGATCTCGTTGTCGACCATTCGGTGATGATCGACTACTCGCGCCGCCCGGATGCGCTCGATCTCAACATGAAGCTCGAGTTCGAGCGCAATGCCGAGCGCTACGAGTTCATGAAATGGGGGATGCAGGCATTCGACACGTTCAAGGTCGTCCCGCCCGGGATCGGGATCGTCCACCAGGTGAACCTCGAATACCTGGCGCGCGGCGTGCACGCGAAGGATGGCGTCTATTACCCCGATTCGCTGGTCGGCACCGACAGTCACACGACGATGATCAACGGCATCGGCGTCGTCGGCTGGGGGGTCGGCGGCATCGAGGCGGAAGCCGGGATGCTGGGACAGCCCGTCTATTTCCTGACTCCCGACGTCGTCGGCGTCGAGCTCACGGGCCGGTTGCGCGAGGGGATCACGGCGACCGATCTGGTGCTCACCGTCACCGAAATGCTGCGCCGGGAAAAGGTGGTCGGCAAGTTCGTCGAGTTCTTCGGCGAGGGAACCGCGTCGCTCGCCGTGCCCGACCGCGCGACGATCGCCAACATGGCGCCCGAGTACGGGGCGACGATGGGGTTCTTCCCGGTCGACGATGCGACGATCGACTACCTGAAGGCGACCGGCCGCACCGCGGCGGAGATCGATGCCTTCACCGCATACTTCAAGGCGCAGGGCCTCTACGGGGTGCCCAAGGCCGGCGACATCGACTACACGAAGGTGCTGCGGCTCGACCTCGGCTCGATCAAGGCGTCCGTCGCCGGGCCGAAGCGGCCGCAGGACCGCATCGAGTTGGGGAACCTGAAGCAGACATTCACCGCGCTGTTCAGCAAGCCGGTCGCCGAAAACGGCTTTGCGCAGCCGGCCGAGCGACTGGGCAAGCGGATCCCGACCGTCGAGGGCGTCGATCTCGGCAGCGGCGACGTGCTGATCGCCGCGATCACGTCGTGCACGAACACGTCGAATCCCGGCGTGCTGCTCGCCGCCGGTCTGCTCGCGAAGAAGGCGGTCGAGCGCGGGCTTTCGGTGAAGGCGCACATCAAGACGTCGCTCGCGCCCGGCTCGCGCGTGGTCACCGATTACCTCGCCAAGGCCGGCCTGCTGCCGTATCTCGAGAAGCTCGGTTTCGGGGTCGCCGCGTACGGCTGCACCACCTGCATCGGCAACGCGGGCGACCTCCGGCCCGCGTTCAACGAGGCGATCACCGGCAACGACCTCGTCTGCGCCGCGGTGCTGTCCGGCAATCGCAACTTCGAGGCCCGGATCCACCCGAATCTCAAGGCGAACTTCCTCGCCTCGCCGCCGCTCGTGGTCGCCTACGCGATCGCGGGCACCGTGCTCAAGGATCTCACGACGGAACCCGTCGGCATCGGCAGCGCCGGGCCGGTCTTCCTCAAGGACATCTGGCCGACCTCGCACGAGATCGCTGGCGTGATGAGCCACGCCAAGGATCCGGCGATCTACCGGACGCTCTACGGCGATCTCGCCAACGCCAATCCGCTGTGGGGCTCGATCTCGGGAGCGACGGGGCAGGTTTACGACTGGCCAGCGTCGACGTACATCGCCAAGCCACCGTTCTTCGACGGGTTCGGGATGACCTCCGGCAAGAGTGGCGACATCCATGGCGCGCGCGCGCTCGGGATCTTCGGTGACTCGGTCACGACCGACCACATCAGCCCCGCCGGCTCGATCAAGCCCTCCTCCCCGGCGGGCGTCTACCTGCTCGCGAACAAGGTCGGGGTCGCCGACTTCAACAGCTACGGCTCGCGCCGCGGCAACCACGACGTGATGATGCGCGGCACGTTCGCCAACGTCCGGATCAGGAACCTGATGCTGCCCGTCCGCCCCGACGGCAGTCGCGAAGAGGGTGGTGTCACTGTGTTCCAGCCCACGGGCGAGAAGCTGGCGATCTACGACGCTGCGATGAAGTACATTGCCGAAGGCACGCCGACGGTCGTCTTCGGTGGCGAGGAGTACGGCACCGGCTCGTCGCGCGATTGGGCGGCCAAGGGGACCCAACTCCTCGGCGTCAAGGCGGTGATCGCGAAGAGCTTCGAGCGGATCCACCGCTCGAACCTTGTCGGCATGGGTGTGCTGCCCTGCCAGTTCAAGGGCAGCGACACGGTCGCGTCGCTGGGCATCAAGGGCGACGAGGTCTTCGACGTCACCGGCATCGAAGCGGGCATCAGGCCGCAGATGGACGTGATGCTCACGATCCGGCGCAAGGACGGCGCGGTGGCGCGCGTCCCGGTTCTGCTGCGCATCGACACGCCGATCGAGGTCGACTACTACCAGAACGGCGGGATTCTGCCGTTCGTGCTGCGCGAGCTGATGACGAAGGCTGCGTAGCGCTGCGGCCGCGCTCGCGGGAGCGCGGTCCGTCGGCGCGGCCGCCGTCAGTCACCGGCTGGGTCCGCGAGCACCCGACGATGCCCGCGACGCCATCGGTTCCGCACTTTCCGCGCGGCATCGACCACCGCACGCTGGTCGTGCTGATCGGGTTCCTGCTGATGCTGCAGGCGCTGTCGACCGACCTCTATCTCGCTTCGCTGCCGGGCCTCACGCACACGTTCGCGACGTCGGTCGCGACCACCCAGCTCACGCTGTCGGTCTGGGTCGCGGCCTTCGGCGCGATGCAGCTCGTCGCCGGCCCGATGTCGGACCGCTTCGGGCGCCGCCGCGTGCTCACTGCGGGCCTGGCCTTGTACGCGGCAGCCAGCGTCGGCTGCGCGCTTGCGCCGACGATCGAGTGGCTGATCGCGCGGGCGCTTCTTCCAGGCGGTCGGCTGCTGCGCGGCGGTCGTCGTCGCCCGAGCGGTCATCCGCGACGTCTACGATACCCGCGGCCGGCGCGGAGGCCCTGGCACAGGCGTCGACGGTGCTCGCCATCGGACCGATCGTCGGTCCCGTCCTCGGCAGCTTCCTCGAAGTGCGGTTCGGACACCGCGCCGCATTTGTCGCGCTCGCGCTGTCGTCGCGCTGGCATTGCTCGCCACAACGCTTGCCAAGCTCGGCGAAACCAACCGCCACCGCGACCCCGCCGCGACGCGGCCGCGCGCGCTCGCGGCGAACTACCGGCGCGTGCTGCGCTCGCCGGAGTTCCGCGCGTACACGCTGGTCAGCCTGGCGTCCTACGGCGGACTCTTCGCGTTCATCTCGGGCTCGTCGTTCGTGCTGATCCGCGTGCTCGGCGTGCCCACCGCGTACTTCGGCTTCGCCTTCGCCTTCTGCGTCTGCGGCTACCTGCTCGGCACGCTCGTCTGCCGCCATCTGCTCGTCCCGGATGAGCGTCGCAGCGCGCGCTGCGCACGGGTGCGGCGCTGTGCGCTGGCAGGCGGCATCGCGATGGCGGCCATGGCGGCCCTCGCGGCCGCCGGCGTCCACCACTGGGCCGCCGTGCTCGGCCCCGCATTCGTCTGTCTTCTTCGCCCACGGCATCAACTTCCCCTGCGGCCAGGCCGGCAGCGTCGCGCCGTTTCCGCGCCTCGCCGGCGCCGCAGCCGGACTGTTCGGCTTCCTCGTGATGGTGGTCGCGGCGCTGACCGGCGCGTGGATCGGGGCGACGCACAACGGGACCGTCTATCCGCTCGCGTTCACGATGGCGGCGTACTCGGTGCGGTCGTGTTCGCGACGGTGTTCGGTTGGGTCGCGCGGCTCGGTGCCCGCGCCGCCGCGGCCGCATGCCGGCAGACCCGGGCGTCTGACTGGCCCGGCGCATGCCGCATGGAATAGAATTTACAGTTCGCCGTTGCCCGTGAGGCGACAGACGGGTGTCCTTCGCGGCCTGAACTCCCCACACCCGACACAGGAGTGCACGATGAAATCTCGTTTGCTCGTCGCATTGACCGCCCTCGCCGTCGCGACGACACTCGCCGCCTGCGGCCAGGAATCCAAGCAGGCTGCCGACGCCGCCAAGAAGGCCGCGGCCGAATCCGCTGACAAGGCGAAGGAAGCCGCGACCAAGGCCGGCGAAGCCGCCAAGGAAGCCACGAAGGAAGCGGGCAAGGACGTCGCCGCGGGCGCCGCCACGGCGGCCGACGCGACCAAGGATGCGGCCGGCAAGGCCGTCGAAGCAGCCAAGGAAGCGGCCGCGCCGAAGAAGTAACGGTCCGGCGCACGCCGCGATGCCGGGCCGAGCGCCGGCCTCGCGCCGGTGTTCGGTGTTGGCCGTTCGTCCGGGCGATTCAATCGCTGTTGGTCGCCGCGTGACGCGCGATCCAGCGCGTCAGCGGCTTCCACTGCGCCCAGTCGTGCTCGCCGCGCGAGCGCGGCAGATCGAACACCGTCGCTCCGTCGCGCGCGCAATGGACGTAGACCTGCGTGTCGCGCAGGTGTCCGACGACCGGGAAATCGGAATCCGCGAGAAACGTGTCGAGCTCGCCCGCGGCGAGCGTCCGGGCATCGACGCGCATCGCGACGATGCCGAGGCCGAGCGCTGCCCTTCCGCACCGGCTTGAACTCGTGGATCGCGGCGAGAAAGCGCCGGGTGGCGCCCATGTCGAACGCGGACGGCGTCAGCGGCACCAGCATCAGATCGGCGCGCCGCACGACGTCGCGCAGGTCGTCACCGTGCAGCCCGGCCGGTGTGTCGACGACCAGCCACTGCACGACGATCCTCCTTCAGGTCGCGGGCACGGGCGTCGCGATCGGCGGCGACGATACGCGGGAACAGCGCGGGACGGCGCAGCAGCCATTCGCGCGACGATCGCTGCGGGTCGAGGTCCTGCAGCGCGACGCGCTGGCGCTTGCCGGCGAGCCAGCCCGCGACGCCCGTGGCCAGTGTTGTCTTGCCGCTGCCGCCTTTGGGATTGGCGATCAGGATCGTCTGCATCGAAGCCTCCGAGGACGACAGCCATCATCAATGGCCCGATGTTAGCGCCAATTGAACGCGCCGACGGTAGAATGAACGACCGATGATGGACGATCCGACGCGCGCGACCGCGACACACCCGTCGACTTCGACCAGGACGACGGCAGCCCACCGCGATCCGCGGAAGGCGGTGTTCGAAGCCAACAAGCTGAAGAAGCGGCTGCGCCGCCAGGTCGGCGAGGCGATCGGCGCCTTCGGCTTGATCGCGCCGCACGACCGGGTGATGGTCTGCATGTCCGGTGGCAAGGACAGCCACGGGTTGCTGGACATTCTGTTGACGCTCAAGGACCGGGCGCCCTTTCCGTTCGACGTCATCGCTGTCAACCTCGACCAGAAGCAGCCGGGATTCCCGGCGGACGTCCTCCCGCGTTACTTCGAGGCGCGCGGTATCCCGTACCGGATCGTCGAGCAGGACACCTACAGCGTCGTGAAGCGCGTCATTCCCGACGGCGGCACGCTGTGCTCGCTGTGCTCGCGGCTGCGGCGCGGTGTGCTCTACCGGGTCGCGACCGAGATCGGAGCAACGAAGATTGCGCTGGGCCACCACAAGGATGACATCCTCGCAACGTTCTTCCTCAACCTCTTCTTCGGCGGGAAGCTGAAGACGATGCCGCCGAAGCTCGTCTCGGACGACGGCCGGCATGTCGTGATCCGGCCGCTCGCCTTTGTGCGCGAGCGCGACCTCGCCCGCTACGCGGAGCTCAACGACTTTCCGATCATCCCGTGCAATCTCTGCGGCTCGCAGGAGCACCTGCAGCGCAAGCAGGTGACGGCGATGCTGCGCGACTGGGAACGCAGGCATCCGGGCCGGATCGAATCCATCTTCAACGCAATGGCCAAGGTTGTCCCCTCGCACCTGATGGATCGCGCGCTGTTCGACTTCTCGGCGGTGCGCGCGACGGGTCACGCGGTGGCCGACGGCGACCTCGCCTTCGATGTCGACCCGCTGCTGGAGCGCGCGACCGCGCTCGAGGCAATCGCAGTCGGGGTCTCGGTCCCCCACCGCGACCAGGATGACGCCGGATCGCACCCGGCGGTGGATCGCCCGGGTCGCATGCACGCTCCTGTTTGCGACGGTGCTGCCAGTCACCGTCGGCCCGGCGACCGGGCAGGCGCCCACGGTAAGCCCGAATGCGCCGGCGCTGGCCGGACCGGCGCTGCTGAAGGCGTTGCGCGGCGGCGGCTACATCCTCTATTTCCGTCACACGTCGACCGATTTCGGCCAGAGCGACGAGCGGATGTCCGGCTTTGACGACTGCGCCACGCAGCGCAATCTAACCGACACAGGACGCGCCGAGGCACGGGCAATCGGCGCCGCGATTCGCGGCCTCGGCATCCCGATCGGAGTGGTGCTCGCCAGCCCGTACTGCCGGACCAGGGAGACGGCCGAGCTGATGTTCGGACGCGCCACCCTCTCGCCGGCGGTTCGTGGCGGTCCTGCGAACGCCGACGGCGGACGCTACGCCGAACTGGAACGTCTGCTCGCGACGCGCGTCGCGGGGGGAGTCAATCTCGCGATCGCGAGCCACGGCAATCCGTTTCGCGCGCTCGTCGGCGGACCGTATCTTGCCGAAGGCGAAGCGGCGGTGATCGAGCCGCGCGGTGAGCACGGCTTTCGCATCGTCGCGCGGATCAGGCGCGACGAGTGGCAGGCACTGTCGGCACCCTAGGCCTGTTCACGCTATGTTCGCAAAGCGCGAACCGGCCCTCGTCAGAACGTGCCGGGATAGGCGCCGCCGTCGATCAGGATGTTCTGCCCGACGATGTACCCGGCGTGGACGCTGCACAGGAATGCGCAGGTGGCCCCGAACTCGTCGATGGTGCCGAAACGCCGCGCCGGCGTGGCATCGCGTCCCGCCTGCAGCACCTCGGCCATCGGTTCTTCCCGTCGCCTTCGCACGTCCTTCCATCGTCCCGCGGAGCCGGTCGGTGTCGAACGACCCGGGGAGCAGGTTGTTGATCGTCACGTTGTGCGCGGCGACCTTGCGCGCCACGCCGGCGACGAAGCCGGTGAGGCCGGAACGGGCGCCGTTCGACAGTCCGAGGACATCGATCGGCGCCTTCACCGCCGACGATGTGATGTTGACGATGCGGCCGAAGCGGCGCGCGATCATCCCGTCGACCGTCGCCTTGATCAGCTCGATCGGCGTCAGCATGTTCGCGTCGAGCGCGCAGAGCCACGCCGCTCGGTCCCAGTCGCGGAAGTCTCCCGGTGGCGGACCGCCGGCGTTGTTGATCAGAATGTCGGGCGCGCCGCAGGTCGCGAGCGCCGCAGTGCGGCCTTCCGGGGTCGTGATGTCGCAGGCAACGTGACGCACGGGACGGCCGGCGCGCTCACCGATCTCCTCGGCCGCTCGGCGCAACACGTCGCCGGTGCGCGCGACGATGGTCACCTCGCAGCCGGCAGCGGCGAGCGCCTGCGCACAACCGCGGCCGAGCCCCTTGCTCGCCGCACAGACGAGCGCCCGCCTGCCGGCGATTCCGAGATCCATGGTCAGGTCGTCTGGCCGGATGGCGCGCCAGGTCCGACGCCGGCCCGCCGCACCTGCACGACCGTGCCGACGGCGAGCCCGAGGCATGCGGCGACCGCGAAGAACATCTCCTGCGCGAGCGCACGGTCGAGCATCAGGCCGAACAGGATCGGACCCAGCGTTCCGCCGACGTCGAGACCCGAATAGACGAAGCCATAGACCCGCCCCGTGGCGCCCTTGGGCGTCGCCCCGCGCACGATGAGGTCGCGCGAGGGTCCGGTGACTCCGAGCGCGAAGCCGACCGTGAAGAACATCGGCAGCAGCAGCGCGGGCGCGATCGCGCCACCGGCAACGGCGACCAGCAGCAATGCGCCCGCCAGGAGTCCCGATGCCGCGACGCGGTCGTGGCGCGCGGTCCTCGCCGCCAGGAAGCCGCCGGCGAGGATCCCGGCCATGGCTCCGGCCAGGTACGCGGTGAGCGCAGAGGTCGCGAGCAGCAGCGGCACGTCGAGCCCGGCGTTGAGCGCCGTCGGCAAGAAGGTCTGGAGGCCGATGCCGGCCATCGTCTGCACGACGAAATACGCGAAGCACAGCGCGATCGGTGCGTGCGTGAAGAGCGCGATGCTGCCGCGGAGCGTATGCAGGTGCGCATCCTCCGCGCGCTGCGAGACGAGCAGCGTCCGCTGTGCGGCGATGAACACGAGCGCCGCGATCCCGATCGCCCCCATCGCCGCCAGCGCGAAGCGCCAGCCGAACGCGGCGCCGAGCGCGAAGCTCACGACCGGGGCGAGTATGTAGCCGAGGTTGCCGCCGATCCCGTGCGAGCTGTAGGCGTGCCCGAGCCTGCGCGTCGCAATGTTGGCGTTGAGGATCGCGAAATCGGCGGGATGAAACACCCCATTGCCGACGCCCATCAGCACGACGATCGGAAACAGCCAGCCGACCGCCGGCGCGAGGCTCGCGAGCATCGTGCCGCCTGCCATCAGCGCGAGTCCGCCGAGCAGCGGGGCGCGGGCGCCGATGCGGTCCACCACGAAACCCGAGGCGAATTGCGTGATTCCGCTCGCGGCGTAGAAGACGCCGACCAGCGTGCCCAGCAGCGCGTAGCTCACGCCGAATTCCGCGCGCATCAGCGGGAACAGCGGCGGCAGCGCCAGCTGGAAGAAATGCGACGTCGCGTGCGCGAGCCCCACGATGCCGATCACGCGCGCGTCGCGGCGCAACGAGTCTGGACGAGCGGATTCCAATGCAGCCTGGCGCCAGTGACGGAAGGACTCCACTATACTTGATCGTCGGCGCGAGGTCGGCGAGCCGGTGTTGTCCGGAAGTCGGCGCCGGCCGCGCTGCGGCGATATGCGCCGGGGCGCCACGGAGGTACCCGCGATGGTCGACAAGGTCACGAAGTCGGACGCCGAATGGCGAGCACAGCTGACGGCGGAGCAGTACCAGGTCGCCCGCAAGAAGGGGACCGAGCGCGCCTTCAGCGGCAAGTACTGGGACAATCACGCCCCGGGCACTTACCGCTGCGTGTGCTGCGGGATGCCGCTGTTCGCGGCCGACACCAAGTTCGACTCCGGCACCGGCTGGCCGAGCTTTTCCGCGCCGATCGCGCCGGAGAATGTGAAGAACGTCGAGGACTCGAGCTGGTTCATGCGGCGCACCGAGGTCGTCTGCGCCGCCTGCGACGCGCATCTCGGGCACGTTTTCGACGACGGTCCCGATCCCGACCGGGCTGCGCTACTGCCTGAACTCGGCTGCGCTCGAGTTCGAACCGAAGGGCTGACCAGCGCGCCCGGATCTGCCGGCGGTTGCGCGCCCGGGGCGCCTCGCCGGCGTCGCGCTTCCGAACGTCGGCCGGCAATGCACCCTGCCCGTTCCCGCCACGCCATGCGCCTGCTGCTCGCCGAAGACGACCGGATGATCGGCGCCGGCATGCAGCGCGGACTGAAACAGGACGGCTTCGTAGTTGACTGGGTCGCAGGATGGCCGCGCCGCGGAGCATGCCTTGGCCGAAGACGTGCACGACCTGCTCGTTCTCGATCTGGGCCTGCCGCGCAAGGAGGGCCTCGACGTGCTGCGTGCGATGCGCGCCCGTGGCGACGCGCGGCCGGTGCTGATCGTCACCGCGCGCGACGCGGTCGCGGACCGGGTCGCCGGCCTCGATGCCGGTGCCGACGACTATCTTGTGAAGCCGTTCGAGCTCACCGAGCTGGCCGCCCGCATTCGCGCTCTGCTGCGGCGCGCGGCCGGACGGGCCGCCCGGGTCATCGCCTATGGCAACATCGAGCTCGATCCGGTGACCCACGAGACCCGCGTCGGCGGCCTGCCCGTCATGTTGTCGGCACGCGAGTTCGCGCTGCTCGAGGCGCTGCTCGCGCGGCCCGGGGCGATCCTGTCGCGCACGCAGCTCGAGGAGCGCCTCTACGGCTGGGGTGAGGAGATCGAGAGCAACGCGGTGGAGGTGCATATCCATGCGCTTCGGCGCAAGCTCGGGGCCGACGCGATACGCAATGTCCGCGGCGTCGGGTGGATGATCGCCAGGGCCCCGGAGACGCCGCGATGAGCCCCTCCCGCTCGATCCGGCACGAGCTCGTCGTGTGGCTGTCGGCCGGACTCCTCGCCGCGATCGCCGTCGCGGCCGTCGGCACGTACCTTCGCGCGCGCGTCGAGGCCAACGACATCTTCGACTTCCAGCTCACGCAGATGGCGGCCTCCCTCACGGGCGTTCAGCTCGCCGGCGCGCCGCCCGGTGCCGCCGTCGGCGCCGACGCCATAGTCGTTCAGGTCTGGGACCGCGACGGCGTCGAGGTGTTTCTGTCGCAGCCTCGGCAGGCGCTGCCGCGACGCGGAGAGCCGGGATTCACCACGGTCGCCACGGACGACGGCGAGTGGCGCGTCTTCACCACGCTCGCCGGTGGTCGGATCGTGCAGGTGGCGCAGCCGATGAGCGTGCGGCGCGAGCTCGCCACCAGCATGGCGCTGCGGACGATCGTGCCGCTGCTCGCGGTCGCGCCGTTCCTCGCGGTGTTCCTCTGGTTCGCGATCGCGCGCGGCCTGCACCCGCTCGAACGCGTCGCAGTCGCGGTCGGCGAACGCTCGCCGATTGCGCTCCTCCCGCTGTCCGAAGCGGGCCTGCCCGTCGAGGTGCGCCCGCTGGTCCACGCGCTCAACGGCCTGCTCGCGCGCCTCGACCGCGCGCTCGGCGCACAGCGTGCCTTCATCGCGGACGCCGCGCATGAGTTGCGATCGCCGCTCACCGCCGTCCATCTGCAGGTCCAGCTCGCGGAGCGCGCGGCGAACGAATCCGAACGTGCTGCCGCGCTGGCCGAACTCCGCGGCGGACTCGAAAGGGCCACGCACCTGGTCGAGCAGCTGCTCACGCTCGCGCGCGAGGAACCCGGGGTCAACGAGCGGCCGTTCGCGCCGGTCAACCTGACCGACCTCGCGCGTCACGTGATCGGAGATTACGCAGTGGTCGCGACTGCACGTCAGGTCGACCTCGGCATGGTCGGCGACGATGCAACGGGCACCGACATCGTCGTCCATGGCGACGCGTCAGGACTGCGCGCGATGCTGTCGAACCTCCTCGACAATGCGGTGCGCTACACGCCCGCCGGCGGCCGTGTCGACGTCGCCGTCCGCCATGTGGAGGACGACGCCGTGCTCGTCGTGCGCGACACCGGGCCCGGAATTCCGGCTGCCGAGCGCGCACGGGTCTTCGACCGCTTCTATCGCGCGCCCGATGCCGGCGTGGCGGGCATTCCGGGAAGCGGGTTGGGCCTCGCGATCGTCAAGCGCATCGCGGAGCGCCACGACGCAGCGCTCGCGCTGGGTCCGGGACTGCCTGGCGCCGGAACGGAAGGCCTGGGAGTCACGGTGACGATCCCCATGGCGGAGGCGGCCACCATCGCCGAACCGAGCCTTCGCGTCGCGGTGTGATTGCGTCGACGACCTTAAGTCCCGCTTAAGTCTCCGCTCCTACCTTGAGCGGCAACCGGAGCCCGATTCCGGCCCGCATGCAACCTGTCAAGGAGAGCTTACGATGCAAGCGAGAACATTCAAGCGCAGTCTGATTGCCACAGCGGTCGTGGCCGCATTCGCCGTAGGCGCGATCACCGCCGAGCGGACGGCAACGATTCGTCCGGCGGGGGCCGCGGCACAGCCACCGGCGGCGGCCCTGGTGGCGACGGCGCCGACCGCCGTGACGCCTCCCGATTTCGCGGACCTCGTCGCAAGACACGGACCCGCGGTGGTCCAGATCAGCGTCACGCACGACGCGGCCAAGGCCGCGCGCCGCGGTCCGCGCGGGATGCCCGACATGGACGAACTGCCACCATGGTTCCGTCAGTTTCCCGATGCCGACCCCGCCGTCGGACACACCGGCGCGCGGGACCGGTTCGGGGTTCATCGTCGCGAGCGACGGCGTGGTGCTCACCAATGCCCACGTCGTCGCGGACGCCGAGGAGGTCATGGTCCGCCTCACCGACCGGCGCGAGTTCAAGGCGAAGGTGCTGGGCAGCGACCGGACGACGGACGTTGCCGTGCTCAAGATCGATGCGAAGGACCTGCCGACCGTTAGGATCGGCAGCCCGGAGGCGACCCGTGTCGGCGAATGGGTGGTGGCTATCGGGGCGCCCTACGGGCTCGACAACACGGTGACCTCGGGCATCGTCAGCGCGAAATCGCGTGCGCTTCCCGATGACGCCGCCGTGCCGTTCATCCAGACCGATGCCGCGGTCAATCCGGGCAACTCCGGTGGCCCCCTGTTCAATCTCAAAGGCGAGGTGATCGGCATCAATTCGCAGATCTTCAGCCGCACCGGCGGATTCCAGGGCGTCGCGTTCGCGATACCCATCGACGTCGCGATGAACGTCAAGGACCAGATCCAGCAACATGGCAAGGTCCAGCACGGGCGCCTTGGCGTCACTATCCAGGAAGTGAGCCAGGCACTGGCCGAGAATTTCGGCATGAAGCAACCGGGCGGCGCGCTGGTGAGCGCGGTTGCCAGGGACAGCGCCGCCGCGAAGGCCGGTCTCGAGCCGGGTGACGTCATCCTCAAGTTCAATGGCAAGTCGATCGACCGCTCCTCCGACCTGCCGCCGCTGGTCGCGCAGGTGAAGCCGGGCGCGACCGTCGACCTCGAGATCTGGCACGACGGCAAGGCGAAGGAAGTCAAGGCCACGGTCGGCGAGCTCGCCGAGCGAATGGATGTGGCACAGGCGAAGGAGGCGACGGCCAAGGGCAAGCTCGGCGTCGCCGTGCGTCCCCTGTCGCCGGACGAACGGCGGGCGGGCGGGGCCACGGGCGGTGTCGTCGTCGAGGACGTCGCCGGTGCCGCGGCCAAGGCCGGAGTCAGGGCGGGCGACGTGATCGTGTCCGTCAACCGGACTCCGGTCCGCAGCCCCGAGCATCTGAAGGAACTGATCGGTGGTGCCGGCAAGACCGTGGCGCTGCTGGTACAGCGGGACGACGCCCGGATCTTCATTCCCGTCACCCTCGGCTGATTCGATCCTTTCTTGGCAGTACGGGCGGGCCTTCGGGCCCGCCATCTTCTTTTCCGGCTGTCGCCGATGACACGGTCGTCCGTTGCCGGCGCCGCTCTCCTTGACAAAAGAATATCGTTGTGATATCATATTGCTATACGTCGGAAGCGGCGGGATCGATGGCTGCATGCACGGAGCAGTCAACGGTCGTCGCCGAACGCTCGACGCCGCACGCGGCGAACACGGCTCGACCAACGGGAGGCCAGCGATGAACATGCTGACGCGCAAGGCAGGCGGACTCTGGATTGCGCTCGGAACGGGTCTCGGCGTCGCCGTGGGCGCGGTACTCGGCGTCGCCTCGGTGGGCCTCGCGGCGGGGCTCGCGCTGGGTGTCCTCGCCGCGCTTCTGGCACGTCGTTGAGGCTGCGCCGCAACCGTCGCTGCGCGCCGCGACGATCCGGTGCCGCGCGGTGGTCGCGGCTGCCTTCGCCGCGCCCGGCCATATCAGGCGACGCAAACGAGTCGATCCCAAGTCCAGGCACAGGCCATGGCCGACAAGAAAGCCTATCTGCTGCGACTCGACGCCGTCGTCTGGGCTGCGCTCGAGCGGGCGGCACAGGCCGACCTGCGCAGCGTCAATGCGCAAATCGAGTTCCTCCTACGTGACGCTCTGGCGCGTCGCGGGATCACCCTGAAGCGCGCCGCGCCACGGCGCAGGGCGCCGGCCCCCGACCGCGGCTGACACCAAGGCGGGCAGCCGGCGGGCGCACGGAACACCCGCCGTGGCGGAGGTTACCCGAGCACGCGAGCGAGGAAGGCGCGAATCGCCACGATCTCTTCCCAGACGACCGAGTGCGGCATCGGGTACGTGTGCCACTCGACGCGATAGCCCGCCGCGACGAGCGCCCGGCGTGACGCCTCGCCCCATTCGAGCCGTATCATCGGGTCCGCCGTCCCGTGCGCCATGAAGATCGGGGTGTCTTGATTGGCCGGGCTCGCTTCGCGGGCCAATGCCTCGGGCTGGACGACGTACGTCGACAACGCCACGATGCCGGCGAGCGGTTTCGCATGGCGGATACCGGTGTGGAGCGCGATCACGCCGCCTTGCGAGAACCCGGCAACGGCGATGCGCCGGGACGCGATACCTCGCCCGGTTTCGCGTGCGATCAATGCCTCGAGCTGCGCCTGCGACGCGTGTACGCCGACCATGTCGGCGCGGTTGGTCACGTCGCCCGCGGCGATGTCATACCACGCGCGCATCCGGAATCCGTTGTTGAGCGTCACCGGGCGCACCGGCGCATGCGGAAAGACGAAGCGGATCGACAGCGAATCGGGCAGCCGCATCTCCTGCACGATTGGTACGAAGTCGTTGCCGTCGGCGCCGAGGCCATGCAGCCAGATGACGGCTGCGTCGGGCCGCGAACCGGTTTCGAGTTCGATGCACGGAAGGAGTTCGGCGGTCATCGGCAATTCGGTCCCGGGTTCATGTTCGCTCGCGGCACATTCTACCTGCGCATCGCGGCGCCGCCGGCAGCGCGACCCGAGCGATAGTTGACAACGGTCAATCCGGCGCTGGCAACCCGCAGGACAATGAATGCGTCCGGCAGCGCCAGGCAAAGGAGACCGAAGATGGCAACAAGGACGCACACCAAGGTAGCGGCGCACAAGGGAGGCAGGAACACGCACGCGAGCGGGCACCCGCGTGAGGTCGCCATACTCGCACCGGAGGCCGACGACGACCGGGATCCGGATCAACCGTTCGAGGAAGGCGTGCGCGACTCGATCGACCCCGATCTGCGGCAGCGGATGGTCAGCGAAACGGCGTTTCGGCTCTATCAGGAACGCGGTTGCACCGACGGCTACGAGCTCGACGACTGGCTGCAGGCGGAAGCGGAGGTCGACCATCTGCTGCTCAATCCGCGCGGAGCCGCCGGCGTGCCATCGGATCGTGTGCAGCCTCGCACGCCATCGGTCACGGCGAGATCGGTCCTCCGTCGCCGCGGCGATGCGCCGTCGCTGTCGTCCTTTCGCGATGGATATCAGCCCTCGCACTCCTCCTTGCCTGCGCGCCGGAGCAGCCCGCGGGTGCTGCAGATCGTCGGCGACCTGTGCCGCGCGGTGCGCGGAGCGCAGCGCGCCCGCATCGAGCTCGACAGCAATCTCGAACGCGACCTCGGCTTCGACAGCCTCGAACGGGCCGAACTGCTGCTGCGGCTCGAGCACGCGTTCGACGTGCGGCTCCCTGCGCACACGCTGGTCACCGCCGAAACGCCGCGCGATCTCGTGCGCGCGGTGCTCGCCGGGGCGACGCGCTCGCCAGTCGCCGTTGCGCGCCATCGCCGCGCCGCTGGTCGAGCCGGCGAGCGCGCTTCCCGACGACGCGACGACGCTGCCCGAGGTGCTCGAATGGCACGCGCGCGCGCATCCGCAGCGCACGCATGCTGACGCTGCTCGCCGAAACCGACGCCGGGCCGAGCGAGCAGCCGCTGACCTACGGCGAGCTCGCCACGACGAGGCGTCGCGCGTGGCCGCCGGCCTCGCCGGGCGCGGCATCGAGCCGGGGCAGACCGTCGCGTTGATGCTGCCGACTTCGCGCGATTTCTTCGTCGCCTTCTTCGGCATCCTGCTTGCCGGCGGCGTGCCGGTTCCGCTCTATCCGCCGGCGCGGCGCTCGCAGCTCGAGGACCACCTGCGCCGCCAGTCCGGGATCCTGGCGAACTGCCTCGCCCCGTTGCTGATCACCGTGCCCGAGGCGCGCGGGGTCGCACGTCTGCTGCGCGCGTCGACGCCCACGCTGCAGGAAATCGTCTCCGTCGCGGATCTCGGCCGGCGCCGATCGGCGCCGCCGTCCTTCCGGCCGGCGGCACGGGACACCGCGTTCCTGCAGTACACGTCCGGCAGCACCGGCAATCCGAAGGGCGTGATCCTCAGTCACGCCAATCTGCTCGCCAACATCCGCGCGATGGGCCGCGCCGCCGGCGTGCTGCCGACCGACGTCTTCGTGAGCTGGCTGCCGCTCTACCACGACATGGGCCTGATCGGCGCGTGGCTCGGCACGCTCTATCACGGCGTGCCGCTCGTCGTGATGTCGCCGACGGACTTCCTCGGCCGCCCGGAAAGCTGGCTGTGGGCGATGCATCGGCTATCGCGGAACGCTCTCCGGGGCGCCGAATTTCGCCTACGAGATCTGCGCCACGCGCCTCGACGACAGCCGCCTCGCCGGACTCGATCTGTCGTCGTGGCGCGTCGCGTACAACGGGCCGGAGCCGGTGAGCGCCGACACGCTCGTCGCGCTTCAACCAGCGCTTCGCGGCGCTACGGGTTCGATCCGCGCGCGCTAGACCCCCGTCTACGGACTCGCCGAATCGGCGGTCGGGCTGACGTTCCCGCCGCTCGACCGCGGGCCGCTGATCGATCGCGTCGATCGCGACCGGCTCGCGCGTACCGGCGAGGCGGTTCCGGCGCCGGACGGGCGACGCGAATGCGCGGCAGCATCGTCTGCTGCGGGCGGCCGCTGCCGGGACACGAGATCCGCATCGTCGATGCCGCCGGCCACGAATGCCCGGAGCGGCACGAAGGCCGGATCGAGTTCCGCGGCCCGTCGGCGACCAGCGGCTATTTCCGCAACCCGGAGGCGACGCGCCGCCTGTTCGACGACGGCTGGCTCGACACCGGCGACCTCGGCTACGTCGCCGGCGGCGAGCTCTACGTCACCGGCCGCGCCAAGGACATCATCATTCGCGGCGGACAGCACATCCACCCGCAGGAGGCCGAGGCGGCGATCGGCAGGATTCCGGGCATTCGCAAGGGCTGCGTGACGCTGTTCGGCACGCCCGATCCCGCGGCGGGAACGGAAAAGGTCGTCGTGCTCGCCGAGACCCGCGAAACCGATCCGGATACGAAGGACGCGCTGCGGGCGTGCCGTGGTCGAGCTCGCGACGACGCTGCTCGGCGCGCCGCCCGACGACGTCGTGCTCGCGCCGCCCCACACGGTGCTCAAGACGTCGAGCGGAAAGATCCGCCGCGCCGCCTGCAGCGAGCTCTATCGGCAGCGGAATGACGGGCGCCGGGCCGCGCGCGCTGTGGCCGCAGATCGCGCGGCTCGCGTGGACCGGCGCGGTCGGCTGGCTGCGCCGCGCGCTGGCCCGCGCTCGGCGATGTCGCGTTCGGCGTCTACGCATGGGCACTGCTCGTGCTCGCGGCGCCCGTCGCGCTCGCGCTCGCCGTGGCGCTGCCCGCGCCGCGCCTGGCGCCGGCACGCCGCGGCAGCTGCTCGCCGCGCGGCGTTCGTCGCGCGCGTCGGGCCTGCCGCGTGCAAGTGCAGCGGCGCCGAGCATTTCCCGGCGGACGGGCCGCTGATCGTCGTCGCCAACCACGCGAGCTACGTCGACGGGCCCGTGCTGATCACGCTGTCTGCCGGAGCGCTGCAACTTCGTCGCGAAACGCGAGCTCACCGAGAATTTCGCGATGCGGCTGCTGCTGCGCGGCATCGGCACCCGCTTCGTCGAGCGCTTCGACGTCGAGGCGAGCGTCGAGGCCGCGCACGAGCTCGACCGGCGCGCGGCGCAGGGCGAGTCGCTCGCGTTCTTCGCCGAGGGCACGTTCCGGCGCGAATCCGGATTGCGGGAATTTCACATGGGCGCCTTCGTCGCGGCGGCGAGCGCCGGCATCCCCGTCGTTCCCGTCGCGCTGCGCGGAACGCGCTCGGTGCTGCGCGACGGGCAGTGGCTGCCGCGCCGCGCCCTGGTCCAGATCATCGTCCTGCCGCCGCGTCCTGCCCGACGGCACGGACTGGGCCGCGGCGGTGCGGCTGCGCGAGCGCACGCGCGCCGCGATCCTCGGCGCCTGCGGCGAGCCGGACCTCGCCGGAGCGGCAGCCTCGCGAGCGTAGTCCTGCCGGCGCACCGCGCCGCGGCGGCCCTCGGCGGCCGCCATTGACCGGCGTCAAGACGCCGTCGCGCGGTGCCGAGTAACGTGTAATGCAGGACGCGAGCCCGCGCCGGACGGCGTCGTGCGCGGCGTCGCGGGCGAGGCGTCCGTCCGGCGAACGGGGAGTCGTCATGCACGTACCACTGCAGATCACGATGCGGCACATGCCGCAATCCGAGGCGCTGGAAGCGCGGATTCGCGAGAAGGCCGCGAAGCTCGACGAGTTCCATCCGAATGTCACCGGATGCCACGTCACCGTCGAGGAGCAGCGCCGCCATCATCAGCAGGGGCACTGGTTCAACGTGCGCGTCGCCGTGCGCGTCCCCAGCCACGAGATCGTGGTGAACCGCGATCACGACGAGGATCCCTACGTCGCGCTGCGCGATGCCTTCGACGCCGTCGACGCGGCGGCTCGAGGACGTCGCCCGGATGCACCGCGGCGACGTCAAGGTGCACGAGACCCCGCTGCACGACGCGGCGACCGGTAGCGGCACACGTCGCGGGCGCCGCGGGGCTGAACGCCCCGGCCGGACCGGCTTCGCGCCGCGCCGCTACATCGTGGGCGTCGCGAGCGACGCGTAGGTTCTTCTCGTGCTGGCTCTGGCAGGTGACGCACCGCGTGGCCGTGGGGAACGCCATCAGCCGCTCGAAGCCGATGTCGCCGCCGCAGTCGAGGCAGCTTCCGAAGTCGGGGCTGCCCGAGACGCGCCAGCGCCTCGTCGATATCGCGGATGGTCTCGTCGTGGCGGCGCGCAATCTCGTTGTCGAAGTCGGTCAGCGCCGCGGCGGTCGCCTGATCGCCGACGTCCGGCACCTCGCCGGCGATCGTCGCGAACGGCTGCTCCTCTCCGCGCACGCAACTCGTCGTGCGGCCGCACGAGCAGCAGGGCGCTGCGCTGCGCGCGCAGCTTGCGGTCCAGCTGCCGCAATTGCTGCGCCGTCATCGATGGCGCGAGCCGACTTGTCCGGTGGCCGTCATGGTGGCGCTCATCGTCGTCCCCTCTGCTGCTGGCTGTCTGATCGCGCCCTCAGCGTAGCGTGCTGCGCGCGGCGGAAGTTGACCAGAATCAACAATTGCGCTGTGCGCCAGCATGCGTCGCGGGCGCGGCGGCGCTCGACGTCGCTCGCCGGTGCCGGACGCCGCGCGCGTCTGCGCGGATCGACGGAGCCCGGCCGGGGCGATCGGCCGCGAAGGCCGGGTCTTTGACCGCGGCCCAAACAAGGGGATGATGTCGGCTTTCCGAGGATCATCGATCATGCTCGTCTCCCTCGTCGTAACGGTCATCGGCGAAGACCGGCCGGGGCTCGTCAGCCTGCTCTCGGATCGGGCGATGGCCTGCGGCGCGAACTGGGCCGAGAGCCGGATGGCGAATCTCGCGGGCCAGTTCGCCGGCATCGTCCATTTCCAGGTGCCGTCGGAGAATGCGAAGGCCCTGGCGGCGGCGCTGCGCGAGCTGGAAACGCAGGGCTTGCGCGTGCTGATCGCGAAGAGCGAAGCGCGCCGCGCCTCCGCCGTCCTGCGCCGGCTCAAGCTCGACCTCGTCGGGCACGACCGCCCGGAATCATTCGCGACGTCTCGCGCGCGCTCGCCGATCGCGGCGTCAGCATCGCGGAGCTGCACACGCAGATCACGAGCGGCGCGATGTCGGGCGAATCCCTGTTCCAGGCGAATGCGCTGCTCATCGCCCCGGCGGCGCGCTCGACGCGGCGAGCTGCGCCGAGGGCCTCGAGGCGCTGGCCAACGAGTTGATGGTCGACGTCACGCTCGACGAGACCGCTGGCACCTGAGGCGCAGGCGGACGGGCCCGCCAGCCCGCAAACGCGCGTAGAATTCGCGCCCAGCGCGAGGACGCGCCGGACAATGGCCACGAGCCGTCGCTCGCCCGTGCCTGCCCCCCAGAACACGATTTCGCGGAGACCGTTCGATGCCACCTGCCGCCGACTGCGCTGCGCAATGTCACGCTGGACGACAAGTACGCCGCTCGAATCGGGCCGCGTCTACCTCACCGGCGCCCAGGCGTTCGTCCGCCTGCTGATGCTGCAGCGGCAGCGCGACGCGCTGGCCGGGCTCAACACCGCCGGCTTCGTTTCCGGCTACCGCGGCTCGCCGCTCGGCGCGCTCGACCAGTCGCTGTGGAAGGCGCAGAAGTTCCTCGAACGGCGCGCACATCCGCTTCCAGCCCGGGCTGAACGAGGACCTCGCGGCGACCGCGATCTGGGGCTCGCAGCAGGTGAACCTGTACCCGCGGCGCGAAGTACGACGGCGTGTTCGCGATGTGGTACGGCAAGGGCCCGGGCGTCGACCGCTGCGGCGACGTCTTCAAGCACGCCAACCACGCGGGCACCTCGAAGCACGGCGGCGTGCTGGTGCTCGCCGGCGACGACCACGGCGCCAAGTCGTCGACGCTGCCCGCACCAGTCCGACCACATGTTCTCCGCGGCGCTGATTCCGGTGCTGTACCCGTCGAGCGTGCAGGAGATCCTCGACCTCGGGCTGCACGGCTGGGCGATGTCGCGCTACTCGGGCTGCTGGGTCGGCTTCAAGTGCGTCGCCGACACCGTCGAGAGCTCGTCGTCGGTGACCGTCGATCCGGCGCGCACGCAGATCGTCGTGCCCGACGATTTCCCGATGCCGCCGCGACGGCCTGTCGATCCGCTGGCCCGACGGCTTCCTCGAGACCGAAGCGCGGATGCAGAACTACAAGATCTACGCCGCGCTGCACTACTGCCGCGTCAACAGGCTCAACCGCGTCGTCATCGATTCGCCGACGGCCGCGGCTCGGCATCGTCACCAGCGGCAAGAGCTACCTCGACGTGCGCCAGGCGCTCGACGACCTCGGCATCACCGAGGCCGACGCCGCCGAGATCGGCATCCGCGTCTACAAGGTCGCGATGCCCTGGCCGCTCGAGCCCGAGGGCGTCCGCCAGTTCGCGGAGGGCCTCGAGGAGATCCTCGTCGTCGAGGAGAAGCGGCAGGTCGTCGAGTACCAGCTGAAGGAGCAGCTCTACAACTGGCGCGACGACGTGCGGCCGCGCGTCGTCGGCAAGTTCGACGAGAAGGGCGAGTGGGTGCGCCCGCACGGCGACTGGCTGCTGCCCGCGCTCTCCGAGCTCACGCCGGCGATGATCGCGCGCGTGATCGCGCAGCGCATCCGCCGGCTCGAGCTCCATCCGCGCGCCGATGGAGAAGCTCAACGCGCGCGTCGACTGGATCAACGCCAAGGAAGCCGCGCTCGCGCGGCCGAAGATCACGCTCGAGCGCATTCCGTACTTCTGCTCGGGCTGCCCGCACAACACGTCGACCAACGTGCCCGAGGGCAGCCGCGCCACCGCCGGCATCGGCTGCCACGTGATGGCGATCTGGATGGACCGCCGGACGTCGACGTTCACGCACATGGGCGGCGAGGGCGTGCCGTGGATCGGCCAGGCGCCGTTCACCGACGAGAAGCACGTCTTCGCGAACCTCGGCGACGGCACCTACTACCACAGCGGGATCCTCGCGATCCGCGCCGCGGTCGCCGCCGGGGTCAACATCACCTACAAGATCCTCTACAACGACGCGGTGGCGATGACCGGCGGCCAGCCGATCGACGGCCCGCTCACGCCGGCCGACATCGCGCGCCAGGTCGCCGCCGAAGGCGTCGGCAGGATCGTCGTCGTCACCGACGAGCCCGGACAAGTATCCGCCGGGCCATTTCGCGGGCGACATCGCGATTCATCATCGCGACGAGCTCGACGCCGTCCAGCGCGAGCTGCGCGAGACGCCCGGGCTGCACGGTGCTGCTCTACGACCAGACCTGTGCCGCCGAGAAGCGCCGGCGCCGGAAGCGCGGCAAGTTTCCCGGACCCGGCCAGGCGCGTCTTCATCAACGAGCTCGTCTGCGAGGGCTGCGGCGACTGCGGCGTCAAGTCGAACTGCGTGTCGGTCGCGCCGGTCGAGACCGAGTTCGGGCGCAAGCGGACGATCGACCAGAGCTCGTGCAACAAGGACTACTCGTGCGTGAAGGGGTTCTGCCCGAGCTTCGTCACGGTCGAGGGCGGCACGCTGCGCAAGCCGCGCGAAGGCGGCGGCCGGCGACTTTCCCGCCCTCCCCGATCCGGTGCGTGCCGTCGACGGCAGCAGCCGTACGGAATCCTCGTCACCGGCATCGGCGGCACCGGCGTCGTGACGATCGGCGCGCTGATCGGCATGGCCGCGCACCTCGAGGGCAAGGGCTGCAGCGTGCTCGACATGACCGGCCTCGCGCAGAAGAACGGCGCGGTCGTCTCGCACGTGCGCGTCGCCGACACGCCCGAGCAGCTGCACGCGACGCGCATCGCCGCCGGCGACGCCAAGCTCGTGCTGGCCTGCGACATCCTGACCGGCGTCGGCTACGAGGCGCTCGCCAAGATGCAGAAGGGCGTCACCCGGGCACTGGTCAACACGGCGCTCGTGATGCCCGCTGGCGTTCACCCGCAATCCCGACCTCGCCTTTCCGATGGGATCGATGGAGCGGGAGATCGAGGATGCGGTCGCGCCCGGCGACGCGGAATTCCTCGACGCGACGAAGCTCGCCACCGGGCTCATGGGCGACTCGATCGCGACCAACCTGTTCATGGTCGGCTTCGCCTACCAGCGCGGCCTGCTGCCGGTCGAGCGAGGACGCGATCCTGCGCTCGATCGAGCTGAACGCGCACCGCGATCGAGTCGAACCTGCAGAGCTTCCGCTGGGGCCGGCTCGCCGCCGTCGATCCGGCCGCGCGTCGCCGCCGCCGCGATCCCGTCCGCGATCCCGGAATCGCAGCGACTGTCGGCGACGCTCGACGAGCGGATCGCCCGCCGCGCGGAGTACCTGACCGCGTACCAGGACGCGGCGTACGCGAAGCGCTATACCGACCTCGTCGCCCGCGTCCGCGCCGCCGAAGAGGCGATGAAGCCCGGAGCGACGGCACTGACCGACGCCGTCGCGCGCTACCACTTCAAGCTGCTCGCCGTGAAGGACGAGTACGAAGTCGCGCGGCTGTATGCCGAGACCGACTTCGCCGCGCGCGTCGCGGCGCAGTTCGACGGCGACTACAGGCTCGTCTTCCATCTCGCGCCGCCGGTCTTCAACAAGCCCGACCCGGCGACCGGCGAAGCACGCAAGAGCAGCTACGGCCCGTGGATGATGGGCGCGTTCCGCGCGCTGGCGAAGTTGCGCCGGCTCCGCGGCAGGCCCGCTCGACATCTTCGGCCGGACCGCCGAACGCCGGATGGAGCGTGCACTGATCGGCGAGTACGAGACGCTCGTCGACGAGCTCGTCGCCGCGCTCGCGCCGCACAATCACGCGCTCGCCGTCGAGCTCGCGCAGGTCCCCGAGCACATCCGCGGCTTCGGTCACGTGAAGGAGCGCCACCTGAAGGCGGCGAAGGCGAAGGAGGCCGAACTGCTGGCCGCATTCCGCGCAGCCAAGGCGGCCGGCGCGGCGGTCGAGACACTCGTCGCCGCGTAGCAAGCGTGCGGGTCTGCGGATGCGGTCGGGCGCGGCCCTCCGATCCGCGCATGCGTGAGCGTAAGTCCGACAGGCTCCTAGGGATCGCTTCCGCCATTCCGTCGGCTGACGTGATGTCGACCGATCGGCGTCCGACGATTTCGAACGGCGGCCAGACGAAGTCGGCCTGCTCCTCGAGCGCCTCCTTCAGCCGAACCGTGTACACGGCCACGGCCGGGCGCAGCGTGAGGCGATCGTCGGGCGCGAACTTGCGCGCCGGCAGGATCAGCGTCTTGATCGGCAGCACCGGATGGCGCGCGCTCTCCGGCAGGTAGATGCCGGCGAAGCGCGATGCTGGCTTTCCGCCGGCCCGCTGCATCCGCGACCGGATGCGCGACGACGCTGACGACGCGCCTGCGGGTCGTTGCCGACGTACTCCACGCCGATGTCGACGCGCTTGCCGTTCAGCCGTTCGACGCGGCGCACGATCGCAAGCGTCCACGGCAAGGCGGCATCTTCGCGGTAGGCGATCAGCGTACCCGGCGTGACCCGGTCGTGGCGAACATCTGCCCATGGAGCCGGCAGCCGGAGTCGCTGCGGTCCACGAGCTTCATGACCGGGTACGTGGCGTTGCCGAGGGCGGCCGCCGCGGCGAGATCGTGCTCGCACCATCGGCAGCCGCCGCCGCGACTCCGTGAACCCGCCGAGCGCCGTGATGGTGATTTCTTCGACCTCGGGCACCGCCGCTGGGGCGCGCGGCCGCCTCTGCGGTCTGTCGCGCAGCGCGCGCAGGATCTGCGCGAGGCCCATGACGACCTCGACCGTCATCGCGACCGACTTGCGCTCGCCGCGGCGCGCGATGACCGGTGGTTTCGGCGCGCAGGTTCGCTCGAGCTTGCGCAGCAGCTTGAGCTGCCGGCCGCGCAACGACGAGGACTCGATGTTCGCCGCGTGCTCGCATCGCGCAGTGCCGCGAGCTCTTCGTGCAGCGCTCGAGGATCGGCGCCGGATCGAGGCAGAGGCTCGTGTCGTCGAATCGGCCAGCGAACGGGCAAGGCCGCATCGGCGTCCAGATCGACGACGAACCGATGTTCGGTGCCGCGGGCGCGATCCGCGCCGCAGGCGCGCCGCCTTGCACCAGCGGGGTAATCCCTGCCTCACCCAGAACGCGTCGTGCGGCGGGAACTGGCCGTCGTTGACAGGCCCAGCACCAGCACGTGGATGTACTCGCGCTCGAGCGTCGTTTCCTCGGCGCTCTGGGCGTGACAGCGGGTGACCGTGACGACCTTGTGCAAGAGCCCCAGCGAATGCGCGAACTGGTAGGCCTCGTGCAGCTCGGTCCAGGTTGGCTGGCTTGCCAGGTCGTCGACAAACGGCCGCAGCAGCAATTCGGTCTGCCGATGCTGGGTGATTCGCAGCAGCACCTGCGGCAGGTACTCGCGCCAGCCGCGGCACAGCAGGCTGTCGCGCATCATCCGCAGGAAATGGCCATGGACCTGGCTGAAGGCGCGGCACAGCTCGAAGGCCGCCTGCCAGTAGCGCTTCTCGAGCGATGGCAGGGTGTACGGCGCCACGAAATGGATCAGCAGCCCGTCGACCAGGTTGCGTGCCCGCTGGTCGAGCACGAGCACCGCCTTCAGCCGGTTCAGCGTGGGCCGGCCCTGCGCGTCGAGGTCCGCGAGCGCCGCACAGACGGCCTGCTGCGCCGCGAGCGGGGTCGTTGCGCGGCAACAAGCGCCAAAATGCGTCCGTCGCCGTGACGTCGCTCAGCGGATCGGTCGTCTTGGCACCTACAGGGGTTACGAAACCGAGCATCCCGGCGCTTGTCGTGGATTGGGTCGCAAGTGTGATGCACAAGTCGTGCCAGCCTCGCGCCCGCGATCCGGCGCACGACGGCGGCGGGGCACGCGTCCGCGGCGCCGTAGAATGCCGAATGCTCGCCGTGGAAGTCGTCGACCGCGCGGATTCGTGGGCGCCCGCCCGCGCCTGGTTCCGCAGCCAGGGGTGGCATCCGTTCCCGTACCAGATCGAGGCGTGGACGGCGTACGCGCGCGGCAGGTCGGGCCTCGTTCACGCGCCGACCGGGACGGGCAAGACGTATGCGGCGGCCGTGCCGCCGATGCTATTCGGCGCCGCGGGCACGGCGCAGGCCCCGCCGCCGCTCGCGCTGCTCTGGATCACGCCGCTGCGCGCGCTCGCCGGCGACACCGCGCTCGCGCTGGCGCGCGCCGGCGCCGCGCTCGCGCCGCACTGGACCATCGGCGTGCGCACCGGCGACACCGGGACGGCCGACCGGGCACGCCAGGACAGGCGGCTGCCGACGGCGCTCGTCACCACGCCGGAAAGCCTGACGCTGTTCCTTGCGCGCGCGGACTGGCGCGATCGGTTCGGTGCGGCTTGCGGCGGTGGTCGTCGACGAATGGCACGAGTTGATGGGCACCAAGCGCGGCGTCCAGACCGAGCTCGCGCTCGCGCGCCTGCGCGGCATCCATCCGGGCCTGCGGGTATGGGGGCTGTCCGCGACGCTCGCCAACCTCGACGAGGCGCTCGCCTGCCTCGTCGGACCCGCCGGGGCATCGGCTGCCGCGATCGTCAAGGGGATGGACACGAAGGAAATCGTCATCGACAGCCTGCGCCCGGCGACGATCGAGCGCTTTCCATGGGCGGGCCATATCGGGCTGAGACTCCTGCCGCAGGTGATCCGCGCGATCGAGCGCGCGAAGTCGACGCTCGTGTTCACCAACGTCCGTTCGCAGACCGAGATCTGGTACCAGGCGATCCTCGACGCGCGGCCGGACTGGGCCGGCACGATCGCGCTGCACCACGGATCGCTCGAGCGCGAGGCGCGCGAGTGGGTCGAGGATGGGCTGCGCCACGAACGGTTGCGCGCGGTCGTCTGCACGTCGAGTCTCGACCTCGGCGTCGACTTCGCGCCGGTCGAGCAGGTGCTGCAGATCGGCAGTCCGAAGGGCGTCGCGCGCCTGCTGCAGCGGGCGGGTCGCAGCGGCCATCGCCCCGGCGCGGTCTCGCGCGCGGTGGTCGTGCCGACGCAGGCGCTCGAGCTGGTCGAGGCCGCGGCCGCGCGCGATGCGCGCTCGAGCGCACCATCGAGGCCCGCGTCCCGCTCCTGGCGCCGCTCGACACCTTGATCCAGCATCTCGTCACCTGCGCCCTGGGCGGCGGCTTCCGGCCGGACGAACTCGCGAACCGAGGTCCGCAGTACCCACGCGTATGCCAGCCTCTCCGCCCGCGAATGGCAGTTCGCGCTCGACTTCGTGCTTCACGGCGGCGCGAGCCTCAACGCGTATCCCGAGTACCGGCGCGTGGTGATCGGCGACGACGGGCTCGCCCGCGTGCCCGACGCCGCAATCGCGCGCCGGCACCGGATCGGCATCGGCACGATCGTTTCCGAGGCCTCGATCACCGTCCGCCTCCGGAACGGCAAGGCACTGGGCCATGTCGAGGAGGGATTCATCGCGCGGCTCGCGCCCGGTGACTGCTTCGTCTTCGCCGGCCGCGTGCTGGAGTTCGTCCGCGTGCGCGAGCTGACCGCCTGGGTGAAGCCGGCGACGACGAAGGCCGGCGCTCGTTCCGCGCTGGTCGGGCGGTCAGATGGCGCTGTCGACGCAGCTCGCCGAAGCCACGCGAGCGCTGATCGCGCGCGCGAAGCGCGGCGTCTTCGCCTCGCCCGAACTGGCGCTCGTGCGCCCGCTGCTCGAGCTGCAGTCGCGCTGGTCGGCGCTTCCGGGCGAAGGCGAATGGCTGGTCGAGCAGATCGCCACGCGCGAGGGGCACGCGCTCTTCTTCTACCCGTTCGAAGGTCGACTCGCGCATCTCGGCCTGGCGACGCTGTTCTCGTACCGGCTCTCCCGCGCGACGCCCCGCACGTTCAGCCTGACCGCCAACGATTACGGATTCGGCCTGATTTCGCCGACCGCCGTCTCGCTCACGCTCGGCGATCTCGGCAAGCTGCTGGCGGCGCCCGACGTCGAGGCCGACATTCTCGCCGGACTCAATGCGGCGGAACTCGGACGGCGCCAGTTTCGCGAGATTGCGCGCGTCGCCGGCCTCGTCTTCCAGGGCTATCCGGGCGAACCGAATCCGGCCCGGCATCTGCAGGCGTCGTCGGCACTGCTCTACGAAGTCTTCGCCGAGTACGATCCGGAAAACCTGCTGCTGAAGCAGGCGGTGCGCGAGGTGCTCGAGCGGCGACTCGAAGCGCCGCGCATCGGCACCGCCCTCGCCCGGCTGCGCGGCAGCCGGGCGCTGCTGACGCGCCCGCCGCGACCCACGCCGTTCGCCTTTCCGCTGCTGGTCGAGATGTTCCGCGATGAAATCTCCACCGAGGCACTGGACGAACGCGTGGCGCGCATGGTCGCCGACCTCGAGCTCGCGGCACAATCGGCCCAATAGGCGCCACCGCTCGATCCGACAGGAGCTGCGCAATGACAAACCATCCGTTCGACCTCACCGGCAAGGTTGCGCTCGTGACCGGCGCGTATCGGGGGCTGGGCTACGCGATCGCGAACGGCCTCGCCCAGGCGGGCGCGACGGTCGTGCTGAACGGGCGCAAGCCCGAGGCACTCGCCACCGCAGCGAAGGCATTGACCGATGCCGGCCTGAGCGTCTCGACCCGCGTGTTCGACGTGACCGACAGTGCCGCAATCGCGGCAGGCGTCGCGGCGATCGAGTCCGATCATGGCCGCCTCGACATCCTCGTCAACAACGCCGGAATCCAGCGGCGCAATCCGCTCGTCGATTTCAAGCGGCAGGACTGGGACGACGTCATCGCGACCAATCTCACCGCGCCGTTCCTGGTCTCGCAGGCAGCGCTGCCCGGGATGATCGCGCGCGCAAGCGGCAAGATCATCCACATCGCGTCGCTGATGAGCGAGCTTGCGCGGCCGACGGTCGTGCCCTACACCGCGGCCAAGGGCGGCGTCCGCCAGCTCACGCGCGGAATGGCCGTCGAGCTCGCGCCGCACAACATCCAGGTCAACGCGATTGCCCCCGGCTACTTCGCGACGGAGATGAACCGCGCGCTGATCGACAACGTGGAGTTCAACGCCTGGGTTTGCAAGCGCACGCCGGCCGGCCGCTGGGGCGAGCCGCCCGAAATCGCCGGCCTCGCGGTGTTCCTCGCTTCGCCGCGGCGAACTACATCACCGGCCAGCTCATTGCCATTGACGGCGGCATGAGCGTAGCGCTGTGAGTGGCGAGCAGGGGCCCGAGCCGAAGGCAAGGGGATCATGGAGGCGGCGCTGTGAGCGACGCGCGGCGGCTGCTCAGTTCGTGAACCCCAAGCGCTCGCGCCACGCCAGTCCCTCCGCCGTGCCGCGCAGCGGCCGGTACTCGCAGCCGACCCAGCCGGCGTAACCGAGCTCGTCCACGCGGCGCAGCAGCCACCTGTAGTTGATCTCGCCGACGTCCGGCTCGTTCCTGCCCCGGCGCGCCGGCGATCTGGATGTGGCCGACGTGCGCAAGCCACCGCTCGAGCTTCGCGGCGAGGTCGCCTTCCACGATCTGCGTGTGATAGAAGTCCATCTGCACCCGCAGATTCGGCGCGCCGACTTCCTCGCGGATGGCGTGGGCTTCCGCCTGCGTCGAAAACAGATAGTTCGGGACGTCGCGCGGGTTCAGCGCTTCGATCAGCACCGTCACCCGCCGCTGCCACGCTTCCGCGCAGGCATCCCGCAGATTGTCCACGAGCACCGCCCGTTGCCGCGCGCGCGCCGCAGAGTCGGCATCCGCCGGCACGACGCCGGACAGCACGTGGATGCGCGGACAGCGAAGCACGTTCGCGTAGCGCTAGCGCGGTGGCGAAACTCTGCGCGAAATCGCGCTCGCGTCCCGGGCAGCGATGCGATGCCGCGTTCGCCGGCGTTCCAGTCCCCGGGTGGGGCGTTGATCAGCACGCACTCGAGCCGGGACTCGGCGAGGCGCGCGGCGATCACCTCCGGCGCAAATTCGTAGGCGAACGCGAACTCGACCGCGCGGAAGCCGGCACGGGCGGCCTCGGCAAAGCGGTCGAGGAACGGGACCTCGTTCCACAGAAACGTCAGATTGGCGGAAAACCGCGGCACAGATTCGCGTACGTTGGCGTTGCCCGATGCTGCGCACGCGATTCGGCGCGAGGGCCGAAGCTGGGTGCACTCGCACGCTATAATCCCGCACATGAGTTTGCGCGGCCGCGACGGCGGACGCAACCGTCCTGCCGGTACGCTTTTCGGGATCCCCGACCGGCATTCACCCGATACGCGCGTGGCGCCGCAGGATGACGGTTCTGCCACCGCGACGCTGGCCGGCGAGCGCGTCCGGCTGCTTGACCGAGCGCGCCCTTCACTGGCCGCGTGGTCGCACGCTGTTCGTCGCCGACTTGCACCTCGGCAAGGCGGCCGCGTTTCGGGCCGGGGGCATCCCCATCCCGCGCGGCGCAACTGCCACCGACCTCGCGCGTCTCGCCGCTGCTGATCGAGCGCACACGTGCGGCGCGGCTCGTGATCCTCGGCGACTTCCTGCATGCGGCGGCCGGACGTGTCGCGGCGCTGGACTTGGCGTTCAGGCGCTGGCGCAGTGCGCACTCGGCGTTGGCGATCATCCTGGTGCGCGGCAATCACGACGCGAACGCCGGCGATCCGCCGCCGGCCTGGGGCGTGAGCGCCGTTGCCGATCCGCACCTGCTCGCGCCGTTCGTCCTGTGCCACGAACCCTTGACGCCGCGATCCGGCTACGCGCTGTGCGGGCATGTGCATCCCGGCGTGCGCATTACGGCCGGCACACGCGAGTCGGTACGGCTGCCGTGCTTCGTCATCGGGCGAGCGCCGCGCCCTGCTCCCGGCATTCGGCCGGCTGACGGGATTGGCGCTCGTCCCGTGCGCCGCCGGCGATACCCGCGTCGCCGTTGCGGGCGCGCGCCTGTTCGTGCTGCCGCCGCCGGGCTGAACTCCCGCGCGGCTCGAGGCCAACGGATCCTCCGTCGCAAAATTGCAACGCCCGTGATGCCGTTCGTCGGCTGATCCTTCTGTGGACAATGCGGTGAATCGCCGGTGGAACAAGCGTGGATAGGCCGCGAGACGTGACGCAGTCGGCTGTTTTTGTCTGTCCTTTTCGGACCCCGGCGCTGTGCATCAAAAAGCGCTTGCCAAGCGCGCGCCGGCCCACTATTCTTTGTGCTCATCAAGCACTTCAACACAAGATGTAGTAGATTTTGATTTGCATCAGGAATTGCGGCACCCCCCGACGGCCACGCCGTTCGGCAAAGGGATGACGAGGGGAAATCCGAGCGCGCAGTCCCGAACCCCGCAGTGTGCATCGCCTTGCACGAAAGCGCGGGTAGCGGGACCCAACGCGCCGATGGCGTCCACAACGACAAGATTTCGACAGGAGAAGAACCCATGCAACTCACGAGCGCGTCGGCAGCCGCGACGTCCCAGCCACCACGCGAGCTCCTGGTCGGAGAACCGGGAAGTGCGATGAGCCCGGCCGACGCGCGCTTTGCGCAGTACAAGGTCATCCGCCGCAATGGCGCCGTGGTCGCCTTCGAGCCGGCGAAGATCACGATCGCGATGACCAAGGCATTCCTCGCCGTCAACGGCGGCCAGGGTGCCGCGAGCGCGCGCGTCCGGGACGAAGTCGTGAAGCTCACCGACGCAGTCGTCAGCGCGCTGATGAAGCGCAAGCCCGAAGGCGGCGCGATCCATATCGAGGAGATCCAGGATCAGGTCGAGCTCGCCCTGATGCGCGGCGGCGAGCACGAAGTGGCACGCGCCTACGTGCTCTACCGCGAGCGCCGCTCGCAGGAGCGTGCGCAGGAAAAGCTGCAGAAGCGCGGCAAGCCGGAGGTCACGTCGATCACGGTCGTCGACAACGGCGTCTCGCATCCGCTCGACCTCGGCCGCCTCACCGCGCTCGTCAAGGAGTCATGCGCGGGACTGCCCGGCGTCAACGCCGAGCGCATCCTCAAGGCGACGCTGAAGGATCTCTATGACGGCGTGCCGATGGACGAAGTGCGCAAGTGCGTCGTGCTGGCCGCACGCACGCTGATCGAGAAGGACCCCGCGTACAGCTTCGTCACCGCGCGCCTGCTCCTCGACTCGCTCCGCCACGAGGCGCTCGGGGAAGAGGTCGCGCAGCACGACATGGCGACGAAGTACGCCGAGTACTTTCCGCAGTTCGTCCGCCATGGCGTCAAGATCGGGCTCCTGAACGAAGCGCTGCTGCAGTACGACATGAAGGTCCTCGGCGCAGCGTTGAAGCCCGAGCGCGACCTCCAGTTCGGCTACCTCGGGCTGCAGACGCTCTATGACCGCTATTTCCTCGTCGACCAGTACGTCGGCGGGCGGCGCTTCGAGCTGCCGCAATGCTTCTTCATGCGGGTCGCGATGGGCCTCGCGCTGAACGAGGTCGAGCGCGAGGCGCGCGCGATCGAGTTCTACAACGTGCTGTCGACATTCGACTTCATGAGCTCGACCCCGACGCTGTTCAACGCCGGCACGCACCGATCGCAGCTCTCGTCGTGCTATCTGACCACGGTGGCCGACGATCTCGACGGCATCTACGAAGCGATCAAGGAAAACGCGCTGCTGTCGAAGTTCGCCGGCGGGCTGGGCAACGACTGGACCAACGTGCGCGCGATGGGCTCGCACATCAAGGGCACGAACGGCAAGTCGCAGGGCGTCGTGCCGTTCCTCAAGGTCGTCAACGACACCGCGGTCGCGGTGAACCAGGGCGGCAAGCGGAAGGGTGCGGTCTGCACCTATCTCGAGACGTGGCACCTCGACATCGAGGAGTTCCTCGAGCTGCGCAAGAACACCGGCGACGACCGCCGGCGCACGCACGACATGAACACCGCGAACTGGATCCCCGACCTGTTCATGAAACGCGTGATCGAAGGCGGCGACTGGACGCTGTTCTCCCCGTCCGACGTGCCCGACCTGCACGACAAGTGGGGCCGCGCCTTCGAGGAGGCGTATACGCGCTACGAGGGCCAGACCGCGCGCGGCGAGATCAAGCTCTACAAGCGCATTCCGGCCGTCCAGCTGTGGCGGAAGATGCTGTCGATGCTGTTCGAGACCGGCCACCCGTGGATCACGTTCAAGGACGCCTGCAACGTGCGCTCGCCGCAGCAGCACGTCGGCACCGTGCACAGCTCGAACCTGTGCACCGAGATCACGCTCAACACCAGCGCGACCGAGATCGCCGTGTGCAACCTGGGCTCGGTGAACCTGCTCGCCCACATGAAGCAGACCGGCACCGGCGCTGCGGCCAGCTGGGAGCTCGACCACGCGAAGCTGCAGCAGACGATCCGCACCGCGATGCGGATGCTGGACAACGTCATCGACATCAACTACTACGCGGTCGCCAAGGCGCGCAATTCGAACCTCAAGCACCGGCCGGTGGGTCTCGGCATCATGGGCTTCCAGGACTGCCTCCATCTGCTGCACACGCAGTACGCGTCCGAGGAAGCGATGAAGTTCGCCGACGCCTCGATGGAGGCCGTCTGCTACTACGCGTACTGGGCCTCGACCGAGCTCGCCGCCGAGCGGGGCCGCTACTCGTCGTACAAGGGGAGCCTGTGGGATCGCGGCATCCTCCCGCAGGACTCGCTCAAGCTGCTGCGCGACGAGCGCGGGGGCTATGTCGACATCGACGAGTCTTCGACGATGGACTGGGAGGCGCTGCGCTCGCGGATCCGCATCCACGGCATGCGCAACTCGAACTGCATCGCGATCGCGCCCACGGCGACGATCTCGAACATCATCGGCGTCGGCGCCTCGATCGAGCCCGAGTACCAGAACATCTACGTGAAGTCGAACCTCTCCGGCGAGTTCACCGTCGTCAACGAGCACCTGGTCGCCGAGCTCAAGAAGCTCAACCTGTGGGACGAGGTGATGGTCGCCGATCTCAAGTACTTCGACGGCTCGCTCGCGACGATCGACCGCGTGCCCGCCGACCTGCGCAATCTGTACGCAACGGCGTTCGAGATCGATCCGAAGTGGATCGTCGAGGCCGGCGCCCGCCGCCAGAAGTGGATCGACCAGGCGCAGAGCCTCAACATCTACATGGCGGGCGCGTCGGGCAAGAAGCTCGACGAGATCTACAAGCTCGCGTGGCTGCGCGGGCTGAAGACGACGTACTACCTGCGCACGCTGGCGGCGACATCCGCCGAGAAGTCGACCGGCGAAGGCGGCGAGCTGAACGCGGTCTCCGCGAGCGGCGCGCAACTCGGCGGCGCGGCGTCGGGTGCGAACAATCGAAGCGCCGCCGCGCCCAAGCCGACGGAGCAGGAGCCGAAGTTCTGCAAGATCGACGATCCGACCTGCGAGGCGTGCCAATAGAGCGCGCAGCAGGGGTGGCCAACCCCGCAAACCCAGACAGGAGGGCAAGCGATGAACGCAAAGACCGATCGGTGGGAGGTGTACACCGACAAGACCGGCAAGCGCCACTGGCGCTGGCCGGCCACCAGCGCGCCGTCGGAACGCGACGGCCGCGAGGTCGCAGTGGAGTCCGGGCAGCGTGCCGGACGGCCGTTGCCGCAGCAGGCGTATTTCGCGCCGTTGCTGGCACGCGGCAAGTAGCGATCGCGATGGCGCGGACCGGGCAGCCGGTTCGACTCGGGTCGCCGCAGGAAGTGGCGCGCGCCAACGCGTGCGCGGCACCGCCGGCGGCGCGTTCGTCCACTTGCCCACGGAGGTCGAGTTGGCCCGTTACGAGAATGTGCAGCGTCACGTGACAGAAGCAAGGTATCTCGGAGACTACAAGATCTGGCTGGAGTTCAACGACGGGCGCAAGGGCGTGGTCGACCTCGCCGACGATCTGTATGGCGAGAATTTCGATGTGCTGCGGGACCGCGTGCGCTTCGCCGACTTCTATCTCGACTACGGGCTTGCGACCATCGCCTGGCATCACGGCGTCGATTTCGCGGCTGACTACCTGTACGACAAGCTGAGCGCGATGCACTGATCCCTGCAGCGACCCGCAAACGGAGAGAATCACCATGTTGAGCTTCGACGACGACATCGCCCCCGCCACGCAGCCGCGCGGCGCGCCGCCGGGCCCGGAGACGATCCGGGTAGACGCCGCCGGCTCGGTCGCGAGCGGGCTGCTGTCGCCGCATTTTTCGCGCGAACCCG
>CAWAOF010000010.1:0-64912 GCA_963783525.1 uncultured beta proteobacterium
GGCGAGCGACGACGAGGTCAAGGGTTTTCTCGCAGCCTGGCCGCAGACCCCGCTCGCCGACCGGTTGCGCACGGAGTGGCTGAAGTCGCTGGGAAAGCGCGGACGCTGGACGACCTTCGGCGCCGAGTACCAGCCGAGCGCGGGCGATGACGTCGAGCTCGGCCTGCTACGGGATCGAGTACCGCCGGCAGCTGGACGGTGACGGCGCGCTGGCGGGGGCGAAGCCGCTCTGGTTCACCGGGCAGTCAACGCCCGAATCCTGCGAGCCGCTGTTCGCGGCGCTGATCGGCAGGGGCGAGCTTGGCACCGACGACCGGCGTGCGCGATTCCGCCTGGCCGCCGAGGCCGGCAACATTCGCCTCGCGCAGTCGCTCGTCGCCGAGCTGCCGTCGGGCAGCCGCATCACGGCAGGCGAGTTCGCCAAAGTCGAACGCAATCCCGGCCGCGCGCTCGCGGTCGGCGATTTTCGCTGGAAGCAGCCCGGTGGGCGCGATCTCGCACTCTATGCGCTCGAGCGCGCGGCCCGCAGTGATGCGGCCGGTGTGCGCGCCGACTGGGTGCGACAGCGCAGCCAGTTGCCGCACGCGGATCGCCTCTATGGCAACGCGCGGCTGGCATTCCATGCGTCGCGCCAGCTCAACGCGCAGGCCGCCGAGTGGTTCCGCGAGGCCGACGGGGCACCGCTGTCCGAGGCGCAGCGGGCGTGGCGTGTGCGCGCGGCACTGCGCGCGGGCGCGTGGCCCGACGTGCTGGCCGCGATCGACGCGATGCCGGCGGCCGAGGCGCAGGATTCCGCGTGGCGCTACTGGAAGGCGCGCGCACTGGCGGCCGCCGGACGGGCCGCCGAAGCGAGCGCCCTCTACGCCACGCTCGCCGGCGAGGTCAGCTTCTACGGCCTGCTGGCGGGGGAAGCGCTCGGGAAGCGCGTCGAGCCAGCGAGCGCGCCGCTCGCGCCCGACATCGAAGCGCTGGACGCCTTCGGTGCGCGGAGCGCCGTCCGGCGCGCCGTCAAGCTCGCGCAGCTCGACATGCGAGCCGAGTCGGCGCGCGAGTGGAGCTACGTCGTGCGCGGGCTCTCCGACGACGCGCTGCTGCTCGCCGCGGACTATGCGCGGCGCCAAGGGCTCTACGACCGCGCGATCAACACCGCGGAGCGCACGGCATCGCGCCACGACTTCAACCTGCGCTATCTGATGCCGTTTCGCGAGCATTTCGCCGCCGCCGCCCGCGAGCATGGCGTCGACGAGGCGCTGTTGCTCGGCATCGCGCGCCAGGAGTCGCGCTTCGTGCCGGACATCATGTCGTCCGCCGGCGCGGTCGGACTGATGCAGCTGATGCCGCCGACCGCGCGCTGGGTCGCGAAGCAGCTGAACCGTACCGATTTTCGCCCGGCGCAGATCTCCGACGTCGCGACCAATACCCAGTTCGGCGCCTACTATTTCAAGTACTGGCTCGAGCGGCTCGAGCGGATGCCGGCGCTCGCGGCCGCCGCCTACAATGCCGGGCCGGGCCGCGCACAGGCGTGGCGCAACGGTGCTCCGCTCGAGGGCGCGATCTGGGTCGAGACAATTCCTTTCAACGAGACGCGCGATTACGTGAAGAAGGTGCTCGCGAATGCGATGGTCTATGCGCGTCTGCTGAACCAGGACTACGTTCCGCTTGCCACCCGTCTCGGGATGGTGCCTCCGCGCGGAAGCGGTGCCGATGTGGCACTCGCCGTGGGCGGCGGCTGAGGCGAGCGCGCCGGGGCAGATGGCCGGCCGATCGATCCTCGTCGTGGGTGGCAGCGGCTATGTCGGCCGCTATGTCGTCGGGCGGCTCGTAGCCGACGGTTGGCGTGTCGTGGTTCCGACCCGCCGGCGCGACAATGCGCGGCACCTGTTCCTGCTGCCTACCGTCGACGTTGTCGAGACCGACGTCAACCGGGCGGGCGAGCTCACGCGGCTCGCCAGCGGTGTTTCGGCCGTCGTCAACCTCGTCGGCATCCTCAACGAGACCGGCGGGCAGACGTTCGCCCGGGCCCATGTCGAGCTGCCGCGGAGCGTGATTGCCGCGTGCAGATCCGCAGGCGTGCGCCGCTTCGTGCAGATGAGCGCGCTCAATGCGGATCCGGCGGGACCGAGCCGTTACCTGCGCAGCAAGGGCGAAGCCGAGGCATTGGTCGCCGCGTCCGGCCTCGACTGGACCATCGTCCAGCCGTCGGTGATTTTCGGTCGCGAGGACGCGTTTCTCAACCTGTTCGCGAAGATCATGCGCGTCGCCCCCGTGATGGCGCTCGCCCGCGCCGATGCGCAGTTCCAGCCGGTGTTCGTCGGCGACGTCGCCGAATGCATCGTGCGCGCGCTCGGGCTGGTGGCGACGATCGGTCAGCGCTATCCGCTCTGCGGGCCGCGGGTCTACACGCTGCGCGAGCTGGTCCGCTATGTCGGCGAGCTGATCGGCGCACCGCGCCCGATCATTCCGCTCGGACGGCGGCTCGGCGTGTTGCAGGCGATGACGCTCGAGCTCCTGCCGGGTACGCTGATGAGCCGCGACAACCTCGCGTCGATGGAGCGCGACAGCGTCTGCGGCTGCGAATTCCCGCCGGTGTTCGGGTTCGAGCCCCAGCCGCTCGAGACGGTCGCGCCCACGTATCTCGGAGCGGAGGCGACGCGGAGCCACTACGACGAGTATCGGCTGCGCGGCGGTCGCTGAGGCAAGCCGCTCCTGGCGGCTGGACGTTGCGCGCGCGACGCCTTGTCGCTAACGTGCGCGGATGTCCCAGCGCACCGCCACACCGCGTACGGTGAAGATCTATCGCGTCGGCGGGTCCGTCCGCGACGAGCTTCTCGGGCGCCCGGTGGTCGATCGCGACTGGGTCGTCGTCGGTGCGACGCCCGAAATGCTGATCGCCTCGGGTTATCAGCCGGTCGGCCGCGATTTTCCCGTCTTCCTGCATCCCGAGACGCACGAGGAATACGCGCTGGCGCGCACCGAGCGCAAACACGGGCGAGGCTACCGCGGCTTCGAGTTCTTCGTGTCGCCCGATGTCTCTCTGGAACAGGACCTCGCGCGGCGCGACCTGACGATCAATGCGATGGCGCGCGACGAGCAGGGCACGCTGATCGATCCCTTCCGCGGTGCGCGCGACCTGAAGGCGGGAGTGCTGCGCCATGTCTCGCCGGCGTTTGTCGAGGATCCGCTGCGCGTGCTGCGGGTCGCGCGCTTCGCCGCGCGTTTCGGGTTCGTGGTTGCGCCGAAGACCCGGGCGCTGATGCGCGAGATCGCGGCCTCCGGCGAGCTTGCCGCGCTCGCGCCCGAACGCATCTGGCAGGAGCTCGCGCGCGGCCTGATGGAGCCCCGTCCGTCGACGATGCTGGCAGTGCTGCGCAGCTGTGGCGCACTCGGGCACCTGCTGCCTGAAGTGGATGCGCTCTTCGGCGGGCCGCGTAGCGCAACGCGCGCCGAGCGGGCCGGGCCCCGGTGCGCGTGTCGCGCGTGCCCTCGACTATGCGGCGCGCCGCGGCTTCCCGCTGCCCGTCAGGTACGCCGTCCTCGCGCACGAGCTGGGTCGCACGGCCGGCGAGGTCACCATCCACGCTCGCGGGTCCGAGCCGCCGAGTGTCCGTCTTGCGGAGCGGATGTCGGCGCGGCTCCGGGTGCCCGCCGAGTGCCGCGATGCCGCGCGCCTCGCCGCGCGTTGGCACCGCTTCGTCGACCGCGCGTCGGAGCTGCGCGGCGCGGCGCTGCTCGATCTGTTGAGCGCGGCCGATGCACTGCGGCGGCCGGAGCGGCTCGATGGGCTGCTCGACGCCTGCGCCAGCGTCGCGCTCTCGCGCCCGGGCGCCGGCAATGACTACGCGCCGGCACGCTTTCTGCGCGCCGCGCTCGCGGTCGTCGCCAAGGTCGATGCCGGTGCCATTGCGCGCCGCACGAAGGGCCGGCCCACGGCGGACGGGGACGCCGTCGCCAAGGCGGTGCGCGCTGCGCGGCTTAACGCGTTGCGTGCCTGGCAGCGGGCGCCGCGCGCGGGGAAGGGGGCGGACCGCGCGCGACGCGCGTCAGATCCGGTAGGCGATGACGCGCATCGCGTCGGCCGCGATGCGCATCGCACCCTTGACCGCGAACGGGAGATCGACGGCGCCGGCGGCGCGGGCCATCGCGCCGTGGCGTGCCTCGTCGTCGCGCATCTTCTCGACGATGGCGCGGCTCTTCGCGTCGGCTGCAGGAAGCCGCTCCATGTGGCCGGTGAGGTGCTCTTCCACCTGACGCTCGGTCTCGACGACGAAACCCAGATTCACGCGATCGCCGGCGACGCCGGCAGCGACTCCGATCGCGAACGATCCCGCGTACCACAGCGGGTTGAGCAGCGAGGGACGGTCCTTGAGCTCCTCCAGCCGGCGCTGTGTCCACGCGAGGTGTTCCTCCTCCTCGCGCGCGGCCTGCGCGAACTCGCGCTTGATGCGGGGATCGCGGGCAACGAGCGCCTGCGCGGCGTACAGCGCCTGCGCGCAGACCTCGCCCGTGTGATTGATGCGCATGAGCCCCGCCGCGTGGCGCTGCTCGTCCGGCGTCAGTTCCGTGTCGGCGAGGTTGGCGCCCGGCGTCGGTCGCGACGACGTCGGACGTCCGGCAAACGTGCGCAGCGCCCGGTCGAAACCCAGCACGAGATCGTCGAGCATCGGAGACCCCATCAGAAGAAATGGACCACGCCCAGCACGACGCCGCCGGGCTTTCCGCAACCGCCGTTGGGGTAGGTGTTGCAGAAGATCGGGTAGGGATTGGTGTCGAACGTGTACGACTGCGTTACTCTGGTTGTTGATCTTCACGTAGCCGGTGTAGAGCAGCGTGCGCGCGGAAAGCACGTACGTGTAGCTGACCTCCCACTGGGTGGCGCCGGTGCTTTCGCCCTTGACGAGCCCGCCGACACGGGAGCCGTTCGCGGCGCTCCCCTTGCCGTCGCCGGCACGGCCCCAGTAGACGAAGATGAGGCCCGGTCCGGCATCGATCGTGGCGCCGATGCCGTAGAAGTCGCGCGTGAGGTCGGTGGTCGGCGTGGCGTCGTAGCGCAGGTGCTCGTACACGCCACCCAGACGGAACCCCTCGAACTGATAGCCGGCGGCGATCGAAAACGCCGAATCGGAGAGCGGCGCTTCGGTCGTGCCGCGGATCTTGTGGTGCAGCTGGTACGCCAAGCCGAACTGGACCGGACCACGGTTGTAGTAGCCGCCGACGCTCACGATGCCGCTTTGCGTGGTCGGCGAGCCCTCCGCGGTGCTGTACTGGATGCTGCCGTTGAAGTCGCCGATCGTCGGGCTGTCGTAGCGAAACGAATTCTGGAGCCGGCCGTCGAAGCCGCCGGCGATCGGCTGCCCGAGATAGGCCTGTGCCCACAGCCCGCCCGTCGAGAGGATCGACGTCGTCAGCGTCGGTGCGTTGCCGAAGATCGGGTGGATGTCGTCGTAGGGCGAAAGAAAATAGCCGAGCCGCGCGCGTACCCCAGGATCCGCGCAGGCCGACGAACGATTCGCGTCCGGCGAGGACGCCGCTGCCGGTGTCCACCTGCAGGCTGTTCTCGATCTGGAAGATGGCCTCCAGGTCGCCGCCGATCTGTCCGCTGCCACGCAGCCCGAACATCGACGAGTTGGAACTCACGCGGTACTGATTCGGATTGGGGCAGATTCTCGGGGCACGAGGGACCGGTCTGCTTGCCGTTGACGATCTCGATGTCGAGGTTCAATCGCCCGTACAGGGTCACGCTTCCCGTCTGCGCGCAGGCGAACGGCGCGGCGAGCAAGCCGGCGAGAACGACGGTGACAAGCGCACCCCTCATGCAATTTCTCCGAGTGCAGATGATATCGGAGTGGACGCTGGCCAAACCGCTTTCCCGCCGTCGGCCGAATCGCCGCCAAGGCAAGACGAACGGCGCAATGAGGCTCCGTGCGAGCAAAAAAACGGGCGCCCGCAGGCGCCCGTCGGTGTTGCCGGTGTTGCGTTATACCCCCCGCAGCACGGGGGCGAGCCGGAGCGGCTCTTAGAAGTTATGCCACATGCCGAGACCGAAGCCCTGCGGCTTGCCGCCGATCGCGATCGGGTACGTGTTGACGCCGAAGTTGTACTGGGCCAGCGAATCGTTGTCGATCTTGTTGTAACCGGCGCAGACGCTCGTGCGCTTCGACAGCGGGTACGTGTAGCTGATTTCATACTGGTTCGCGTCCGATCCGCTGCCGTGCGCCAGGCCGGCGACGCGGGCCCTGTCGGGCGCGCTGCCCTTGCCTTCCTCGCCATACGACCAGTCGGTGTAGAGCTGCCCCGGACCGATGTCGACCGTCACGCCGATGCCGTACATGTTGCGGGTCAGGCTCCGTCTTTGCGCCGTTGGGTGGATCTGGTTACAGGCATTCTGGGCGTTGACGAGAGGGCCAAGGTCACGATCGAGCAGTCGTAATCCAGATACTCGTACACGACGCCGACCTTGACCTTCGGGAACTGGTAGCTGGCCGCGACCGAGTAGGCGTTGTCGAACAGGCCCCTGTTGCGCTGCTGCATGTTCTCCCGCCAGGCGGCCCCGATGTGGATCGGCCCGTTCTTGTAGTAGCCGGCCACGCTCGATGACGCCGGAATTCGACGCCTGCGTGCGCCGTCGCGCCTTCGGCGTTCGTGCCCTGCGCGTTGCCGTACTGGACCTGCAGCTGGAAGCCCGACCACACCGGCGAATCCCAGCGGATCGAGTTCGCGATCCGGTCGTCGAACTGCTGGACGTTGGTGGCGAAGCCCTGCGCCCAGATCGCCGACGTGGCCATGATGCCCGTCAGCAGCGTCGGGTTGCTACCCCAGATTTCGTGGATGTTGTCGTACGGACCGTGGAAGCGTCCCATCCGGAACGTGCCCCACGCGCCTTGCAGGCCGATGAACGTGTCGCGGCCGGCGAGGGTGCCGCCGCTGATGTCCGGGCTCAGCGAGGATTCGATCTGGAAGATGGCGCTCAGCCCGCCGCCGAGCGACTCGGTGCCGCGCAGGCCGAAACGCGACGAGTTCGAGCTCACGCGATACTGGTTCGGGTTGGACGTGAGGCAATAATCGACCGTACCGGCGTTCGCTGCAGAGCACGTCAGGGGCTGCGTGGCGTTGGGCGTCAGGATCTTGCCGTTGACCCATTCCACGTCCATGTTAAGGCGACCGTACAACGTCACGTTCGCGGTCTGCGCATGCGCCAGCGGGGCGGCCAGCACGCCCGCGATGGCGACAGCGACGAGTTTCTTGTTCATGAAGTCTCTCCTCTAGCGGATAAAATTGGCAAGAAAACCGTCTTTTGGGCTTGCCGTCGGAACCTTCTCAGCGATGTCGAGAAGTTGGAGTCATTGTGCCAAAGCGGGGGACTGCGAGGCAAGGTAAAGTCCGGACGGGGGAAGACATGGCTCCGCGCTGTTGCTAAAACGCGACAGGCGATGCAGTTGCAGATCGGCCAACGGGCGAATCCTCGAGTCGCATGAAACTTGAAAAAGGGACGCTAAACTCATGATCGGCCATGGAAAACTTGGCATTCTTGAGCCTTGTGGACCGCGCTTGGGGCACAGCGGGGATTTTCGCGGGTTTTCAGGCATGAACGCCCATATCCTGCGCTCCGGTTCGTGGCCGGTGACCGAGACCCTGCGAGGGACCGTCGGCGCGCCGGAATGAGTTCCGGACCGCTCTCCACGGGGCTCGCGGTGCTGCTGGCCGGCGTGCTCTCGGCCACGACACTCGGGGTGCTGGCCTTGGCGCGGCGCCATCTGCCGCACGATCACCCGTCCGGTCGGTCGCTCCATGGCCGTCCCGTGGTGCGCGTGGGCGGACTGGCGATCTGGGCGGGATTCCTTCCCGCGGCCCTTGCCAGCGATGTTCCCGGGACCGGAGGCTCCATCTGGCTCGGGGCTTGGCTGGCGATCACCGTGGTCTCCGTCGCCGATGACTGGCGCGCCGTGCGGCCCGCCGTTCGCCTCGTGGTACATCTGCTGGCGGCGCTCGCGGTGGTTGCCGCGATGCTGCGGCACGATGCCGCAGCGGGGCTGTCGCCGACGCACCTCCTCGCCATGGCCCTGATGGTGCCGTGTCTCGTGTGGTCGGCCAACCTGTTCAATTTCATGGACGGCAGCGACGGGCTCGCCGCAACGATGGCAGTCCTCGGCTTCGGGGCGTACGGTACCGCTGCACTGCGGGCCGACGCGCCCGCCATCGCCTATCTCGCCCTCGCCGCGGCGACGCTCCCGTTCCTGGCTGTCAACGTCCCGCCCGCACGCGCATTCATGGGCGACGGCGGCGCCGTTCCGCTGGGATTTCTCGCGGCCCTCTTCGGCATTGCGGGTGTTCGCGCCGATATCTGGCCGCAGTGGTTTCCGCTGCTCGTGTTTCTGCCCTTCGTTGCCGATGCCACGGTGACCGTGGCGCGGCGCCTCGCGCGCGGCGAGCACGTGTTCGAACCGCACAAAACGCACTATTATCAACGGTTGCACCGGATGGGCGCCGGCCACGCCGGCACGCTCCTGTTCTACGGCGTGCTGATCGCCGGCACGTGCGCTTCCGCGTTGTTCACGCTGGCGAGCGATGCCGCGGCGGGGTGGTGGATGCTCGGCGCCTGGTCCGCTGCAATCGGCGCGCTCTTCGCCGGCATTGATTATCATTGGCGAAAAGAAGAATCCCCATGAAGGCGACGACGCATCCTCGCAACCTGCGGACCTGGCTCGCGTTCTGCCATGATCTCGCGGCCACCGCGCTCGCGTGGGCGGCGATGTACCTCGTCCGCTTCAACCTCGACCTCCGCGAGCCCTTCCTCGTCGACATGGCGCGGACGCTCCTCTGGATCCTGCCGCTGCAGGGCACGATCTTCGTCGCATTCGGCCTGTACCGCGGGCTCTGGCGATTCGCGAGCGTCCTCGACCTGCGGCGCATCGTGCTCGCGGTCGGCCTCGGTGCGCTGCTGATACCGCTGGTGCTCGTGATGCTGCAGCTGCAGGTGGTGGTGCCGCGCAGCGTGCTCATCTCCTATCCGATCGTGCTCATCTTCCTGATGGCGGGCGACCGGTTCGCCTATCGGGTCTGGAAAGAGCATCGGCTCTACAGCCCGCTTGCCGCGCTCGGCGAACCGGTGCTGGTAATCGGTGCAGGCGAAGCCGGCGCGCGCCTGACGCGGGAATTCGCGCGCAGCAGGCAATGGCGCGTCGTGGGGCTCGTCGACGACGATCCCGCAAAGCAGGGGCGCCTCGTCCACAACGTCAGTGTCCTGGGCCCGATTTCCAGCCTTCCCGTGTGGGGGCGCAAGTATGGCGTCCGGCAGGTGATCATCGCGCTGCCGTCTGCGGCGCATGGCGTGCGCCGCCGTGTCGCCGAGATCTGCGCCGCCGCCGGCATCGAGGTGCTGACGGTTCCTTCGTACGAAGACCTGATCAGCGGCCGCTCGGCGCTGACGACGATTCGCACGATCGAGCTCGACGACCTGTTGGGCCGCGATCCGGTGGTGCTCGACAGCGCGGGGCTTGCCGAGTGGCTCGGCAACCGCGTGGTCATGGTCACCGGCGCGGGCGGGTCGATCGGGGCCGAGCTGTGCCGGCACATCGCGCGCTTCCGCCCGGCGCGGATCGTACTGTTCGACATTTCCGAAGCCGCGGCGTACGCGATCCGCACGGACCTTGCCGACGCCTTTCCGCAGCTTCCGCTCGTCACCGTCGTCGGCGACGTCAAGCACGCGTCGCTCGTCGAGCAGGTGCTCTCGCGCGAACGACCGAGCGTCATCTTCCATGCCGGCGCCTACAAGCATGTGCCGCTGATGGAGGAGACCAACGCATGGCAGGCGGTGCGCAACAACGCCTACGGCACGTGGGTGCTGGGCAGGGCGGCGGTTGCGGCGAAAGTCGAGAAGTTCGTGCTGGTGTCCTCCGATAAGGCGGTGAATCCGACCAACGTGATGGGAGCGACCAAGCGCCTTGCCGAGATCGTCTGCCGCAGCCTGCAGGGCCGGGGCACGCAGTTCGTGCTCGTGCGTTTCGGCAATGTCTTCGGCAGCGCCGGCAGCGTCATCCCGCGTTTCCGCGAACAGATCGCGCGCGGCGGTCCGGTCACCGTCACGCATCCCGACATCACGCGTTACTTCATGTCGCTGTCGGAGGCGACCCAGCTCCTGCTGCAGGCGGCGTTGCAGGGAAAGGGCGGCGAGATACTCGTCCTCGACATGGGCGAGCCCGTGCGCATCGTCGATCTCGCGCACGACATGATCCGGCTCTCGGGGGCGGATCCGGACCGCATCGCGATCGTGTTCACCGGTTTGCGTCCGGGCGAGAAGCTCTACGAGGAGCTCCTGACCGCGGAGGAGGCAACGCTGCCGACGCCGCACCCGAAGCTGCGCATCGCGCTTGCCCGCGCCGCGAACCTCGATGCGATCGGCCAGATGGTCGCGTGGTGCGAGCGCGATCGCGCCGCCGACGACGCCGAAGTGCGCGCCCGGCTCAAGGCGTGGATCCCCGAGTACATGCCACCCGCCGGAGCGCCGGTGCAGCCGATCCCGCTCGAGCCGGTCACCGCGGTACAGGCGCCGCTGCCGCTGCGCGCGCCGCGCCGCCGATAGCGGCTTCCGGCAGAGATCCGGGCGGAAGGACCAGCCTGGCTTCGTGTTCGCGCACGAGCTCGGCACCGCCCGATCACCGGCAGCCGCGTTTGCGGCCACGCACGCGTTGCCGCGGGACGACCGGCAACGATGACGATTACCGCGCGGTGGCACCGCGACGCCGGTAACATCCAGCGTTCAGTCAGGGCTCACTCGCCGCTTCGCCCCCACCCGTCGTGATTTTGGGTCGCCCGAATGGGGGGATGGCGCGCTTCCGGTACAATCGTCCTGGTGGTCCCGGATTCGTCCCGTTTTCCCGCGCTGTCCGCTCCCGTCATGCCGATCGATGCCGTCAACGCTGCCGTCAAGGCGCAGATTCTTGCCGAGGCGTTGCCCTACATCCAGCGCTTCCACGACAAGACGATCATCGTCAAGTATGGCGGCAACGCGATGATCGAGCCCGCGCTGAAGGCCGGCTTTGCCCGCGATGTCGTGATGTTGAAGCTCGTCGGGATGAATCCGGTCATCGTCCACGGCGGCGGGCCGCAGATCGGCGACCTGCTCAAGAAGATGGGCATCGCGAGCGAATTCCGGCAGGGAATGCGGGTTACCGACGACCGGGTGATGAACGTCGTCGAGATGGTGCTGGGGGAGCTGAACCAGGAGATCGTCGGCCTCATCAACCAGCATGGCGGCAAGGCCGTCGGCTTGACCGGACAGGATGGCGCGTTCATCCACGCGCGAAAGATGCTGCTGCGAAGCGACACGAGCAATGGCGAGATGGTGGACATTGGTCTCGTCGGCGAGATCGAGCACATCGACCCCGAGCTGATCCAGCTGCTCGATTCCCGCGACTTCATACCGGTGATCGCGCCGATCGGCGTAGGCACCGACGGCGTCGCGTACAACATCAACGCCGACCTGGTCGCCGGCAAGCTCGCCGAGACGCTGAAAGCGGAGAAGCTCGTATTGATGACCAACACGGTGGGCGTGCTGGACAGGGACGGCAATCTGCTCACCGGCCTGTCTGCGCGCGAGATCGATGCGCTGTTCGCCGACGGCACGATCCACGGTGGCATGCTGCCGAAGATCGGGTCGGCGCTGGATGCCGTGAAAAACGGCGTCGCGAGCTCGCACATCATCGACGGCCGGGTCGAGCATGCGCTGCTGCTGGAGGTGCTGACCAACGAAGGCGTCGGCACGATGATCCGCGCCGATGCGGCCGTGTCGGCACCCGCGCGCGCCTAGCGGGCCCACGCTGCCATGGCCAGCAAACCCGGCGAACGCCGCCTGCAGATCCTGCAGACCCTCGCGGCGATGCTCGAAGGCCCGCGTGCCGAGAAGGTGACGACGGCGGCGCTCGCGGCGAAGCTCGACGTTTCGGAGGCGGCGCTCTACCGGCACTTCGCAAGCAAGGCGCAGATGTTCGAGGGACTGATCGAGTTCATCGAATCGACGCTGTTCACGCTCGTCAACAAGATCGCGGCCGAGACCCAGGACGGCGCCGCGCAGGCGCAGCAGATCGTCGCGGTGCTGCTCGGTTTCGCCGAGAAGAATCCGGGCATGACGCGGGTGCTGATCGGCGATGCACTCGTCAACGAGGACGAGCGGCTGCAGGCGCGGATGAACCAGCTCTATGACCGGATCGAGGCGGCGTTGCGCCAGGCATTGCGGATCGCGCAGGCCTCCGGCACTTGGCCGGGCGATCCCGTCTCCGACGCGAACGCGCTGGTGGCGTTCGTGCTGGGCCGGTGGCAGCTGTTCGCGAAGAGCGGCTTCAAACGCGCTCCGCAGGACGGCTGGGAAGAGCAGCGCAAGTTCCTGTTCGGCTGAAACACCTCGACGTAAAGCTGCTGCGCGCCGCGTCTGCTTTGTCGCTGCTCGCTCGCCGCTCGCGGTAGCATCGTGTACTGTCTCGCGGCTCGCTGCGAGGCTTCGCACATCCGTGGCTGCTCGCGACGCTTTTCTTCGAGGTGTTGTGTGCCAAGATTCGCCGCGCCCGCGTCACGACGGGCCGCATACGGGGCACTGCGGATCGCGCGGCACGCGCACCTCGCGCCAGTGCATCGCGTAGGCGTCGAGCAGCAGCAGGCGCCCCGTGATCGACTCCCCTGCGCCAGCTACGAGCTTCAGCGCCTCGGCGGCCTGCGTCGCACCGACAATCCCGACCACCGGCGCAAACACGCCCATGACGGCGCAGCGCGTCTCTTCCAGGCCCTCGCTCTCTCCGAACAGGCAGTGGTAGCACGGCGAAGCCGGGTCGCGGGGATCGAACACCGCGACCTGTCCGTCGAAACGGATCGCGGCGCCGGAGACGAGAGGCTTCCTCGCGGTCACACAGGCGCGGTTCACCGCATGGCGGGTTGCGAAGTTGTCGCAGCAGTCGAGGACGACGTCGGCGCTGCCGACCAGGGACGCGAGCTCATCCGGTCCGACGCGGGCCTCGAGCGTCTCGACCCGGGCGTCCGGGTTGATCGCCGCGAGACGCGCCCTTGCCGCGGTCACCTTCGGACTGCCCACATCCGGCGTCGCGTAGAGGATCTGGCGTTGCAGATTCGTGAGGTCGACCCGGTCCGGGTCGCAGAGCGTCAGCGTGCCGATGCCGGCGGCGACGAGAAACTGCGCAGCCGGCGCGCCGAGTCCGCCGGCCCCGATCACGAGAGCGTGTGCCGCCGCGAATTTCGCCTGCGCCTCCAGGCCCAGCTCGGGCAGCAGGATGTGGCGGCTGTAGCGGAGGAGCAGGGCGTCGTCCATCGGGGCGGTTCGTGGCGCGAAAGGAAAAACGCCCGGCGTGGCCGGGCGCTTTCGAACGGGCAGGTACGCTGATCTACTCCGGCTTCGCCTGCGCCGACACGGCCTTCGCCGAAACGACGACCGGAAGGCCCTTCAACTGATTCATCGCCTGGGTGAGCTGGAAGTCTTCGGCGGAGCCGAACTCGAAACGCGGCGGTGCCGGCGAGCCGGTCGCGTGCGGGGAGCCCGCCGGTGACTCGGTTCCCTTCTCATCGCGCTTCAGCGTCTCGACCGCCTTGGCCGTCGCCTTCTCGCTCCTGCCGGTCCCGAGGTGGTTCTCGAGGTTCGCCTCGCGAATCCGGTTCGGCGACTCGCGACCGTCGTCGACGTAGATGTCCGGCTCGATGCCCTTCGCCTGGATCGAGCGCCCGGACGGCGTGTAATAGCGCGCCGTCGTGAGCTTCAGCCCGGCATTGTTGGAGAGCGGAAGGATCGTCTGCACCGAGCCCTTGCCGAACGTCTGGCCACCGAGAACGACGGCGCGCTTGTGGTCCTGCAGGGCACCGGCGACGATCTCGGACGCGGACGCCGTACCGCCATCGACGAGCACGACGATCGGCACCTTCTTCACGCCGGCGGGAAGGTCCTTGAGGTAGTCATCGCCGCGCCGCGTGTAGTGTTCCTTCGACGCCGTGAGCCGCATCCGCGCCTCCGCGGTGCGACCGTCGGTGTACACGACGAGCGCGTCCTTGGGCAGGAAGGCCGCCGAGACGGCGACCGCCTGGTTGAGCAGGCCGCCCGGGTCGCTGCGCAGGTCGAGCACGAGGCCCTTCAGCTCGCCCTGCTTGTACATGTCCTTCAGCGCCTTCGCGAGGTCCTCGCCGGTGCGGTCCTGGAACTGGCGAACCCGCACGTAGCCATAGCCGGCCTCGAGCATCTTGGCGCGTACGCTCTTGACGTTGATCTCCTCGCGCACCAGCGTGAACGTCAGCAGTCCCTCCGCCTCCTTGCGTGCCACCGTCAGCGTGACCGGCGTGCCGGGCTTGCCGCGCATCAATTCGACCGCCTTGCTGAGCGGCATCCCTCGCGTCGCCGTATCGTCGATCTTGACGATCAGGTCGCCCGACTTGACACCGGCCCGAAACGCCGGCGTGTCCTCGATCGGCGAAATCACGCGGATCGTGCCGTCCTCGACGCCCACCTCGATGCCGAGGCCGCCAAACTTGCCCTGCGTCGAGATCTGCAGATCCTTGAACGCGTCGGCGTCCAGGAAATCGGAATGCGGGTCGAGCCCGTGCACCATCCCGTTGATGGCTTCCTTGATGAGCTTCTCGTCGGAGACCGGCTCGACGTAATCGCTCTTGATCCGACCGAAGACCGCGGAGAGCAGCTGGAGATCTTCGTACGGGATCGGCAGCCGGGCCTCGCGCTGCGCGATGACCGAGAAGTTGAGCGAAAGCAGGACGCCTAGCACCGCCCCCATGCCGATCAGCCCCGCCTTCTTCCAGTTGTTCATCGTGATTCCCCTTGTCGAACCGCAAAGTATACGACGGGTGTCGGTAGGCCGTTCGTGGCCAATCGCCACGGCGCGATGCCAAAGCAAATTGGGCCCCAAAAGGCGCCGCAAGTTCCATGCCCGCGCCGGCGCCAGGCCCCGCACACCGACCGGGTATCAGCGAATCCGTTGGAGTGAGCGTACACTCTCGCTGTGCCCTAGGAGCTGCGGGGTCGCACTCGGCGGCGCCGGGAATGCCTGGCGGCCCTCAGATGAAGGTGAGCAGCGACCGTCCCGTCATCGCCGCCGGCGCTGGCGCACCCAGCATTGCGAGGAGCGTGGGCGCGACGTCCTGCAGCGAGCCCCCGGCTGCGATGGATGCCCTGCGCCCCACGTAAACGCACGGCACGAGCTCCAGCGTGTGGGCGGTATGCGGCTGGCCGGTGGCCTCGTCCCGCATCTTCTCGACGTTGCCGTGGTCCGCGGTAATCAGCAGCTCACCGCCGGCGGCGCGCACGGCAGCGACGACTCGACCGATGCACAGGTCGAGCGTCTCGACCGCCTTGATCGCCGCGTCGAGGTTGCCCGTGTGGCCGACCATGTCGCCGTTGGCGTAGTTGCAGACGATCGCGTCGTACGTGCCGGATCCGATCGCCGCGACCAGCTTGTCGGTGACTTCGTGCGCGCTCATCTCCGGCTTGAGATCGTAGGTCGCCACCCTGGGCGATGGCACCAGAATGCGATCCTCGCCCGCGTAGGGCGTCTCGTTGCCGCCGCTGAAGAAGTAGGTGACGTGCGCATACTTCTCGGTTTCGGCGATGCGCAGTTGCGCAAGACCGAGCGCCGAGGCGTATTCGCCAAAACCGTTCGCGACCGACTGCGGCGGGAAGGCAACGGGAAGCCCGGCGAACTCGTCACCGTAACTCGTGAGACAGACGAACGAGGCGAGCTTCGGCACGCGGCGCCGCGCGAAGCCCGCGAACGACGCGGTGGTCAAGGCGCGGGTGAGCTGCCGCGCCCGGTCGGCGCGGAAGTTCATGAATACGATCACGTCGCCGTCGGCCATCGGCGACGGCTTGCCGTCAGGATCGAGGATCGCAGTCGCGCGGACGAATTCGTCGGACTCGTTGCGCGCATAGGCCGCCGCGAGTCCCGCGCGGGCCGCGGCCGCGGTGTAGGGCGCCCGCCCATCGACGAGAAGGTCGTAGGCCTCGGCGAGGCGCTCCCAGCGCTGGTCGCGGTCCATCGCGTAGTACCGCCCGACGATCGACGCGATCCTCGCGCCGGTGTGCCGCGCGCAAGTGTCCTGCAGGAAGGCGAGCGATGCATCCGCGCTCTTCGGGGGCGTGTCGCGGCCATCGAGAAACGCGTGCACGAGAATCCGTGGCGCGCCGCCGGCCGCCGCCAGGTCGATCATCGCGGCAATTTGGCGCTCGTGGCTGTGCACGCCACCCGGCGAGCAGAGGCCGAGCACGTGCAGCGTCGAACCGCGCGACCTTGCTGTGGCAATCGCGCCGGCAAGCGCGGCATTGCGGGCGAACTCGCCGGTCTCGATCGCATGATCGATCCGGGTGTAGTCCTGGTAGATGACTCGCCCGGCGCCGATGTTGAGGTGACCGACCTCGGAGTTTCCCATCTGTCCCCGCGGCAGTCCGACCGCGTGCTCGGACGCGTCGATCGCCGTATGCGGGCAGGTGGCGAGCAGGTGGTCCCAGTTCGGCTTTCGGGCGCGTGCGATCGCATTGTCCGGCGCATCGGCGCGACATCCGAAACCGTCGAGGATGACCAGGACCGCGGGACGCACGGCGGGACGAAAGATGCGGGGCATGAGGAGCGGCGGGCGGCGGATGCGTCCGGCACTGCGGCGCCGGTACGCTATCATTTTACCTTTCTCTCGCTTTAGGCTCCGGATCCATGTCATTCGTTCAGAACAACTGGATGCTCATCCTCGTGCTGATCCTCTCCGGCGCGATGCTCGTCTGGCCGCTGTTTCAGCGCCGCCTCTCGCAGTCGAAGGACGTCGGCAATCTCGAGGTCACGCGACTGATCAACTCGGCGAACGCCGTGCTGCTCGACGTGCGCGAAACGCAGGAATTCGAGGGCGGGCGCCTGCCCAACGCGGTCCACATCCCGCTGTCGCAGCTCGACAGCCGCAGCGGCGAGCTTGCGCGGAGCTCGGGACGTCCCATCGTCGCGTACTGCAGGAGCGGCAACCGCAGCCGGATGGCCGCCAAGGCTCTGGCGCGCACCGGCTTCAAGGAGATCTACAACCTGCGTGGCGGCTACAAGGCATGGAAGGATGCGGGCCTGCCGGTGGAGAAGTGACGTGCCGGTAGTTACGATGTACACGACCGCGACATGCCCCTACTGCATCCAGGCGGAGCGGTTCCTGAAGGCGAAGGGCGTGCTCGACATCACGCGGATTCGTGTCGATCTCGAGCCGGCGCTGCGGCGGGCGATGATGGAGCGGACCGGACGGCGCACCGTGCCGCAGATCTACATCGGCGAGCATCACGTCGGCGGTTACGATGAGATGGTCGCGCTCGACCATGCCGGCGGGCTGGCGCCGCTGCTTGGCCGCTCGCGCGTCCTGAGCAGCACGCGCGGTCCTGCCCGGTGCGGCGGGTAGGGTAAAATGTCGCGTTTGACCATTCAGAGGACACCATCATGGCCGACCCGCAGCAACCCGGCAGCGGCGCGCAGGGCGCGACGTTCACCATCGATCGCATCTACGTCAAGGACCTCTCGCTCGAGAATCCAGGGTCGCCGCAGTCGTTCATGACGCAGGAGCAACCCAACGTGGAAGTCGGGCTGCGCACGCGCGGCGAGCAGATCCAGCCCGATATCTACGAGTGCGTGCTGACGGTGACGTTGACGGCCAAGGTGGGCGACAAGACGCTGTTCCTGATCGAGGCGTCGCAGGCGGGAATCTTCACGCATCCGCGGCGTTCCGGCCGAGCATCTGCAGCCGGTGATTGCGATCAACTGCCCGACGGTGCTCTTCCCCTATGTGCGCGAGACGCTGGCCGACGCCACCATGCGCGCGGGCTTTCCTCCGGTCCACCTCGCGCCGATCAATTTCGAGGCGCTCTACCAGCAGCAGCAGTTGGCGCAGGCGCAGGCGACCCCGGCCGCGGTCAACTGACGCGCCTGGAAACGAGGGCGCCCGGTGACCCGCGAGGCGAACGCCGGACAACGTGCGCCGCGATGCTGGAGGCGCCTCGCGGGGCTCTTCGCCGCCGTCGTCGCCAGCGCGGCTGTCGCCGCGGATTTCCGGTCGACCGCGGACGCGGCAACGATCCTCTATGACGCGCCGTCGACGAAAGCCAGGCCAATGTTCGTGCTCGGGCGCGACACGCCGCTCGAAGTGATCGTCCCCGTCGAAGGCTGGATCAAGGTCCGCGATGCCGCCGGGACAATCGGCTGGGTCGAGAAGCGCTCGCTCGCCGAGAAGCGGATGCTCGTCGTGCGCGTGCCGCGTTGCCGACGTGCGAGCGAATCCGGACGATGCCGCGCCGCTCGCGTTTCGCGCCGAGCACAACGTGCTGCTCGAGCTGGACGAGCCGGCCTCGGGCGCGAGCAGCACGGCGGCGCCCGGCTGGGTCAAGGTACGGCATCGCGACGGGCAGACGGGCTTCGTCAGGATCACGCAGGTGTTCGGCCTCTGAACGGGCGCCGCTAACGCGTCGTCAAGCGCTTTTCGCTGTCGCCATGCCCACATCGATCGCAGTCGTCGGCGCCGGAGCGTGGGGGACCGCCCTGGCCGCGCATCTCGCGCGCCGCGCCGATCTGCGGGTCACGCTCTGGGCCCGTGACGCCGCTCAGGCGCGCGCGATCGGCGCCGCGCGCGTCAACGAAAGGTATCTGCCTGCAGTCCGGCTGCCGGATGCGCTCGCCGTGACGGCGGATCTTCCCACCGCGGCGCGGGCCGACGTGCTGATCGCCGGCACGCCGGTGGCGGCGCTGCCGGAGGTGGCCGCCGACCTGGCGGCCGCGGGCGCGCAGGGCCCCTTCGTCTGGTTGTCCAAGGGGCTGCTTGCGGTCCCGATCACGTCGGCTTTTCCGTCCGGTGTCGCACTCGCGCACCAGGTGCTCGGATCGCTGTGGCCGGGGCCCGTGGGAATCGTTTCGGGGCCGAGCTTCGCCGACGAAGTCGCGCGCGGCCTGCCAACGGCGGTCGCGGTCGCGGCGACCGACCCGGCGCTCGCGGCTTGGATCGCCTCGTTGCTGCGCGCGGAGTCAATGCGCGCATACCAGAGCAAGGACATCGTGGGCGTCGAGATCGGCGGTGCCGTCAAGAATGTGCTGGCGATCGCCGCGGGTGCGAGCGACGGCCTGGGCTTCGGCCACAACGCGCGGGCGGCGTTGATCACGCGCGGGCTCGCGGAGACCGGCCGGTTGTCGGAGGCGCTGGGAGGGCAGCGCGAAACACTGATGGGACTCGCGGGGCTGGGCGATCTCGTGCTCACGTGCACTGGCGACCTGTCGCGCAACCGGCGCGTCGGTCTTGCGCTCGCGGCGGGGAAGTCGCTGCCACAGATTCTCGTCGAGCTGGGCCATGTGGCAGAGGGCGTCACGACGGCGGCTGCCGTGCGCACTCTTGCGCGTCATGTCGGTGTCGAGATGCCCATCTGCGACGTCGTCCACAGCGTCCTCTACGAAGACCTCGGCGCGCGTCAGGCGGTCGAACGCCTGCTTCAGCGGGAGCCGCGTTTCGAGGGGACGTGATCAGGTGGCGGCTGTCTACGGTGCCCCGGCACCGGCGAATCCCAGTTGCCGCCAAGCCTCGTAGACAGCGACCGCCACCGCGTTGGACAGGTTGAGGCTGCGCACGCCCGGTCGCATCGGGATCCGCAGCCGGGTGCCGGGCACGAAATGCGCGAGGACGTCCGCCGGGAGCCCCGACGATTCACAGCCGAACACCAGCACATCGCCGTGGGCGAATCGGGCGTCGTAGAGCGAGCCGCGCGCGCCGGTCGTGAAGGCGAACCAGCGGCGCTCGCCGTGCCGGTCGAGCGCGGCACGGCACGCGCCGAAGTCGGGATGTACCTGGACACTCGCGTACTCGTGATAGTCGAGCCCTGCGCGCCTCAACTCGCGGTCATCCATCCGGAAGCCGAGAGGTTCGACCAGATGCAGCGACGCCGCGGTGTTCGCCGTCAGCCGGATCACGTTCCCGGTGTTCGGCGGAATCTCGGGGTGAACGAGAACGACGGCGAGGTCGGATGCGGCGGATGCGGTTGCCATTGCCATGCCTCAGTGCCCGCCCGGCCGCCCGAAGGGCACTGGGCGCCCCCGCGGGGGGCAGCGAGCGGGGCGAGCGCGGGGGTGAGCGCGGGGGTCGTTCATCTACCCGACCGGCCGCAACGTGCGCGCGACGACCCAGCACTCGACTTGAGCGGCGCCCGCACTGGTCAGCGCATGTGCCGCCGCCGCGAGCGTCGCGCCGGTCGTCATCACGTCGTCGACGAGGGCAATCCGCGCACCGCGGACGTCCGAGCGCGCGACGAACGCGCCGCGCACATTGCTCCGCCGCTCCGACCACGCCAGCGCGGCCTGCGGCGGCCCGCCGACGATCCGGACGAGGGTGGCGGCGAGCGGAAGGCCCGTGGCCCGGGCCACACGCAGTGCGATCTCGCGCGCCTGGTTGAATCCGCGCTCGCGCTGGCGCCCGGGTGCAAGCGGCAGCGCGACGATGCACTGCGGCCGTTCGACGCCGTCGCGGCGTGCGAGCTCGGCGCGAACTGCCGCGGCGAGCACGGCGCCGGCCCAGTCTGCGAGGGCGATCCGGCCGCCGTACTTGATCTGCTGCAGCAGACGGTCCACCGGAAATCCGTAGACGAGCGGCGCGATGGTCGCCACGTAGGGTGGCGGATGCCCGAGACACGTTCCACAACGCTCCCCGCCGGGCGACGGCAGCCCACAGACCGGGCAGGCCGGAGGAACGCGAGGAAGCGCGCCCGCGCAGGCAGCGCACAGCAATTCGCCATCCGCTCGCGCGGTGCACAGTTCGCAGCGCTGCGGGAGTGCACGGCGGACGAAATCCAGCGCGTGCGATGCGGTGACGCGCACGGTGCGGCGAGCCTTGTGCAGCAAATCGCTGTCAAATGGTTCCGTCCCGACATTTGACAATAGACGGACCTCCCTCGACACTCGCCGCCGATTGTAGACGGTGGTTGACGGCAGCGGGGACGGGCGACGCGCAGGTTGTGGCGCCGGACCGCATCACCGCATCACCGCATCACCACGTCACCGCATCACGACAACGGCAAGACAGCGGCAAGAAGATAACCCCCGAGGCCGATTCGATGCCATCCGCCGAACGCATGATCGCCGTCCCGGAGACGGCAGCGCGCCGCGCCGAGCCCGCGCGGGCGTCGCCGCGATGGACGGTGACGGCAGTCGAGGCACTCTTCGCGCTGCCGTTCCCGGAGCTCATGTTCCGAGCGCAGGAGGTCCACCGGGCGCACCACCCGCCTAACGCGGTGCAGCTGTCGACGCTCCTGTCGATCAAGACCGGCGGCTGCCCGGAAGACTGCGGCTACTGCCCGCAGGCGAAGCGGTACGACACGGGTGTCGCCACCCAGGCATTGCTCGAACTCGATTCGGTGCTCGATGCCGCGCGCGCGGCGCGGGATGCGGGCGCGACACGCTTCTGCATGGGTGCTGCCTGGCGCGGGCCAAAGGACCGCGATCTCGAACCGGTGCTCGCCATGGTGCGCGGCGTCAAGTCCCTTGGCCTCGAAACCTGCTGCACGCTCGGAATGCTGGGCGAGGGGCAGGCGGCAAAGCTCAAGGCCGCCGGTCTCGACTACTACAACCACAACCTCGATACGGCCCCCGAGTTCTATGGCGAAGTGATCACGACACGTGATTACCAGGACCGGCTCGACACGCTCGAGCGGGTTCGTGCGGCGGGCATTGGCGTGTGCTGCGGCGGCATTGTCGGCATGGGCGAATCGGCCGTGCAGCGCGCGGGGCTGATCGCGCAGCTCGCCAATCTCGATCCGTATCCGGAGTCGGTGCCGATCAACCACCTGGTGCAGGTTGCGGGTACACCGCTGCACGATCGCCTGGGGGGCGCAAGCGCCCTCGACCCGCTCGAGTTCGTGCGCACGGTCGCCGTGGCGCGCATCGCGATGCCGAAGGCGATGGTGCGGCTTTCCGCCGGGCGCCGGGAGCTGGGCGACGCGGTGCAGGCGCTGTGCTTTCTTGCCGGCGCAAACTCGATCTTCTACGGTGAGAAGCTGCTGACGACCGGCAATCCGGAGATCGACGCCGACCGGGCGCTGTTCGCGAGGCTCGGGCTGACCGGCATGGATGCGCCGGCTGCCTGATGGCGGCTGCGTGCCGACGGACCTGATCGCCGGCCTCGAGCACGACCTCGCCGCGCGCGCGGCGGACGGTCTCATGCGCGTCCGGCGCACGCTCGTCTCGGCACAGGGCGCGCGCGTCGTCGTCGACGGCCGCGAGGTTCTGGCCTTCGCCAGCAACGATTACCTCGGCCTCGCGGCGCACCCGGAAGTCGCCGCGGCCGCGCGTGCCGCCGCGCTGCGCTGGGGCGTCGGCGCGGGCGCGTCGCATCTCGTCAGCGGCCATTTCGCGCCGCACGCGGAGCTCGAAGCCGAGCTGGCCGCGTTCACGCGTCCCTGCGCCGGCGCGCGGGCGCTGACATTCTCGAGCGGCTATCTCGCCAATCTCGCGATCCTGACTGCGCTCGCGCGGCGCGGGGACGCGATCTTCGCCGACCGCCTCAACCACGCCTGCCTCAACGACGGCGCGCTGCTCTCGCGTGCCGATTTCGTCCGGTATCGGCACGTCGACGTCGCATCGCTCGAGCGACTTCTCGCGACATCGACGGCGAGTCGGAAGCTGATCGTCACCGACGCCGTGTTCAGCATGGACGGCGACATCGCGCCGCTGCCTGCACTCGCCGCGCTTGCCGCGCGCTTCGACGCGTGGCTCATCGTCGACGACGCCCATGGCTTCGGCGTGCTCGGTGCGGGCGCGGGTGGCGGCGGCGCGCTCGCGCATTTCGGCCTGCAATCCGAGCGCATTGTCTACATGGGGACGCTCGGCAAGGCCGCCGGCGTCGCCGGGGCCTTCGTGGCCGCGCATCCGGCGGTGATCGAGACGCTCGTGCAGACCGCGCGGTCCTACGTGTTCACCACCGCTGCGCCCCCGCTCCTCGCCGAAGCACTGCGCGCGAGCCTGCGGATCGTCCGCGACGACGTCGCGCGGCGGGAACACCTGCACGCGCTGATCGCGCATTTTCGCGCCCGGATGCGCGCCCAGCCGTGGACCCTGCTCGATTCGCAGACGGCGATCCAGCCGGTCGTCGTCGGTGCGAACGCGACGGCGGTGGCGCTCGCCGACGCGCTGTGGCAGCGAGGCTTGTGGGTCCCCGCGATCCGGCCGCCAACGGTGCCGAAAGGGACCGCGCGGCTGCGGGTCACGCTTTCCGCCGCGCACACCCTTGCCGATGTCGATGCGCTCGCCGACGCCTTTGCCGAGGTTGCGCCCGATGCCGCGCGAGCGTCCGCGCGATGAGCGCAGCGCTGCATGTCGAAACGGCCGGGCACGGCCCGGCCATCGTCCTGCTGCACGGCTGGGCAATGCACTCGGGACTCTGGGGCTCGCTCGTCGGGCGGCTGGCAAAGCGGCACCGCGTGCACGCCGTCGATCTGCCAGGGCACGGCAACAGCGCGGCGCAGCCAACATTCACGCTGGACGGCGTCGTCGACGCGCTGGGCGCCGCGTTTTCCGGCGACGAGCAGCCGGTGACGGTACTCGGCTGGTCGCTGGGCGGTCTGATCGCGATGCGCTGGGCGCGCCTGGCGCCCTCGGCGGTACGTCGGATCGTCCTCGTGTCGACGTCGCCGCGTTTCGTCAGCGGCGCCGATTGGCCGCACGCGATGTCGCGCGAGACGCTGGAGCGCTTTGGCGACGAGCTGCATGTGGCATGGAGAATCACGGTGCAGCGGTTCGTCGCGCTGCAGTTGCAGGGCAGCGAGCACGCGCGTGCCACGCTCGCGGCGCTTCGTGGCCAGCTTTTCGCCCGTGGCGAGCCGTCGCACCGGACGCTCTTCGATGCGCTCGACGCGATCAAGCGTGCCGACCTGCGCCCGGACGTGCCGCGCATCGGGCAGCCGGCGCTGGTGGTCTCCGGCGGACGCGACACCCTGACCCTGCCCGAGGCCGGCCGCTGGCTCGCGGGCCACCTGCCGAACGCCCGCTTCGCACTGATCGCCGGCGCCGCGCATGCCCCGTTTCTTTCCCACGCCGACGCGTTCGGAGCGGTGCTGGACAAGTTCCTCGATGGCGATTGAACCGACGCGTGCGGCGGACCCCGGCGCGCCCGACTCGCGCGTCGTGCGCCGGCACTTCGCGCGTGCGGCGGCGACGTACGACGGCGCGGCCGTCCTGCAGCGGGAGGTCGGCGCGCGGATGGCCGCACGACTCGATGTCATGAAGCTCGATCCCGCCGCGGTCCTCGACGCCGGCTGCGGTACCGGCGACGCCCTGGCGGAAATCGGGGTCCGTTATCCGCACGCGCGCCGGCTGGCGCTGGATATCGCGTTGCCGATGCTCGTCGTCGCGCGGACGAAGACCACCCTTCGCCGCTCGATGCTTGCGCGGCTTTTCGGGGGCCTCGCCGGTCCCGCGGAGCCACGCTACGTCTGCGGTGACATCGGCGCACTGCCGTTTGCCACCGGCGCGTTCGATGTCGTCTGGAGCAACCTCGCGCTCCAATGGGTGGCCGATCTGCCGCGGGCACTGTCCGAGCTCTGCCGTGTGCTGTCGGTCGGCGGGCTGGTGACGTTCACGACGTTCGGGCCCGATACGTTGAAGGAGCTCCGCGCCGCGTTCGCGGACGTCGACCATCATGCGCACGTCGGCCGCTTCACCGACATGCACGATATCGGCGACATGTTGATGCATGCCGGATTTGCCGACCCGGTGATGGACATGGAGCTCATCTCGCTCACCTATGCCGATGCGATCGCGATGCTCGAGGATCTGAAGGCGATCGGCGCGACGAACGCGACCCGGGCGCGGCCCCGCGCGCTGATGGGCCGTCGCCGGTGGGAGCGGGCGATGGCGGCGCTCGAGGGGATGCGCCGCGACGGACGGATCGCGGCGACGTTCGAGGTGATCTACGGCCACGCGTGGAAAGCCCTCCCGAGACGGACCGCCGATGGGCAGTCGATCGTGCACGTCGAACGACATGCGCGGCGGTGACGCGGTCGCGATGGACCACGGGCGCCTCGACCAGATGGCGGCGGGCCGGAGCGCGATGACGCACGGAGTATTCGTCACCGGAACCGACACGGGCGTCGGCAAGACCGCGGTTGCGACCGCGCTGTTGCGCGCGCTGGTTCGCGACGGTCGCCGCGCGGTCGGCATGAAGCCGGTGGCCACCGGCCTCGCCCCCGATGCCGCTCTCAATGCCGATGTCGGCGCGCTGATTGCCGCCGGCAATGTCGCCGCGTCACCCGGCGAGGTGAACCCGTTTGCATTCGCGCCGCCGATCGCCCCGCACCTCGCCGCCGCGGCTGTCGGCGGAAGGATCGACCTCGACCGGATCGCCGCCGCCTACGCCGGGCTCGCCCGCATCGCCGACGCCGTCGTCGTCGAGGGCGCCGGCGGCGTGTTCGTCCCGCTCGGGCCGGGAATCGACATGCTCGACATTCCGCGACGCCTGGGTCTGCCGGTGCTGCTGGTGGTCGCGATCCGGCTGGGGTGCCTCAACCACGCGCTGCTGTCGGCGCTGGCGATCGAATGCGCGCGGCGTTCACCTCGCGGGGTGGGTTGCAAACCGGATCGACCCGCAGGTGCAGGAGGGCGACGCGAACGTGCGCGCACTCGTCGAGCGCCTGCCTGCCCCGCTGGTGGCCGACTTCGCGTGGCGCGGGCGCAACGGCGCAACGATGGAGTTTTCCCGCGCGGACCTTGCGTTGCTGGGACTTGCCCGATGACGCGTCGGCTGATCAGCTGTGGGTTGCGCGTTGGCGCGACCGGCGCGCGCGAGGACGTGCGTTGCGGCGCCGGGCAGCGGTGCCTGCCGCCGTTTCCCCGCGCATTGATCCGTGCTAAGATCTCGCGCCCTTTGCAGCAGTCCGGCATAGCACGGGTCACCGGCGGGCCGCTCGGTCGATCGTGCGAGGCCGGCGCCATGCGACGGATGCCCCGGCCTGCTCGCGTCTGGCGAATGGCATGTGGCGCCGGACATTCTCCGTTCGCATCCGTCGGGACCCGAACTGCGCGCCGTGGCAACACTGGAGCGTGCGGGAACGGAGCCGGCGGCGAAGCCGGCAATGGCGTGCGGCATCGGAAAGAGCGGTGGCGCGTCTGGCGGACGCGAAGCCGGCATGGCGCATGAAACGAATGCAAGTCCGAGTGCAAGTCGCAATCGAGGAAAGCATGGTGCGTATCGAATCGAAAGCCGGATCGTGGATCGCCCGTGCCGGCCTGGCGATGGCCGGCGTGGCGCCTGGCGCGGCCCTGGCCGCCAGGGAGTGGAATCTGCAGACGCCGGTGACGCCGGTCGCGCGGCAGATGTACGACCTGCACACGTTCATCTTCTGGATCTGCGTCGTCATCTTCATCGCGGTGTTCGGGGTGATGTTCTACTCGATCTTCAAGCACCGGAAGTCGGTGGGGCACGAGGCGCACCCGTTTCACGAGAACACGACGGTCGAGATCGTGTGGACGGTGATCCCGTTCCTGATCCTGCTGTTCATGGCCTTTCCGGCGACGAAGACGATACTCTCGATGAAGGACACTTCCGCGCCCGACATGACGATCAAGGTCACGGGTTATCAGTGGAAGTGGAACTACGATTATCTGCAGGACGGCTTCGGCTTCTATTCGAATCTCGCCACGCCGCTGGCGCAGATCGAGAACCGGGAGCCGAAGGGCGAGCACTACCTGCTCGAGGTCGACAACCCGATGGTCGTTCCGGTCGACACGCGCGTGCGCGTCCTCATCACGGCCGAGGACGTGATCCACTCGTGGTGGGTGCCGGCGTTCGGCGTCAAGCAGGACGCGATTCCGGGTTTCGTCCGCGATTCGTGGTTCAAGGCGGAAAAGGTCGGCATCTACCGGGGGCAGTGCGCGGAGCTCTGTGGCAAGGAACACGGCTTCATGCCCGTCGTCGTCGAGGTCAAGTCGAAGGACGACTACGCCAGATGGGCGGACGAGCAGAAGAAGAAGGTGGCCGCCGCGGCCGACGACCCGAACAAGGTCTGGGACATCAAGGATCTCGTCGCGGCCGGCGAGAAGGTGTTCGCGGGCAATTGCGCGGCGTGCCACCAGGCGAACGGCAAGGGCGTCCCTGGCGCGTTTCCCGCGCTCGACGGGTCGAAGGTCGTCAACGGCCCGAAGGCCGCGCAGATCGCGCTGGTGCTCAACGGCAAACCAGGCACCGCGATGACGCCCTGGAAGCAGCTTTCCGACGCGGACCTCGCCGCCGTGATCACGTATACGCGTAACAGCTGGGGCAACAAGACCGGCGACGCGCTGCAACCCTCCGAGATCAAGGCGGCCCGCTCGTGAGCCCCATGCACTCGGACCGCACCACGGCGACGGTTGCCGTGGGATTTCCCGGCGAGATCCATCCGGAACGATTCAGGAGCGCACGATGAGCAGCATCGCCCACGATCACCCCCATGGCTACGGGCACGACGATCACGCGCATCACCCGAGCGGCATCACCCGCTGGCTGACGACGACGAACCACAAGGACATCGGCACGATGTACCTGTGGTTCTCGTTCACGATGTTCCTGGTCGGCGGCACGATGGCGATGATCATTCGCGCCGAGCTGTTCCAGCCCGGCCTGCAGGTGGTCAACCCCGAGTTCTTCAACTCGATGACGACGCTGCACGGACTGATCATGGTGTTCGGCGCGATCATGCCGGCCGCCGTCGGCTTCGCCAACTGGCAGATCCCGATGATGATCGGCGCGCCGGACATGGCGTTCGCGCGGATGAACAACTGGAGCTTCTGGCTGCTGCCCCCGGCCGCGATCCTGCTCGTCACCTCGCTGTTCGTACCGGGCGGCGCCGCGTCGGCGGGCTGGACGCTCTATCCGCCGCTGACGATCCAGTCGGGGATGGGGATGGACCTCACGATCTTCGCCGTCCACATCCTGGGCGCGTCGTCGATCATGGGCTCGATCAACATCATCACGACGATCCTCAACCTGCGCGCGCCCGGCATGACGCTGATGAAGATGCCGCTCTTCTGCTGGACGTGGCTGATCACCGCCTACCTGCTGATTGCGGTGATGCCGGTCCTGGCCGGTGCCGTGACGATGCTGCTCACCGACCGCCATTTCGGCACGTCGTTCTTCAACGCGGCCGGCGGCGGCGACCCGGTGCTGTTCCAGCACGTGTTCTGGTTCTTCGGGCATCCCGAGGTGTACATCATCATCCTGCCGGCGTTCGGCATCGTCTCGCAGATCATCCCCACGTTCTCGCGCAAGCCACTGTTCGGGTACGCGTCGATGGTGTACGCGACGTCGGGCATCGCGATCCTGTCGTTCATCGTCTGGGCCCACCACATGTTCACGACCGGCCTGCCGACCGCGGGGATCCTGTTCTTCATGTACGCGACGATGCTGATCGCGGTCCCGACCGGAGTGAAGGTCTTCAACTGGCTCGCCACGATGTGGCGCGGCTCGCTGACCTTCGAGACGCCGATGCTGTTCGCGGTCGGCTTCCTGTTCCTGTTCACGCTGGGCGGATTCACCGGACTCGTCTGCGCCATCACGCCGGTGGACGTCCAGATTCAGGATACCTACTACATCGTCGCCCATTTCCATTACGTGATGGTGGCCGGCAGCCTGTTCGCGTTCTTCGGCGGCGCGTACTACTGGATCCCGAAGTGGTCCGGGACGATGTACAACGAGAAGCTCGGCAAGATCCACTTCTGGTCGTCGATGATCTCGTTCAACGTGACATTCTTCCCGATGCACTTTCTCGGGCTCGCCGGGATGCCGCGCCGGATCCCGGACTATGCCCAGCAGTTCGCCGACTGGAACATGATCGCGTCGATCGGCGCGTTCTGGTTCGGTGCCTCGCAGCTCCTGTTCCTCTATTCGATGGTGCAGTGCGCGCGCGGCGTCGGCGAAAAGGCGCCGGCGAAACCGTGGGACGGGGCCGACACGCTGGAGTGGACGGTGCCCTCGCCCGCTCCCTACCACACGTTCGAGACACCACCGGTCGTCAAGTGACGCTGGCGCCGGGCGTGCCGCAGTCGGCCGCGGCCCGGCCCGATCATCATCACGCGGAATTTGCGATGAGCACGAAGGCTGCACCCGACACGAGTGACGAGGCGAGACTGCGCGCCGCCAACCGGCGCACGGCATGGGTCCTGGCCTCGATCGCGGCCGTGTTCTTCGCGGGTATCATCGCGACCAAGTTCATGGGCGGTCCCGCCACGGGGATCGGCGTCGTGGGTGCGGCGGTGCTGCTCTACCTGGTCGTCGCGATCGGCCGCAACCTGCGAGACCGGCGATGAACGCGCTGCAGCGCCGGGACAATCACGCGCTCCTGCTGAAGCTCTCCGTGATCGTGGTCGCGATGTTCGGCTTCGGCTACGCGCTGGTGCCTTTCTACGAAAGGATCTGCGAGGTGACGGGGTTGCGCAATATCGCCCGGGCCGACGTCGTCGCCAACACCCAGGTCGATGCGGCGCGGACCGTGCGCGTCGAGTTCGACTCGAACGTGCGAAAGCTGCCGTGGCAGTTCCGGCCGCTGGAGCCGATCGTCGGCGTACATCCGGGCGAGGTGCGGCAGGTGGTCTACGAAATCGTCAACACGACGGACCGGCCGCTGACCGGGCAGGCGATCCCGAGCTACGGGCCACCGCATGCCGCACAGTACTTCCGCAAACTGGAATGTTTCTGCTTTGCGAAGCAGACGCTGCAGCCGGGCGAGCGGCGGCGGATGCCGGTCGTCTTCGTCATCGACCCGACGCTGCCGCCGGACGTCGCGACGATCACGCTGTCGTACACGTTCTTCGAGGTCGAGGGCGCAGGCAAATCCTAAACCGCAGGACGGGCGCGATCCATCCGCGCTCGCCGGCTCACAAGAGAGGTATCCCGCGATGAGCGCAGCACAAACCGGCGCCAAGCCGTACTACTTCGTACCGCAGCCATCGTACTGGCCGCTCGTGGGCTCGGTCGCGCTGCTCCTACTCGGCATGGGCGCGGCATTCTGGATGAACTCCATCGCGGCCGGACCGTTCATGGTCGCCGCAGGTTTCGCCGTGCTGCTCGTGATGCTGTTCGGATGGTTCGGCACGGTGATCGGCGAGTCCGAGGCGCGCCTCTACAACAAGAAGGTTGACAGCTCGTTCCGCTGGAGCATGAGCTGGTTCATCTTCTCCGAGGTCATGTTCTTCGCTGCGTTCTTCGGCGCGCTGTTCTACATCCGCAATCTTTCCGTTCCCGACCTCGGCAGCCTCTCGTCGAAGCTCATCTGGCCGGATTACGCCGCCGGCTGGCCGACGGTCGGGCCCTACATCAAGGAGCAGTTCACGCCGATGGGGGCGATGGGGATTCCGCTGCTCAACACGATCATCCTGCTCTCGTCGGGCTTCACGCTGACCGTCGCCCACCACGCGCTCAAGGCCGGTCACCGCGGTGTGCTCAAGTTCTGGCTGTTCGTCACGATCGTGCTGGGCTTCACGTTCCTCGGCTTCCAGGCGTACGAATACATCCACGCGTACAGCGCGCTCAACCTGAAGCTCTCGACGGGGGTCTACGGGTCGACGTTCTTCATGCTGACGGGATTCCACGGTGCCCACGTGACGATCGGCGCCATCATGCTCTCGGTGATGCTCGGACGCACGATCAGGGGCCATTTCGACAAGGATCATCACTTCGCGTTCGAGGCGGCGGCGTGGTACTGGCACTTCGTCGACGTCGTCTGGCTGCTGCTGTTCGTGCTGGTCTACTGGCTGTAGCACGGCGGTCGTCGGATCGAAATCGATTTGCGCCTCGGGCCGGGGGTGGTCGGCTCGGCGCCTTTGCTGCGGTTCCGCATTGCGTTGAACGAGCGGCGTGGCGGGCAGGAAGGTTGGCTGTGGGCGCCTGTGCCGCGGTTCGCCGTCGCGGGTGACGCGGCAAGGGAGTCGTGGATTGACGACCGCAGCCGCGTCGGGTACCCGCAGGCGAACATGAATCGGGGCATCGAAGCCCGCGGTCAACCCTCCTGCCCGGCGGCGCCCGAAGCCCGGCAACCGCAGTGCGACACCACGCCTTGTCCGGCGATCGATCCCCGATTCGCTGGACCACCTAACGCAGGCCGGACGGGGCGATCCAACCGAGCTTGTACGAGACGACGAGGAAGATGACCACCGATGCGGACAGCGCGACGCGGATCGCCAGCGCCGTCACCATGCGCGTGCCGTGCCCGCGATCGTGATAGAGAAGATAGAGCGCCCAGAACAGGCTCGCGATGACGGCGACCAGGCCGGCGATGACGATGATCTTCACGCCCGATGCTCCACGGGCCGAGTGTAGTGGATGCGCCCTTCGCTGCCAAACGCGTGAGCCGCGCCGCGACTGACGCGCGCCCGTCGACCGCGGCGCGGCGGTTTCGACCGCGCGCGTTGCCGACACTCGCGACGGTGCTGGTCGTCGCCATCGGTGTTGGGGCGGGGAACTGGCAGCAACGGCGGATGCATGAGAAGGAAGCGCTGCGCGCGCAGTTCGACGCGGCGATGCAGGCCGAGCCCGTGGCTCTTGCGCCGCTTGCCTCCGCGGGGGACTGGAAATCGCTGCGCTACCGTCCCGTCGTCGCGACCGGCGCCTACGTCGCACGCGGCCAGATCTTCATCGACAACAAGGTGGTGGGGGGGCGCGCCGGATTTCACGTCGTCACGCCGCTGGCGCTGGCCGGGGGCCAGCATGTGCTCGTGAATCGCGGCTGGATCGCGCAGGGCGCTTCGCGCTCGTCGCTGCCCGAAGCACCGCCGCCGTCCGGCCCCGTGTCGGTTCGCGGACGCCTCGCGATTCCGCCCGTCGGCTATCTGGAGCTCAAGCCCGAAACGACGGCAGGCGCGCTCTGGCAGAACCTCGACCCCGCACGCTATGCCGCAGCGACGGGGCTTGCCGTACTTCCCGTCGTCGTCGAGGCGACCTCGGCACCCCAGCCCGACGACGGTCTCGTCCGCGACTGGCCGGCGCCGGATTTCGGGATCGAGACGCACCGGATCTACATGCTGCAGTGGTACGCCTTCGCGCTGACGGCCGTCGCGCTGTGGATCTGGTTCAACCGGCCGCGGGCCGCGCGCCGAGACGATGGCTGAGCCGCCCCCGCCGACAGCGTCCACCGCGTCGGCCCGGCCGGCGGGCGGGGGGCGCACGCTGCTGCTGATTGCCGCGGTGGCCGTCGCGCCGATTGTCGCGTCGTACGCCGTCTACTACCTGCTTCCGCGCGACGCGCGCGTCAACTACGGGACGCTGCTGCCCACGGCGCCGGTTCCGGCGATCCAGGGGACCCGGCAGGACGGCATGGCGTTCCGGATCGAAGATCTGCGCGGTCGCTGGGTGCTGCTCACCGTGAGCGACGGCAGCTGCGATGCCGCCTGTGAACGGTTGCTCTATGCGACACGGCAGGCGCGCACGATGCAGGGCAAGGAACAGGATCGCATCGTCCGCGCCTGGCTCATCGCCGGCAGCGCGGTGCCGCATTCCGCGCTGCTGGCGCAGCACGCCGGCCTCGTCGTCGTCCGCGTCGCCGAGGCTGTGCCCGCGATGCTGCCCGGCAGCGCCGGCGCCGTCTACGTCATCGACCCGCTCGGCAACCTCGTGCTGCGCTACCAAGGCGATCCGGACATCAAGGGAATCGCGAAGGACCTGGCACGCCTGCTGAAAGCGTCGCGGATTGGCTGAGCGGATCCGCCATCACCGCGGCAAATGGTAAAATCCCCGGTTTGGCGAGGACACCGGCTCGTTCTGCCGGCCCTCCCACCACGGTTCGCAGCTTCCGTTTCCGCATGACCACCCTCGCGCTCGCCGAAAGCCGGCTGAAGCAGCTCTTCGCGTTGACGAAGCCGCGCGTCGTGTCGCTCATCGTCTTTTGCGCGGTGATCGGGATGTTCCTCGCGACCCCGGGGCTGCCGCCGCCCGACGTGGTTTTCTTTGCGACCGTCGGCATTGCGCTCGTCGCGGGCGCGGCAGCGGCGATCAACTGCCTCGTCGAGCAGAAGGTCGACGCGCTGATGGCGCGCACGCGGCGCCGGCCGTTGCCGAGCGGCGAGCTGACGTCGCTGACGACGCTGGTCTTTGCCGGCATTGTCGGCGGGGCGGGCCTGCTGTTGCTGTATCGGTACGTCAACGCGCTGACGATGTGGCTCACGCTCGCGACGTTCGTCGGCTACGCAATCGTCTACACGGTGCTGCTCAAGCCGGCGACGCCGCAGAACATCGTGATCGGGGGCGCTTCGGGTGCGATGCCGCCGGTGCTGGGCTGGGCCGCGGTGACCGGCGAAGTGGGCCCCGAGGCGCTCATCCTCTTTCTGATCATCTTCATCTGGACGCCGCCGCACTTCTGGTCGCTCGCGCTCTTTCGCGTGCGGGACTACGCGAATGCCGGACTGCCAATGCTGCCGGTGACGCATGGCGCGCGGCATACGCAGCTGCAGATCGTCCTCTACACCTGCGCGCTGATCGCGGTCACACTGCTGCCGTATGCGATCCGGATGAGCGGGCTGCTCTATCTCGTTGCCGCACTGGCGCTGGGCGGCGTGTTCCTGCTCTACGCGATCCAGCTCTACCGCGACTACAGCGACGAACTCGCACGGGCCACGTTCAAGTTCTCGATCTACTATCTCGCGGCGCTGTTCTCGGCGCTGCTGGTCGATCATTACTGGCGCTGATGCGCGCGATCGCGAAAGCCGCGCTCGCACTGGTCGCCGTCGCCTTCTCGCTTGCGGCCTGCGCGCCGGACAAACCGCAGTTCCGCTCGTCGGATGTCACCGGCACCGCGTTCGGCCGCGATTTCGCGCTCACCGACCACGCCGGCAAGGCGCGCACGCTCGCGGACTTCCGCGGCAAGGTGGTCGTGCTGTTCTTCGGGTACACCCAGTGTCCCGACGTCTGCCCGACGACGCTCGCGACGCTCGTCGAGGCGCTGCGCCAGCTGGGACCGGACGCGGCGCAGGTGCAGGTCCTGTTCGTCACTGTGGATCCGGAACGCGACACCCGCGAGCTGCTTTCGACGTACGTCACGGCATTCGACCCGTCGTTCCTCGGCCTCTCCGGAGACGCGGAGGCGACCGCGCGCACCGCGAAGGAATTCAAGATCCTCTACCAGAAGCAGCCCGGCAGGACGCCCGACAGCTATACCGTCGATCACTCGGCGGGGACGTTCATCTTCGATCCGCAGGGGCGCCTGCGACTCTATGTCGGCTATGGCCAGGGTGCCGACGTCTTCGCGCACGACATCCGGGTACTGTTGCGCGCGTCGAAGCCGGCGCTCTAGGCGCGAACGCGGCCGGCCGCCTTCAGCCGGGCTTCGTGTGCTCGATCAGCTCGATCTTGTAGCCATCGGGATCCTGGACGAAAGCGATCACGGTGGTGCCCCCCTTCACCGGACCGGCCTCGCGCGTCACCGCGCCGCCGTAGGTCGCCGCGGCAGCGCGCACGGCTTCGCACGCGGCCGCGGCGTCGTCGACCTCGACCGCGAAGTGGCCGAATCCGGTTCCGAGGTCGTAGGCGCCGACGCCGTAGTTGTACGTGAGCTCGAGCACCGCGCCCTGCGCCTCGTCGCCATAGCCGACGAAGGCCAGCGTGTACTTCTGCTCGGGGCGGTCGGTCGTGCGCAACAGCCGCATCCCCATCACGCGGGTGTAGAAATCGACCGATCGCTGAAGATCGCCGACGCGCAACATCGTGTGCAGGATTCGCATGGTTTGCTCCTCGATCGAATGACTCAGAACTCGATGAGCTCGAAGTCTTCCTTGCGCGCGCCGCACTCCGGGCAGGTCCAGTTCGGCGGCACGTCTTCCCACCGGGTCCCCGGGGGAATGCCCTCCTCCGGGGCGCCTGCGGCCTCGTCGTAGACCCAGCCGCAGATCAGGCACATGTACTTTTTCATCGGAGCGGAGCCGGTGGCCGGAGCCGGTGGAGTAAAATCCTGCGATTCTAGCAAGCAACGAGCACGCCGCGCGAACGTCGCGGCTGCCCGGTGCCGCCGGCAATGCCCGCCGATTCCGATCCCGAATTTCCGCCCATCGTCCTGACGTTCGCCGCGTCAGACGGAAGTGGTGGCGCCGGACTGCAGGCCGACATCCTGACGCTCGCGAGCATGGGATGCCATCCGCTGTCGGTCGTGACGGCGATCACGGTGCAGGACACCCTCGGTGTCGAGGGTGTGCAGGCGCTGGACGCCGAATGGGTCGCCGACCAGGCGCGCTGTCTGCTCGAGGACATTCCGGTCGACGCCTTCAAGCTCGGCGTGCTCGGCAGCGTCGAGATCATCGCCGCGATCGCGGAAATCGTCTCCGACTATCCGGACGTGCCGCTGGTGTTCGACCCGGTGCTGGCGTCGGGCCGTGGCGACGCGTTCGCGAGCGACGAAATGACGGATGCCATGCGCGAGCTGCTGCTGCCGCATACGACGATACTCACGCCGAACAGCATCGAGGCGCGCCGCCTCGCCGGCGCGGACGACGAAGACGACACCACGCTCGCGCTCTGCGCGGAGCGGTTGATCGAGATGGGCGCGCAGTACGTGCTCGTCACGGGCACCCACGAGGCAACGCCCGACGTCGTCAACACGCTCTATGCAAGGAGCGGGATCGTGCGTGCCGACAGCTGGACGCGGCTTCCGGGCAGCTATCATGGCTCCGGGTGCACGCTTGCCTCGGCGATTGCCGCGATGCTGGCCAACGGGCTCGACCTCGCCGACGCGGTCCGCGAAGCGCAGGACTACACCTGGCAAACGCTGCGCAAAGCGTACCGTCCGGGGATGGGACAGTTTCTCCCGGACCGGCTGTTCTGGGCGCGCGAGGAGGCCGAGACACCGGTCGAGGATGCCGGCGCGTCCCACGCAGCGGATGCACACAGCCGGCATTGACCACCCGACGCAGCGGACACTCCCGATGACACGCAACGAAGAACTCTTTGCCCGCGCCCAGCGCACGATCCCTGCGGGCGTGAACTCGCCGGTGCGCGCGTTCCGCTCGGTCGGCGGAACGCCGCGGTTCTTCGAACGGGGCAGCGGCGCGTACCTGTGGGATGCCGATGGTCGGCGCTACATCGACTACGTGGGGTCGTGGGGACCGGCGATACTCGGCCACGCGCACCCGGCGGTCGTCGGCGCGGTGCGGGAAGCGGCGATACGCGGACTCTCGTTTGGCGCGCCGACCGAAATCGAGATCGAGATGGCGGAGACGATCTGCGGCCTTCTGCCGTCGATCGAACTCGTCCGCCTGGTGTCCTCCGGCACCGAGGCGACGATGTCGGCGTTGCGGCTTGCGCGCGGCCACACGGGGCGCGACAAGATCGTCAAGTTCGAGGGCTGCTACCACGGGCATGGCGACAGCCTGCTCGTGAAGGCGGGCTCCGGCGCGCTGACCTTCGGCCAGCCGTCGTCGGCGGGCGTGCCTCCCGCCATCGCCAACGAGACGATCGTGCTCCCGTACAACGACCTCGCGGCGGTCGACGCCGCATTTGCGGCGGAAGGCGCGAACATCGCCTGCGTGATCGTCGAGCCTGTCGTCGGGAACATGAACCTGATCGCGCCGCGGCCGGATTTTCTGCCGGGATTGCGCTCCGCCTGCGACCGGTACGCGGCGGTGCTCATCTTCGACGAAGTGATGACCGGCTTCCGCGTGCATCCGCGCGGTGCGCAGGGCCTCTACGGAATCGCTCCGGACCTGACGACGCTGGGCAAGGTGATCGGTGGGGGGATGCCCGTCGGCGCGTTCGGCGGCAAGCGCGAGATCATGGAGAAGATCGCGCCTCTCGGGCCCGTGTACCAGGCGGGAACGCTATCCGGCAATCCCGTCGCGGTCGCGGCCGGGCTTGCGACGCTGCGCGAAGTGCAGGCCTCCGGGTTCTACGAGCGACTCGCGGCAATCACGAAGTCGCTGGTCGACGGCCTCGCAGCCGCGGCCGCGCGTGCGGGCGTGCCGTTCTCCGCGCAGTCGGTCGGCGGCATGTTCGGCATCTATTTCGCGGATACCGTTCCCGACACCTACGATGCGGTGATGGCTTGCAGCCGGGATCGCTTCAACCGCTTTTTCCACGCGATGCTCGACGCCGGCGTCTATCTGGCACCCTCCGCCTTCGAGGCCGGCTTCGTTTCGGCGGCGCACACCGCGGACGATATCGCCACGACGGTCGCGTCGGCCGAGAGGGCGTTCACGGCGGCTCGCTGACGCGTGATTCGTTTCTACAGGTCTTCGGTTGGCACGCTCGATCCGCGAGGCAACCTCGCTGAGCCGTGCCGTCTCGCACCGGCGCAGGATCTCCTCGCGGGTCGCAGCGCAGAACGATGCCCGCGCCCCGACCCTGGGCTGCCCGATCGTGGCGAGGAAGGCGCCGTGCTTGATTTCGAACCGGCGCTTCTGCTCCTCCCACGCAGCGTCGTAGCGTCCCGTCGACTCGTGGATGATGACGATGTCGCGGCAAACCGCCAGCCTGAAGCCCGCACGGTGTGCACGAAACGTGAAATCGAGATCGTAGAGGTGGAAGTCGTCGAACGTTTCGCTGTCGAACGGAATCGCCATCGCCACCTCTCGCCGCATCGCGAGGACCACGCCGTCTAACGCCTGGATCCCGGGAACCACCAGCGGTCCGCCGCCCAGCATCGCCGTCGCGTAACCGGCTTGGCCCTCGATCGGCGACGTAATCAGCGCGTACACGTACGGGTCGCCGGCGGCGCTCCACTTGCCCGCGACGAGGCGGGTCGTGCCCGCGACGCCGATCAGGTCGAAATCGGCCAGGTGCCCTTCGACGCGTGACGCGAAATCCGTTGTCAGGATTTCGATGTCATCGTGCGAGAGGATGAGCCGCGCACCACGCGAGCGCGCGATGCCCCGGTTGTATCCCTCGGCGAGCGAACGGGCGTCGTGAATGCCGATGACCTCGATGCCCCGGCCCGCGAACAGCGTCCGGTAATGGATCGACACGCGTTCGAACTTGCGCGCGTCGATGCTGCAGATGACGATCGACGTCTCGGGATCGTTCGCGCGTTCCATCGTCGCCGGCAACCGTTGGGTCGGGACCACTACGCGCTGCGGACGGCGCGCTGCGTCGCCTCGAGAAACTGCCGGCCATAGTGCTGGTCGGGCTCCAGGTGGGCGCCCTCGGCCCATTCGTTCCAGGCGTTGATGAAAACGACGCGCTCGGCGGCGGGCTTGGCGCGCGCCTGCGCGACGACGGCGGCAAGCCACCTTTGGTAGTTGGCCGGGTGCGCGTTCACGAAGATGTGACCGTTGCGGGGCAGCCGCGGGGTGTTGTCCCAGCCCGTCATGATCCCCCGGAAGAACGGATAGCCGGGAAGCGGGCGCGCGATCGCCCACTTCGCGCCGGACACGTAGTCCCAGACGCGTCCGGCGAACGCCGGGTCGCGATCCGGAACCTCGGACGTGACATCGGACAGGACGAGCCCGTGCGGCGGAAACTCGATCGCGGCATCGAACCGGTGCTCGCGCGGGTCGGCACCTTCGGCATCCTGGACGAGGCAAAGGTATGGCGGCGCAAGGCCGGCGGCCGTACATTCGTCGTTCCAGACGTCGACGTACGACTTGATCCCGGGAATGTCCTGAGGTCGCGAGACGACGAGCAGCGGGCGTTCACCGATGCGAATGTAGCGGCGGTCCTGGAAGAGCGGGATCACGTCGCGGATGAAGTGTCGTTCATCGCCGGGCCGATACTCGAGAGGCATCAGCACGTCGTCAGGCGTCCCGTCCCAGCGTCGATTCCAGGGGTGGTTTGCCCAGCAAATGCAGAATGGAAATTCCGGCTCGCCGCTGCGGTGGACTTCGTCGAGCGGCCGTTCGAGCAAGCGCCGGCCGCTGAACCAGTAGTAGTAGTAGCAGAATCCGTGGATACCGTACTGCCGCGCGAGCTCGGCCTGCGCGTGCCGGGTTTCGGGGACCCGCAGATCATAGAAGCCGAGGTCGGCGGGAAGGTGCGGCTGATAATGTCCGGCGAAGAGCGGACGCGCGCGGACCACATTGTGCCACTCGGTGAAGCCCTTCCCCCACCACGCGTCGTTCTCGGGAATGGGGTGGAACTGCGGCAGGTAGAACGCGATCAGCTTCGTGTCGACGTCCGACATGGCTGCCCCCGACGTGATGCGTTTTCGGCCGGCCGCGCCCGTCGGCTATTGCGGTTTGCCCCGGCCGCGCCTGTCGACCGGTTCGGCGAGCCGCAATTTGTTGACGTGAGTCGCGCCGGCGTCGGTCCCGTCGGGCAGCTTCCCGAGAAAATAGAAGCGCTGCCAGGCTTCCTTGACGGTGGCGGGGTCACGCGCCTTCAAGAGCTGCATGAACTCATCGCGCCGTTCCTTCCACGCCCGCGCCTGCGCCTCGAGTTCGGGATCATCGGCGAGATCGCGCACCTCGGGTTCCGTGTCGACCAGGGCCCGCGCCGGCACCGGAAACACGACGCACAGTGGCTCGTCCTTTTCGAACCGAACGCTACCCCGCCGAGTCATCTGCCAGTTCATCGTGAACGGGTACGGCAGCCAGTCGGTCTCAATGACACCGGTGAGGGGTGCGATGCCGTCCTTGGGACGGTTCAGCGGCCCGGTGGCGAAGAGGTTCCACCCCGGCTCGGTCCGAAACAGGTAGCTCAGGTGGAACGTGACGATGCCATAGGCGAAGTGCGAGACCGCAACGCTGCCGATGTCGGGGTAGCCGTCCAGCGCTCGGATCGCCATTCCGCGATCGCGCGGCCCGCCGTCCCATTCGACCTCGAACGCGCAGGGCGACCCGATCTCCCAGCCGTGGGCGTTGGCGATATTGAGCGGAAGACACCGATAGGCGTGCCGGTCCGGTATGCGATCCATCCATTCGCGCGTCAGCGGTGCGGGACGCAGCGGGAGTGGCTTCGGGCGGAATGCGTAACAGACGAGCTTCATCGCCGGGCGTGGCCGGTTTCGTCGGGTGGGGGCGACATTCTACCTCGGCGGCGTCGGGCGATGACGACGAATTGCCCGAAGAAACGCACGCAAATCCTTGATTCGGCCGGTGAAACTTGGGCGGAGCAGGCGTCCCCGTGGTATCATCGCCAGTCCACCAGTATGGGGCGGAGAGCGTGAACGCACCCGAACGAAAGCGTCTGGGCGAAATCCTGATCGAGCGCGGCAAGCTCGATGCAGCCGGACTCGAACGCGCGCTGCGCGTGCAGGAGGAAAGCGGCGAGAAGATCGGCACGCTGCTCGTCACGCTCGCGCTGTGCGCGCAGAAGGACGTCGCGGAGGCGCTGGCCGCGCAACTCGGGCTGCCTCTGGTCGATTCCAAGGGTTATCCCGAGTTCCCGATACTCGAGGAGCGGATCTCCCCGCGATTCCTGCGCGAGGCGCGCGCGCTGCCGTTGAAGGAGGACGAGCGCGAGCTCGCGCTCGCGATGGCCGACCCGACCGACACCTACACGATTGGCGCCTTCCGCATGGTGACCGGCCGCGAGGTCCGGCCGCTGGTCGCCATTCCGTCCGAGCTCGATGCGGCGCTGGAGCGGCTCTACGGGGCGGGCCGGACCGCGGTCGGTCAGATCGTCGGCGACGTCGAGCAACGCGACGAGCTCGCTTTCGATGCCGACATCCAGCAGCTGAAGGACCTCGCTTCCGAGGCCCCGGTGATCCGGCTCGTCTCGCTGCTCATCACCAACGCGCTCGAAGCGCGCGCGTCGGACATCCACATCGAGCCGTTCGAGAACCGGCTTGCCGTGCGCTACCGGATCGACGGCGTGCTGCACGAGGTCGAGTCGCCGCCGCGCCGCTTCTCGGCGGCGGTAATCTCGCGGATCAAGATCATGGCGAATCTCGACATCGCCGAGCGCCGTCTGCCGCAGGACGGGCGGATCCGGCTGCGCGTGCAGGGCAAGGAGATCGACCTGCGCGTCTCGACGGTGCCGACGATGCACGGCGAATCGCTCGTGATGCGGATCCTGGACAAGGGCGGCGTTGCGCTCGACTTCAAGCGGCTGGGGTTCGAGGACGACATCCTGGAGAAGTTCGTTGCGGTGCTGATGCAGCCGCACGGCATCCTGCTGGTCACCGGACCCACGGGCTCCGGGAAGACGACGACGCTGTACACGGCGCTCGAGCGGCTGAACCAGCCGGACGTGAAGATCCTGACCGTCGAGGACCCCGTCGAATACCAAATGCCCGGGATCAACCAGATCCAGGTGAAGCCGCAGATCGACCTGACGTTCGCCAACGCGCTGCGCTCGATCGTGCGGCAGGACCCCGACGTGATCATGATCGGCGAGATCCGCGATCTCGAGACGGCGGAAATCGCCGTCCAGTCGGCGCTCACGGGGCACCTGGTGCTGTCGACGGTGCACACGAACGACGCGGCGAGCACGATGAATCGGCTCCTCGACATGGGGGTCGAGGACTACCTGCTCACCTCGACCGTCAACGGTATCCTCGCGCAGCGGCTCGTGCGCACGCTGTGCCCGCACTGCAAGGAGCCCTACACGGCGCTGCCGGAAATCGTCGATCAGCTCGGGCTTTCCCGGTTCAGCACGGGGAAGGAGATCACGCTCTATCGGCAGATCGGATGTCCGCAATGCGCGCATACCGGCTATTCGGGCCGGATCAGCATTCTCGAAATGCTGACCGTCACCGACCCGTTGCGCAGTCTCGTGATGAAGCACGCTACGGCGACCGATTTGCGCAACGAGGCGATCCGCGAAGGGATGCTCACGATGTACGAGGATGGCCTGCGCAAGGCGGTGCGCGGAATCACGACGTTCGAGGAAGTGCTTCGCGTGACGCGCGAGAGCTAGCATGATGCGCCCCCCAGGCTTGCTTCGCTCGCCACCCCCGGCGCGCAGGCAGGGCACTCGGAGGCCGAATGCCCGTGTTCCGGTACAAGGCGGTCAATCCGACCGGCGAAGTCGCCACCGGCGAGATCGAGGCCGCGAACGAGAGCGAGATCGTCGACCGGCTGCGCGATCAGGGCATGATGCCGATGCAGGTGGCGCGCACGACCGGCGAGGTGGCCGTGCCGGCGCGCGGCGCGCGCAGTGGGCGCGCGAACCGCAGGCAATGGTTCGCGTCGAAATCGGTCACCCGCGATCAGCTGCTCGCGATAACCCGGGAGCTCGCGACGCTGCTCAATGCCGGGTTGCCGCTCGACCGTGCGCTGGAGACGCTGATCAGCCTCGCAGCGGCGCCGCCGGCCGCCGCGCTGCTGCAGCAGATTCGCGACGACGTGCGCGGGGGCAAGGCGCTGTCGCAGGCGCTGGATGCGCGACGCGACGTGTTCTCCCGCTTCTACATCAACATCGTGCGTGCGGGCGAGGCGGGCGGCGCGCTCGGCGTCGTCCTGACGCGCCTCGCGGACACGATGGAGCGCAACAAGGACTTGCGCGAGAGCGTGAAGTCGGCCCTCATCTATCCATCGATTCTGATCGGGGTCGCGGTGCTCTCGGTGATGGTGCTGCTGATCTGGGTCGTGCCGCAGTTCGAGCAGACGTTTGCGCAGGCGGGGAAGGCGCTGCCCCTGCCGACGACCGTCGTGATCATTCTGGGCACCGGGTTGCGGCATTGGTGGTGGGCGATCGCGGCGCTCGCCGTGGGCGCCGTATGGTGGGTGCGAAGGCGGCTCGCGCAACCCGCGGTCCGGCAACGCTGGGACGGTCGCGTTCTGCGGATGCCGCTCGTCGGCGACCTCGTGACGAAGGTCGAAGTCGCGCGATTCGCGCGGACGCTCGCGACGCTGCTCGGCAACGGCGTCACGTTGCTCTCCGGCCTCGCCATCCTTAAGGACACGCTCGGCAACGTCGTTCTCGCCGGCGCTCTCGACGGCGTGATCGCGCGGCTGCGCGAGGGAAAGGGCTTCGGCCGGCCGCTCGCCGAGACCGGGCTTTATCCCAGGCTCGCGGTGCAGATGATCCTGGTCGGCGAGGAATCCGGCCGGCTCGAGGAAATGCTGATGCGCGTCGCCGACGTCTACGACCGCGAGGTGCAGATGGCGGTCAAGCGCTTCCTCGCGGTGCTCGAGCCCGCGCTGATCCTCTCGCTCGCGTTGCTGATCGGAGGCATCGTGTTCTCGATCCTGCTCGGCGTGATGGGGATGAGCGAACTTGTCCAGTAACCCATGTCTAATCTGGTCCGCGCCGCAATTTGCACCGGGCGCCGTCGTCATTGCACGACAAAGGAACCGAGATGATCGCAAACGAACCGAACCGCAATGCGGCCCGCAGCCGGCCGCAGCGGCGTTTTTCCGAACGCGGGCGGCCTCCACGCGCGGAATTCGCAACTGGAAGCGAGATGCTGTCGGCCGCTAATCCGCGTTCTCCGGGTCGTGCCCTTCAGGTCTCCTCCTGCGAACGCGGTATGACCCTGATCGAGATTCTCGTCGTCCTGGTGCTGATCGGCGTTGTGCTCGGCATCGTCGGCGGCAACTTCATCGGCAAGGGCGAAAAGGCGAAGGCCGACGCCGCGAAGATCGAGATCAGTCAGATCGCGCAGACGCTCGATCTCTACAAGCTCGAGGTCGGCCGCTACCCGACGACGCAGGAAGGCCTGCAGGCGCTCATCACCGCGCCGACCGGCGTCACCAACTGGAACGGGCCGTACTGGAAGAAGCAGTCGATCCCGAAAGATCCATGGGGCAACGAGTACAAGTACGTGTCACCGGCGCAAAGCGTGCCGTACGAGATCACTCTCGCTCGGCGCCGACGGGAAGGAAGGCGGCGAGGGGCCGAACAAGGACCTCTCGAGCTCGCAGCCATGACATTTGGTGTGCGCCGCCGGGCCGCCGTTGCGCCGCGCGTGGCGAGCGCGGGCGTGACCCTGCTCGAGCTCCTGATCGTGCTGGCGATCATGGCGATCGTCGCGGGTCTGGTGGTGCCGATGTTCGGCAGCGGCGTGTCGACCGGTGAGCTCAAGAGCGCTGCCCGCGAGGTCGCCGCGGGGCTTCGCTTCGCGCGGAGCGAGGCGCTCGCGACCGGGCAGGAAACTCGCGTCGTGCTCGATCTCGAGCACCGGACGTTCAAGATCGAGCGTGACGCGCGTACGCACACTCTGCCGCAGCGGATCGAGCTGAAGCTCTTCACGGCGCAGCGCGACATCGTCGGCGAAACGGTCGGTGCGATCCGGTTCTTTCCCGACGGCGGATCGACCGGCGGCCGGGTCACGCTGGCCGCGGGCGAGCGCAAGTACGACGTCGACGTCGATTGGCTGACCGGCCGCGTCGCCATCCTGGATTGACGGCAGCAATGCAGCCCGGAGCCGCATCGAGGCACGTCGCTCCGACCGATCGCCGCAATCGCCGCGACGGCGGTCCCGGCTTCCGGCGGGCGGCCGCGCGGCTTTTCGCTGCTCGAAGTCCTGGTCGCGTTCGTGATCCTGTCGCTGGTGGCCACCGCGCTGTTCGGCCTGTTCTCCGGCGCGCTTGGCAATGCGTCGGCCGCCGACGACTACAGCCGCGCCGTGACCGGTGGCGGAGAGCGTGCTCGCGGAAGCCGCCGCGGCACAGCCGCTGCGCGAGACCACGCAGACAGGCACGGCGGACGACGGCCGGATCACGTGGACCACGAAGGTCGCCGCCTATTCGCCCCCGGGCGGTTCGCCGGAGCTCGAGCGCGCGGCGGAGTCGCTGTCGGTGGAGCTCTACCGGATCACCGCCGAGGTGGCGTTCGCCGCCCCGTCCGGCGGTCAGCGCACGTTCGCACTGGCGACCACGCGCCTCGTCCCGAGGAGCCTCGAAATGACGGCGCTGCGCACCCGCGCCGGCGGCTTCACGCTCGTCGAGCTCACGATTGCGCTCGTGCTGATGGCGGTCATCTCGGCGCTGCTCTTCGGCTCGCTGTCGCTGGCCGCGCGCAGCTGGGACGGTGGCGAGGCCAAGGCGCGGGAGGTCTCGGACATGCGGGCGACGCAGTCCTACCTGCGCGCGCAGATCGGCGCGCAGTATCCGCAACGATTGTGGAAGGTGGACGAGCTGCCGCTGATCTTCTCCGGCACGGCCGACGAGATCCGCTATGCCGCGGCGCTGCCCGAGCGCGTTGCCGAGGGCGGCGTCTACTTCTTCCGCGTCGCGGTCGCGCGCGTCGGCGAGCGATCGATGCTCGTGCAGGAGCGCGTAGTCCCCGACGTCAATGCCGCGACCGCCCCCGAATTCCGCGACGCCGAGCGGTCGGTTCTCGCCGAGGACATCGCGGAGCTGAAGCTGGCGTATTTCGGCCGCGACCCGGGCGCGAACGATGCCGACGCGCCGACGTGGCGCGATCGCTGGGACGACAAGCAGCGCCTGCCGCTGCTCGTGCGCCTCGACGTGAAGCCGGTCAAGGGCGCACCCTGGCCGACACTGCGTCGTCGAGCCGCGGCGCGCATTGGAGGCGGGGTGCCGCTCGTTCGACGTTGCCCGCGGCCGCTGCATCCGGGTGGGCTGATGCACGCCGACGTCGAAACGTCGCGCCGCCGGCCCGACGCCCGTGTCTGCCGCGCAGCGCGGCATCGCGCTGATCGTCGTGCTGTGGCTCACCGTGCTGCTTGCAGTCATCGCGAGCGGCTTCGCGTACAGCATGCGCGGCGAGGCGCTTGCCGCGCGCAACACGATGTCGCTGGCCCAGGCGCGCGCCGCGGCGGACGGCGCCGTCGAGCGCACGGCGTACGAGCTGTTGCGCGCAGGAAGCGTGCCGGTCGAGCAGGGGGAATCCTGGACCGGTGACGGTCGCGCGCACGTGTGGAAGGACGGCGAGATCGAGATCACCGCGACGGTCGTCGACGAGGCGCGCGCGCATCGACCTCAACATGGCGCCCGATCCCCTGCTGAAGGGTCTGCTGCAGAGCGTCGGCGGGCTCGATTCGGAAGCCGCGCAGCGCGTGCTGGAGGCGATCCTCGACTGGCGCGACGCCGACGACCTGCGTCGTCCGAATGGCGCCGAGGCCGCGGACTACCGCGCTGCCGGACTCAAGTACGCGCCGACCAACGGGCGCTTCGAAAGCACCGGCGAGCTCTCGCGCGTGCTCGGTGTTACGCCGGCGCTGATGGCCAGGCTCGCCGACAGCCTGACCGTGCATTCTCTGCAGCGCGGCATCAATCCGGCGACGGCATCGCGGGATGTCCTGCTTGCGCTGCCCGAACGTCACGCCCGAACAAGTGGACGCGTTCATCGCCGCCCGCGCCGAGGCGCTCGCGAACCGGTTGCCGACGCCGCCGTTCGCGGCGGCGCAGGGGATCGCGTCCGGCGCGGCGCGCGCATGGCGGATCGTCGCCGAAGCCCGGATGCCCGATGGTGTAACCTTCGTGCGCGAACGCGGTGGTGAGCATGCAGATCAACCCGCGACGGCCGCTGGTCGCGCTCCTCTGGCAGGAAGGCGCGCCGCGCCGCGGTCCGCGACCCCGCCGACCAACGAAAGCAGTGCGCAGAGGAATGGAACGAGCAAGACCCTAGTCTCGCGGCAGGCGGCGCGCCATGCCGCCCAGCGCCTCGGCCTTCGCGCGTTCTGGCAATGGTGGATGAGCCAGCTCGCGCCGCTGGTGCCGGCCGGACCGCGCAACGCGCTACGGCGCCGGCGCCTGCGCCCGATGCTCGCGCTTCGACGTCGACACCGCCACGCTCTGGGCGCCCGATCGTGGCCAACGGCACGCTCGGCTTTCGCGAGGTCGGCGCGCATTCCGCTGTCCGGCGAAGCCGGCGCGGTCGTCACGTCGCGGGCGCGCGGCGATCGACGCGCTGCCGCGAGTCGCCTACGGCGGCGCGGTCGCCGAAGCGAAGGTCGTCGTCGCGCTGCCGGCGAGCCAGGTGCTGCGGAAGACGCTCACGCTCCCGGCGGCGGTCGAGGAAAATCTGCTGCAGACGCTTGCCTACGATCTCGATCGGCACACGCCGTTCAAGCCCGACGAGGTGTATTTCGACGCCGTCGTCGTCGGGCGCGATCCACGGAAGAAGGAAATCCGCGTCGACTTGGGCGGCGGCGTTGAAGACGGTCGTGGACCAGGCGTGCCAGCCGCGCGGAAAGCTGGGGCGCGGTCGTCGCCGGCGTCACGGCCGGATGCGCCGACCGGCGCCAGCCGCGCTCGCCGGGTCCGACGCTGAACCTGCTGCCGGCCGACCTGCGGCCGGACACGTCGGCGTGGCGCCGGCCGAGATCTGGATACCGCTCGCGCTCGTCGCGAGCCATCGCGCTCGTCGCCGCGGTACTGCCGATCTGGCAGAAGCGCGGCTACGCCATTACGCCTGACGCAGCTCGCCGAACAGGCGCGCGTGCAGGCCGATGCCTCGAATGCACTGCGCGCGCAGCTCGAGCAGCTGACCGGCGATTACAACTTCGCGCTGCAGAGGAAGTACGCATTTCCGGCCGCCGTGCAGGTGGTCGAGGACGTCACCAAGCTGCTCCCCGACGACACGTGGCTCACGCAGTTCGAGGTGAAGACGCAGGGCCGGGGCAAGGACGCTGCGCCGCGAGCTCCTGCTGCGCGGCGAGAGCGGAAATGCCGGGCGCCTGGTTTCGCTGCTCGAGGAATCGAAACTCTTCGAGCAGGCGGCGCCGCGCTCGCCGACGACGAAGATTCAGCCGGGCCCGGGCGAGATCTTCGACCTGGGCGCACAGCTGAAACCGCTTCCGCCGCCACAGCCCGTGCAGGTTGCCGCCGGCCCGGATACGGATGGCCCGCCGCCGGCGGAAACGGAGTGGTGCTCCCCACGCCGGCGGCCACCCCGTCTGCCGCCGCCCGCCGGGAGCGCCCGCGGCCGCGTCCGCGCCCGCGACCGCGCCGGCGCCCCATCCGCGCCCACCGCGACGCGCCGCCAGCCGGCAAGACCTGGCATGCCACCCGGCGCCGCGCGGCGCCGCGCCCGCCGGAGTTCCAGCCGGTGTTCCGCAAGGTGCGAATCCGGTCGCCGGCGGCCACAGCCGGACCGGCCCGCTCCGCCGGCTCCCCGACCCGCCGAACCCGACCCCGGGCGCCGCGCCCTCGGCGCGCCAGCCGGGCAGTCCGACCCCGGGCGCCGCGCCCGGCCGCCTAACCCGGCAACCCGGCTCGCGACGCCACGCCGCCGGCGACGTCGAGTGCCGACCCCGGGGCGGCCAGCGCGACGCCAGACCGGGTCGCCGGCCGCCGCCCCGAGAGTCGGCCGATCGCGAATGCCGCCGGCATCCGTTCCAGACATTCCGGACAGTTACTAGATGAACCGGCCCAAGCCCTTCGGTCGACGTCAGGCTCGCTTCGCCCGATCGTGCGACGCGCTCAGGTGGCGGACCGGACGCGCATGAACACCGCGATCGCCAAGCTCCCTGCCGCTCAGCAGCGCGCGCTGGCCGATCGCGCTGCTCGTCGTCGCCGTTGCGCTCGTCCTGGCCGTTTTCTTGCTTCCGCTGCTGCTTCTGCACAAACACTACGACGACAGCATAGCCGTGCTGACCGACCGCCTCGATCGCTATCGACGCGTCGCCGCACAGGCGCCCGAGTATCGAAGCGGCGCTTGACGCGATGCGGACGAAGGACGGACGCCGCTTCTTCCTCAAGAATGCCGCGCCCAATCTGGCCGGCGCCGAGCTGCAGGAGCTGGTCCGCGACGGCGATCGAGAGCAATGGTGGCCGCATCACGACGAGCCAGAACCAGGCTCCGCGGGACGAGGGCCGGTTCCGGCAGATCGTGGTCTCCGTGCAGTTCTTCGCGACCACGCCGGCGTTGCAGAAGATTCTGCTGGCGATCGAGGCGCAACCGCCTTATCTCGTCGTCGATAACATGTCGCTGCGGCCGCTCAACGCGTTTCGCGGATTCAAACCCGGCCCGGCCAGGAGCCGGAAGTCAACGCGCAGCTCGATGTCGTTGGGTACGCGTTCGCCGAGCCGGGCAAGAAGTGATGCCGATGAACAACGTCGCCGTTCAGCTGCGCGCTGCCCTCTGGTGGTTGCTGCCGCTCGCCGCGTTGGCGGCGATCGTCGGCTGGGAAACCGATTGGGGCCGCGCGCTGGAGAAACGACCGCCACCGGCCGAGGCTATCGCGCCAACGCCCGTCGCGGCGGCGCTTCTTCCCGAGTACGGAATTGCCGGCGGACTCGGGGCGCGCACCGAGACGGTCCAGCGCACCCTCTTCAATCCGACCCGTCGGCCGGCGCCGTCGCCGACGCAGGCCGGCGCCGCCCGGATGAAGCGCGGCCAGTTCGCGTTGACCGGAACGACCGTCGTCGAGGGACAGAGTACCGCGTTCCTGCGCGAGGTTGCGGGCAACAAGTCGCGGCGCGTGAAGGCCGGGGATACCGTCAACGGGATGCTGGTCGCCGACGTCAAGCCGGATCGCGTGAAGCTCACGCTCGGCGACGAATCCGAGGAGCTCGTGCTGCGGGTTGCGACCAATCCGCGCCCGACCGCGCAGCCAGTCGCCACGGCAGCGGCGCCCGCGCTCCCGGTGCCTCCGCCGGCAGCGGGAGCCCCGCCGGCCGCCCCGGCGGCGGCCGGCGCCCAGGATGCAGCCACCCTGGCCGAGCGTCGCCGCGCCGCACGGGCTGCGGCGACCGGAGCACCCGGCGGCGCGGCGACGCCACCTCCGGCGCCCCCCGCCGCGCCGGCGGCGGCGCCCGCCCGCGCCCGGCGACCCAGGCAGCGCCCGCGGCCGCAGCCGATCCCGCGTGGGACAGTGTCTACCAGCGCTACCGGGAACGGGCCGCCGTGCAGAACCGCGGTGCCGCGCAATGACATCCGACGATAATTCGCCCGCCACGGCGCGGAATGCCATGGACATGACAATGATCAGGAAATCCCCTTCGTTCGGGCCAGCCGCCGTGCTCGCCGCCCTCGTGCTCGCCGGGTGCGCGACGCCTGCGCCCGAAGGCGAACCGCAGGTCGCGCCGCGCACCGTGCCGAACAAGGGCGCATCGAGTGTATCGCCGGCGCTCGCCGATGCCGCACAGCGTGCGCTGGCGCCAGGGCTGCCGACCGCCGAGGACAAGGTGCGCATCTACAAAGGCACCGGCGTGGTCGTGAAGGGACAGCAGCCCGGTGGCGGCATGCCCGCCGGCGCCCCGGTGCAGGCGACGGGTGGCGGGGTCGTCCTTAACTTCGAGGGCGCGGACCTGCGCGAGGTCGTCCGCAACATCCTCGGCGACATCCTGAACGAGAGCTACACGATCGACCCCGCCGTGGGCGGGCAGGTGACGATCCGCACGTCGTCGGGCATTCCGCGCGAGGCGCTGACCGCGACACTGGAAACGCTGTTGCGCATGAACGGCGCGACGATGGTCAAGGAAGAAGGCCTGTTCAAGATCGTCCCGACCGCCGCGGCCGTGCGCGGCAACGTCACGCCGCAGCTCGGGAATATGCAGCGGTCGCTGCCGCCGGGGTTCTCGGTGCAGATCGTTCCGCTGCGCTATGCCGGAGTGCGCGAGATGATGCGCATTCTCGAGCCGTTCGCGAAGGACGCCGCCGCCGTTCGCCCCGACGACCTGCGCAACCTGCTGATCCTGGCCGGCGGCGAGCGGGAGTTGCGGCATCTGCGCGAAACGATCGAGATCTTCGACGTGGACTGGATGGCGGGCATGTCGGTGGGCCTGTTCACGCTGCAGAACGCCGACGTCAAGGCGGTGACGCAGGAGCTCGACAAGGCGATGGGCGACCGTGCGACGAGCCCGCTCACCGGCATCCTGCGCATCATCCCGCTCGAGCGGCTGAACGCGCTGCTGATCGTCACGCCGCAGCCGGCCTACCTGGACGAAGCCAAGAAATGGATCGACCGCCTCGACCAGCCCGGGTATGGCGAGGGTCCGCGCTTCTACGTCTTCAGCCTGCAGAACCAGCGCGCGGAGAAGCTCGCGCCACTGCTCACACAGGCGTTCACGGGTCGCGCGGCGCCGGCGGCGCGCGCCGAGCGCACCCACCGTCGCTCCCGGCACGCCGGCGGGAACGATCGTGTCGCCACCGGCGTTCCAGGCGCAGCCGACGACGCCGGCCACGCCGACGATCCAGGTGACCACGACGCCCGCTGCGCCGACGGCGGCGGCCGCGACCCGGGCGCGCCGAAGGCTCGGGCATCGTCCGCAACATCCAGGTCGTCGCCGACAAGGACAACAACACGCTGCTCGTCGTCGCGACGCCACCGGAGTACACGGTGATCGAGGCGGCGCTCAAGAAGCTCGACGTCCCTCCGCGGCAGGTGATGATGGAAGTCACGGTCGCGAACGTGACGCTCAATGACTCGCTCACATTTCGGCGTCGACTGGCTGTTCAAGGGTGGCGCGCCCTCGGGGCGCGGTTCCGGCGGGCTGGTCGTCGGCCCAGGCTCGACGGCCGGGAATCCGGCGGTGCCGGGAACGAATGCGGCTAATCCTGCGCTCGCCATCGCGCAGGGATTCACCTACATCATCAACAATGCGAACTTTCCCGGGGGAGTCCAGGCGGTCCTGCGCCTGCTCGACACGTACGGCGACACGAAGGTCATCGCCAATCCGCACCTCGCCGCACTCGACAACCAGAAGGCGACGATCAAGGCGGGCGACCGGATCCCGATCTGCCAGCAGACCTTCGTCGGCAGCGGCACCGGAACCGTGGTCAACAACACGGTCTCGACGACATCGCAGTACATCGACACCGGCGTCCTGCTGCAGGTGACGCCGCACATCAACGCGGGCGGGCTGGTCACGCTGGACGTGCAGGTCGAAGTGAGCATACCGGGCGACCGTTGCCCACCGACTGCAACGGGCTCGCGCCGACGATCAACACGCGGTCGCTGCAGTCGATCCTGAACGTCCAGTCAGGGCAGACGATGGTGATGGGCGGACTCATCACCGACAACAAGCAGAACTCGTCCGAGGGACTTCCGCTGCTGTCGCGCATCCCGATCATCGGCGGGCTGTTCGGCCAGCAGACGCTCACGAACGACCGTACCGAGCTCGTGATGTTCATCACGCCGCGCGTCGTCGAGAACGAAGTCGATCTCAAGGGCGTGGTCGACGACTTGCGCCGAAGGATGGAGAAGATCGACGACGACGTTCGACGTGTTCAAGCGGGCGCAGGCGCCCGCCACCGGCGCGCCCAGCGCACCCCGCTGAGCCGTCGCCGACGTCGCAACCTTGCGACACCGCGACACGTCGCCAAATGACGACACATTGGGTTTTTGGCGCAGATTTCAGAAAAAAGCGTCGTTAAACCCCGACATCTTGCTGTTGCTGAGCCGCAACAAGCGATAAAAGCTCTTCTTTGTCTGAGAATGCAGATTGACGATACAGGTCGATTTCTATACGCTTCAATCGAGGATTGGAGCGACCAGCGCGCCACTGCATTAATTCCCGGTCCTTGGCGCAAGCGGCGCTTGACCTGTTGCAAGGGTACAGTCCAGATGAAATGGCAGTTTGAGGAAGCGCGCGGATGGCCGCGCCAGGTGGCGGTCTGGTGGGTGTTCGGTGCCTGCGCTGTTGCGGTCGCCGACGTCGATGGGATGCGCCTCGAAGGGAGGCGGGCTCTCCGCCGATTCGCCGGCGGAAGTCAAGGCGGCAGCGGTAAGGGAGCGAGCGAACGCGCGTTGGGCGGCGCTGATCAAGGGCGACAAGGATGCGGCATACGCATTCTCTGAGCCCCGGTTTGCGAAAGACGATGTCGGCCGAGCAGTACGGCGCGCGGATCAATACGAGCGGATTCCGCGCGGTGCAGATCGAACAGGTCGATTGCAAGGCGGAAGTCTGCAAGGTGGGATTCAAGCTGACGTACGACTACATTGCCGAGAAGGGGCTTACGGCAGCGAAGGGAATAACGACGATGGCGTCGGAAACGTGGGTCGTCGAAGCAGGGTCAGGCATGGTTCGTCATGCGGCCATAGTGCGGGCCGCAGTTGCAGATTTTCCACAGTTTTGCACAGGGGGTTCGGGGCGGGATCCAATTCGTTCGACAAATGTAGTGGCCAGGAATAACATTCCGGCGTTGTTGGTTCTAAAGTGATCACTTTAAATCGCAACTCGCAAACAGAGGAGTCAACACCAACCATGAATACGTTCAACAGAAAAACGCTGTATGCCGCGCTGGCTGGATTGGGCGCGCTTGGCGCGACCGGCGCTGCGGACGCCGTCAACCTTTCCCCGGACGGCCTGGGGCAGGTCCTGATCTATCCGTACTACACGGTCCGCAACGGCCCGCACCGGCGGCGCCTACAACACGCTGCTGACGGTGGTCAACACGACCCTGTCGGCCAAGGCGGTGAAGGTGCGGTTCCTGGAAGGCAAGAACTCCAAGGAAGTGCTCGACTTCAACCTGTTCCTGTCGAAGAACGACGTGTGGACGGCGGCCGTTATCTCGCACGGCCACCGGCGCCGCCGTGAGGTCGACCGACAGGTCCTGCATCCTGCCGAACCAGTTCCGCCGTCGGGCGGACAGCCGTTCGTCAACTTTGCGTACAGCGGTGACGGCGCGGGCGACTCGCTCGACCGCACGCGTGAAGGCTACGTCGAAATCATCGAAATGGCGACGTTCAACGCCACGTCGACGACCGCCGTCAACATCACGCACGTCAGCGGCACGCCGAAGAGCTGCGCGAACAACAGCGACGCGCAGGCCGTCGAAGGATGCGCTGCCGGGCAACGGCGGCCTGATGGGCACGATGACGATCTACAGCGCGATCGAGGGCTCGGCCTACTCGCAGGACGCGACGGCGCTCGACAACTTCAACAAGGTCGCCGCGATCTACTTCAACGCCGGATCGGCTTCGCCGAACCTCAGCAACGTCAATCCGCGGACCAGCGTCGTGGTCGACCCGCGAACGGCAACGCCGTCGTGACGACCTGGCCGGCACCGGCGAGCCAGCCGGTCGACGCGGTCAGCGCCGTGCTGACGCACGACGCCGTGATGAACGAGTACGTGACCGATCCGTCGATCCTGGCCGGCACGGACTGGGTCGTCACGATGCCGACGAAGAACTTCTATGTGGCGGTCGGCACGGGTGCGGCGATCTCGCCGTTCCAGCGCAACTTCAACGGCACGGCCGGTGCCTGCGACGACGTCTCGCTGACGACGTGGGACCGCGAAGAGCAGACCACGGTCACGCCCGGGCGGATTCTCGCCGCCGCCGCCTCCCGGAAAGGCAAACTCGCTGTGCTGGGAAGCGAACGTGATCAGCTTCCAGTCGAGCGCACGCCGCATCCTGGCACCATCCGAGTCGTCGCCGCAGATTCTCGGTTCGAACAATAACCGCGTAGTCTCGCTCGACGTCGCGCAGAACCAGATCAACGGTTGGGCGAGGCTGACGTTCCTCAACACGGCGGCCCGGTTGATTGGCGGTGCCACGACGACGGTGACTCTGAACGCGTCCCCACCAGCGGTCGTACCGTCGGCCGCGGCAACGTACGTCGGCCTGCCGGTGGTCGGCTTCGCGGTTAACGTCTACCAGAACCCGGCAATCACGATCAGCGGCAAGACCGTGCTGTCGAACTACGGCTCGGACTACGCGCACCGGTTCGAGACGGGGATCATCCGCCGGCCTCCGGCACCCTAACGGCAACGTGCTTCTGTTGTAGAGTGCGAAAGGGCGGAACGCAAGTTCCGCCCTTTTTTCTTCGGCCTCGCGGATCTGCGAGGCGGCGACGCGCGCCATGGCCGAACGACGCGCGCATCAGCCCGGGTGCCGTCGAAAGTTTCCGGCGCACCGAGAACAAGCGGACAACGAACAAATGGGGATTGGGGTGCTCGCGCTTCGGCGCGCTTGACCCCAGGGGGCGTGCGACGACCGTTGAGGTCGCTCGCGCATTATGACAATGGGGGAAAGTGTTGTATAATTCACTTTAACTTCGGCGCATAGACCGCGAAAAATGGCGCAGTTTGTCGAGAAATTGCGAACGCGCGGGCGCTCACCCCATTGAAGGAGATCCGCATGTCCCCATCCCGTATCCGTCTCGCGCTCGCCGGCATCGGCATGCGTCGCCAGCGCTGGCGCCGACACTTGCCGTGCACGCGGCGACCATCAGCTACACCGCTGGCGGCCACACGACGACCATCACCGACAGCACCTGTACGGGCAGCCTCGTCGTGTCGGGCAGCACGCTGATCTGCCAGTCGGCGGGCGGTGGCGGCAACCCGCCGGTGACGACTCCGACGAACTGCACGCTGACGCTGACCCCTTCCCAATTGACGAGCGCCGGCGGGACGGTGACCTTTGGCGTCACCGGTTGTACGTCGGCGACGGGCCAGATCAACTACAACTGGGTGAAGAACGGTGCCTACGTGGCATACGGCGCCAGCACCCCGAGCTTGGACCGAGACACTGCCGGCGAACAGCCAGCACGACCATCGCGCAGACGACCAGCTACCAGGTCAACGTCTGCGATCCCGGCAACGGCCAGTGCACGGGCCCGCTGCCCGCGGCGGGCCCGCTGACCGCGACGGTTCCGGTTGCCGGAACGATCAATCCAACGGGCGGTGGCGGTGGCGGCGGTGGCGGCACCGGCGGTGGCGCCTCGGGCCGCGATCAGCTGCAACGGGTACACCACCATCGTGCTCGACTTCGCCTACTCCCAAGTGGGCAGCCGATCTGAAGGCCGTCCAGCTTCTTCGGCAACAGCGACATCGTCGTCGGGCGGTTCACCACGCCCGCCAATCTCGCGAACAACGGCGCCGGGGGCTAGGTGAGCGCGGTCGATTACGGTGGCCTAGATGCCGGCGTTGGCGACTACGCGGTGCTCAGCACCACGCCGTGCGATTTCACGACCAACGGCCTACAGTATCGACGAACGAAAAGGTGGGACTCGGCGAACGTCACTTTCAGCGCGACCGGAAGCGGCGTGGCGCTGCAGCCGAGCACGACGTACTATTTCAACATCAAGAACACTGTACTTACGGCGGCGCCGAGCTGCAGCGGCGTCGACTTGCCCGATCGGGGTGACGCTGAACGCCGAAGTAACGACCGGCGTCGTCGTCCCCTGTCCAAGGCCCTGCGCGAGCGGGGCTTTGTCTTGTTGGAATCGCCATGACCCAACCCGATCTATCGCTCGCCGCGATCGCATCGCGGCGGCGCTCTGTCGTCGGCAGTCGCCGCGGCCGAGCTGCCGCCCGATGTCCTCACCCGGTCCAGCCGGACGACGCTCACCGTGGCCGACGTCGAAACCGATCTCGAGAGCGTCCCGCCCGACAAGCGGGCTCGAATTCGTCGCCAACCGGGCTCGCCTGGGCACGATGGTCAACGCGCTGCTCGAGATCAAGACGCTCGCCGCCGAGGCGCGCGCGAACGGGCTCGACAAGGACCCCCTCGTCCAGAGACGGGTGGCCCTGCAGATCGAACGGGCGCTCGCGCTCGCCCGCCGGGACCAGATCGAGCGCGAGGCGGGCGCCGAGTTCGACCGGCGCCGCGACGATTTCCTCGTCCGTGCGCGCGAGATCTACCTCGTGGACAAGGCGAAGTTCACCGTGCCCGAGCAGGTGCGCGCCGCGCACATCCTGATCCGGACCGACAGCCGGAGCAAGGACGAGGCGTTGCGAGCTTGCGCAGCAAATCCGCATCCGCGCGCTTGCCGAAAAGGTCGACTTCGCGGCGCTGGCGCGGGAGTTCTCCGAGGATTCGACGGCGAAGACCAACGGCGGAGATCTCGGCTGGTTCGGCGCGGCGCAGATGGACCGGGCGTTCTCGGCGGGGGCGTTCGCGCTGAAGACTCCCGGCGAGATCAGCGAACCGGTGCTGTCCGCGTACGGCTATCACCTGATCCGATTGGAAGGACGCAAGCCCGCGGAATTGCCGTCGTTCGACGCGGTCAAGGACACGATCATGGCCGATCTCAAGCGCGAGTTCATCGACGCCAGAAAGCTGGCGGCGATGAAGGGCATCACCGCGGACCCGACGCTGGAGGTCAACCAGCCCGCGATCGACGCGCTCCCGGCCACGCTCGGCGCCGCCTACGCCCCTCTGCCCGCAGCGAAACCGTAGCGGGCAATGACCGGACCAGCGCCGGCGCAGCGCGGGGCGCGCACCGGATCCCCGCGCGGGGTGCTGCACATCCTGAACAGTCACGGCGGCGGCACCGAGCGCCACGTGCTCGCGTTGATCGAGGCGACGCGCACGCGTCACCGGCACCACGTCGCGATCGCCGCGGGCGACCATTGGCAGGTCGAGGCAGCACCCGACGACGGCACCGTCCGGACGTTCGATTCCGACCGGCCGCCCGACGGAGAATTGGCAAGCCTTTCTCGGCGGAATTGCGGCGACGTTCGGAATCGACCTCGTTCATCTGCACAACATCTCGGGTTGCCGCGAGGGTCTGATCGACGCGCTCGCCGAACTGGGGCTTCCCTACGGCTACACGGTTCACGACCTCGGCTTCGCCTGCCCGACGATCATCCTGCTCGGCGTCGACGGGATGTATTGCGGCGGCGAGACGGATGCGGCGGCGTGCACGCGTTGTCTGAAGGCGCAGCCCGCGTTCGAGACGTGCGGACATCGTGCGCTGGCGCGCGCGCCATCGCGACCTCCTCGCGAATTGCGCGTTCCTCATCGCGCCATCGCCGTGGGCGGCGGCGATGCTGGCGCGCTACTTTCCGGGACACGCGGTCGAGCTGATCCCGCATGGCGCGCCGGAGCGCTCGGCGCCGCTTTCCCCCGACAGCGCGCCGCCCGTTCGTACCGTCGCGGCGCTTCCGGACGACGGCGTGCCGACGGTCGCGGTGCTGGGCGCGATCGGCCCGCACAAGGGTGCGCGCCGGCTGGAACGGATGGTCGAGCTCGTCCGCTTGAGCCGAGCGCGCGTCCGGTTCGTCGTCATCGGCTATCTGGACGTCGAGCACGGCCCGTGGCAAAGCGATGATGCCGTGCTGACCATCCACGGTCCGTACGATTCGCTGGATCTTCCCCGGCTGCTCGACAGCTACCGGGCGCGGCTCGTCGTGTACCCGTCCCCGACACCGGAGACATTCAGCTACACGCTGTCGGAAGCATGGGCTGCCGGCCGGCCGGTCGTCGTTCCGCCGATCGGCGCGCTCGCGGCGCGCGTCGCGGAGAGCGGCGCCGGATGGATCTGGACGGAAGACGCAATGGCGAGACGAGGAAGCGATGCTCGCGCGGATCATGGATCTCGTTGCGCCGGCGCACGCGGACGAGCTCGCCGCTGCCGGCGAGCGTGCGCGGGCCACGCCGGTGCCCACGCTCGCGGACATGGCGCAACGGACGCTCGCTCTGTACGACGCGGCATTCGCCGGCGCGGCGCACGGTTCGCGGCAATCGCGGGTGAGGCGGGCGCTCTACCGCGTGCTGCCGGCCGCCATGCGCGAAGCTTTGCGACGCAGGCCCGCCTGATGGCCGCGCTCGGCTATGGCGAGTGGCTCGCGCGCGGCCGCGACCACCAGGCGCATGGCCGTGCGATCGACGCCATGCTGTGCTTTCGCCAGGCGATGCGCGCGGATCGGGACGCTTCCGATGCGCGCTTCCACCTGGGCGAAGTGCTCTGGCAGCTTGGCCAGCTTCCCGCCGCCATTGCCGCATGGCGCGACGCGGCGGCAAGCAACGCCGACCACCTCGCGCCGAGCCTGGCGCTGGCGGAGGCGCTGCTCGCCACCGGCGATGCCGCGGCGGCAGTCGAAGCCGCCGACGCGGCGCTGCGGATCGCTCCGGGCAACGGCCGCGCCGCCATCGTGCGTGCCATTGCAGGAATCCTGCGTGGCGATGGTGCCGATTCGATACCGGCCATCGCGGGGCTGCTCGGCGGCGAGCCGCAGTTGCTCGCCGTGCCGACGATCGCGGGGTCGCTCGCGCTGGCGCTCGATCGCGCATGCCGATGCCCCGGGCCGCGCCGAGTTGCTTGCCGGGTTGGCGTCGTCGCCGGCGTCGCTCGCGAACGTCCCGGCGCTGCTGTTGGCGCTCGTCGTCGAGCAACTGCCGCGCACCGCAATCGATCCGCATGCGGTTGCAGCGGTGGTCGCGGTGTCGCGCGACCGGCAGTATGACGCGGGCAGTCATGAAGCGCTGCGGCGGATTGCGCTGGCGATGATGGGTGTCGACGCCGCGGCGGGCGGTGCGCTGGTAGCCCGCTATGCGCTGCTGTGCACCGAAGCGTTCGCCGTCCCGGTACCGCTGACGTGGCCGCGGCGCAGCGCCGGCGATCGCACGCGCGTCGTCATCCTCGTGCCCCCGACACGGCCCGGCGATGCGACGTTGGCGATGGTCTCGGCGCTGGCGGGGCTGCCGCGCGAGTGCGTTCGACATTGCCGCTGCAATGGTCGCGGTCGCCGCGGTGGCTGCAGACGCCGACGCCGTGCGGATGCGCGTACGCCGATTTGTTGGCCGTCCCCATGGTGCCGGCGCAGCCGGGCACGCCGCGTCGCGATGTCAATTGCGGTGCGGGATCCCGATGTGCTGCTGGATTTCACCGGGCTCACTGCGGCCGCCGGACCTGTGCTCGCGCAGCGGCCTGCGCGCGCGTCTGGACGGCGGGCCTCGCTGCGCACGCAAACGTCGCGCCGCTCGTCGACCAGGCCTTCGCCGGATGCGGGCGAGCTGGCCGCGGCGCTCCACGCGCTTCACGCCCGGCACGACGCGAACGATGATTGCGCGCTCGACGCTCCGGCGCTGCTTCGATCGTGGGACGAGGCGGTGCGCACGCACCAGGGCGGGGATCAAGACGCTGCGCGCGCCGCCTATTCGCGGATGCTCCAGCTCCAGCCGGGATATCCGCCGGCGCACTACCTGCGCGGAGTCGTCGAGCGCGACGCTGGCGATAGCGCGTCCGCGCGCGCGGATTTCGCGGCCGCGCTCGTGTCGGCGCCGCGGTATGTCGACGCACGCGCTAGCCGCCGCCCGCGCCGCGGCGGATGCACATGAGCCCGAGGCGGCCGTTGCGCTGTGCCGGGAAGGTTTGGCGCAGGCGCCCGCCCACATCGCGCTCTGGCGGACGCTCGGGCTCGCGCAGCTCCAGCGTCGCGACGGCGACTGCGGCCGCTACCGCATTCGAGCGGCGCTCTTGCGCTACGATCCGGACGATGCCGAGACCCACTACAACCACGGCGTCGCGCTGCAGATGCAGGGCCGACTGCGCCGACGCCGCGCGCGCGTACCAGCGGGCGCTGGCATTCGCGCCCGACCTCACCGCCGCCGACTTCAACCTCGGCGTGCTGTTTCAGGAGCAGGGCGCCACCGACGCGGCGATCACGGCGTACGCGTCGGTGCTGAAGCGCGAATCCGCGCAACGCGGCCGCGTACAAGAATCTGGGCGAAGTGCTGCTCGCGGCCGGAAGGCTCGACGCGTGGCTCGCGAACTTCGGGCGCTTCGAGGCGAACTGTCCCGCGTGCGCTGCCGCTCGCGGTGCAGGCGCTCGAGGCGTGCCAGTACCGGGGCGACTTCGCGAAGCTCGAGCGCTATCTCGACGGACTGCGCCGCGAGGAATTCCGGGCCGACGACGAGCTGCAGCTCGCCGATTGCCTCGAGGAGCTCCTGTTCCTGCTGCTCTATTTCGACATCGAGCCGGAGACGATCTTCAAGTTCGCGCAGACCTACGACGCGACCGCGAAGCGCGTCTACGGCGCACCGCTCCCGCGACCGGCCGTGCGCCGGCCGGGACGACTTCGCATCGGCTACCTGTCGGCGGACCTGCGCAATCACGTGATGGGCAAGATGATGTGGCAGGCGATCGCGCATCACGACCGGACGCGCTTCGAGCTGTACTTCTATTCGCTCTCGACGCGAGAGCGACGAGTGGACCGAACGCTTTCGCGGCGCAGCCGACCGGTTCGAGGTGATCGCGGCGCTGCTCCGAGCGCGCCGCGGCGCAGCGCATCGCCGCGGACGACCTCGACATCCTCGTCGATCTCTCGACGCACACCAAGGGCGCGAAGCCCGGCATCCTCGCGTTGAAGCCGGCGCGCGTGCAGATCACGCACGTGGCGAGCGCCGGAACCGTCGGGCTTGTCGGCCGTCGACTTCAAGCTCACCGACCGCTACGCGGACGTGCCCGAGAACCAGGCGTTCCAGCTCGAGACGCTGTTGGCGATGGAGGGCTGCGTCTATCCGTTTCGCCACATCCCGCCCGCGGCCGAGCACCCGTTCCGCCGCGCGGCGCTCGGCATCGCCGCGGAGACCGTCGTCATCGGCGCGTTCGTCAACGGCCTCAAGCTGTCGCGGCGCTGCCTCGCGCTGTGGCGCGAGGTGCTCGAGCGCATTCCCCGGGCGAGGCTCGCGTTTTCGCCGGCTAATCCGGCGCTCGGTTCGCTCTACGTCAGGCTCGCCCGCGCCGCCGGCATCGCGACCGACCGGCTGCTGTTCCTGCCGCAGGGGCGCGACGACGCGGAGAACCAGGCCCGCTACGAGCTCGTCGACTTCGTGCTCGACACGATGCCCTATGGTGGCGTCAACGGCACGCTCGAGGCGCTCGACATGGGTGTGCCCGTGGTGACGCTCGCCGGCCGGCGGCACGGCGAGCGGACGTCGTACTCGATTCTCGCCAATCTCGGCGTCCCGGAGACCGTGGCGCAGAGCGGCCGCGAATACGTCGAAATCGCCGCGCGGCTCGCGGGCGATGCCGCGTTCGCCGCCGATGTGCGCGCGCGGATCCGCATGGGCATCGCGCACTCGGCGCTGACCGACATGGTCTCCCACACGCGTAACCTCGAAGCGGCCTATCGGGCGGCGATGCGCGAACGCTGTCCGGACGCGCTTGCCGCTGCCGAAGCGGGCGATGCCTGACGCGTCGCTTGCCCGGGCGCAGGCCGCAGTGGCGGCCGCCCCGACCGACGCCACCCGCGCATTACCAGCTGGCACTGGCACAGCAAGACGCCGGGCAGCTGGCCGCAGCAATCGCGAGCCTGCGCAGCGCCACACGGCTGCGTCCGGATTATCCGGAGGCCCACAATCTTCTCGGACTGCTCCTGGCCGATTCCGGCGACAACGACGCCGCCGTCGTGAGTTTCGAGCAGGCTGTTCGGCTGCGGCCGGAGTATGTCCGCGCGCTGAACAATCTCGGCTCGGCGCTGCGTGCCGCTGGGCGCTTCGCCGACGCGGTCGTCGTGATCCGCGATGCGCTCCGTCTGCAGCCGGACTATCCGCTCGGCCATGCGACGCTCGGGCTCCTGGAGCGCGATCTGGGGGACGACAGGGCCGCCGAGGCCTCCCTGCGTGCGGCCTTGCGGCTGCGTGCCGATCTGCGCCCCGCGCTGGTCGGCCTGGCCGGCCTGCTGCAGCGGCAGAGCCGTCTCGACGAAGCGGCGCAGCTCTATCTGCGTGCGCTGGAACTCGAGGCCACCGCGACCGAGTGGTTCCAGCTGGGGGTCGTGCTCGCCGAACGCGGCGACCCTGGGCAGGCGCGCGCGGCATTCGAACGGGCCGTCAAGGCGGATCCGCAGCACTTGCGCGCCGCGCTCGGGCTGCATCTGACGTTGCCGATGCTCTATGCCAGCACTGACGAGATTGCAGCGGCGCGACTCGCCTATGCCGATGGTCTCGCCGCGCTCGGCGAGATCGTGGAGCGCTGCTCGCCCGGTCAGACGGCGTCCCAGATCCTCGACGCGTGGCAGTGGAGCAATTTCCTGCTCCCCTACCAGGGCCAGGACGACAGGCCGCTTCAGCAACAGTACGCGGCACTCGTCGCGCGCTCGATCGACATCGCTGCGCCCGAGTTCCGTCGGCCGATTCCGAGAGCGCCGGTGGCAGGTCGGCGCATCCGTGTCGGCTTCGCGTCGGCGTTCTTCAAGGTGGGTACCGTCGGCATGTATTTCCGGCGCTGGATCACCGGACTCGATCGGACGCGATTCGAAATCTTCGCTTATCACCTGCATCCGGGGCAAGACGACGTAGGGCGCGAGATCGCCGGCAGTGTCGACCGGTTTCGTCATCTGGTCGGTCCCAAGTGGCGCGTGGCCAACGTCGCCGCGGCGATCCGCGCCGACGCACTCGATGTGCTCGTCTATCCCGAACTCGGGATGCACTCGGTCTCGTTTGCGCTCTCGGCGCTCCGGCTGGCGCCCGTGCAATGCGCGGCGTGGCGGATCCGACGACGACCGGCGACCCGACGATCGACTACTACCTGTCGGCGGCGGCGATGGAGCCCGCGGCCGCGGCGTCGCACTACAGCGAGCGGCTGGTGCTGCTGCCGGGGATCGGGACGCAGTACCCGCCGCCCGCGTCCCCGTCGATGCCGACCGCGCGCGCTTCGCGCTGCCCGAGGGCAAGGTGCTGCTGCTTTGCCCGCAGTCGCTGTTCAAGGTGCATCCGGACAACGACAGCCTGCTGGCGTCCGTCCTGGCGGCGACGCGCGACACGATGCTGGTGCTGTTCGAAGGCCGGCATCCCGCGCTGACCGACCGGTTCATGCGCCGGCTCGAGTCGGCATTTGTCGCGCAGGGCATCGCGATTCGCGAGCGTACGATCGTGCTGCCGGCCTTGCCCATCCGGATTACCTGCGCGTCAATCGCCTCTGCGATGCGATGCTGGACACGCTGCATTGGTCGGGCGGCAACACGAGCCTCGACGCGCTGGCGTGCGGGTTGCCGATCGTCACGCTTCCGGGCGCCCTGATGCGCGGCCGGCAGAGCGCGGGCATGCTCGACGTGATCGGCGTGACCGACCTCATCGCCGCGGACCGCGACGATTATCTGCGGATCGCCTGCGGCTCGTCGAAGACGATGCGTGGCGAAGCGCAATGCGCTCGCGCATCGCGTTGCCCAGAGCCGCCTGTTCGACGACCCGGCGCCGATTGCGCGCCTGCAGGAATTCCTTCAGGAGAGCGGCGGTCGCGATTGCACGCATGGTCTCAGGACGCGGCGCTCGCCGACCTGGTGAGTAGTCGTCCCACACGGCGGCGAGCGCTTCCTCGAGCCCCCGCGTTAGCGCGCCATGTCGAAGAGCGGCGAGCGTCCACGCTGCTCGCGTTCTCGCGCAGGTTCGCCAGACGCTCCGGCGCGCGCGCCAGCGCGATCGCCGTCGCTTCGTATCCGGCGAGATCGTGCGTCACGAGTTCCGGTACGCCCATCGTGTGGAGCTGGCTCGCGGCCACGCGGCTCGCCATCGTTTCGCCGGCGCAGGTCAGGATGGGCAGGCCGACGAAAAGCGCGTCGTTCGCCGTGGTCCCTGCGTTGTAGGGCCAGGTGTCGAGGAAGAGATCGGCGAGGCGCAGCCGCGCGAGATAGGTGCCGAGATCCGCGCGCGGCGCGAAGATCAGCCGCTCCGGGGCAATGCCGCGTGTACGCGCCTCGCGGCGCAGATTGGCGTACGTCGCGTCCGACGAGGGTGACAGCCACAGGACGCTGCCGGGAACCGCAGCCAGGACGCGCATCCAAGGTCGAAGATCGGCGGCACGATCTTGTACGCGTTGTTGAAGCAGCAGAAGACGATTCCGTCCTCGGCAGCCCCAGCTCCACGCGCGATTGCGGCCGCGGATCGATCGGACGTCGCGTGTCCGCGGGCGTGTAGCCGTCGGGCAGATACAGAAAGCGCTCGGTGAAATGGGCTGCATCGCGGGCGGCGCACGAAACGGTCGGTGATGACATGGTCGATCCATTCCGCACCGAGAGTTCCGAGGAATCCCAGCCAATGCATCTGTATCGGCGCCGGACGTGGCACGAAGATCTCCGTGCGGCTGCCGCTCATCTAGCCGTTCAGGTCGATTGCGATCTCGATGCCGTCGGCGCGTATGCGCCGTGTTGTCCGCTCGGCGGAATCGTCTGCGCAGTCGACGAAGTGCTCGAATGCGCGCTCGATCCGCCCGCGCAGCGGGCTGTCCTCGCCCGGACCGATCGAGTAGGCAAAACCTCGAAGCGGCTGCGATCGTGCCGTTCCCGAGCTCGGCGAGCAGGTAGGCGATAGGGTGCAGGCGGAAATCGCTCGAGACGTATCCGATCCGCAGTCGCGGTCCGCCGGACCCGGGCGCGGCGCCTCCTGGGGATGGATCGCGGCCGCGCGGAAAGTGTCGGCGAAGCGGTGCGCGATCGCCAGCTGCTCCGCGGTGAGAGCGGCAGCGCCAACGCATTCAGCGGGACGAGCGTGTCTCGCATCCAGAGCAAGTCGCCCGACATGCGCGCGGATTTCGT